>JBGAHR010000053.1:0-31813 GCA_044226045.1 Chitinophagaceae bacterium
TCCCTTTCCCTTTCCCTTTCCGCTCTCGCTCTCGCTCCCGCTCCATTCAGCCTTTCCCTTTCCCTTTCCGTTTCTCTTTCTCTTTCCCTTTCCGCTCTCGCTCTCGCTCCCGCTCCATTCAGCCTTTCCCTTTCCGTTTCCCTTTCCGTTTCTCTTTCCCTTTCCCTTTCCCTTTCCGCTCTCGCTCTCGCTCCCGCTCCATTCAGCCTTTCCCTTTCCGTTTCCGTTTCCCTTTCCGTTTCTCTTTCTGTTTCTCTTTCTCTTTCTCTGTTTTCATTCAATCAAATGAATTCGATAAATTCAGCATTCAAACCAACTGTATGAAAAGGATCTTTTTAGTATTGTTTATCGCGGTTTCAGGTACCCTTACGGGTTGGGCTCAGCCGGGGCCGCAAAAGATAGAACAGGACGCAAAAGCGCTGCTACCTAAGGTGATTGAATGGAGAAGGTATCTTCACCAGAATCCGGAACTGGGCAACCGGGAATATAAAACGATGGAGTTTATTGCGAACATTTGCCGAAAGCTCGGCCTGGAGGTGAAAACCAATGTGGCCAAAACCGGGGTGGTGGCAATACTTCGGGGTGGTAAGCCCGGACCGGTTATTGCCCTGCGGGCAGACATGGATGCCCTGCCAGTAAAGGAAAGAGTGAACCTCCCCTTTGCCTCAAAAGCAAAAGGCGAATACAATGGGCAGGAAGTTGATGTAATGCATGCTTGTGGACACGATACCCATGTGGCCATGCTGCTGGGCACAGCCGAATTGCTAAGCAGCATGAAAAAAGATGTTCCTGGAACGGTGAAGTTTATCTTCCAACCAGCCGAGGAGGGACCCCCTGGAACAGAAGAAGGCGGCGCTCCCCTGATGGTAAAAGAAGGAGTGATGGACAATCCAAAAGTGGATGCCATCTTCGGCATCCACATCAATTCCCAGACAGAAATAGGGAAAATCAAATACAAACCGGGCGCAACGATGGCCAGCAGCGACTGGTTTACTATTAAGGTAAAAGGTAAGCAATCACATGGGTCGCAGCCATGGAGCGGTATCGATCCGGTGGTGGTTTCTGCCCAAATCATTAACGGCATTCAGACAATCGTCAGTCGACAGGAAAACCTGACAAAGGCGCCTGTGGTGATTACTGTAGGAAAGATCACCAGTGGTGTTCGTCCTAACATCCTGCCGGAAGAAGCTGTCATGGAAGGAACGATCAGAACACTCGACCCGGAGATGCAGAAAGAGGTCCATGAAAGACTCAGAACAACGGCCACCAAAATCGCAGAGGCATCGGGTGCATCCGTTGAAGTCAGCATCGACACCAAAACCCTGGTAACCTATAACAACACGGAACTGGTTAAAATGATGCTGCCTTCGCTGGAAACGGCCGCCGGGAAAGACAATGTCTACGAAACAGAATGGACGACCGGGGCAGAAGATTTTTCTTATTTCGGAGAGAAAGCACCTTCATTCTTTTTTTTCCTGGGAGGAATGCCAAAAGGAACCAATCCGCGTGATGCGGCAGCTCACCACACACCGGACTTCTACATCGACGACAGCCGACTGGATGTTGGAGTGAAGGCTTTCTGCAATATTGTATTTGATTATGCGAAACTGAAAGCCGCCGCTGCGAAGACTGGCGAGTCCAAAAAAGGTTTCTAAACTTCAGAACATATTCAAACCAAAAAAATCCCCGGTAGTCCGGGGATTTTTCTATTATTTCCTGTACCTGAAAGCCTGGAGGCCTCTACCCTTTCTTCTGTTCCTTGGCCCAGGTATCTTTCAGCGTTACTGTTCTATTAAAGATCAGTCGTGATCCGGATGAGTCTTTATCAAGGCAGTAATATCCTTTCCGCAAAAACTGAAAACGGTCGGTTGCCTGCGCTTCGCTGATGGCCGGTTCCGCAAACCCTTTCACTACTTTAAGGCTTTCCGGATTGAGGTATTCCTTGAAATCCCCTTCTTCATCCGTTGGATCCTCCACCCGGAACAAGCGATCATATTCTCTCACTTCTACCTCTACGGCGTCGGCCGCATTCACCCAATGAAGGGTGCCTTGTACCTTTATCCCGGAGGTATCTTCCCCACTCTTACTATTGGGGAAATAAGAGCAATGAAGTTCCGTAATATGGCCGCTGGCATCTTTGATCACTTCGTCGCACTGAATGATGTAAGCACTTTTCAGCCTTACTTTGCTTCCCGGAGAAAGACGGAAATATTTCTTCGGAGGATTCTCCATGAAATCATCCCTTTCAATGAGAATTTCTTTACTGAAGGCGATATCCCTATGGCCTGTGCTGTGATCTTCAGGGTTGTTTTCTGTTGGCAGAAATTCCATTTCCTTGTCGTAGTTGGTGATCACCACTTTTACGGGATCAAAAACCACCATTCGTCTCAACGCGATTTTATTCAGGTGTTCACGAATGCAGAATTCCAGCAGGCTCACATCTACCAGGTTATCCCTCTTGGCGATCCCGATACGGTCGCAAAAATCGCGGATGCTTTCGGGCGTATATCCCCGGCGACGCAAACCGCTGATCGTAGGCATACGAGGGTCATCCCAGCCGGCCACGTGACCTTCGTTGACCAATTGCAATAATTTACGCTTACTGGTAACCGTATAATTGATATTGCGCCGGGCGAATTCATACTGGTGAGAGGGGTAAATACCGAGCTGACCGATCAGCCAGTCGTACAATTCCCGGTGTGGTACAAATTCGAGGGTACAAATGGAATGGGTTACTTCCTCTATGGAATCGCTTTGTCCGTGCGCAAAATCATACATCGGGTAAATGCACCATTTATCTCCTGTACGGTGATGGTGGGCATGCTTGATGCGGTAAAGGATCGGATCGCGCATCAGCATATTGATATGTGCCATGTCAATCTTTGCCCGGAGGGTTTTAGCTCCGTCGGGGAAAACCCCTTCTTTCATGGCAATAAACAGTTTCAGGTTTTCTTCAACAGACCGATCACGGAAGGGGCTGTTTTTGCCTGGTTCGGTGGGCGTCCCTTTGAGAGCCGCCATTTCTTCACTGGTGAGGTCGTCCACATAAGCCAGTCCTTTTCGAATCAGTGTCAGCGCATACTCATACAACGTGTCGAAATAGTCGCTGGCATAGCGCTCATGTTCCCAGGTAAATCCCAGCCAGCGAACATCATCCTTGATACTTTCCACATACTCCGTGTCTTCGGTTACCGGGTTGGTATCATCAAATCTCAGATTGGTATAGCCGGGATATTTCCGGGTTAACCCAAAATTCAGACAGATGCTGCTCGCGTGACCAATATGCAGGTAGCCATTCGGCTCTGGCGGGAAACGCGTGATAATTCTTGTATATTTTCCTGATTCCAGGTCTTTTTCGATGATTTCCTCGAGAAAATTCAAACTTTTTTCTTCAGACATAGCTCCAATATAGATTGATTCGATAAGTGGCAAAGATACGAATAATGGGCCAAGCGACCCGGAAGCTGCCACCCTCTAAGTACTACGATAACGGTATTGTTTTCGGCTCGCCGGCATACGACCTTGCAAGCCTTCATTCACTTAAACCTTTTCTTATGGCACGAAACATTTCAGCCAGGATGAATTTCCTGGTAAAATTCGGCCTGCTACCTGCCGAAGCATTTGATTTTGTAATTCCTCACGGACCTCGTTTCTCCACTGCCACCAAAGAATACGCAATGGCGGGGGTGGTGAGAGACATTGCGCTGGCGCTCCCGGATAAGGCGCTGCAGAAAAAACTCATGTCTGCAGGCCGGTCGATGGCAGATTTTGCCTCCAAGGGATTGGTGGCGGGATGGGAGGAAGGAGATGATATCTGCCCTCCTTATTTCCGTCATTTCCCCTGGCCGGTTCCACCCTCACCCGATCCGGATCCTTATCCCTGGCTCCTCACCCGCCAGGAAGGATTAACAGAGTACGGCAATGCATTGAAGCTGATTGCCGGCATGGCCAAAACACCCAATGTGGCCAAACAACTGAATGAAATAGCGTCTTCCCTGTCGAAACAGGAAGCGGGCCTTGTTCTCCACGAAAATTAACGAATGAGTATGACCGTCACACTTCACCGAAAGTGTGGCGGTTTATATTTTTTGGAAGGCGTAGTAGCAGGCTGTTACATGCATGGCCTGTATGATCTGGTTGGATTGAATAAGCTCCCTCAATTGATCCACACTCATTAATTGCACTTCGATATCTTCTCCATCGTCGAGTTGCTGCGACTGGGTCAACACTCCTCCTCTGGCGAGAAAGAAATGCATCCAGTTATTATTGGTAGATGGATTGGCGCAGGTCTTACCGAGGTATTCATACGAATCAAAGGCATAACCAGTTTCTTCTTTCAACTCCCGGGCGATGGCTTCTTCCAAACTTTGATCGGTGGGATCCACGCAACCGCCGGGCAATTCATAAGCGGTAACTCCGATTCCATGGCGATATTGTTTTTCCATGACTACTTTTCCATCCCTGGTGAGCGCCACCGCGCATACCCAATCGGGAAATTCGTAAACATAGTAGGGTTCTACGATAACACCATCGGGTCTTTGGCAACTGTCTTTCCTTACGGTGAACCAGTTGTCTTTAAACAGATATTCTGATGAAAGTGTTTTCCAGTTCATAGTGAATGGATTTTATTGCCAGCCTTTGTTGTCGCGCAAGGTGGTGATGTGGGCAACATGATGTCGGCCATGCCATGCATAACTTCCAAGCAGGTACCACAAGGTCATTTCCTTGCCGTGCTCGGGATGTACAACGGATCTCATCCATTGTTCATCGGTAAGGTGCAATATGGTCGCATGCCAACGGCTGTGCAACGTGTACAGCAAGGTGATGGAAATATTGATAGGTACTTTATCGATATCGTCCAGCTTTGCCCAGGCGGCTTCATCGTATGGCTTGATAGTCGGTTTGTCTTCGGTAAGCCCCAGCTTAAACCTTGTGTAGGCGTTGATATGACTGTCAGCCACATGGTGCACCACCTGTTTGACTGTCCAGCCTCCCTCGCGGTAAGGGGTGTTAAGCTGGTGTTCGTCCAGGTTTTCCACGGCAGCTTCTATCAATGCCGGCAGGAACTGAATGTCCTGCAACCACTTCTTTTTTTGATCAGCTGAAAAAGGTTGAGGTTCATATTTACCAATCGGATAACGGGGATCCATGATCATTTAATTTATATAGGTGGAAATGAAATAAGGTTATTCTTCCCGAAGTGCATGTCCGGTAAGGTTGATGAAAACGTCTTCCAGGTTTGCTTTTTTTACTTCTTTGGGTCGTTCAAAACCGGCATCAACGAGTTCGTCGATCAGTTTGTCGGGACTGTCGAGCGCGATGATCTTCCCCGAATCGATAATAGCCACCCGATCGCACAACACTTCGGCCTCATCCATATAATGAGTGGTTAAAATGACCGTGGTGCCTTTGTCCCGTATGCCTTTAATGAGATCCCACAAGCTTCTTCTCGCCTGCGGATCGAGACCCGTCGTGGGTTCATCAAGAAATATGATTTTCGGATCGTTGATCAGGGTCGTGGCAATGGAGAAACGTTGTTTCTGGCCACCGCTGAGATCTTTGTATTTTGATTTGGCCTTGTCTTTCAGGTTCACCATCTCCAGCAATTCCAGGGCGTTGATATCGCGGTTATATAAGCCGCAAAACAGGTTGATGAGTTCAATGAGGTTGAGTCCGGGATAATAGCCTGATGTCTGCAACTGCACGCCAATAACCTTTTTTATTTCGTTTGGATTCTGATCGAGATTGAATCCATTGACCAGCACCTCCCCGGAGGTTTTTTCTCGTAACGTCTCAATGATCTCCAGCGTTGTTGATTTTCCTGCTCCGTTCGGCCCCAGGAGTCCGAAGATCTCCCCCTCTTTCACTTCAAAACTGATCCCTTTTACTGCCTCGAAGTTTCCATAGTTCTTTACCAGGTTCTTTACCGAAATAATGGTTGATGACATACTGTACTGTTTTCTGATTGATCCTTGTCTGTTAACTGATCGATTCATCCATTTCCAATTCCATCTTCACATCGGCTGTCGCAAACGGACTATCCGTAACGTCCACATGACGAAAGCCGAATTTCTCATACAGCGATAGTGCCGTTGTCAATTGGTGATTGGAAAACAGGCTGATCTTTCGAGCCCCTAATGATTTCGCCTTTTCAAGGCATTTTTCGATGAGCTTCTTACTGATTCCTCTCCCCTGCCATTGCGGTGCTACTGCCATTTTTGCCAATTCGAACTCGTTCCCGTGTTCTTTCATGATAGCGGCTGTACCTACTATGGTATCTCCCTCGCGGGCAAGAAAGATGGCGCCACCCGGCAACAGAATGGTTTCTTCCGGATTATCGAGAACCATCAGGTCATGACTTTCCGTGAGATGGTATTTATCGAGCCACTCCAGGTTCAGCTTCCGGAAATCAGCCGCATACCGGCTTTGATATTCTATGATCTCTATGCTCATCGTACTGCGAATGTACTAAACCCCTTCTTTCTTCAAGAACCGGTTATCCCCTATTTTACCGCCTGCTTCATATAGCCCTCCAGTTCTTCCATCATGCCTTTGCTGCCAATAAAAAGCGGGGAACGCTGGTGCAGACGGGTTGGCTGAACGTCCAGGATTCTTTGGGTTCCGTTTGTAGCCTTACCTCCGGCCACTTCCAGGATGAAGGCAAGCGGATTGCACTCGTACAATAACCTCAGCTTGCCATTGGGCTTGTCGGTAGTACCGGGATACATGAAAATGCCGCCTTTGATCAGGTTTCTGTGTACATCAGCGACCATGCTGCCGACGTATCGCTGGGTGTAAGGTCCACCGGTGGTTTTATCTTTTTTCTGACAGGCAGTAATGTATTGCTTCACACCTTCCTCATACTGGAAGAAATTGCCATGGTTAACGCTGTAGATCTTGCCGAATTCCGGACATACAATATTCGGGTGGCTCATGGTAAATTCCCCGATCGATGGATCGAGCGTAAATCCATTAGCACCTCTGCGAGTTGCATACACAAGCATGGTTGACGAACCATATACTATGTATCCGGCTGCTACCTGGTTTCGGCCGGGTTGCAGAAAATCGGCTTCGGTAACAGGTGTTCCTTTCGGGGTAATTCGACGATATACACTGAAAATAGTACCGATCGACACGTTTACGTCAATATTACCACTGCCGTCCAGAGGATCGAACAGGCATACATACTTGGAATTGTTGCTGACGGGATCATCGAACGGACAAAACTCATCCAGCTCCTCACTCGCAATTCCTCCACAACTGATACCGTGTTTCAATACGCCTACAAACTGGTTGTTGGCATAGATATCCAGTTTTTTTACGTCCTCGCCCTGCACATTGGTTGTTCCCGCATCTCCGAGAATATCAACCAGGCCGGCCTTGTTTACTTCAACATTGATTCTCTTGGCGGCCAGGCCGATATCCCGTAGCAGGCTGGCCAGTTCACCGGTGGCATGAGGGAAATCGCGCATCTGCTGAATGGTAAATTCATCCAGCGTTTGAACTTTACGGTTCACATCCATATACAAGCAAGTTTAGAATTGATGGCAACAAAAGTAAGGGATTGACTGCAGCGTAAAAAAATCAAACCATGCATGAGATACTGTATAAACAACACATTCTTTAGCTGATTTTGCCCGGAAGTACCGATTTTTGCACGTCAATAATCAATAGTTATACTAATCATGAAGGTCTTCAAATTTGGTGGCGCCAGTGTCAACAGCGTGGAAAGAGTTCAAAACCTTGGTCGCCTGCTTCAATCTTACAAAGGCGAAAAAATTTTGATTGTTATTTCGGCGATGGGAAAAACAACCAATGCGCTCGAAAAAGTGGCAGAAGCATTTTATGCCGGCCGCAAAGAAGATGCTTTGCAGTTGTTCAACCAGGTAAAAGACCAGCACCTTCATACCGCCAAATATTTGCTGGTAACGGAAGCATTGGCCTGCGAAGAGCAGCTTCGTAATTTTTTTACAGAGGTGGAATGGTTACTGTATGACAAACCAGTGAGAGAATACGATTATTACTACGATCAAATTGTGTGTACCGGTGAACTCCTGTCAACAGCCATCATCAGTTCTTACCTCAATGAAATCGGCATACGCAACCAATGGGTAGATGTGAGAGATATATTCCGGACCGATGATAATTTCAGAGATGCCGCCATCGATTGGGAATATACTTCTATGCAGGTTCAATCCTCTATTCTTCCGCTATTCGACAAGGGCAACCTGGTCGTAACGCAAGGATTTATCGGATCAACAGATGAAAATGAGAGTACCACGCTCGGCAGAGAAGGGAGTGATTATTCTGCTGCGGTTTTTGCCAACCTGCTGGATGCAGAAAGTCAGACGATCTGGAAAGATGTTGAAGGGGTGATGAATGCCGACCCTAAACAGTTCCCCGAAGCAAGACTTATTCCTGAACTGAACTATGATGAAGTGATCGAAATGGCCTATTATGGCGCCCAGGTGATCCACCCCAAAACCATCAAACCGCTTCAGAACAAAGGCATACCGCTCTTTGTGAAATCGTTTATAGATCCTTCCCTCGAAGGAACTGTCATTCACGCCAAAACATTGAAAGGACTCCCGCCAATCATAGTGATTAAAAAAGACCAGGCATTGGTGCATTTACAATCCAAAGACTTTTCTTTTGTGGGTGAAAAACCGGTAGCAGACTTATATCATCTTTTCAGTGAACTAAGAATTAAGCCAAACCTGATTCAGACCGGAGCGGTTACAGTACAGGTATGCATGGATGATCGGCCAGATAAACTGGAAAAACTGGCTCTGGAAGCAGCCTCTATTTTCGACGTACAGGTTGAAAAAGGACTAACACTGATAACAGTCAGGCATTACCAAAGAGAAGTCGTCAGCAAGCTGGTGGGTGATAAAAAAATTCTATTGCAACAGCAGACGCCTGAAACACACCAGTTGATTGTTTTATGATTGTTGACCGAGGGAAAGGGAGCGTGAGTGGGAGCGGGAGCGGGAGTGAGAGCGAGTGCGGGAGCGGGAGCGAATGTGGGTATCGTATTGGTACTTTCAACAATTGATGCATTGGCAAATTGCATCTCCATCTGTCATTCGTAATCCGCCATCCGTAATCCTCCATTGGCTAATTGACCAATTGACATATTGCCAAATTGCCAGAATCATTAATTGCGTTTCTCGTTTTGCATTTATCGTTTCAGGTTGGTTGGCGGTATCTGTTTGCGGTTCCCTCACCCCCAGCCCCTCTCCCAAGGGCGAGGGGAGCTACAATCTTTTTTTAACTTTTGACTTTTGCATTTTGAATTTTCAATTCGTCATCCGTAATCCGTAATCAGTAATCCGTAATCCTCCATTGGCTAATTGACCAATTAACCAATTGGCTCATTGCCTCTCCATCTGTCATCCGTAATCCTCCATTGGCTCATTGACTAATTGACTTATTGGCAAATTGCAATTATAATCTGGTAAATTTTTGCCGGAATGGTATTCCGTCGAGAAGATAAGACAGGATATATACTCCTTTAGGCAACGATTGCACCGGCATTGAAATGATCTGACCTCCTTTGTCGATATTGACTGATTGAAGGAGGATATTATGCCCTCTTACATCCAGTACCGACATGATCAAAGTTTGTTTTCTGCCAGCTTCGATATTAATATAAATCTGCTGACTGGCTGGATTGGGATACAACAAGGGAGTAACGGCGGAATGTTTGTTTCGCACACTGATGATGCGAGAATATTCTATGCTTCCGTCCTGGTTCACGATCTTTAATCGATAATATAATAGGGAGAACCCCCCCACACTATCCCGGAAAGAACGATGGCTCTTATCAAGTATAGTTAAAGAGTTGAATCGTTGCAGGTCGAATGATCGCTCCGGAATAATCTGGTCGATATTATTAGCATTCCCGATAAGCCATTTCAGGTCAACCCATCCCCCGTTTTCAGCGGCCTGGAAAGAAAGAAGATTCGGAGCCGGCAACGGAGAGCAGATAATTGTGGAGGATTCCGGAATAACGAGTGATGTGAGGGAGGCTCCGGAAACTCCGGAAGTCGCGCCATTCGCTTGTCCTCCGCATCCTCCTGAATTGACGGCACTAATGGTTCCGTTTGCACCCGCAGCAGTAGTGGCGATAACATTCACCGGGAAAGACCCTGCGCTTACCCATACCACGCCTCCACCGCCACCACCGCCGGGTCCCGTACAGTTATTGGTAGCATTTCCGGAAATGGAACCATCTGCTCCTTTGGCTTCTACCGTAAACGGGCTTGTATAATTGGCTACATCGAGTAATACAACGCCTCCTCCTCCACCGCCGCCACCGCCATCGCCTTCCGCCATCAACGGGTTTGAACAGAGGGGATTGACGCCCCTGGTTCCATTGGCAAGAATCTTTTGCCCGGAAGCGGCCAATGCGCCGGCTTTTATGATAACTATACCACCGCCATTTCCACCTGGCGTGGCCACAGAATTATTTTCATGACCGGCCCCACCTCCTCCGCCCAGGAAAATCCTGTTATTCGCCAGACTATATCCTTGCGAAGAAAGACCGAGCCCACCAATACCTGGTGTGGTGCCATGGCAGGCAAAGAAAGTTTCATTGGATCGATTTCCTCCCTGTCCACCGGCGCCATAGTTGGCCCCGCCCCCGCCACCGGTATTATGATTATTTCCTCCTCCGCCACCGTTGGCCTGCTTTCCCCGTGAATATTCGTTATTGGTAATAAAGGCAGCGATCCCTTCTCCCTTTTTTGCGCCGTTAACGTTGGGATCGGAAGGAGCGGCGGGCAAGGCGTAATCGTTAACCGTAGTACTCCATACACAATTGGCGTAGTTGCCAATGGTTCCTCCGGTAAAACCAGCCCCGCTTACATCGATAACACTGTTCAGCGTAATGGTTCCCGTTGCTTCGAGGACAAGCACTCCGCCGGTTCCGGCAACCGGATCCCAGTTTGCAGCTTTTAGGGTATCTGTCACTGTTACAGAATTATACTGCGGAATCGTAACGATCTGCACCAGCCCGGTAACATCATAAGTTCTGGCCAGTTGCTTTTGTAATAGTATATCCGATCCGGATATACCACAGATGGTGTTTATTTCATAATTACCAGCCTGGTTAATGGCAGACAGGTTTCCGAAAGAGGAATTGTTGGTTGATACAATACCCGCTCCTTTCATCTGTATAATCAATATGCGTGTACCGGAAGTTAGTCCGGCAGTACCGGTTAATGTAAGCGTGGAAGTAGCACTGTTAATGGCTGTAACCTTGTAATAAGTATTAATAATACCGGAGATGGTCTGGCAATGTGAGGCCATAACGGCCAGGGTTACCAGCAGGAGTAGGATAATGCGTAAAATGATCCGGCTTCTCATGGATCAGGGTTGGATTTTTAAGGGCAACTGTTAAGAGTTACTACTTAAAAATACAGTTCTGTTTTTGTGAATGCAATAGCCGGCTAAAAATAAAAACATCCCGCCTGTGGCGGGATGTTCAGTAAAAGAATTTGTGGTAACAGGTTGATTATAAAGAGATCTTTTATAATGATCTGCGTCTGAAAAATCCATTAGCCAGCTTGCTGTTTTTCTGGATTCTCCAAAGATCGACTGCACTGAATTTTTGCTTAGCACTTTGAGGCATTGCGAAATCCCTGGCTACCGTTTCTTTTACTTCGCTGAGCAGGTCTTTAAGTACACCTGCGTCCATCTGTACACGAGATGGCATAACATCACTTGTCATATGATTCCTATTTTATTTTTACCAATTGTTATTTACTGAGCAATGCAGGAGTTGTACACTAAAGAATCGTTAGAAAGAAGTGTTAGATCAAATCACCCTGAAGTACGTCGTACATTTTGTTAATTGCTCAAATTGACGCCGCAAATATACGACAGATCCGGCGATCATGCAAATGCAAAGTATAAGAAAATGTTAAGGGAGGATATTTTCATTACTAACTATCACACATACAGGCAACAACAATCTCGTAGTAGTGAACACCTATTGACAATAAAAAAAGAAAGAGCCTCCTCGCGGAAGCTCTTTCTTTTTTTATGGTGGTGGGACTTCTACTTCTTACTTCACTTCTTCGAATTGTGCGTCTTCAACATTGTCGCTGCTCTTGCTCTGTCCTTCACCGGCTGCACCATCCTGACCCGGTTGCGTACCTGCTTGTGAAGCCTTGTACAGTTCTTCACTGGCAGCAGTCCATGCATTTGTCAACTCGGCGATGGTAGCATCAATAGCTGCCACATCCTGGCTCTTGTGAGCTTCTTTCAATTTATTAAGAGCGCTTTCGATATTAGCTTTCTTCTCTGCAGGAATCTTGTCGCCATATTCTTTTAATTGCTTTTCGCTTTGGAAGATCTGGCTGTCGGCCATATTGATCTTATCCACTTTTTCGCGAGCCGCTTTATCTGTTGCTTCGTTGGCTTTTGCTTCTGCTTTCATTTTTTCCACTTCGTCCTTGCTCAATCCGCTACCCGCTTCGATTCGGATCTTCTGTTCTTTACCGGTGCCTTTGTCTTTGGCAGTTACATGCAAAATACCGTTCGCATCAATATCGAATATCACTTCGATCTGTGGCACTCCACGGGGAGCGGGTGGAATTCCATCGAGGTTAAATACACCGAGGCTCTTGTTTTGAGAGGCCATGGGGCGTTCACCCTGCAGCACATGTATCTGTACACCCGGCTGGTTATCGCTGGCGGTTGAGAATACTTCTGATTTTTTGGTAGGGATCGTTGTATTGCTATCGATCAGTCTTGTCATAACACCACCCATGGTTTCGATACCCAGAGAAAGCGGTGTTACGTCGAGCAACAGTACATCTTTCACTTCACCGGTAAGCACTGCACCCTGGATAGCGGCACCTACTGCTACTACTTCATCAGGGTTCACACCGCGGTTGGGTTTCTTGCCAAAGAATTTCTCAACGATCTCCTGCACTTTCGGGATACGGGTACTACCTCCTACGAGGATCACTTCATCGATCTGTGAAGTGCTCATGCCTGCATCTTTCAGCGCCTGCTCGCAAGGTCTCAGGCAGCGTTCGAAGAGGGAGTCCGCAATCTGTTCAAATTTCGCACGAGTGAGTTTTTTCACCAGGTGCTTGGGCACTCCGTCGATGGCGGTGATATAAGGAAGATTGATTTCTGTTTCAGAAGAAGAACTGAGTTCGATCTTGGCTTTTTCAGATGCTTCTTTCAGACGTTGCAATGCCATTGGATCTTTTCTCAGATCTACATTTTCGTCTTTTTTAAATTCATCAGCCAGCCAGTCCATGATCACTTTATCGAAGTCATCACCACCGAGGTGAGTATCACCATTGGTGCTTTTCACTTCAAATACGCCATCTCCGAGTTCGAGGATGGAGATATCGAAGGTACCTCCACCGAGGTCAAACACGGCGATCTTCTGATCATGTTTGCCTTTATCCAGACCATACGCGAGTGCGGCGGCGGTGGGCTCGTTTACAATCCGGCGAACATTCAAACCGGCAATTTCTCCGGCTTCCTTGGTCGCCTGACGTTGTGCGTCGTTAAAGTAAGCCGGAACGGTAATCACCGCTTCAGTCACTTCCTGGCCCAGGTAATCTTCGGCTGTTTTCTTCATTTTCTGAAGAATCATGGCACTGATCTCCTGCGGCGTATAAAGACGTCCGTCAATATCAATTCTTACTGTATTGTTGTCACCTTTTGCTACTTTATAACTCCAGTGGCTGATCTCACCGGTTACTTCGTCAAAACGGCGGCCCATGAAGCGCTTAACGCTCATGATGGTGTTTTGCGGGTTGGTAATGGCCTGTCTCTTGGCCGGATCACCTACCTTACGCTCTCCGTTTTTCAGAAAAGCAACCACCGATGGGGTGGTACGGCGACCTTCGTCGTTAGCAATCACTACCGGTTCATTACCTTCCATGACTGCCACGCAGCTGTTGGTTGTTCCGAGGTCTATTCCTATTATTTTACCCATGATTGTTTGAATTTAATGTTCACAGATGATTATCAATCCCTGTGCCGTGACAGGCTGCAATGCAAAATTGACAGTATTACCGTATCAGACTGGATATTTTTTCACTTTTTGGCCCTTTTTACTGACTAAATCAACCATTTAGACAGCCCGGCCCCCCTACCAAGAAATCGGGCACTGACATCTTTTTTGGTTGCTGACAAAAGGGGAATCAGAAAGGAAAGTCCTGGTCTTTTCTTTCCACCTTGAACGTAAAATGTTTCTGGGTGAGGTAGCTGACACAGACCACGATCACGGTGGTGATGATCTGGGCTATAATGGGGTACCAATGCATCACTTCCACCAGCAATTTCAGCAGTACATAATTGAGAAAGAGGCAAAAAATAAAGAAAATGAAATAGCGGAACAGCTGGATCCGGCCTTTGATATTCGACTCATTGAACACGATGTACTTCATTAGAATGAAACCCAGCGGAAAATTGACACTGAATGAAACGATGAGCGCGGCAATATGGGATTTGAATGCATAGAAACCCAGATCAAGGTCCTGCTCTTTTAGCCAGTACTTGTAAGCCAGTGAATAGATTACCAGTCCAAGCAAGGTATTGCCACCTCCGCAGGCCGCATACCGGAAAGTTTGCAGAGGCATCAGCTTCCGGAAAGGAGGATAAAAAAAGTCAATTAAATTAATGAGGGTCCGCTTTATCATAAAAGAGCCGCGAAGATAATCATAGACCGCTTCAAATGAAAAGCCCATTCGTTCCCTGTAGTCATATAGCTACAGCAAACTGCTGTAAATCAGCCAACTGACTTGATCTGGATCAAATAAACACTAAGATTGATTTTCAAATAAAAAAAATATAGATATTCAAATCCTGTTAATCCCTAAGCCAAACTGTACAAAAAGCTGTTCCTAATAAGAGCAGCTTTTTGATTTAACAGCTACGCCCTGAATGTGTTATTTTTGCCCTCCCAAATTCAGGATATGAATATCATTCAGGCGATTCAACCTACAGTCAGTGCGGCTTTGCAAAAATTATACGATCTCTCCATCAGTCCGGCGGATATTCTTGTGAATGAAACCAAACCGGAATTTGAGGGCGATTATACAGTTGTTCTCTTCAGCTTTGTGAAACAGGCAAAGAAATCGCCGGATCAACTGGGCAAGGAACTGGGTGAGCATCTGCAGGCAGCCCATCCGGAACTGTATGCTTCTTTTAATGTGATCAAAGGCTTCTTAAACCTTGTTATTACCGATCAATTCTGGAACCGCTTTCTGGCTTCGAATTATGGAAACGCCGAATTCGGAAAAGCCCCGGCCACTGGTAAAAAAGTGATGGTAGAGTACTCCTCTCCCAATACCAACAAACCCCTGCACCTGGGACACCTCCGTAATAATTTCCTGGGCTGGAGCATAGCAGAAATCTATAAACACAACGGATTTGATGTAATCAAGACCTGTATTGCCAATGACCGCGGCATACATATTTGCAAGAGCATGATCGCCTGGCAGCTTTTTGCCAATGGCGCTACCCCTGAAAACACCGGGATCAAGGGAGATCACCTCGTGGGCGACTATTATGTGATGTTTGGAAATGAATTAAAAAAACAGGTTGAACAACTGGTGGCTCAGGGAATGAACAAAGAGGAAGCGGAAAAGGAAGCGCCAATTATGAAAGCGGCCCAGCAGATGCTGGTCGACTGGGAAGCCGGGAAACCCGAAGTGATTGACTTGTGGAAGAAGATGAACAGCTGGGTTTATAAAGGCTTTGCCGAAACATACGAACGCATCGGCAGCGACTTTGACAAAACCTATTACGAAAGCGACACTTACATCCTGGGAAAGCAGATGGTGGAAAAAGGGCTTGAGAAGGGAGTTTTTGAAAAAGAAGCCGATGGTAGTGTCTGGATAGACCTCACCAAAGACGGACTTGACAGGAAGATTGTGCAGCGAAAAGATGGCACAGCCGTCTACATCACCCAGGATATTGGCCTCGCCGATCTTAAACAGAAAGAATTCAACTGCGACCTGAGCATCTATGTAGTCGGTGATGAACAAAACTATCACTTCAAAGTATTGAAGCTGATCTGTCAAAAGCTTGGTTTGCCTTCCGCCGATGATATCTATCATTTGAGCTATGGCATGGTTGAACTCCCGACAGGCCGGATGAAAACGCGCGAAGGCACTGTAGTAGATGCAGATGACCTTATTGATGAGATGGAAAAAACCGCCGCGCAACATACAGCAGAGCTGGGTAAAGTGGAGGGATTCACCGCAGAGGAGTTAAAAGACCTGTATCATATTATCGGTGTAGGCGCTCTTAAATTCTTCTTATTGCGGGTGGATCCTAAAAAACGAATGGTATTCAACCCCGAGGAGTCCATCGATATTCATGGATTTACCGGGCCTTTCATTCAGTATACTTATGCGCGGATAAAATCCATTCTCCGAAAGGAAAAACCTTCCGGTAACAAATCCCTGGAGGCATTGCTTCCGATGGAAAAAAAGTTATTGATTCACCTGGAGCAGTTCCCACAGATAATTAATGAGGCCTGCCGTGAAATGAATCCTGGTGTGATTGCCAATTATGCTTTTCACCTGGCAAAATCTTACAACTCATTTTATTCAGCTCATTCGATCATCAACGCCGAGAATGAGGATAAAAAGAATCTTCGTTTGCAAATTTGCCAGTTAATGGCCACTACCCTGCAAACATCCATGCGGTTGTTGGGGATTTCAGTTCCTGAAAGAATGTAAGCTTACGCCCGACCGGATTTATAATCCACCGGGCATCTTTCTCTCCTGCTTGAGCTTATTGAGGGAAGGATCCATTTGTATGGCCCGGTCGCAAAGTGCCTTGCCTTTTTCTGTATCGCCTTTCTTCTGATACGACATGCCAATCATATACAGTGCCGAAGCATTCTGTTTGTCGACACCAAGTGCTTTATCCCAATAAGTGATGGCATCATCGTATTTTTTGATGTTATAATACGCCTGAGCAATATTGTACATGATTTCCTGGTCTTCGGGTCGCTTCTTCAACTGCTCCGTCATCAGGTCTATTCCTTGTTGATGTTGACCTGCATTAAGGTAGGCGGAAGCCAGGTTTGACAGGTATTCGTCAGATTTCTTGTAACCCTTCTCGCCGGCGCGTTTAATCCAGAAAAGAGCCTTGTCGTGATTGGGAATGGCATAGTAGATTAGTCCTGCCTCGTACATCCAGGTGGCTTTGGAGGAATCGAGCGCCAGGGCCTGTTCGTAACATCCTGCTGATTTTTTGTAATTGTTCATTTCCATATAACAACGGGCACCTATATACGGAATCATCGGATCTTTTTCGTTCTCTTTATAAGCCAGTTCGCAATACTTCAATGCTTCGCCGTAGTTCTCCAGTTCGTAATAGCTTTTTGCAAGCAGGAAATGGACATCTTTGCCAATTTTCATTTGCTGCATTTTGCGGGCATAGGTGATGGCATCTTCGTATTTTCTTAGATTGAAAGACAGTTCAGCCAATTTTTCTACCACCGCGGGCTGACCCGGATTGATCGCATCTGCCAGCAACCATTTTTCCCTTGCTTCGGCGTATCGGTTCTGTTCCTGGAGTACGGTTGCCCATTCGGTCAGGATTTGAAAATCTGTAGAGTTAAAATTATAAGCTTTGAGAAAATTCTTTTCGGCTTCCCGGAAACGACGGGCCGTTTTTTCTTCTATTCCGCGGTTAAAATAGTATTGGGCACTGTCTGAAGGTTGTGCCTGGGCTTTTATAGCGCAAAAAAATAATATCAGGAACAAAAGGTTTTTCATCTTCAACAAATTGGGTACGGACTACAGGTATCTATTTATCAATACCTTCTATTTTAATATCACTACTCCCAACGGTGGTAAATGGAGATTTATTTCGTACCTGTTTTCCTTTTTATCCACCAGGGTTGTTAATATTTCCGGATTGAATACGTCTCCGGTTCCCCAGTATTTTTTGGCGTCGCTGTTGAATATTTCTTTCCACTGTGATTTACCGTTGGCATAAACTTTCCAATCGTGTCGTGCTTCGGGAGTTAGATTGAGGATGATCAGCAAATCGTTCGAGGCTTTTTCTCCTTTCCTGCGATATACGATCACTGATTCGTCGCGGTGATTGAGATCTATCCATTCAAAACCATAAATATTGAACTGGTTTTCGTACAGCGCCGGTTCTTCTTTCAGCAGCGTATTCAAATCTTTTACACATTCGCGCAAGCCACGATGAGGCTCAAACTGCAGCAGTTCCCATTGCAATTCACTTTTATAATTCCATTCGTTGGTAGCGCCGAATTCATTGCCCATAAAAAGGAGCTTGCCTCCGGGATGTGTGAACATGTAGCTATATAAGGAACGCAGGTTCGCGAATTTCTGCCATTCATCGCCGGGCATCTTATAGATCATGGGGCTTTTACCATGAACCACTTCATCATGACTCAGGGGCAGCATGAAGTTTTCATCGTAATAGTACATCATGCTGAACGAAAACTTATTCTGGTGATGTTTCCGATAAAACGGATCCATCTTGAAATAGTCGAGCGTATCATGCATCCAACCCATCATCCATTTCATTCCGAATCCCAATCCCCCTTCAAAGGTTGGCTTGGACACACCAGGCCAGTCGGTCGCTTCTTCTGCAATGGTCTGAACATCGGGAAAGTCTCTGAAGATGGTTTCGTTCAGGTCTTTAATAAATGCGATGGCTTCCAGGTTTCCATCTCCTCCAAATTCATTGGGCTCCCACTGACCGGTTGTTCGGGAGTAATTCAATTTCAGCATCGAGCTGACGGCATCCACCCGAATACCATCCACATGGAATTTATCCAGCCAGAACCGGGCGCTGCTAATCAAAAACGATTTTACTTCTCCCCTCTTATAATTAAAAATGTAGCTGTTCCAGTCGGGGTGAAATCCCTTTCGCATATCTGCATACTCATAGGTATGCGTACCATCGAACATGAACAAGCCGTGCGAATCGTAGGGGAAATGAGAAGGCACCCAGTCGAGGATCACTCCGATGCCTGCTTCATGAAAGGCATTTACCATTTCCATGAACTGCTGCGGGTCACCAAAGCGGGAAGTCGGTGCAAAATACCCGGTTCCCTGGTAGCCCCAGCTTCCGTCGAAGGGGTGCTCCATGACGGGCATGAATTCGACATGTGTGAAGTTCATTTCTTTTACATAAGGAACGAGTCTTTCCCGTATCTGGTCATAGGTATTGTACGCTTCTTCGTTATTCCGGTCGGGTCTCATCCAACTGGCGAGGTGAACTTCATATACACTCCAGGGAGCATCCAGGGAATTTTTCTTTTTGCGATGTTTCATCCAGTCTTTATCACGCCAGTGGTAGTCGAGATCCCAGGTAATAGAAGCGGTGAGAGGTCTTAATTCCCAGAAATTGGCGAAAGGATCTCCTTTATCGATCTTCCGGCCCTTGAAGCCATGTATATGATATTTGTACACATCACCTTTAGGTATACCCGGGATGAATCCTTCCCAGATTCCGGAATTGTCCTGGCGAACGAATAAAGGATGAGCCGTATCACTCCAGTCGTTGAAATTCCCTTTCACAGAAATAAAAGTGGCGTTAGGCGCCCAAACCGCAAAATAGTAACCCGGTTGGCCCAGCACTTCCAGTTGATGTGCTCCAAAGTGTTCGTATAAACGGTAGTGAGTACCCGCCTGAAAATTTCGAATGTCCTCCTCTGTCAATAGCGAGTAATTCCAAACAGGCCGGGTGCTGTCTACAAAATGTACATCCTCGTATTTGGATGGTTTGGCCGATGCCTGTTTACCCTTTGTCACATTTTCATTTTCCACTACAACAGGCTTTTCTTTCTTTGCGGCAGTTTTTTTTGTGGATTTCTTATCAGATTGTGTCATACTGTTCATTTGAAATGGCCGTTGTGGAAGATAACACTCTTTAACGTAAAATTAAGGGGTTCGACTGATGAGATTGGGCCAAATTCACTGAAATTCATTTTCCATTGAGAAGAATTGGTTCTGATTATTGAGCTTATTCGTTCATGTATTCGCCTATAGCCATGCACAAACTAACTGTTATTCTGCTGTTCCTGATTTCAGGCTTTTCCGCCATTTCCCAAAATGCCTCTATTCGTGGTAAAATCGCCGACACTGCCGAGAAAAAGACCCTCGCCAATTCGGTTGTTGCCCTTTTGCGGAAGTCAGACTCCACATTTCTAAAGTTTACAAGAGCCGACAAGGACGGGAATTTTCTGCTTGAGAAACTCCCCAGTGGGAATTTCCTCCTGCTGGTTACCTTTCCCAATTTTGCAGATTACTATTCCAATACCGATCTGTCCGATACTTCCCGGCTTGATCTGGGGTCGATCCCGATGATACTTCGCAGTCAGCTGCTGGAACAAGTAGTGGTTAGCCAGAAGCTGGGAGCCATCCGGTTCAAAAAAGACACCACAGAATATATCGCCGATAGTTTTAAGGTGGCTCAAAATGCCAATGTGGAAGAATTGCTGAAACGATTGCCGGGAATACAGGTTGATCCGGATGGAAAGATCAAGGCCCAGGGAGAAGAAGTGAAAAAGGTACTGGTGGATGGCGAGGAATTTTTCGGAGATGACCCGACCATGGCCACTCAAAACCTGAGGGCTGATGCTATTGAGAAAGTACAGGTATTTGACAAGAAAAGCGACCAGGCTGCTTTTACGGGCATTGATGATGGACAGCGAACGAAAACCATCAACCTGAAGATGAAGGAAGATAAAAAGAACGGATACTTTGGAAAGATTGGACTGGGGGGAGGCCTGTCGGATAAGTTCAGCAACCAGGCAATGATCAATGCCTTTAAAGGAAAGAGGAAATTTGCCGCCTATGGTATCATGTCCAATACCGGCAAAACCGGTTTGGGATGGGCCGACCGGGGCGCTTACGGAGGGGGAGATAATTCGGTGATGGAAATGGAAGAAGGATCCGGCGTATTCATGATCACTTCCAGCGGTGATGATTTTGATGGTGGCGGCGGCTCCTATTATGGGGAAGGCTTGCCTACGAGCTGGAGTGCCGGCGCTACTTTCTCCAATAAATATGATGCCGACCGCCATAAAGTAAACTTCAACTACAAGTTTAATAAGCTGAACACGCTTGGCACCGGCGGTACGATCTCACAATATAACCTGGGTGTGGATTCATTCCTCCTAAGAAATGATCGTGGCAGCAATTTCAGCCAGCGTTTCAGAAACACAATGGGCGGCATTTACGAAGTTCAGCTTGACTCCTCTTCATCCCTGAAACTGACGATGAACGGAGGTGCCGGCCGAACCAACAACGCCAATTATTCTTATTCGGAATCTTTGTCGGGAAAAAATATCTTTCTTAACAAGAGTTCAAGAAACACCACAAGTGAAGGCAATAATGAGAATTTCACCAGCAGCCTGATCTGGAGAAAAAAATTCAGAAAACTGGGCAGAACGATCTCCGTCACCGCCAATCAGTCTTACAGAGAATCTGACTCCAAAGGTTTCCTGAACTCCCGAAATGAAATATTTGGTTCCAACCCAACAGTTGATACCGTAGATCAGCAAAAGATCAACAACTCACGCCAGACTGGCTACAGCGGTAAAGTTTCCTATACCGAACCGCTCACTAAAAAAATAACGCTCGAACTGAACTACAGCCTCGCAGACGCCAAGAACAAATCTGAGCGATTCAGTTATAACAAAGACAATGGGAAGTACGATGACCTGATTGATTCGTTGTCTAACAGGTTTGATGTAGACATCCTCACGCATTCCGGAGGAGCGAATGTTCGATTTATCCGCAAAACCATCAACTTCTCCTTGGGCGGAAATATCTCCCATGCGGCATTTACCCAAAAGGACCTTGTAAGAGATACCACCCGCTCTTATGTTTATTTCAACTTCTTCCCGAGAGCCAACTTCAACTGGACCATCAAACCGCAAACCAGGCTGGGCATACGATATAATGGAAGCACCCGCCAGCCAACGATTGATGAACTGCAACCCATTCGGGACAATACCGACCTTTATAACCTTCGAATTGGTAATCCCGGTCTCAAACAGGAGTTCCGCCACAATATTGGTTTGAACTTTAATGACTTTAAAGTTTTAAACAACCGGGGCATCTGGTCATATATTGACATTACCACCACCAAGGATGCGATCAGCACCAGCGATTACATCGACAGCCTGGGTCGCCGCGTTTTTCAACCGGTTAACGTCAGCGGCAACTTCAGCTTCTCCAGTTACCTGTCGTACAGTTTTAAATTGAAAAAGAGCGATTTCAATATAGACTTTAACGTGGATGCGGGTGGAAACAGCAACAATACCATTGTTAACAACAGGAAGAACCGCACAACCAATTATCGTTGGGGCCTGGGCGTGGGGGCTAATTATAGAAAAGAGAAAAAGATTGAATTTTACCTCAATATCGGACCGACCTATAATACTTCGAAGTCTTCCCTGAACTCAGCCTTCAACAACAATTACTGGTCGACCAGCATTTACGGCAATTTCAATATTCATTTACCCTGGAAACTCGAGGCGGGGTCCAATATCGACATACAATTACGTCAAAAAACAACGCTGTTCCCCAATAACAGAAATGTTGCGCTGATCAGAGGAAACGTAAGCCGCAAGCTGTTCAAGGATAACAGCGGCGTGTTGAAATTTGAAATGAACGATATTTTCAATCAGAACCTCGGCATCAACCGGGATGTAAATGGCAACTCGATCACGGAGAGAACCTATGAAACGCTTCGTCGTTTCTGGTTACTCACTTTCACCTGGAATTTTTCAAAGAATGGCAAAGCACCCACCAGTCCATTCGACTAAATATATAGCAATGAAAAAGCAGATACTGACTATACTGACCCTTATTTTCCTGGCCCCTGTTGTAATGCAGGCCCAGCAGTTCATTACCAAAGGCAAGATTGAATTTGAAAGGAAGATCAACGTCCACAAACAACTCGACGGTGAAGGCAGTGGTGAATGGATACAAGAGCTAAAGAAGAGCATACCTCAGTATGACATTACCTATTTTGATTTTTTTTTCGACGGGAACCAGTCAACCTATAAACCCGGGCGAGAAAATCCGAACCAGCGCCCCAATGGATGGGGAACCGGACCGGCTTCGGAAAACATCGTTCACAACGACTACAGCACACAAAGCTTTGTGAGTCAGAAACAGGTTTTCGAAAGTACCTACCTCGTTCAGGATACCCTGCGGAAAATTGAATGGAAACTTACTAATGATACCCGCAAGATTGCCGGTTTCAACTGCCGCAAAGCAACGGGCCTGATGATGGACTCTGTATTTATTTTCGCTTTTTATACCGATGAGATCATGGTAACCGGTGGTCCGGAAGGTTTTAATGGCCTGCCAGGCATGATTCTCGGCATTGCCATCCCGCGCATCAACACCACCTGGTTTGCCACCAAGCTGGAACTGGTGCCGGTGACACCAAAAGATCTGGCCGCACCGACAAAAGGTAAGAAAAC
Organism: Chitinophagaceae bacterium; assembly: GCA_044226045.1. Lineage (GTDB taxonomy): Bacteria > Bacteroidota > Bacteroidia > Chitinophagales > Chitinophagaceae > Endoryza. Next base: position 23,480 of record JBGAHR010000053.1, read on the forward strand.
CAATTACACACAACTGCAAGCCTCTCTCCAGAGCAGCCTTAAAGAATGGGGCAAATGGGCGAACAGGAATATTTGGCTGGTGATGCTGTGATGCTTTCGGTTTGCGGTTTGCGGTTGGCGGGTATTTTTCCTTTACCGTTCTAATTTGCGCCTTATGCAACTTCAGCATTCAATTGTGGTGCCCTTCTTATATTTTTATTCCAAGTAAAGATTAAGCACAAAAGCGATATTAAAATAGAAAACTGTCACCTAGAAATATTTATCCACAAAGCTCAAACTGCAAACTGCAAACCGCAAACTGCAAACCGCTATTTCACCAACTCCAGCACCAACCCTTCTTTTGGTTTTATTTGGAAGTTTTCCAGTGGCATAATTTTACCAGTCTGGATGTCACGGGCAGATTTGAAATTGCCTGTTCTTTCCTTGTACATATTCCAATCCGGCGTAAATGGCCGGTCACCGGTATTGGTAATGACCATTACGGTTTGCTTATCGTCGTAGCGGAAGTAGATGTAAACACCGTCGCGAACGATGAACTGCATGGTTTTTCCGGTGGTAAGGGCGGAGGAAGTCTTACGGAAACGGGCAAGATTTCTGATATAATTGAATGCTTCGTTTTCCTTTTCTGTTCTGCCTGCGGAGGTGAATTTATTGACTGCATCACCCGGAAAACCGCCCGGGAAATCGAGCCTCACTTCTGCATCTGTCGGCTGCTTGAAGTTTTTCATCAGGATCTCTGTGCCATAATAAATTTGTGGTATTCCACGTAAGGTCAGGAGCCAGTTCATTCCCCATTTCATTTTATTCCAGTCCTCTCCTATTACCGAGTACACCCGATCGAGGTCGTGGTTATCGAGGAAAATGCAATTGGCGAGCGGATCCTTATAGGCCCTGTCCTGCGCCAGTGTCATGTAGAGCCTGTTCACCCCTTCCGTCCAGCCATTGGGCTGGTTCATGGCTGCGTGCATGGCAAAACAAAGCGGAAAATCCAGCGCACCGCCGGCATTGTGTTTGAATGGGATGTTGAGATTATTCTGAACGAAATACGCATTACCCTGTTCGTTATTCGCCCAGGCTTCCACAAAGGTGGTCAGTGTGGGATATTCCTTTACCAGGGCTGCATTTACCGTATTCAAAAATGTTTCATCGCAATATTTGTAAGTATCCACCCGAAATCCATCGAAACCAAATTCCTCCACACTCCAGATGGCATGTTGCACCAGGTAATTCGTCAGGCTGGGATTGGCCAGGTTCAAATCCGGCAGGTGCCGGACAAACCAGCCTTTTACCATATTGTTCTTGTCGAAGCTGGATCCATAAGGATCGAACATCGTTTCTACGCGATGGCTGGGTGGCGTGAAAGTTGGCCATTGATTGATCCAGTCTTTCGAAGGCGGGTCCAGGTAGATCCAGTGTTCCAGTCCGATATGGTTATATACCGCATCCTGTATTACTTTCATTCCTTTCTGATGCGCCGTTGTAATAAAGTCTTTGTAGGCCTGGTTACCACCAAAGCGTTTATCTACTTTATAGTGATCCGTGAACCAGTAACCATGGTAGCCGGACATATCCCAACTACCCTCTCTCATCTTTGGCATGTCATTTTCTGTCAGTGGCGTGAACCAGACTGTCGTAACGCCCAGATCAGAAAGATAATCGAGGTGTTCCTGTGCACCCTTCAGGTCTCCGCCATGGCGGGCAAATTTGCTGTTTCTGTTGGCTTCTTTGTCTTTGTAGCTGTCGAATGCGTCGTTGGATGGATCGCCATTGGCGAAGCGATCCGGCATGATGAGATAGACGAGGTCTTTCGAAGTCACTCCTTTTACTCTTGATTTTCCATCTTCTTTGTCTCTTGCCTTCAATTCATAGGTGAATTGAACCGGTTTGTTTCCCCCAACGATCTTAACCGGGAACGATCCTGGTTTTGCCTGTGCTGAAATATCCAGGTTCACCAGCAAATAGTTGGGGCTTTCCATTTTTTCAACACCCAGCACTTTCACACCCGGGTAGTTGATCATGGCAATCCTTCTTTCCGGACCGCTGATGTTTGCTGATCTGATCAGCAATTGTATTTTCGACGTTTTCATGCCGGTCCACCAATGGGTGGGATAAACAGTTATTTGTGCATGCAATAAAAAAGTTGAAATCAGCAGGGAAAACAGGAAGCAATACTTTTTCATAATTTATTCAGATTATACAGATCTTTCTTCTGAGATTTCCATTTTATTCATCAATGTTTCATCTATCACTTCAGATTTCTTTTCTTTTATGAAGAAGAAACAAACCAGTGCCGCCAGTGTCATAAGTCCCCCACCCACCTGCACGGCCAGAAGGCGGTCATTGTTCAACACATTTCTCATCAACCAACCGAATCCGAAAGAGGCGATGATCTCCGGCAACACAATAAAGAAATTGAAGATTCCCATGTAAATACCCACCTTATCCTTGGGTAATACTCCACTTAACATGGCATAGGGCATCGAAAGAATGCTGGCCCAGGCCACCCCCACTCCCGTCATACACAGGTAGAGCATGTTTTTATCGTGAATCCAACGCAGACTGATCAGGCCGATGGCTCCACAAAGCAGGCAAAGGGCATGGGTTGTCTTACGTCCAAGCCTATCCGCAATATAGGGAAGTATCAATGCGAAAACAAAAGTCACAGCGCTGTAATAACCCAGGGTCAGTGAGGCAAAATCGGCACCCTGCGCATACACAGGATCGCTGCTGTCTTTTCCTCCAAATACGTTCACCGCCACGGCGGTTGTATAATAGAACCACATCAGGAACAGACCCGGCCAGGTAAAAAACTGAACCAGGGATACTATCCTCATTCGCTTAGGCATATTAGATAGTGCAGACAGGATTTCCGATACACCCGCCCCGAATCCCTTGTTTGATTCCTTTACCTTTTCTTTAAAACTCAGGTCTGACGGCGGGTATTCTTTGGTAGTAAAGACAGTGTACAAGACGGCAGCCAGGAAGAAAAATGAACCTATATAAAATGAAAATTCAACATTGGCAGGTATCTCACCTTTTACTGCGGTGTTTTCCAGGTTGAACACATTTTTCATCAGCCAGGGCAGGGAAGATGCGATCCATCCACCCAATCCGATCATGAAACTTTGCATTACGAATCCCCTGTTCACCTGTGAATCGGGCAGTTTATCGGTTACAAAAGCCCTGAATGGTTCCATCGCTACATTTCCGAACACATCCAGCACCCAGAGTAAACCGGCAGCCATCCATAAGGCACTGCTGTGCGGCATAAAAATCAGGGCAATCGAACTCAATATCGCTCCAAGCATGAAATAAGGCCTTCTTCTTCCCCATCGCGGATGCCAGGTTCGGTCGCTCATGTATCCTATCACAGGTTGAACCAATAAACCCGTTAATGGTGCTGCCAGGAAGAGAATTGGCACTTCGTCCGGGTTGGCTCCAAGATTTTCATAAATACGACCCATGTTGGCTCTTTGCAGGTCCCATCCAAACTGGATTCCGAAGAATCCCACACTCATATTTACAATCTCGGATAATCTTAAAGGAGGTTTCACTCCGGTGTAGGCAGTAGACATAAGCGATCGTTAGGTTTGTGTATCGTAAGGAAAGATAAGGAGATATTGTGTAAATATTACACTATGTGTACCAGACATTGATGTTTATGGTTTATAGTTTATCGTTTTTCGTTATGTAGTGGCAATAACTCCTCCTCATCATGCAGATGAGCACGATCAAAAAAAGGCCGGTTTACAAGGTGACCTTTTGTTCAGAAAACGTGAAACGATAAACGATAAACCCTAAACGCACTATATCACAAACCCATTCGGTATAACCGCTCCTTTCTTCACTACTACTATTCCGTCTTTAACGGTATAGAGGGAATGATCGGTGTTTTCGAGGTGATGTCCGCCATTGATACGTACATCATCTCCAATACGGCAGTTTTTATCGAGGATGGCATTGCGGATATAGCATCGGTCGCCAATGCCCAGTTTGGGCACCCCTCTTTCTGCATTGTGTCGCATTTCTTCCAGGGTTTCAAAAAAATCGCTACCCATGACATAGCTGCTCACGATGGTTGTTCCGGAACCGATGCGTGTTCTGATACCGATCACGCTGTTCTCCACACGGGAAGCGTTGATAATACAACCTTCTGCGATGATGGTTTTTTCGAGGGTTGTTCCGCTGATCTTGGCCGGGGGCAGCATACGCGCGCGGGTATAGATCGCCTTGTTATTATCGAACAGATTAAAATCGGGTATATCCTGTGTCAGGCCGAGGTTGGCTTCAAAGAAGGAGTAGATATTTCCGATATCGGTCCAGTATCCTTCGTACTGGTAACTGGCCACTTTGTACTTGGAAATGGATTGGGGAATGATTTCTTTACCAAAATCTGTTGCCTCCTTGCATTCATCGAGCAACAGATCGCTCAGCAATTGCCTGTTGAAGATATAGATACCCATGGAGGCCAGGTAATTTCTTCCCTGGCGTTGCATTTCCGCACCGGTATCGCTCACCCATTCGGAAAGGACTTCTTTCTTGGGTTTTTCGACGAAAGAGCTGATCAGTCCGTCGTCATTCTTTTTGAGAATACCAAACTCAGGCGCTTCGCGGTCGCCAACGGGTATGGTGGCAATGGAGATGTCTGCTTTTTTCTCAATATGATTGTTGATCATTTCCCGGAAGTCCATTTGATAGAGCTGGTCACCGGAAAGGATCAGGACATAGTCGCTGGAAAATGGTTCGATGTGGCGCAGGCTTTGCCGGACCGCATCCGCAGTGCCCTGGAACCAGGTGGGGTTATCGGGTGTCTGTTCCGCGGCCAATATATCTACGAATGCCGAACTGAATGCGCTGAAATGATAGGTGTTCTTGATATGTCTGTTGAGCGATGCCGAGTTGAACTGTGTCAGTACAAACATGCGGGCGATGTTTGAGTTGAGGCAGTTGGAGATCGGAATGTCTACCAGGCGGTATTTTCCTGCAATGGGTACAGCGGGTTTGGAACGGCTGGCAGTTAAAGGGTAAAGCCTGGTTCCAGCTCCCCCACCAAGAATCACGGCTAATATTTCTTTTGACATATCAGTTTGTTTTGAATTCAATATGGTTTTACAAGCAATGTCTGATTTCTTACAAGATACTTATTTCAGGCTGCTGTAGACTTCAATATATTTTTCCACGCTGCTTTCCCAACTGAAGTCGAGCCCCATCATTTTCTGGCGAATCTGTTTCATTCTGGCTTTATCGTGGTAAAGATCCACGGCTCTCCATACACCATGTGTAATATCGCCGACAGCCGTCTGATCATAACAGATACCATACCCTCCTGGTTCGCCAAAATCTTTTACGGTGTCTTTCAGACCACCAATTCTTCTTACCATCGGAACGGTTCCATACCTCATTGAATACATCTGGTTCAATCCGCATGGTTCTACCCGTGATGGCATTAACAGAAAATCCGCCCCCGCGTACATCAAGTGGCTTAATTTCTCATTATATCCGATAAATACATTATAGTCAAATTGAGATAGTGGCTTCAATGCATTGAGCCCGGCCTCCACCTCCGGGAAACCGCTGCCCAGTATCAGGAAGTTCATTCTTCTGCCCACATAATAGAAAGAGTCGCCAATAACCTGTGGAAGCAGTTCTGCTCCTTTTTCACCTACCAGCCGTCCGATAAAAACGATCAATGGCTTTTCGAAATCCAGTCCGAAGCGTTCGCAGAGTTCCATTTTGTTTTTGGCTTTTCCTGCTTCTTCGTCTTTGATGGAATAATGATGATCGAGGTAACTGTCGTGTGAGGGGTCCCATACGTCGACGTCGATCCCGTTCAGGATGCCGACGCATTTTCCTTTTTCATATTCGAACAGCGCTTCCAGGCCGTTACTCATATATTTCAGTTCATCGAGGTAGCTTGGCGAAACCGTGGTCACTTTATCGGCGCATTTGATTGCCGATGCCAGCGGGTTGATCGTGTTATTCCAGTCGAGCATTCCCCACTGCCAGGTATCCCAGGCCGGAATAAACCGGCTGTTTTCCCATCCCAGCCAGCCCTGGTACTGGGCGTTGTGAATGGTGAGTACAGTGGGGATGTTCCTGATGGCTGCGTATTTATAGCAGTATTTGATCATGAAGGGAATCAGGGCTGCGTGATGATCATGAACGTGAATGACATCGGGCTGGTGCTGCCACTGACTTACCCAGTCGAGTACACAAATCTGGAAAGCGGTGAATCGTTCCGCATCATCGTCGTAGCCATACACTTTTTCACGATCCAGCAGACCGTTGATGTCTACCAGGTATAAATCGAAACCCAGTACATTTTCTGTTTCTTTAATAACCGTAAATTCGAAGCCCCAGTTTCCCAGATTGGTGAAACCTTTGTGAACCACCTCCCATTTGTTGGTATATAGAAACCTGGTGCGATACATTGGCATGACTACTTTGGCAATATGACCCTGGTTGTTCAGGTATTTTGGCAAAGCTCCTACCACATCTCCCAAGCCACCCGCTTTTGCGACGGGGTAACATTCTGCGCTGACGTGAAGTATTTCCATTCTTTGTGAAATGTGCATCAATTTAATGAGTTAAACCTAACCAAGTATCAGGGTTTGAAAAAATTTTATTACTGCTAAAAACTTATTACTTTCAGCGTTCAAATTAAAATCATTTGATTGCTTATGTCAAAGGCTCAACAACCCACCAACTACGGAGCACTTAGTACCCTTGTTACCGTTTTCTTTTTCTGGGGTTTTATAGCAGCTGGAAACAGCGTATTCATCCCGTTTTGTAAAAATTATTTTCACCTTGACCAGTTTCAGAGTCAGTTAATTGACTTCGCATTTTACATGGCTTACTATGTGGGCGCACTTATTTTGTTCGCCTATGGTGCCTTTGGGGGAAAAGACCTTGTTGGCAAATGGGGATATAAGAAGAGTATCATTTACGGGTTGTTGTTTTCAGCCGTAGGCGCTGTTGCGATGATTATTGCCGTTAAAGCGGATGTTTTTGCAGGGATGCTCATCGGCTTGTTTATCGTAGCGCTTGGTTTTTCACTGCAGCAAACAGCCGCTCAGCCTTTTTCCATAACATTAGGGGACCCATCGACCGGTACTACGCGGGTAAATCTTGGCGGCGGCGTGAATTCCTTTGGAACGATGATCGGTCCATTGATCGTTGCTTTCGCTTTATTTGGCACTGCCAGTGAGATCTCTGATGCTCAAATCGAATCATTGGGTCTTGACAAAGTGATATTCCTTTATGCCGGTGTAGGAATTCTTTTTATTGCAGCTGCGGCATTATTCGGCTTCTCCAAAAAAGTACCGCCGGGTATCAACATTGAAAAAACAGAGAAAGCCAATAAAGCACTCAACACCCTTTTAATCGTATCGGGACTTCTAATAATTATGTTTGTACCGGTGTTCAGCAGCTATCAATCTGCGGATGCCAAAAAGATCGAGGAGATCACAGCCCAAATTAAACCCGTAACGAGGCAGATCGATTCCTTGGATAATCTAACGGTCAAAAAAGGAATAACCAACCTGCCGGAAATTGAAGCATCAATGGCTCAGCTTTCTGCGTCTATCAAAACTGAACGTGACCAGATTGCAGCATTAAAACACCCACTCGAGAAAACAAGGATGTACTGGCTTTTCGGAGCTTTGGGAACCATTATCATTGGATTATTGCTTGCTAACTTCTTTGCTCAAAAGAAACAGGACGGATGGGGCGCCATGAAGTACCCTCAATTGGTGTTGGGTATGCTGGGGATTTTTGTATATGTTGGCGTTGAAGTTGCCATCGGAAGTAACCTGGGTGAACTTTTAAAACACAAGGAGTTCGGAGGATATAAAACTTCACAGGTTGCGCCATTTATATCCATGTACTGGGGTAGTTTGATGATAGGTCGCTGGGCTGGAGCAATAAGTGCCTTTAATATTACCACTCAAACCAAGAAGGTACTGACGTTCCTGGTACCATTGATCGCATTCGGGATCATCCTTGGAGTAAACGCAGTTGCCCAAAAGGATGTTACCCCGCTTTACTGGTATGTTATCTGTGTATTGATACAAATCGCCGCATTTTACCTGAGTGGTGACAAACCTGCCAGAACTCTTTTGATTTTCAGTACTCTTGGTATTATCGCCATGGTGATAGGCATTTCCACCGAAGGTAATCTGGCTGTTTATTCATTTCTTAGCGGAGGACTGTGTGCCTCAATTATGTGGCCTTGCATTTTCTCTTTATCAGTTGCCGGTCTGGGAAAATATACGACACAAGGATCCGCTTTCCTTATTATGATGATTTTGGGTGGGGCCATCATTCCTCCCATTC
>JBGAHR010000054.1:0-29024 GCA_044226045.1 Chitinophagaceae bacterium
GGCGCCAGCCTGCCATGTATCGACATCTTCCCCGCGCCATTGCTCAGGTTGCGCGGATACCCGTCGGCATACCCGATCCGGACAGTGGCAATGACCGAATCCCGGGCGAGTGTTCCGCGCCGGCCATAACTGACGGTTTCATTGGCCTTGAGATGTTTCACCTGGGCAACGGTTGAGCGAAGGGTTGACACCTCCACCAGGTTCTTCATGGTGTTATCAATCCCATACAATCCAATGCCCAATCGCACCATGTCCAACTGCAGGTCGGGATGACGACTGATGCCGGAAGTATTGGCAATATGCCTGATGATCGGATAAGGTAATATCTCCTGTATCTGATCGCTCATGGAGGTAAAAATGGCTGCCTGCTCGCGTGTAAAAGCATCATGTTGCGGGTCTTCACTGGCTACGAGGTGACTGAATACCGATTGCACTTTAAAGTGCTGCACTTTCAGGTATTCCAGCAATTCGGGCAGGTCTTCTTTTGAAAAACCCAATCGGTTCATGCCTGTTTCCAGTTCGAGGTGAACAGGAAAGCGGGTGATGCCCTGTTTGCGCAGGTAACCTGCAAATGAACGGGCCACCTGCAGGGAAAAAATATCCGGTTCGAGGTTGAATTGTGTGAGCACATCAAAAGCAGACTCCTCCGGGTTCATAACCATGATCGGCAACTGAATACCTGCCTTGCGTAGCTCAACACCTTCATCGGCATAGGCCACAGCGAGATAATCCACCTGCTGGTATTGAAGAATACTGGCGATCTGGCTGGCCCCGCTGCCGTAAGCAAATGCCTTCACCATTACCATTATGCGCGTACCGCTTTTCAATTGCTGGCGGTATTGCTGCAGATTGGACACAAGCGCGTTCAGGTTTACTTCCAGCTGTGTCTGGTGCACCTGCTCTTCCAGCAGGCGATTGATTTGTTCAAATTCAAATATGCGCGCTCCTTTCAACAGGATGGTTTCATCCCGGAAAACGATTCTTGAAAAATCAGCCCGAAACTCATCGAGTGACTTGTAAAATAATTTCTCTGCCAGGTTTATTTTATCAAAGATGGCCGCATGGTGATGAATGCGGTCACCGATTCCAATCAGCCGATTTACCTGTCTTTGTTCAAGCGACCTGGCCACTTCCTCATACAATTCCTTTTCCGATTTGCCACTCTGTAAAATATCGGAGAGTATAACGGTTCTTCTCTGATGTTGTCTTTGCTGTGCCAGGAAATCAAGAGCGATCTTGAGTGAACTCAAATCAGCGCTGTAGCTGTCATTGATCAGCGTGCAGTGATTGATCCCGTTTTTCAATTCCAGTCGCATGGCCACTGCATCCAGTTGCAGCATGCGTTTCTGTATTTCCGGGGAAGAAATGTTAAGGTATAACAGCAAACACCAGCAATGGATCGCATTCTCCACCGATGCTTCGTCGGTGAAAGGAATGGTGATGCTTTCTGTTTTGTTTTTCCAGGTAGCCGTTATCTGCGACCGGCCTTCTTCTTTGTAAATAGTCAGTATCTGCAGCTCCGCTTCGGAAACGGTGCTCCAGTTGATGATTTCGAAAGCACCGGGTTTGCTTTTATGAATTTGCTGCCAGAGCGAAGCTACTCCTTCATGTACTTCGGGATCGTCTTTGCAATAAATGAGTGCTTTCACATCGGTAAACAGGCGGAGTTTTTCGTTTACTTTCTGCCGGTTGTTGACGAAGTTTTCGCTATGCGCTTCTCCAATATTGGTGAAAATACCGATGGTGGGTTGAATGATCTTTTGCAGCTTTTCCATTTCCCCGCTCTGCGAAATGCCGGCTTCGAACAACGCCAGATCATGGCTGCTGTTCAATGCCCAAACACTCAATGGCACCCCGATCTGCGAATTATAACTGCGGGGACTTCTTACAATTCTGTACTGATCTTCGAGCAACTGGTTCAGCCATTCTTTTACAATGGTTTTTCCGTTGCTGCCGGTAATGCCTACCACGGGTAATTCAAACTGCCTTCGGTGATGGGCCACCAGCGACTGCAACGCGTGCAATACATCCTTCACCAGCAAAAAGACCGCCTCCGGATAGTCTTCCGCGTTTTGCGGTTTGGATACTACGAAGTAGCGGACCCCTTTGCGATAGGCTTCAGGAATAAACTGGTGCCCGTCCCGGCTTTGTCCACCCAGTGCGAAAAAAAGCGAGGCGGCCGGAAAGATGACTCTTCTGCTATCGATCAGCAGGTATTCAACAGCCACTTCCACATCCGTAGTTGTTTTGCTGTTGATGATTCGGGCGATATGTTGAACAGAATAACTCAAACCATTTTTCTTCAGGATGACTGATCCGGGGGTGTTCCTGGTTTTTGTTTGAATATCGAGAATACGATGGATCCTGCTATACAGAGAACAATTACCCCGAGTGAAAGGATCACCTGCTGACTTTTACTGATCCAGTCGTTGATCCAGTGTTCGGCCAGCATTTTCACCCCGATAAATACCAGTACAATAGCAATTCCCTGTTGCAGGTAATCGAATTTGGATACCGCTCCGCGCAGCAGGAAAAACAGGGAACGCAAACCGAGTACCGCAAAGATGTTGGAAGTATAAATCACCAACCGGTCCTTTGAGATGCCCACTACCGCCGGAATGGAATCGAGGGCGAATACAATATCTATTGCAGCCAGCATAATGATGACCACAAACAGGGTGGTATATTTTCTTTTGCCATCAACATTTACCGAGAACCGGCCATCTGCATCTGTCGGCACCAATGGAATGAAACGCTTGAGGAAGCGATAGATCTTGGTATCGTGCGGATCGAATGATTCATCTTCGTTCGCGGTAAACATCTTGATACCGGTATATACCAGGAAGGCGCCAAACAGGTACAGTACCAACTGAAACTGAATCAGGGCCACACCGATGGTAATAAAGATGATACGGAATACGATGGCCATGAGGATACCAATCAGCAGTACCCTTCCGTAATATTTCTCTTTTACACGGAATGAGGAAAAGATCAGGATGAAGACAAAGATATTGTCGATACTGAGGCTCCATTCCATGAGGTAAGCGCTCAGGTACTCCAGCGCCAGCACCTGGCCTTTTTCAAACCACATAAAAACAAAAAACGCCATCGCCAGAGACACCCAGAACAATGTCTGAAACAATGCCTGGCGTATGGTAACCTTCTTGTCTTTTTTACTCAAAAGCCCCAGGTCAAAAATCAACGCGAGTATTAAAACAACTCCAAAAACTAAATAGGTAATCTGGTCAGGTGTCATGATGCAAAATTAGGTAGGCCCGAATCGCGAAAGTAAACAAGTGTCGGATCATTTCTGGTAGCGGCGTTTTCTCACCACATTGTACACCAGTCCGAATAGAATCACCAATACAACCGGCAGTCCGATATTGAGCACTTCCCAAAATCCTTTTTCACTGTCGATCTTTTTCACGTCAAGCAATCTTAATGTATAATCTTTTGCCCTGGTTTCAAGAATACCGCTGGGATTAACCAGGTACTCAATGCTGTTCAGGATAAAATCTTTATTGGCATACTGCACATTGGTAAACTGATTGAAGCCCATTTCCAGGGGACCTTCTTTGGGAGAAAAGACATTGCTCACAATGTCTGCATCCGAGATCACAATCATTTTATTGTTCTCCACAGAAGTCTGGAAAGGCTGACGGTATACCTGGCTGAAAGAGTCAATGGTTGATTTGGCAAGCCGGTTACTGTACAGCGAGCTGAATTTTCCTTCGAGCAATACCGCCACGGGGAAATGTTCCTTATTGAAAGTCTTCAGGTCCTCTTCTGTTTTCACACTATTCAGTGAGACGATGGCCGGCGTTGCCAGCGATCTTGAATTCGCAGAACTGGCCAGCAGAATGGTCTTTCGGATGTTCGGTGTTTTGGTAGTGTCGATGGAATTGGGGAATAGCGACAATACCTGGTTCAGGTTTTTCGCGATCGGGTGTTCCGAATAAGAATTCAATAAGGGGAAATAATACCAATCGGTCAGTTGCATCTGCGGTTTGTCGCCAAAATTTCCCACCACCAGCGGAATCTTGTCACATTGCAGGTCCTGTATCAGGTCGGGGTTGATTCTCACTCCGTATTTAAACAGCAGGTCGTCGAGATTGAGGTTGCGATCAAAGGCGATAAAGTCGCTTTGCTTGCGCATCAGGCTGTCCAGTTCCGCATAAAGCCGGTCTATCAGCCAGATAACTTTACCTCCATTCATGATGTACTGATCGATTTTCAATTTTTGCTGATCGGTAAATGGAATGGTTGGTTTTACAACGACAATAGCGCTGAATATTTTTGGAATAACAGGAAAGGTATCGATGGGATAGAAAGAGAAATTATAATTGGGTTTGATGGTTCTTTGAATAAAATCATAGATGTTATAATTCTGCGGTTCTCCGTTTCCGAGCAGGTAGCCAATTACCGGAACCGTATCGGTAGAAATTTTCTGGATCGCGCTGGCCATTTTGTATTCCAGCAGGGCTTCCGCGTTATTGAGTGAATTCATGCCACCCTGCATATCCAGTCCCTGGAGAAAATCCACCGGGATATTCATGTCGTGATACGACACGATAGCGCCGGGAAACAAATAGCGTTGTTCTTCGCCCTCTCCTTCCTTGGCCGCCACCCGCACATTGGTAGGTCGAAGGCCCATGCGGATCAGGGAGTCCATGGTATACCCGCTGGTAGAATCCGTTCCCGGCTTTTGGAACCTGACGAGAATATTATTCACCGCATTCTCTTTGAACTCCTGGAGCAGTTCGCGGGTGCTATTGCTTAGTTTCTTAAATCCCGCGGGCATATCACCATCGAGGAATACAGTGATCGTCACCGGATCTTTGAGGTTTCTGAGCAGGGTCTTGGTAGGACGGGAGAGTGTGTATCGCTTTTCGCGGGTCAGGTCGGCCCGGTAATGAAAGATCGATGCGAGGTAGTTGATCGCCAGCAACCCGATCAACAACCACAGCCAGCTATATTTTGAAAGAATTGATTTTTTCATAGATGAGGGGACTATCTTTTAACCAGGTTTTTGTTGGTGATGGTTAGGAATAACATAATCACGCTGAGAAAATAAATCACGTCGCGGCTATCGATCACACCCCGGCTGATACTTTTATAATGAAAATCTATTCCCAGCATTTCAATATAATAATCCGCACCGGCTTCCAGGGCGGGGATCCGGCTGATGGCATTGAATCCGCTGTAAAGCAGGAAGCAGGCAAATGCACTCAGGATGAAAGCCACTACCGCATTACTGGTAAAACTGCTGCAGCAGACCCCTATTGAAGTGAATACAGCCGACAGGAAGAAAAGGCCGATATAAGATCCCATGGTGGCTCCCACATCGATCCCCCCTTCCATTGACAATTGCTGGATGCTGAACATATAGATGAACGTGGGCAGCAGAGCGATCCAAACAACGATGAGGGCGCCAAAATACTTACCCAATACCAGTTGCCAGCGGCTGATCGGTTTTGTTTGAAGGATTTCGAAGGTGCCGGTCTTGAATTCTTCCGACAGGCTACGCATAGTGATGGCCGGAACCAGCAGCAAAAGAATCCAGGGCGCCAGTTCGAAAAATTTTTCGAGGGTTGCATATCCGAAATCCAGTACATTGGTGTCCGGAAAAACGAATAGCATGAGTCCATTCAGTAATAAAAAAACGATAATGGCAATGTATCCGGTCAAACTGCTGAAAAACTGCCGGAATTCTTTTTTACAAACTGACCACATGGCCACGAAAATAAGGATAATCAGTCAACTAACAGGGTGAGCCTGCGTCCGGTACCAGGGGTATATCAACTCTCTTCGGTTGGTCGAAAATTTTGAAAGTAAAAAGTTAAGTTAAAGTTGGTGGATTAAAATAAATCGCTATATTCGATCCTCATTTCGAACCATCCTATCAAATTTATTATAAGGTTTCAGGCTAACTACTATAACTTGAATAACCAAAACCAACTGCCAAGGCCCCGGTGATCCGGGGTTTTTGTTTTTTCAGGCAAAAAAAATCCCTCCGGCTGAAACCGAAGGGAGTATAGAAATAACCTTAGTTTGAATTACACGGCGAAGCTCTCACCACAACCGCAGGTTCTGCTGGCGTTGGGATTACTGAAATAGAATCCTTTTCCATTCAGCCCGTCGCTGAAATCGAGGGTGGTATTGACCAGGTAAAGAAAGCTTTTCAAATCCGTGACCACTTTTACTCCATTGTCTTCGAACACCTGATCGGTGGGTTTGCTTTCGTTATCGAAGTCGAGTTTATAGCTCAGTCCCGAGCAACCACCGCCTACAACCCCTACTCTCAGGAAATAGGAAGGATCATTGCCAATACCTGCATCTTTCATGAGATGGGCGATTTTCTCGCGTGCCTTATCGCTCACATAAATGCCGTTATCTAATGCTACGCTCATACTTACACAAATTAGTGAACTACTTTTTCGTCGAATTTGATTTCTTCCAGGCCGTTCTTCACACGATAGTCGTTGATAGCGGCTTTGATCGCGTCTTCAGCCAGTACAGAACAGTGAATTTTTACCGGGGGAAGGTTCAACTCCTCCACGATGTCCATATTGTCGATCTTCAGTGCTTCATCCACCGTTTTTCCTTTCAGCCATTCTGTAGCCAGTGAGGAAGAAGCGATGGCGCTTCCGCAACCAAAGGTTTTGAACTTGGCGTCGGTGATAACACCGGTAGTATTATCCACTTCAATCTGCAGACGCATAACGTCACCGCACTCCGGCGCACCTACCAGTCCGGTACCCACGTTCTGCCTGCTTTTATCCAGTGTTCCCACATTCTTGGGGTTCTGGTAGTGATCAATTACTTTTTCTGAATATGCCATGATTTTATTTTTTTTAAGTTATTGTCATATATGGTTTATTGGTTTGCGGTTTGCAGTTTGCGGTTTACGGTTTGTAGTTTGCGGTTTACGGTTTGCGGTTTGCAGTTTGCGGTTTGCAGTTGATTTCACTCTTTCTCGCTCCCGCTCTCACTCTCACTCTCACTCCCGCTCTCGCTCTCACTCCCGATCTCAATCTCACTCCCGCTCCCTAAGGTTGCGCTCCTTATTTTTCAAATCAGTCATTTGTAATTTCAATCCGCCATCCGTCATCCGTAATCCGCCATCCGTAATCCGTCATCATCATTGGCTCATTCACTAATTGGCGAATTGGCAAATCGCTCCCGCTCTCACTCCCGCTCTCTAGTGGTGTGCCCATTCAATTGAATTCATATCCACTCCTTCTTTGTACATTTCCCACAGCGGGCTCATTTCTCTGAGCTTGAGTACGGTATTGGTCACCTGCTCAATGGTATAGTCGATCTGTTCTTCTGTAGTGAAGCGACCCAGTCCGAAACGCAGCGAGCTATGTGCCAGGTCATCTCCCAGTCCCAGTGCCTTCAGCACGTAGCTGGGCTCCAGGGAAGCGGAAGTACAGGCAGATCCGGAAGAGAGGGCGATATTTTTATTAAAGCCCATCATCAGACCTTCTCCTTCCACATATTTAAAAGATATGTTCGAAACGTGTGGCAGGCGATGTTCTTTGCTGCCATTTACGTAAGCTTCTTCCAGTTTCAGCAGGGCGTTCTCCAGCTTATCGCGGAGTTTGCTGAGTCTTTCCGCATCGGCGGCCATTTCATTACGTGCCAGTTCGCAGGCTTTACCGAAACCTACAATTCCGGGAACGTTGAGTGTTCCGCTGCGCATGCCCCTCTCGTGTCCGCCACCGTCCATCTGAGCGGTTACTTTTACACGGGGGTTTTTGCGGCGAACGTACAGGGCGCCGATACCTTTTGGACCGTACATTTTATGAGCAGTCATGGCCAGCAGGTCGATTCCGTCTTTATTAACGTCAACCGGAACTTTACCTACAGCCTGTGTAGCGTCTGAGAAGAACAGCACCCCATGTTTACGGGCGATAGCGCTGATTTCACGAACCGGTTGAATGGTGCCGGTTTCGTTATTGGCGTACATGATAGCGATCAGAACAGTGGTTGGTTTGATAGCCGCCTCCAGTTCTTTCAGATCGATCAGGCCTTCGTTGCTTACCGGGAGGTAAGTTACTTCTCCGCCTTCTTTTTCTATATGCTTGCAGGTATCCAGCACCGCTTTATGCTCGGTTACGCAGGTGATGACATGATTGCCTTTGGAGGCGTACATATCGAACACTCCTTTTATCGCGAGGTTGTCACTTTCTGTGGCGCCTGATGTGAAAATGATTTCTTTGGGATCGGCCCCGATCAGTTTGGCAACCTGCTCGCGGGCATAGTCAACAGCTTCTTCCGCCTGCCATCCGAATGGGTGGTTACGGCTTGCCGCGTTGCCGAAATTGTTGGTAAAATAAGGAATCATAGCCTCTACAACCCGGGGGTCGCAAGGTGTCGTAGCATTGTGATCGAGATATACCGGTAATGTCAACATATTCAAAATCAGGTTTAAAATCTAAGTAGAACTAACACAAAAATACCTCAAATGGTTCTAATTTTAGACGTCAATATGGTTAATGGTTGTTATTTTACCGATTTCGCAAACCTCTATTATTTTCCTATCTAACTCATTGTTATGCTGAAAGTTGAACACATTGGGATTGCAGTCAGGGACCTGTCTGTGGCCGTGCCATTGTACGAAAAACTGCTGAACGCTTCCTGTTATAAAAAAGAAAGGGTGGAAAGTGAAAAAGTGGAAACCGCCTTTTTCCTACAAAAAGGTACTAAAATAGAATTGCTGCAAAGCACCGATCCCTCGGGCGTCATTTCAAGATACATCGACAAAAAAGGAGAAGGCATTCATCACATCGCCTTTGAAGTGGAAGATATCACCGCGGAAATGAATCGACTGCGGCAGGAAGGATTTGTATTACTCAACGAGCATCCCAAAGAAGGGGCCGACAACAAGCTGATCTGTTTTCTGCACCCCAAAGACACGCATGGCGTATTAATTGAGTTGTGCATGGAAAAAAAATAGTCCCGCCAATTGGCGGGACTCCCTTATGAAACCTATGAAGACTGATTAGAATACTACTTTGGAAGCCTGGGCAAAACCATTGTTGTCGCTTACACGCACTACATACATTCCGCTGTTGGCTGTATTTACATTCATCTCGATTCTGTAAGATGGATTGCTGAAAGTTTGCTGGGCAATTACCTGTCCGTTCAGGTTTACCACGGTCACCGTAAGATTTGATTTCATTTCCTTATTCAGGTCTACGGTTACTTTGTTTCTGGCAGGAGAATAGATGTGGGTGGCAGGTTGTGCTTCGGTACCACGGATCACTTTCACTGCTGTATAAACCGCCTTGTCATCCTGGTCTACCTGTCTGATACGGTAGTAGATAACTGAAGCGTTTTCTTTATCAGTAAAGCTGTATTTGCTTACACTGTTGGTTGTTCCATTTCCGAAAACGATACCGGCCACATTCCAGTTACGGCCATCGAAACTTTTTTCAACTTCAAAATGGCTGTTGTTCTTTTCCTGTGCGGTAGACCAGGTCAGCAGGATTGAATTATTTTGTTTCTCCGCTACGAAAGAAAGGAAAGTAACAGGAAGGGCCATCGCCATATCGGTAGTGAATCCGTTGGGAGAAGCCCCTGTGTATTTGCTGGCGATGCCAAAACCATAGAAGTTCACGTTCATGTTCTGGTCGTATTTCTTCACGCTACCGATCTGGATGGTTTCGGCGTTACGGTTAGCGCCAAACGCCATGATGCGGGAGCCGATACCAATTTCCAGGAATGATTCGTCGTCAAGAATCAGTTTTTTCTGCAGGTGGATGTAACTGTTGTTATCGATAACCTTGATATAAACATTCTTAAGGTTCACATTCTTGTCAACGAGGATGGCGCGACCACCATAAATAACGATCGAATCACCGTCTTTTGGAACGCGGCCTAATGACCAGCTGGAAGCGTTGCTCCAGTTACCATACCAGGTGTTGATTTTGTTTACAGGACGGGCGAAAGTGGTCAGTCCGATGAAGAGAGCGAAGAGTAAGGTGTAAATCTGTTTCATAAGGGTGTGTTTGGTATCTAAGTTTTCAATTGGCGTACCTGTTTTTGGCACACCCCTTTTTGGAATATTCCGGGCAGCGGAAATACTAAAAATACCCTTGCATTAGACTGAATAAGAAACACTTACAAAAAAATCAATTTCAGAAAAAAATTTCAATCCATTTTTTGAGGCTCCATTCCGGGGCTGGTTTTATTCCCATTTCTGGAGCGTTTTCTCAGGTAATGGGAAAGTGGTATAAAATAATAAGGCCGTTTTGGGACAGCTATCGTAACTTTTCCGAAACGATTGCGATGAGACCTGCTTCAATATTTAAAAAATGGGGCTGGATCCTGGTCCCGCTTGTACTGGTGGCAGCCTGCCGCGAAAAACAAAGCGAATCAAAACCAGTAGCCAATCAACCGGTCAACCTCGACTCCTTAAACAAGGCTTATAAGCTCGATAAAATTCAGCTTCCCCCCGGATTTCAGATTTCCTTCTTTGCAAAAGTTCCCAATGCGCGGAGCATGTGCCTGGGAGATAATGGTACCCTGTTCGTGGGCAACCGCTCTGAAAATAGCGTTTACGCGGTGGTAGACAATAACCATGATGGGCTGGCAGACAGCGTTTACACCATTGCCACCGGGCTCAACATGCCAAACGGAGTGGCGTTTCGCAACGGAAGCCTGTATGTTGCGGAGATCAGCCGGATCACCCGATATGATAATATTGAAAGTAATCTCTCACAGCCTCCGAAACCGGTAGTGGTATATGACAAGTTTCCCAATAAAGAACACCATGGTTGGAAGTTCATCGCCTTTGGTCCCGATGGTAAACTATATATACCGGTGGGAGCGCCCTGTAATGTATGCGATGAGAAAGACTCCATCTTTGCCACCATCACGCGCATGAATCCGGATGGTACAGGACTGGAGATTTTCGCGAAGGGTGTCCGAAACAGTGTGGGTTTTACCTGGCACCCGGATAGCAAAGAATTGTGGTTTACCGACAACGGGCGCGATGAGCTGGGAGACGATGTTCCTTTCTGTGAACTGAACTACGCCCCGCGCCAGGGAATGCACTTCGGATTTCCTTATTGCCACCAGGGTGATGTGCTGGATCCGGTATTTGGAAAGAATAAAAACTGTGCAGACTATACACCCCCGGCCGAAAAGATGGGACCTCATGTGGCGCCACTGGGCCTTCGATTTTATACCGGCAGTATGTTTCCGGCAGATTATAAAAACCGATTGATCATCGCCCAGCATGGCAGTTGGAACCGACGGATACCGGCGGGTTACCGGGTGATGATGGTGACACTCGATGGAAACAAAGTGTCGAAATACGAACCCTTTGCTACCGGCTGGCTGCAAAATGAAAAAGAGGTGCTGGGTCGCCCGGTGGATGTTCTCCAGTTAGCCGATGGATCGCTGCTGATCAGTGATGACATGAATGGCGCTATTTACAGAGTCACATATAAATTGTAATTACGAATGACGGATGACGAATTACGGATGACGGATGGATGAAGCAATTTGCCAATTCGTCAATTAGTCAATTTGCCAATTCGAACTACTCACTTATTTTGATAAACTCAAACTGCAAACTGCAAACCGCAAACTGCAAACCGCAAACCAACGATAAACGATAAACAAAAATAGCCAGGGACTTTCAGAAAATCCCTGGCTTTTCTTATCCGGAAACAATTTGTTACTGTTTGCCTACGATGAAACGAAGCGTTTGTTTGGTTCCGTTATTACCTACTACATCAGCTACATAATCTCCCTGGGGCAGGTGACTTACATCGAAGCTGATGATATTGGATCCTTCCGAAGAACGATGACGGGCCATCAGTTGTCCGGTTTTGTTATATATCAATACATCAAAGCGTTCTTCCTTATCCTGGTTGATCACAATGCTGGCTGTTGATACGGCAGGGTTGGGATAGATGCTGATCTTTACTTTGGAAGTACTCATGCGGCAGCCTTTCACCGGTGTGATGCCGTATTTACCATCACGGTCTACCATGCGCAGGCGATAGTAGTTGATGCCGTTCATCGGGCTGGCATCGGTAAATGCATAATTCTGGGGAGTGGTAGAATTTACAACAGCCGGTACTGAGCCGATGGATTTCCAGCTTCGTCCGTCCGCGCTTCTTTCAATAGAATAATGATCGCTGTTGTTCTCCTGTTGTGATCTCCATTTCAGGTTAACCACCTTATCGGTGTTGTAAACGGAATAGTCAACAAGGATTACCGGGAGAGCGCCATTGGAATTGAAATCGAAACCTGCGAAGTTGTTGTTGAAAGCCACTGCCGGACCGGTGAGGTCTGTTCCGCCGGTGACATATTTAGTATAATATGATCCGCTACTGTTTATTCTTACCCGAATACGACCGCTACCAGAATTATTGGTTCCTCTTTTCAACCGGGAGTTGGCGTCGAACAAACGGATAACAGGATCAGTGGACCTGGTATTGTTGGTAGAAATATCCAGGCTGTTGGAGCTGGCCCCACCACTTGGTTCGTCAATGGCCAGGGTTCCAAAAATATCAATGATAACATTTGACAGAGATTTGTCCGTTGACAGCGTAACCGTTTTACCGGAGGGAATTACGATGCTGTCGTTATTGGCCGGCTGCCTGTTCAGATTCCAGGTAGAGTTGGAAGTCCAACTGCCATTCTGCACGGCGTAGATTAATGTTCTCTGGGCGTTTGCTGTCAAACCGATAGCCAATACGCATAGTACGGTGTAAAACTTTCTCATTGTGATCGATCCTTTTATGGTTTAAAAAATAGTAAACACACACAGTGGTAAGCTGCGGGAACGATCAGGTTCGGTTTGTATCCGGTAAATTAAAGGGATGGGTTCTTAGGAAAGGAAATCAGGGGAAGGACTGGTTTAATGGAAGCCTAAAATTAATAGGCCGCTTTGGTTCTTGCAAATGGCTTAATGCTAATTTGACAAATATTAAGAGGGAACTAAAACAAGGGGATTAACTCTTAGAGCCGTGGTCTTCCTGACCGTTTTCAATTTTGAGCAGACCGAGTTTATCAATGGCGAGTGCCGCAGCGATCTGGCTGGCGTCTTTTTTATTGTAGGCTTTTCCTTCGGAAATAAGGCTGCCATCTACAACCGCGCCCACGGTAAACAATCTTCTGCCCCCTTCCATTCTTTCATTGAGGGTTTCGAATTCGAGGCTTTTTCCGTTTTTGTTTGCCCAGCCGTAGAGTTTGTTTTTATGATTGATCTCCAGGTTTTCGAGATCTTCCATGAACAGGTGGGGAAGGATGATGGCTTTTAACACCCATTTGCGTGTTTTATCAAAGCCTTTATCGAGATAGATGGCTCCTACAACTGCTTCCAGGGTATTGCCAAAGATCTGACTCACCTTAAGGGAGTTGTCGAACTTGTTGTAGTAGGTGATTTTTTTGATGCCCATTTTGAGGGCGATTTCGTTGAGTTTGTTGCGGTTGACCATTTTGCTACGCATCTCGGTGAGAAACCCCTCTTCCCGGTACGGATATTTCTTGAAGAGGAAATCCGCTACGATACCGCTGAGGATGGCATCGCCCAGGTATTCAAGGCGTTCATTGTTTTCATCTGCTGTTTCCCGAACTGAACGATGGGTAAGGGCCGCCTTGTATAAAGCAGTATTCCCGGGTTTGAACCCCAGTACATTCTTCAGGTTCTTTTTGAAAACAGCCGAATTATCGCCGCCGGCAAATAAGTCTAAAATTCCCACAATTGGTAAGCTACTATTTTTTCAGTTAGGTAAAAAATCAATAACGCCGCCATAACTGGCCTTGTTATGTAGCTTCAAGGGTTTCTTCCCGGCATAGCCGGTACAGATAAGGGTTTATCAGGCCTGGTATTTCTTAACGATCACGCAGGCATTGTGTCCGCCAAAGCCGAAAGTATTGCTCAATGCTGCGTTGACAATGCGTTTTTGTGCCTGGCCAAAGGTAAAGTTCAGTCGGGGATCCAGTTCAGGATCATCCGTGAAATGGTTGATAGTTGGAGGAACAATATCATTTCTTACGCTCATGATACAGGCTATCGCTTCAATTACGCCAGCGGCACCGAGACAGTGGCCTGTCATGGATTTGGTAGAACTGATATTAAGATTATAGGCATGTTCACCAAAGACGTCGGTGATGGCTTTCACTTCGGCGATATCACCCAACGGGGTAGATGTTCCATGCGTGTTGATGTAATCGATGTCGGAAGGCTTCATGCCCGCATCTTCGAGGGCAGCCATCATTACATTTTTAGCGCCCAATCCTTCCGGATGGGGGGCCGTGATATGATGTGCATCGGCAGTGGCGCCGGTTCCGGCGATTTCGCAGTAGATTTTGGCGCCGCGTCTGACGGCATGATCCAATTCTTCCAGAACGATCAGTCCGGCCCCTTCTCCCATTACAAATCCATCGCGGTCTTTGTCGTAGGGACGGCTGGCGGTTTTGGGGTCCTCATTTCGTTCACTCAGGGCTTTCATGGCGTTGAAACCACCCACACCTGCTTCACTTACAACGCTTTCCGAGCCACCCGTGAGGATAACATCTGCTTTTCCCAACCGGATCAGGTTGAATGCTTCCATCAAGGCATTGGTGGAGGAAGCACAGGCGCTGACCACCGCGAAATTGGGTCCGCGGAATCCATGACGCATGGAAATATGACCCGCTGCGATATCGAGGATCATCTTGGGGATAAAGAACGGATTAAAGCGGGGAGTTCCGTCGCCCTTGGCAAAATTGGTAACCTCCTCCTGGAACGTGATCAAACCACCGATACCGCTGGCAAAAACCACCCCTACCCTGTCTTTATTAATAGAGGGATCGTTGAGTTGGGCGTCGGCAACCGCCTGATCGCTAACGCCGAGGGCCGTTTGCGTGAATCGGTCGATCTTACGGGCTTCTTTCTTTTCCAGGAAATTATGCGGATCAAAGCCCTTCAGTTCACAGGCAAACCGGGTCTTGAACTTAGAGGCATCAAATAAGGTAATATGGTCTGCTCCAGACACACCATTGATGAGTCCGTTCCAGTATTCCTCCAGGGAATTACCAATAGGCGTCAGTGCTCCGATGCCGGTAACGACCACCCTTTTCAATTGCATAGTAATATTTTAACCCGATTATTAAGTAACAAATCCGCCTTTGCAGCATGGGCTAACGAAGGCGGATTATGATTTTATTGCTCCCGAACAAGAGGTCCGGTTTACTTAGCATGTTCTTCTAAGTATGCAATAGCCTGACCTACAGTAGTGATGGTCTCGGCCTGCTCATCCGGAATAGAAATGTTGAATTCCTTTTCAAATTCCATGATCAGTTCTACGGTGTCCAGTGAATCGGCACCCAGATCATTGGTGAAAGAAGCCTCATTGGTAACCTCTGCTTCCTCTACGCCCAATTTATCTACAATGATCTTTTTTACTCTTGTTGCGATGTCTGACATTTTTGTAAAGTTTAGTTACGGCTGCAAAAATATGGTATTTGATATAATACCACCAAATAGCAGATTTTAAATTAGAAAGGTGGAAAAATTATGATTTACTGTGATTTATTTCACCCCGATCGGAGTAAATTCCGCCCCCCGGGAGAAGGGAGTGAGAGTGAGAGCGGGAGCGGGAAGAGAAAGGGAAAGAGAAAGAGAAAGAGAAAGAGAAAGGGAAACAGAAAGGGAAACCGCAAACTGCAAACCGCAAACTGCAAACCGCAAACCGCAAACCTACCTGAAACGATAAACGACATTCATTTTCCTCGGGCTCAGGGAGCGGGATGTGGCAGAATACTTATATAAATGTGGCTCGCTCAGGCGAGTCCTCCCGCCGCTGGCGGGATAAGACTCGCCTGAGGAAAAGCGGGAGCGGGAAAGGGAAGGGGAAAGACTGATACCCGCGATTTTTGACTTTTTCATTTTGACTTTTGAATTCGTCATCCGTAATCCGTAATTACATTGGCCCATTGACTAATTGACGAATTGGCAAATTGCATTTCCATCCGTAATTATATTGGCGAATTGCATTACGGCCTAAATCCTTATATTGCAAGACAGCAACACCACTAACTAACTTCCCTGCATGGCGCTAAAAATTATCGATCACGGTTCCAAAGAATACCGCCAGATGGTACAACTCCGGATGGATGTCCTGAGAAAGCCGCTTGGATTGGATTTTACCAACGAGGAACTGGAGCAGGAAAAAGAAAATATTCTCATCGGCGCCTTCGAAGAAGAAAAAATGCTGGGGTGCTGTATGCTCATTCCGCTTGATACCAAAATAGTTCGCCTGCGGCAGATGGCGGTACTCAATAACCTGCAGGGTAAAGGAATCGGTCGGGCCCTGATCCAGTTTTCAGAAAACATCGCAAGAGATAATGGTTTCAAAAAGATAACCATGCACGCCCGTAAGCCGGTAACCGGTTTTTTTGAAAAGCTGGGATATAAGATCAGCAGCGACGAGTTCCTGGAAATTACCATCCCTCACTTTGAGATGGAAAAGATGCTTTAAAAGCCTTGTCTTACCTTTGCGTCTCCGAAGCAATCACTCCAGACATGAAAAGATTATTTTTCCCTTTTTTAGCGCTGATCCCCCTTTTGTCACTGGCATCCCTTCATGCTTCAGCCTGTGGCCGCGAATACTTTGTACCGGAAAAAATGCCTTTGCATAATAACCAGCTTAAACTGTCCGCGCTCCTGCAATCACCTGATCCCGGCTCAACCCCTTACTGGGCCATCGGATTTGGATCGAACATAGTTGGAAGCCGGATAGACCTGTTTGGTCAACTGGCCATGCAGGCCGACGGAGCAAAAATTACAGATGCGGGATTTGATTCGGCCCGGGTTATTTCCATAGCACAGGGTAAAGACAATTACCAATTACTTTCCGACTATGCCCTATCCGAAATCCGCGTCGGTAATCGCCTGATTGCCCGTGATGTGCTGGAAAAACTGGCGCTCAAACACCCTAATGAATATAATATCCTGGCCAATCTGTCCCTGTTATATGAGTTGAACGGAGAATGGCAAAAAGCAATCGAATACCTGGAAAAGGCATTGGCTATAAATGGACGTTACCAATTCAACTCGGAATGGATTCACCTGAATATCCTGAAACAGAAACTGTCGGCGGTTCCGGATTATACCGCAATTATCGGATTGAAAAATGCCGACTTTGCCAAATGGTTTAACAGCCCCGAAGGCTTTCCACAGAATGCAGACTCCCTGAAAATAGAACTGGCTTTTCAATTGCATGAAAGAATTCCTTTGTTTGGACTGGAAGATTCAGTAACCAGCCAGTTATTACTTGATTTCTGTGATATAGTGGCCAAACACGACGGTGGCCAAGCAGCTATGCCTTTCTATACACTCCTGGCAAAAAACAATCAGGCGACCCAAGCTCTCGTCGAAAAAAGATGGAAGGTGATCAGTCAGAAAACAGGAGAAATTCAGACAACTTTCCGATGGGCCTCCTTGATCTGGCTGATTCCGCTTTCTCTTTTCGTTCTTTTTTTCGCGGCCTGGATCAACAGCAAACGAAAACAACGAAAATCGTAACGCTATTTTCTGTGTCGATGAATCATCGACAGAAGTCATTAATCATTACTCAGGATTGACTGGTCGACGCGCTCACTGCGGTGTGCATTCGTTGCAGCATTTTGAGCATCTGCTGCATATTCTTTATATCATCAATAACGAGCAGGAATAGTTTACCGGTTTGCTTCAATCGGGCCTTGTTGGTCTGTCTCTGTATGTAATCCAGTATTGAATGGAAAACGGGAGATTCGAAATAAGGTGAATCTGGTTTGTTGATGAAATAACAGCGAAGAGTATTATCCTTGAGCAGCATTTTCTCAAATCCCAGCAGCACGGCGATCTTTCTCACTCTTACGGTATCAAACAGATCCTGCACTGATGGAGGAACAGGCCCAAATCGATCTTCGAGTTCCTGATAGAACTGCTGTAGCTCTTCCTCTGTATCACAATTATCGAGTCGGGTGTAGAGCGATAGTCTTTCCGTAATACTCTCTACATAGGTATCCGGAATCAGGATCTCAAGATCTGTATCGATGGTGCAATCCTGAACGAAATCTTCCTGCTTTGAAATTTCTTCTTTAAAAAGATTGCGGAATTCTGTTCGTTTGAGTTCTTTGATGGCCTCTTCCAGGATTTTCTGATACATCTCGAATCCGATCTCGGCCATGAATCCGCTCTGCTCTCCGCCCAGCAGGTTGCCGGCTCCGCGAATATCCAGGTCGCGCATCGCAATCTGGAATCCACTTCCCAGCTCGCTGTGTTGTTCCAGTGTCTGCAATCTTTTCTTCGAATCACTGGGCAGCGTACTCATCGGTGGCGCCAGCAGGTAACAGAAAGCCTTCTTGTTGCTTCGTCCTACCCTGCCTCTCAACTGGTGCAGGTCGCTCAATCCGAATTGATGCGCATTGTTAACAATGATGGTATTTACGTTGGGAATGTCAACGCCGCTTTCCACAATATTGGTACAAACCAGTACATCATACTTGCGATCGATAAAGTCGAGAATCCTTTCTTCGAGAATATGCCCTTCCAGTTGCCCGTGTGCGAACCCGATACTCAGATCCGGACACAGGCCCTGGATAAGCGCTACCATTTCGGTGAGTCCCTGTACCCGGTTGTGAATGAAGAAAACCTGACCGCCTCTCTCTGTTTCAAAATAGATGGCATCCCTGATAAAATCGTGATTGAAGATGGTTACTTCAGTTTGTATGGGTTGCCGGTTGGGCGGCGGGGTGTTGATGATACTGAGGTCCCTGGCTCCCATCAGGCTGAACTGAAGGGTTCTTGGAATCGGGGTAGCCGTTAACGTGAGGCAGTCCACATTGGTCCGGAGGGTCTTGATCTTCTCCTTATGTGCCACTCCAAATTTTTGTTCCTCATCAATGACGAGCAAACCGAGGTCTTTGAACTTCACTTCTTTTCCGAGCAAGGCGTGTGTGCCGATGATGATATCGATCTTCCCTTCTTCGAGTCTCTTCAGGGTTTCTTTTTTCTCTTTGGAAGATTTGAACCGGTTGACATAATCAACCGTTACCGGAAAATCTTTCAACCGGTCTTTAAAGGTCTTGTAATGTTGAAAAGCGAGAATGGTGGTGGGAACGAGTACGGCAACCTGTTTACCATCTACCACCGACTTGAAAGCGGCCCTGACAGCGATTTCCGTTTTGCCGAATCCAACATCTCCGCATACCAGTCGATCCATGGGCGAAGGCACTTCCATGTCCTTCTTCACATCGGCCGTAGCCTTACTCTGGTCGGGCGTGTCTTCGTAGATGAAAGACGCCTCCAGTTCGGTCTGCATATAATTATCGGGACTGTGCTGAAAACCCTGTTGCGCCTTTCTCTGCGCATATAGTTTAATGAGGTCGAAGGCAATTTCCTTGACGCGTGTTTTGGTTTTCTCTTTTAATTTATTCCAGGCATCGCTTCCCAGTTTAAACACTTTGGGTACGGCGCCTTCCTTGCCGGTGTATTTCGAAATCTTGTGAAGCGAGTTGATGTTTACATACAGGATGTCATTATCCTTGTAAATGATCCTGACGGCTTCCTGCAGTTTACCATTGGCTTCAATTTTTTGAAGGCCGCTGTAAATTCCCACCCCATGGTCGATATGGGTTACATAGTCACCCGGCTGCAGTTCGCGGAGTGTACGAAGCGTGAGCGCTTTGTTTTTATTATAAGCCTGTTTGACTTTGTATTTGTGGTATCGTTGAAAGATCTGGTGATCGGTATAACACACCACTTTTACGTCTTCGTCAATAAATCCTTCATGAATGGAAACCGGAACCGGTATAAAGCCAATCTCTGCTTTGAGATCATCGAAAATACTGTGAAGTCTTTCCAGTTGCCGTGGGTTATCGGCAAATAAATATATCTCGAATCCTTTTGCCGACCAGCTTTTCAAATCCCTGATCAGAAAATCGAATTGCCGGTTGAAGGCCGGTTGATGCCGGGTGTTAAAAGTAATTTCAAACGGAAGCCTGTTACTGTACGATTGATGGCTTTCCTGGTGAGTCAGCTGTCCGAATTCAACCAGGTGGAATTTATCAAGGGAACCGGCTGCGATGTCGGTGGTGATGAAATCATCGGGGCTTACCTGGGCCTTGATGCTTTTTTCATCTTCCTCGATCGTCATTGTTTTGTTTCCTTTCGGGCTGGTTTCCGCCTGCTGTTTTTGAATTCCCAGCCATATTTCAAGGTCTTCTTCCTGCTGGGTTATCTTTTCCAGTGTAAAAGATATGTTCTGGCACCAGAAAACCGTATTGGAAGGAAGGAAATCAAAGAGAGAAGTTTTTTGTCCGGTATCGAACTGGGTTTCCACATTGGGAATAATGGTTACCTGCAGCAGTTTTCTTTCACTTAACTGCGTTTCAGGATCCACGATACGAATGGAATCCACGTCATTGCCAAACAGCTCCACCCGGTAAGGCTTTTCGTTGCCGTAAGAATAGATATCTAAAATGCCTCCACGAAGGGCGAACTGGCCGGGTTCATACACAAAATCCGTTCGTTCAAATCCGTAGTTCACCAGTCTTTCCATCAGCCCGTTGACATCGAGCACATCACCTGTTTTGATCAGGATGATATTCGAGGAGAGAGTGGAAGAAACCACTACTTTTTCGAAAAGCGCTTCGGGATAAGTAATCAGCACACCGGCTCTTTCACCGGTTGGTGAAGCAAACCGGGTGAGGGCCTCCGTTCGCAACATCACATGTGATGGATTGAGCAACCTGTAATTCTTCCGGTTTTTGAAGGAAGAAGGGAAATAGTACAGGTTCAGGGCAGCAGTAATGTTCTCCAGGGAATTGTGCAGATAAGCCGCAGATTCGGCATCTTCACAAACGATCACATGGTTCAGTTGCCGACAGGATTCATGCCCGTAAATACCCGCCAGCACCAGGGAAGCGGAGCTGCCCTGTAAATTTTTTAATTGAATAAACTGAGGTTGGGAAAAAGAAAGCCTGTCCGCCAGTTGAAACAGGCGGGGGGTATCATGATACCGGGTGAGCAACGTCTGCAAATTCATAACTCGATTGCAAAGATACATCGCTCTTCAGGAAAATTGATAGCCAAATTGGCAAACCTTTCATTGCCCGGAAACGTAATAAATAATAACCCGGTTATGCGAGCGACCATACAATTACCGGTCAGAAAAGTTCAACAAAAAGGGCCTTTTTTGCCAATCATGAAAAACCAGCATAAATGGGCAGGATCTCTCTAAAAAGCAGGGCGAAATTGACTAAATTGCCAGAACCCCGGTAAGGGAATGATTAAAGACCCAATTGGAAATAATGAAAAAAAGAATTGTTGCCGTTTCATTGGTATCACTGCTAGCTGTCGGAACCGGAATTTACTCGACCTATCGTGCATTCAATGGTGTAAAACAAACCGATCTATTGCATCCCGACCTGTCTGAAAACGAAGAGGAAGAAGCAGGGCAGTCGAAGGAAATGAAAGCTTTTTATGTGAAGCAACGATGGCAGCATGAATTCAACATGCTGAAAGATCCGGCCACAGGGGAGATTCCTTACGACATCCATAGCCAGGAAATGAAACTGGCCCGCACGATTCCCGAAAAAACACCCTTTGGCGACATCCGTGTACAAAACCTCAATACTTACAACCCGGCAGGGCCCACCAATATCGGCGGACGTACCAGGGCGGTGCTTTTTGATAAAAGATACAATGGAACTTCCAACCGGGTTATCATTTCCGGTTCAGTCAGCGGAGGTATTATGAGAAGTACCGACGGTGGCCAGAACTGGACCCGTGTCAGCCCGGATGACGATATACATAATGTAACTGTACTGGCGCAGGATCCCCGCGCCGGTTTTGAAGATACCTGGTATGCCGGCGGTGGCGAACCCATTGCGGGCTCTGCCAGCGCAGCCGGCGCTTTCTACCTCAGTTTCGGCGTGTGGAAATCGGTCAATAATGGCGTAACCTGGACCAAACTCACCCGCCAGGTAACCGATATCGACGGAACGACCGTTTTAGGGGCGGGCTCACTCGAAGCCTTTGACAATGCTTTTGACATCATTCATAAGATAGTAGTGAATCCCGCCAATGGCGACGTTTATGTTTGCGGTCACCGCCGACTGGTACGCTCCACTAATGGCGGCACCAGCTGGAATGTGGTATTCACCGGCGCTACCGCCACTACCTCCGATCTGGGACAAATGGACCTTGTTGCCACCAATACCGGCCGGTTATACCTCGGCGTAAACGGTGGACTACCGGATACGGATAAGCGAGGTGTATGGACGTCCACGAATGGCACTGCCTGGACCCGGCTGGCCGGTGGTTCTACGTTGGGCGTTGACTCGGTAGCTCAATGGAAAGGCAATTCCTATGATGGAAATTCCAAACGCATTGTGATGGCCCTGGCACCTTCCAGCCAGAACCTGTTATATATTACGTATGAAAACGGAGAATCACAATCAGGCAGCAGTGGCAAACCGGAGGCGGATCTGTATAAATATGACGCCAACGGACCCACCTGGACAAATCTTTCCGCCAACATGCCCGATTTTCCGGGTCAGCTGGATGGAGTAGATCCGTTCCATATCCAGGGTGGATATGACCTGATGATTGCCGTAAAACCCGATGATCCCAATGCAGTCTTTTTGGGCGGTGTAAATCTCTTCCGATCAACGAACGGATTCAGCTCAACCGCGGCAACTACCTGGATCGGAGGATATGGTTCCAATTTCCCTTCGGGATTGAATATTTACGGAAGCCAGACCAATTCAACAGATATTACCAAGTGGAGCCACCCCGATATGCATGCATTGGTGTTCGATCCTTCCAATTCTTCCCATGCCGTTTGCGCCAATGATGGCGGCCTGCAACAAACAAACGATATCATGGCCAACGGAGGTGGACTGGAGCCGGTGACCTGGAATGTTTTTCCCAACTACCAGACCCTGCAATACTATCATGTAGCCATGGATCCGGGCGAAAACAGGTTAAACTTTATTGGCGGTGCACAGGATAACGGTACCCGTTTCAGGGATGCCACTGGTGTTTTGGGCACAGCAACCAACAATGCTCAATACCGGCTACTAAGCGGAGATGGCGCCGCGGCAGCAATTGCCAAAGCCAATGGTGCTTCGCAGGTGGTGTTCGGCTCCACACAATTCGGAAATATCATCAGAGCGACGCTGTCGGCGGGAGGCGCCTCCGGCGGTACCATCCGTCCCAACGGCCTGACGGGTACACCCGGTATTTCCGGTTCTTATGGAGATTTTGTGACCTATTTCAAAATCGATTTCGACAATACCGAAGATCTGTATTATGTAAACTTCAATCGTCTCTTCAGAACAACAGCCGCTTCAACGGTTAGTTCTTCCGGTTGGACAGAACTCACCGGTGTCAGATCTGCGGTTAACCCGGCAAGTCCGTCGAATGGTACCAACATCAGCATTACTGCGCTGGAATTGACAAGAGGGCCTTATTTCAGTAATCACGCATTATACATTGGTACCAGCAATGGAAGAGTGTATCGCCTCGATGACCCCCGCAATGCCCTGGCTTCGGCAGCACCGGCAAACATTACGCCCCCCGGCCTAAATGCCCAGGCATATGTATCAGATATTGCTGTGAATCCTAACGACGACAACGAAATCATGGTGGTGGCCTCCAATTATGGCATCACCAGTATCTATTGGACAAAAACAGCCAAAGCAGCTACACCGACCTGGTTTTCTGCTGATGGAAATCTTGGCCTGCCTTCAATCAGGAGCTGTGTCATTGTGGTGAAAAAAGACGGATCCAACAACCCGGTTACGGAATATTATGTGGGTACCTCCATAGGTTTGTATAGCGCGATCGATATTGGCAGCCTTACCCCTTCCGGTTCCGTGATTAATGTAAACTGGGTGCGGGAAGGCGGCAGCACCTTGAACTACGCAGTCATCAATTCCATGGACTACCGTCCGCAGGACAATTACCTGCTCATCGGCACACACGGGAACGGAATGTACTATGCGCAAACCGGCACACCCGATTTCCGACCCAACCAGGCTACCGGTGTGAATGATCCCGTCAGAAACGACCGCAATTTCATCGTGAAAGCCTATCCGACTGTAACCAGTCGCGATATTTCATTCCAGGTGGGCACTATGTTCACAGTAAAAAAGTTAATCATACGTATTCATAATCTGAATGGGCAATTGGTATGGCAATCCCAGTCGGGATATGCCAATGGCCAGGTGGATATCCGCAAACTGGCCAGTGGATCTTATGTATTATCAATCACCAGCGATGATTACAAACAGCAGTTTGTTCAGAAATTTGTAAAACAATAATACGTTCCCGGTAAACCGGTAATAGCTAACGGCATAGCAGCGCCGTTAGCTATTTTTTTGTCATTTATCATATTAAGCAGGATGGTACAACCTAAATAGGTTAAATTCCATTTTCTATTCACAAAGGACCGGAATGATTCTACGACTGCTGAGCACAACAACCTTATTCCTGTTACTCCTTACTGGTGCCCTGGCACAGGACGGTTATATTATCACCGGTCGCGTCATTGATGTTGATAACCGTCAGCCGTTAAAAAATGTGAGTGTCACAGTGAGAAAGACGCAAAACGGTACACTGACCAATGACAGCGGCTATTTCAAACTGACCGTCAAAAACCCGGATCTTATTATTGTTTTTTCCTTTGTGGGTTATGCCAATATCAGCCGGGAGCTGCACCTGCTGGATAACAATACCCCTCTCCAGATTGAATTGAGAAGAAAGGCCAATGAGCAGCTCGATGAAGTGGTCGTTAACGCGTACAAAGACAACGTGAAGATGCGTACCACCGAGATGAATGTTGTGAAGATTAATCCCGAACAAATTAAACGGGCGCCTTTACTGTTCGGTGAAGCCGATATCATTAAAGCGCTGATACTGCAACCCGGCGTAACCAATACCGGTGAAGGCGCCGGCGGTTATAATGTAAGAGGGGGGAATGCAGATCAGAACCTGGTTTTGGTGGATGGCGCTCCTTTATTCAACACCTCTCACCTGTTGGGATTTTATACTTCGGTAACGCCCGATGCCATCCAGGATGTAACGCTCTATAAAGGTGGAATGCCTGCAGCTTACGGCGGCAGGATTTCTTCTCTATTGAATTTGAAAGTGAAGGCCGGTAACAACAACCGGATGCAATACAGCGGAGGCATTGGACCAATGAGCGCCCGGTTGTTTATCAATGGCCCCATCGTCAAAAACAAACTCAATTTCATTGCAGGGGCAAGAGCCGCTTATCCGGATCCAATTCTCAATCAGCTCAAGGATCAGTTTGGCAGCAGTCGCGCTTCCTTTTATGATGCCATCGTGAAAGCCGAATGGACACCCGACAGCCGAAATAAACTTGGCATCACCGGTTACAGAAGTTTTGACCGGTTTCGTTTTGATACCGCCAACCGGTATGGCTGGGAATCCAACCTGGCCAGTCTTAATTTTTCATCGGAACTAAGGCCCGGTATTACCTGGCTCGTCAATGGAAACATCAGCCAGTTCAAGTCAAGGCTGGATGATTACCAGCGCTACCAGGAATCGAAACTGGAATCATCGATACTGCACCGCCAGGTAAAAACCTCGCTTGTCTGGGTGCCAGGTGAAAAGCACCGTTTTGAGATGGGCGCCGATGCCCTCTTTTACAAAATTTCCCCCGGCAAAAGGAGCCCCGCCTCCGATTCCAGCAGCATCAATTCACTCTCCATTCAACAGGAACAGGGTCGTGAATTCGCGTTTTTTATCAGTGATGAGTGGCAGTTGAACAGCAAACTTACTCTCCAGGCTGGTTTGCGATATGCCTTGTATCAATATACCGGTCCGCACGATGTTTATCTGTACGAACCAGGCGTTCCTCTTTCAAAAGAGTCCATCACAGATACCATTCGTTTTGGAAAAGGAAAAAGCATTCAGCAATACGGGGGACTCGAACCCAGGATATCACTTAAATATTCTTTATCGGAAGAGATGGCGCTGAAGGTCAGTTACAACCGAGGGCAGCAGTTCTTACATCTTATTTCCAATACCACTGCCATATCGCCGGTGGATTTCTGGAAACTCAGCGACCGATATCTTGACCGGCAGATCGGTGATCAGTACGCAGCCGGATGGTTCGGAAGTTTTAAGGGAAATAAATTTGAAGCATCTGTTGAAACCTATTACCGGACCACCAAAAATGTGGTGGCCTATAAAGACGGCGCCCTCCTGCTGATGAATCGTTTTATTGAAAGCGCTTTGTTGAATCAGCGCGGTCGTGCTTATGGAATCGAACTCAGCGCGGCTAAAAATGCCGGCAAATTTACCTGGCAGGTCAATTACACCTACTCAAAATCGGAAGTACAGGTCGTTTCGAAATTCCCGGAGGAATGGGTGAATGATGGAAACTATTATCCCTCGGAAATCGACCGGCCCCATAATGTTTCCCTGATTGGTAAAATAAAAATGGGACGTGGCTGGACCTTCAGCACCAATTTCATTTTCGCCTCCGGTCGTCCTGCCACCTACCCCGATGGCGTATATGTGTATAATGGCACTTTCGTTACCAATTATTCCAAAAGAAACCTCGATCGTTTGCCTGCTTATCATCGGCTCGATGCAGGTTTCACCTGGGTATCCAAGAGATATCCTGAACAGAGAAAGTACAGTTTATGGAATTTCTCTTTTTATAACCTGTACATGAACAAGAACGCCTATTCCGTCTTTTTTAAACGGGAAGGAAATCGGCTGAATGCATACCGTCTTTCCGTAGTAGGCGGACTTATTCCATCGATAACCTGGAACTACAACTTTTGATATGAAAAAGCTGGTACCATATATTTTTTTGTGCTTGCTGAGCGGTGCCTGGACCAGTTGTGTCAAAAAGGTTAACGTCGATATCAGAAATGAAAAAGCAAAGCTGGTAGTGGAGGGATTTGTCAGCAACGATTCCACTGCCTATACTGTGTCATTGGGCTATTCGGGCAACTTCAGTTTTGCCGATGATATTCCGCCGGAAAACAGGGAGACGAATGCATTGGTGTCGATCAACGATGATCTCGGGCATCAATACCTGATGACGCATTTGGGTAACGGCCTCTATCAAACCATTGACCCGAATTTTATTGGCCAGGTGGGGCGTTCCTACTCCATCGATATTCAATTACCCAATGGCACCACTTATATTTCAAAACCGGAAACCATTCAGCCTGTCATTCCTTTTAACAAGATCAGCGCTGCCTGGATCAACGATTTCAACCTGGAGCATCCCACTTATCTGAACATGTACATTGATGCCGACGATCCGGCATCGGAAGAAAATTACTACCGCTGGACTTTCGATTCCTATATCATGCGGGAAACAAGGGGTGTGCCTTGCGGCTTTTTCTGCGTCAATTATGTCTTTTGCTATCAGAAGCAGTTTGAAACCGATGTAAAAATTCTGTCTGATGCCGCCATCAATGGCCAGGCCATCCGAAACCAGTTGGTGGGCAAATGTTATATCTATACTTATGGCAATCCATATATAGAAGTGAAGCAGCATACCATTTCCCGCGGCGCGTATCAATTCCTGGAACGATACCAGGATCAGCTCGTGCGTACCGGGGGAATTCTTGATCCATTACCTGCCTCTATCAAGGGAAATGTATATAACAAAGACAATCCCGCTGATTTTGCGTTGGGGTACTTCTCAGCGGAATCCGTTTATAAAAAGAAACTTATTGTAATACCGTATAGCATTACCGACTATCTGCTGAATATTTCCGCCAAGTCTTTTGTACCCGAGCAAACCATTGCCTGTTTTGATTATTATCCCAATTCCATACCATATCCTTCAGGTCCCTTTCCACCACCGCCACCTGGTTGGGAAAATGCCGATCAGTTGAAAGTGTATTGGTAAGATGGAAAGATGCACGAGGTAAAAAGATCCCCCGTAGTCTGAGACTACGGGGGATCTTTTTACCTCGATCGCATGGATCTTGACATTTAGAATACTCACTGTTTTGCGTGGTGGTAAGGCGCAAGAGTCGATAACCCTTCGCGCAAGTATGTCGACTTATAGCACGCATGACCATCATCAAGGTAGAGAGAAAACCTCTGTAAGCTTACTTTCGACTATCTAACAACTCGTCACAAAATCCGATACCAAAGACTCCAGTATCATTGATAAGAACTCCATGTCTTGAAAAATTCCAGAGTTGTCAACAATTAGTTCTAAATTATTTCATCTGAGTTCCAGTATTCCGATAATTTATTCATTTCACTATTTAATTTATAGACATTCTCAAATTCTTCGTCCAACATTTGATCATCAGGATTTATGAAATAGTAATTTTTTTTATACGACAATAAAGCACATGTAAATAACATTTTCAGGCCATCAAACATACTCAAACTATTCATATCGTTTGCTATGCGAGGTGAACAGAAATATACTTTGCAGTCTCGTTTTGAATTATGTTCATCAATAGAAACAGCAAGATAATCTCCACCACATGATCTAAAAATTGGTAAAAACCGTTTGATCCTAAAATTGTAATAATAATCTGTATAAATTACATTTTCTATTTCTTGTAATGACAAAAGATAGAAATCAGGAAAGAGACAGTATTTTAAGCAATTTGTTTGATCATTTTTAATTGTTCCGTTATGCCATAAATACAATTGAAACAAATCATCAGTGGCAGAAGTGCTTAATGCAAATAATTGAAAATATGCTGTCACATCAATATGGCTGGCTCCTTTGTTTAGGCAATTAATTAAGTCTGGATTTTTTTCGGAAAGTTCCATTTCAAGATTTGAGAGAAGTTCTTTCATATTCAATTATACTTGTATTCATTTGTTGTATTCTTACCTCCCGCTCGCGTAAGTATGCCATCCTCTACCTTCCATGCTTACCCGACACCCATTCCAGTTTCAATTTACTCAAAATTCCCATGAACTCAGGGTAGCTGGCGCAAGAGTTCCGGACATTTCGTCTGGACTACTTGTGTCTGCTGGAAGTACAAGTATCTTACAT
>JBGAHR010000055.1:0-28594 GCA_044226045.1 Chitinophagaceae bacterium
AAAGAATATGCGATTGGAAGCGCAAGTATCTAATTAGTCAATTAGTCAATTAGTCAATTTGCCAATGCAATTACGGATTACGAATGCAATTAGTCAATTAGCCAATTGGTCAATGCGCCAATGAGCCAATTTGCCAATGAACAGCAAACGGCCAACAATTAATTGCAAACTGAATCACAACAATTGCCCGGCTTTATTCTATCGCTGTTCACCACCGAAGAACCGAAGCTGGGCGATAGACCACGGTAACCGGGCTGTATATCGGTTACCGTCGCCTTTTTTTGTGGGACTTTTTTTGGCGAAACAAAAAAAGTCCCGTCAGAGATTTACCTATGACGACTGAATCCCTTGAAAAGGTATATCAAACCTCGAAGGGGGCTCATTTCTCAAAAAGTGGCAAAAAGACGATTATTTCGGCTTAGTAGGTTGGACTTCGACACTTTCCCCGGACAACAGTGATTAGTCAATTTGCCAATGCAATGACGGATTACGGATGACGAATGGAATACAATTAGTCAATTAGTCAATTCGTCAATTGGTCAATTTGCCAATGCAATGACGGATTACGGATTACGGATGGCGAATGGAATACAATTAGTTAATTTGTCAATTCGTCAATTGGTCAATTTGCCAATGCAATGACGGATTACGGATTACGGATTACGAATGGAATACAATTAGTTAATTTGTCAATTTGTCAATTCGTCAATTGGTCAATGAAACGTGAAACGAAAAACCTGAAACGCGAAACGTTAAACCGCAAACTGCAAACCGCAAACTGCAAACCGCAAACTGCAAACCGCAAACTGCAAACCGCAAACCTCCCTACTTGATTTCTTCAAACTCAATATAGTCTCCGCTGTTGCTAGTTGGTTTGGGGGATTCTTTCCGGCTGTTGTTTGCTTCCTGGTATTGATAGGTGCCTGTTTCCTGTTGCTGCATGCGTTGATGAAAGTCTTTCATCTGGCGATGCACCTGGCGCGATGTGCTTACAATCGGAATGATGAAATAGAAGATGAATCTATATAGAAAATAGGCCAGTAATATGTAAAGAAGTATCGTAAACATAATACCGTAAAATTAACCATTGCAGCTGAAAGCTTCTGTTAAAGCATTTTCAATACGGACGAACGGAAAGAATTCTACGACTTCTTGCTCATTTTGTCGGTAAGCCGCTCTATCCAGTCGGCGAATCTCTCACCCAATGTGCCGAGGGCATTGTTCATGGTCTTCTGAATACGGTCGTGACCCAGGATCGTGTTGATGAGGGATCCTATCGGGGAATCGCCGCCCAATGTAATTTTAAAGATGGAATTTTTGACCAGCGAAGGGTAATGCTCCTGAAGATATTCGAATCGGTTGTTGATTCGATCTTCCAGTTCGCGTGCCTTGTTTTTTTTCAGCGCGATGGCCTTGTCGAGGTCTTTTATGCTGCGTATTTTATTCAGATTTTCAGACATGGGTTTCAATTTTAATCTTCATCCTCTTCTTTTTCATGCAAATGGCTTATTGCTTTCTTGATAGCCGGGTTTACAAAGAGCTGGTCTTTCAGCAGAGCGATGATCCCTACCAGCACCAGCACGATCAGCGTTGTAAAGCCAAATCCTTTGATGAAACTGCCGGTTAGCTCCGATAGCCAGAAACCCAGTACCAGGCTGGCTAACAGCAGTACCAGGAAGACCAGGAACAGCGAAACAAGTATCCAGATCAGTTGACCGGCCGCTTTGGCAGAAGTTCGCACACCCTGTAGCCGGATCAGGTCCAGCCGGGTTTCGACATATTCGGATAGCAGGGTTTTACCTTC
This sequence comes from Chitinophagaceae bacterium, assembly GCA_044226045.1. Classification (GTDB taxonomy): domain Bacteria; phylum Bacteroidota; class Bacteroidia; order Chitinophagales; family Chitinophagaceae; genus Endoryza. Next base: position 1,805 of record JBGAHR010000055.1, read on the forward strand.
TTTCAGAAATGAGCCGAGGTTTTCAGGTTGACTCATATAATTATTTTTCTAAAATTAGCTTTTTGTTGCCACCCGGAAATTGACCTTGGCGAGGCCGGGGACTGATTAGCATCATTTCCCGGGAAATGAATGATTCTCACCTTTCGCCTGGCGACGGATTTGGAATGAATAAGATAATTCCCTTACATTTGCATCGGAAAAAGATCAACAGAAGGGAACGGAAGCGTTCCCTTCTTTATTTCCCAGATATGAGCATAGAAACGCAGGTCAACAGCATCGAACAGATGGTCAAAGGTTTACTCGAAGATCAACCCCAGTATTTCCTGGTGGAAATCAAGATAAAACCCACCAATAATGTAAAAATTTACCTGGATGGAGACCAGGGAATTACAATCGAAAAATGTATTTCGATCAACCGGGCACTGTACAAGCAGCTCGAAGGCTCCGGGCTATTCCCCGGCGATGATTTTTCGCTGGAAGTGTCTTCGCCAGGCCTGGACGAACCCCTGAAACTGCATCGCCAGTACGTTAAAAATACCGGCCGACCAGTGGAAGTGTTATTGAAAGACGGCAGAAAAGTGGAGGGAAAGCTGCTCGAAGTGAGTGATTCGGCCGTAAAAGTGGAAGAAACCAGGGGAAAAAACAAGAAAAAGGAAGTGCTGCTGCACGACCTCACATTTGATAACATAAAATCAACCAAACTTCAGGTAGTATTTTAATTCACCCGCCCGGCGGGTTCTAAATTGTAGATTATGGCAAGTATCAATCTTATCGAAGCGTTCCAGGAATTCAAGGACGCAGAAAACATAGACAGGCCCACGATGATGAAAGTAGTGGAGGACGTGTTCAAAACACTGCTGCGTAAAAAGTATGGCAGTGACGATAACTTCGACGTGATCGTGAACGCGGAAAAGGGGGACCTTGAAATCATCCGTCGCCGGATGATTGTTGAAGATGGTGCTGTTAATGATCCACTGGCTGAGATTGCTTACAGTGATGCGGTTAAAATAGAACCCGACTTCGAAGTAGGAGAAGAACTTTATGAAGAAGTAAACATCCTCGACTTCGGTCGTCGCGCTATCCTGGCCGCCAAACAAACCCTGGCAAGCCGCATCAGCGACCTGAAGAAGAATGTACTGGTTAAAAAATATGGCGAAAGAGTAGGAGATATCATCAGTGCGGAAGTTTACCAGGTTTGGAAAAAGGAAATTCTGCTGCTGGATGAGGAAGGAAATGAACTGATCCTCCCCAAATCCGAGCAAATTCCACAGGATTATTTCAAAAAAGGCGAGAATACCCGTGCGGTGGTGAAAAAAGTTGAACTAAAAAATAACTCGCCGGTAATTATTCTTTCCCGTACTTCGCCTTCATTCCTGGCCAAACTGCTGGAAATCGAAGTACCAGAGATCTTTGACGGACTTATCGTCATCAAGAAGATTGTCCGCGAACCAGGCGAAAGAGCCAAAGTGGCCGTTGAGTCTTACGACGACCGGATCGACCCCGTAGGAGCCTGCGTAGGTATGAAAGGCAGCCGTATTCACGGTATCGTTCGCGAACTGAAGAACGAGAACATTGACGTCATTAACTGGACCAACAATATTCAGCTCCTTATCCAGCGCGCCCTCACTCCGGCCCGCATCACCAGCATGGAACTCGATAACGAAACGAAACATGCCAATGTGTATCTTAAACCTGACCAGGTATCCCTGGCCATTGGTAAGAAAGGGGTAAATATCAAACTGGCCCAGGAATTGACCGGTTTCAGCATCGATGTATTCCGCGACACAGAAGGTGAACCGCAGGAATACGACATCGACCTGGATGAATTCAGCGATGAAATCGAACCCTGGATCATTGAAGAGTTCAAACGCATCGGTTGTGATACCGGCCGTAGCGTACTGAACCTCACAGCACAGGAACTGGAAAGAAGAACGGATCTGGAAAAAGAAACCATCGACGAGGTAAGAAGGATCCTTAAAGAAGAATTTGAGAAAGAATAAGTGAGCATTCCTCCGGTAATCCGGCAGCGATCGAACAAAAGAATTGGTCTAAGTTTCGTTCCGGCGGGTGGCTCACCATAAACACTTAAAAAATCTGAATGTCAGAATTAAAATTACCAAGATTACTAGGCGCGGCCAAAGAGTTTAACGTTGGTCAGGACACGATCATTGAGTTCCTGATAGGAAAAGGTTTTCCAAAAGATGACCTCAAACCGACTTCCAAATTAACGGAAGACATGTATCGCTCCCTGCAGCAGGAGTTTGCCAGCGATAAAGTGGCAAAGCTGAAGAGCGACCAGATCGACCTGCCCAAGGGAAGTGTGGAAGCCAAAAAGAAAAAAGAAGAGGAGGCCGCACTCGTATTCAAGAAGGAAGTGAAGAAGGAAGCCGAGCCGGAGAAACCCAAGGAAGAGCCAGCACCCGCTGTCGTTGTTGAGAAAAAAGCGCCACCCGTAGAAGAGAAGAAAGAAGAACCGGAAATAGTGAAAATAGAAACACCGGAAATCGAAGGACCGAAAGTGCTGGATAAAATTGATCTCTCGGCTATTGATTCTTCCACAAGACCGAAGAAAACAGCGAAGAAAAAAGAAGAGCCGGCAGAAGAGCCTGCTCCACCGGTTGTTGAAGAGAAGCCAAAAGTTAAAAAGAAAACCGAGGAAGAACCTGCCCCGGCACCTGTACAGGAAACCGAACCGGCCACACCGGTTGTGACCCCTGCCCAGGAAGAAGCAGCAGATGAAGTTCCCCCGGTAATCGAAAATATCAGGGCAGAAAAACTCGAAGGCCCCAAGATCCTCGGCAAAATTGAACTCCCCGTTGACAATGATACCCGACCGAAGCCAGGGGAAGAGAAAAGGAAGCGCAAACGCATTCCGATCGAGAAGAAAGAAGTCAGACAGGCACCGGGAGAATTGTTTAAGAGAAGGGATGGCGATCAGCCTCGCCCGGGCGGACCTCCCCAAAGACAGGGTGGCCCTCAGCAGGGAGGTGGATTCCGTCGCGATGGCGGTGGTCAGGGTGGCCACAGAGGGGGTCATGGTAAAGGAGCTCCTCACAGGGGGCCCCGTGAAGTGAAGGAAATCGACGAGAAGGAAATTCAGAATAAGATCCGCGAAACACAGGCCAAACTGGCCGGTTCCGGTGGTCGTGGAAAGAGTCTCAAAGCGAAATATCGCCGCGAAAAAAGACAGGGTGCTTCCGAGCAGGGAGGCGAAGAGTTACAGGATAACAAACTCCAGGTAACGGAATTCATCAGCGTAAGCGAACTCGCGAACCTGATGGATGTAAGCTTCGCTGAGGTGATCAGCAAATGTATGAGCCTCGGTCTGATGGTGTCCATCAACCAGCGTCTGGATGCCGAAGTAATCGAACTGGTAGCCGGTGAGTTTGGATTTGATGTGGAGTTCATCGACATGGAGAAGCAGATGGAAATGGAGGAAGAGGAAGAAGAAGATGCAGAAGAGGACCTCAAACCGCGCGCACCCATCGTGACCATCATGGGTCACGTAGACCACGGTAAAACATCGTTGCTCGACTATATCAGAAGTGCGAATGTGGTAGCCGGTGAGGCGGGTGGTATCACCCAGCACATCGGTGCCTATGAAGTGACACTTAAAAACGGCAAACACATCGCATTCCTCGATACACCCGGCCACGAAGCCTTTACGGCCATGCGTGCACGTGGTGCCAAAGTAACGGATATAGCGGTGATCGTAATCGCTGCGGACGACGCGGTGATGCCCCAAACCAAGGAAGCCATCAGCCACGCCCAGGCGGCAGGCGTTCCGATGATTTTCGCGATCAACAAAATTGACAAGGACGGCGCCAACCCACAGAAAATATACGAACAGCTTTCCCAAATGAACCTCCTGGTAGAGGAATGGGGAGGTAAATACCAGAGCCAGGAACTGAGTGCCAAAAAAGGCCTTAATGTAGATGCCTTGCTCGAAAAAATTCTGCTGGAAGCAGAATTGCTGGACCTCAAAGCCAATCCCGACCGGGAAGCTTCGGGAACCATCATTGAAGCAACACTCGATAAGGGTAGAGGATATGTGGCTACCGTGCTTGTTCAAAACGGAACCCTCAAACAGGGCGACCTGGTGGTGTCTGGCCAGTATTATGGTCGTATAAAGGCCATGTTCAACGAAAGGAACAAACGCAAAGACGAGGCAGAGCCATCTACCCCGGTATTGATACTCGGATTGAACGGAGCGCCACAGGCGGGTGAGAAATTCAAAGTATACGCCGATGAGGCAGAAGCCAAGGAAGTGGCCAACCGCCGTGCACAGATCCTTCGTGAACAGGGTATTCGTACCAAGAAACACATCACGCTCGATGAAATTGGTCGACGTCTTGCACTGGGTAATTTCAAACAACTGAACCTGATCATCAAAGGTGACGTGGATGGATCGGTGGAAGCCCTCAGTGATTCATTGCAGAAACTGTCTACACAGGAGATCGTGGTGAGTGTGGTACTGAAAGCCGTAGGTGCCATTACTGAAAGTGATGTACTGCTGGCAACAGCCTCCGATGCGATCATTGTCGGTTTCAACGTTCGACCTTCTTCACAGGCCGCCAGGCTGGCTGAGAACGAAGGCGTGGAAATCAAACTCTACTCTATCATCTATAACGCCATTGAAGAGATCAAGAGCGCGATGGAAGGGATGCTGGAGCCAACGATCCAGGAGAAGATTGTCGCCAACGTGGAAGTGCGGAATGTCTTCAAATTCGATAAAGCCACTGTGGCAGGATGTTATGTGCTTGATGGAAAGATCAGCCGTAACTCTAAAATCAGGATCATTCGCGATGGCATCGTAGAATATCCTAAAGGTGAAGGTCAAAGCGCTGAACTGGCTTCGCTCAAACGTTTCAAAGACGATGTAAAAGACGTAGCCTCCGGAATGGAGTGCGGTCTGACCATCAAAAACTTCAACGACATCAAAGTGGGCGATATCGTGGAAGCCTTTGAAGAAGAAGAAGTAAAAAGAACACTGTAATAAAGTGCAATCCTGCTGCCAGCCTCTTCCTGCCAAGGGAAAAGGCTGGTAGTTTTTTGGGGATGGAAGAAAAAAATGTTAAATAACATCGGCTCCTCCCGCTGTTCGTAAGAGGAAAACTATTTTTGATTTGCTCATCTGATGATATATGAATAAACTATTTACCCTCCTGGCCTTGCTACTGCTTTCTACCGCAACTTTCGCCCAGCATAAAACGGTGGCGGATAAAATTGTTGGGATTGTAGGAGACAAGATTGTTCTTCGGTCAGATGTATACAACGAAATTCAGGACCGCCAGCGGCGTAATGAACCCATCCCGGAGAATGCAGCCTGTGCCATTTTTGATCAGATCCTGATCATAAAGGCGCTTACCCTGCAGGCAGAGAAGGATTCCATTCCTTTCAGTGATGAAGAACTGGAGGCAATCCTGGATAATAAAGTCAGATACTACGCACAGAACTACGGAGGTAAAGAGGCCCTTGAGCAAATAGCCGGTAAAACCATCTATCAGCTGAAAGAAGATCTTCGCATATCTGAAAGGGAGATGCAATTGTCTAAGCTGATGCGGAATAAAGTGGTGGAAAATGTGAAGATCACCCCGCAGGAAGTAAAAGCCTATTGGGATAAAATTCCGAAAGACAGTCTTCCTTTTTATGAATCTGAAGTAGAGGTTGGTCAGATAGTTGTTTATCCAAAAGCAAGCAGGGATTTTGAAAAGCTGGCCATTGATGAGCTGGCCGATTATAAACGCCAGATCGAAGAGAAAAGATCGAAGATTGAAACATTGGCGAGCCTGTATTCCGAAGATCCGGGCGTAAAACAGAATAATGGAGAATACACTATCAACCGTACTGAAAAGCAGTGGGATCCTGAGTTTATTCGGCAGGCATTCCGCCTGCAGGATGGACAGGTTTCTCCTGTATTCAAATCCCGTTTCGGTTATCACATCATTCAAATGTTTTCAAGATCTGGTGATGATGCCGTGGTAAAACATATTCTTCGCATTCCCCGTGTTACGGCTACTGAAACCAATGAAGCGATCAATAAGCTCGATACGGTAAGGGCACAACTGATTGCCGGTACCATTGGATTTGGAGAAGCCGCTTCAAAATACGGTGAAGATGAAAACCTGAAGTATTCAGGAGGCCTGATGCAGGCACAAAATGAAATGGGAGTATCCAGCACTTACCTCACCATTGCGCAACTCGATAAGGATATGGTATTGATGCTGGCCAATATGAAACCCGGAGAATTTTCTAAACCAGTGGCTTTTACCGATGAAAACCGCAAGACCGGTGTGAGAATCGTGTATTTGAAGAGCCGCTCGGAGCCCCACCGCGAAAACCTCAAAGACGACTATAACAGAATATCCCAACGTGCTTTAGAGATTAAAAAACAGGAAGTTCTGGAAAAATGGTTCGCTACCAAACTGCCGAATTATTACATCATGCTCGATGAAGAATTCCGCAATTGTTCCAATATGGCCCATTGGTGGCAATATGCAGCCAAGGGAGGTACACAATAAGGGCAAACACCTAAATTTATAAAAATCTACAGGTTCCCTGTTTGGGAGTGCTGGCTATTTGCTTAGCTTAGATAAGTATTTACGTTTAAAATCCATTCCGCTAACCCATGGTTTTTGTGTAGATACACCCGGATCCCCGGCACGAAACCTTATGCAGAAGAACCTTAGAAAATCCAGTCCGGCGGTGGGCCAAACCGAGTCATCGGTAAGCCTCCGTACAGATAACACGGGAATTATTCTCGATGCATCTGCGGGATTTCTATATGAATCCGGAAAGACAAAAGATCAACTGGTCGGTTCTTCACTTGGACACTTCGCCATAGAGTTTAATGCTCCCTTCACTTCCGATCTCAATCATCATTCCATTCTCTGGTTAAATCTCAACGGTACGCCAACAAGCTTTACCATCAGCCGTCATCCGGACGCTGTTGAATCGTTTATCCTGACGAGGGCCGAAAGCAAAACAGAAAATGGCCCCATGAGTGGAAATCCTCACTGGACAACCCTGTTCTCTGTTATCAGTTCAAATCCCCGACCAGCGGTGGTCTATGACCTGGTAAACGGAAGGATATTCTGGGGGAATACGGCATTCCTGGCCTTGTATGGTTTCAGCCAGACTGAATTGCAGAACAAAACTGTATTTGAACTCGCCTCATCCGGCACCAATGCAGAAGAAATACAGGCCCTGCATTACCCGGTTAATGGCCAGCAATTGGTAAGCACTCACCGAAGCAGGCACCAGCAGTGTTTTAAGGTCAGGTTATCGCCAACAGTATTGTCCCTGGGAGATCAGTCTGCCGGAATTTTATATATAGAAGATATTACCGCCGAATGGAAGCGGTCCCGCTCAGCGGCACTGTACGAACAGATACAGGAAGCTTTGAACAGCGGTAAATCATTCAAGGAAAGCATCTCAAATATCACTTCGCTTGTTCGTGAATTCACCGGATGGGAACTGGCAGAGTTCTGGTTATTCAGCAAAGAGAACCGCTTTTCTCATATTGAAGCGTATTCAGTAGCGCCCGGTGAGATCAATTCGTCGTTCCTGGAAGATTCGCTTAACCTGCGCGTGGATATCGAAGTGATTCGTTCCAAACCAAAGTATCATAATTATCAGCCCTTCTGGGTGGAAGACCTGGCTTCACAACCTGATATTGTAAGAGCAGAGCAGGCAGTTGCAGCCGGTATACAGACCTCCTTCGTTTTACCCTTCCTCGAGAAAGGTGAACTGGTGGGGGGGATCATGCTGTTCAGCAAAGAGAAGAAAGGGTATGACCGGGAGATGGTGGAAGTGCTGGAGCATGCCCTGAAGACAATCCCGGAACAGATCATTCATCGCAAAACATTCGAACAACTCGAATCATTCTTTACACTTTCCGGCGATCTGCTATGCATCACCGACAGAAATGGTCGGTTTGCCCGGGTGAACCCGGCATTTGCAAAATTGCTGGGATATACCGAACAGGAATTGCTCGGCAGATCATACTACAGTTTTGTACACGACGACGACAAGGAAAAAGCAACACAGGGTGCAGCCAGGATTTTAGCCAATGAAAAATTGCAGGACTTTGAATTGAGGATCCGATGCAAGAATGAAGATTACCTGGTCCTGTCCTGGTCGGCGGTATTTTCAACCGATCACCAGGTATTGATCGCGGCCGCCCGCGATATCACTTCTGTTCAGCGCGTGCAAAGGGATGTTCAGCAAAGAGAAGAACAATACAGGGCCCTGGCAGAGAATGTTCCCCTGCTGATTCATAAACTCGATCGGAATTTACGGCTCACCTATACCAACAAAGCAGTACAGACTACTTTCAATTTAAAGGAATCGGATCTGCTGGGAAAAACACCGGGAGAACTCGGCATGAACAAAGAGGCATGGATGCGGGTGGAAAATCGTTGCAGAGCCGTTTTTGAAAGTGGCGTCAGCGAAAATTTCACGCTGCGCATGCCTTCAGAAAGCGGAAGCGGACATATTTATAATATGCTGCTTACGATCGCTCCGGAAAAAGATGTGACGGGCAGGGTACAGTCCGTTATCATCATCGCCAATGAAATCAGCCCCATTGTGAAAGCACAGGAAGAACTGATCTACAAAGACAAACTGCTTTCGCTGATTTCTCGCATTACACACGATTTCCTGAAAGAAGACAATTACCGGAACATATTGGAAAACGCGTTGAAAAACCTGGGGCTGGCAGCCAATGCCGACCGGGTTTACATCTTTGAAAACCGCAAAGACGACAACAATACTTTGTACAGCTCCCAAACCTATGAGTGGTGCTCGGATTCCTGTGTGTCCCTGATGAATAATCCATATCTGAGGGATTTGCCTTTGTCCTACCAGTTAAGCAAACACGAAATTCATATCCAGGAGAGCAGCTGTATTTCCCGGATCACCCGCCAGGTGGTGGATGATTCCCTTCGAAACCTGCTGACTTCTGTCGGCATCAAGTCCCTTTTGTTCTGCCCCATCTTTGTACAGGGAGCGTTCTGGGGATTCATCGGCATGGATGATTGCAAACAGGAAAGAATCTGGCGAGAGATAGACAAAGATATTCTGAAAACATTTGCATCGTCCCTGGCCAGCGCCGTGGAAAGAAGAAAGGCGGAAGAAATTGTACTCGAAAGCGAAGCCCGTTTCAAAAACATGGCCGATACCGCACCGGTGATGATCTGGGTATCGGACAGGAACGACAAAACTATATACGTAAATAAAACCTGGAACGAATTCACCGGTCTCGGACTGAAAGATGTATCGGAAATTAAATGGAGCGAACTGGTTCATCCCGAAGATGCGTCACTGGCCATCCATTATTTTGATGAGATGTTCAGCCAGCGCCTTCCGGTAACGCTTGAATACCGGATGAAAGCCGCATCCGGCCAGTACCGCTGGATCATCGATCAGTCGATACCCCGCTTCCTTTCCGACGGAACCTTCCTCGGTTATATAGGGACGGTAGTAGATATACATGACCGAAAGGTTTCCGAAGAAAAAGTCAGTTACCAGGCGAGAGTGATGCAGGAGATCACTGATGCTATTATTGCCACGGATCTTCAGTTCAATGTTACCACCTGGAACAGCGGCGCCGAAAACATTCATGGTATCACTGCCGAAGAGATCGTTGGGCATAAGGTGGATGAGTTTATCGATTACGAATACCGGGGAGAGTCCCGCCAGATGCAACTCACACATTTGTTCAATTATGGGTACTGGTCCGGGGAGATCAGTTACCTCCGGCCCGATGGCAGACAGATACACCTTTTTTCTTCCATCTCCTTTGTTACAGATCAGACCGGACAACATATCGGCCTGGTGGAAGTGCAAAGGGATATTACAGAAAAGAGAAAGGCGGAAGAAGCGCTGCGCAATAGCGAGGAAAGATACCGCACACTCATTGACGCGCTGAGCGAAGGTCTCTCCCTGATCAACCGGGAAGGTGAAGTGATAACCTGCAACAAGAGCGTTGAGTCCATCTTTGATGACAAGATCAGTAATATCATCGGTACCAGTATTTATCAATCCCGATGGAAATGTATCCGGGAAGATGGTACCGACATGCCGCTGGAAGAAGTGCCTGCCGTACAGGTTTTGCAAACCGGAAAGCCTGTACACAACCGCGTGCTGGGCATTCATCGGGCAAATGGAGAGCTGGTATGGATATCCGCCAATGCCGAACCCCTGTATTATTCTTCCGAAAGAACCACGCCCGATGCCGTAGTTGTTTCATTCAATGATATCACTGCCCGGAAAATCGCGGAGATGGAATTGAAAAGAAGCGCCACTCAGTTAAAAGAATATTCTGACCGGATCAATATCATCCTGGAAAGCATTACCGATGGTTTCATTGCCATCGACAATGATTTCAGGGTATTCCTCTGGAATAAAGTGCTTGAAATCATTACCGGCATCAACACCGCAGACGCGGTTGGCAGGAAAGTGAATGAAGTATTCCCCGATCTCGAAGAAGAGATGCTTGAATTATTCAGTCATTCTATCCGGAGCCGGATGACCCTGGTAGACGATTTCTACAGCAAGCGCTTCAATACCTGGTTTGAGATCACGGCATTCCCTTCCGTACACGGACTGTTCATATACCTCCGGGATATCAACAACCGAAAGCGACAGGAGTCTTTGCTGGCCCTGGAGAAAGAAGTGCTGGAGTTGAATGCCAGGCCACAAACTTCACTCCAATACAACACAGAAGTGCTGATCGGTGGAATAGAAAAGATATTCCCTGGTACGCTGTGCTCCGTATTGACGTTAAGGGCCGATGGAAAAACCATCGAAACCCTGGCTGCTCCGAGTTTACCGGCAGAGTATTGTGCCGCCATCAATGGCGTTGTAATAGGCCCCAGGGTAGGGTCTTGTGGCACGGCCATGTACCTCAAACAAAATATCATTGTATCCGACATAGAGAATGATGAATTGTGGGCCGACTTCAAAGAGCTGGCGCTAAGGCATAACTTGCGCGCCTGCTGGTCATTCCCTATTCTGAGTTCCCAGAACCGCGTGCTCGCTTCATTGGCCATTTACAGCAAAACCCGGAATGTGCCAACGCGTGAAGAACTGACTGTTATTGAAAGAGCCGTTAACCTGCTTCGATTGATTATTGAGAATAAACATTCCGAAGAGAAGATCAAGATCAGCAATGAAAGGTATCTCCTCGCTACCATGGCTACGAATGACGCCATTTGGGATTGGGATGTAGCCACCAATACGATGTATTGGGGCGAAGGATTTCATGGGTTGTTTGGGTACAAGGCAGGAACATTTCAGAATGACCTGGGCATGTGGGAATCTTCCATTCATCCCGCCGACCGCGACCGCGTGCTGCACAGCATACACCATTTTATCGACAGCCAGAGCCAGCAGGTATGGCAGGAAGAATACCGGTTTAAAAAGGCCGACGGCAAGTATGTGCTCGTATCCGATCGGGGCTTCCTGATTTACAACCAGCAGGGCCAGGTAAGCCGTATGGTTGGATCCATGCAGGACATTACCGAGAAGAGAGAAATGGAAAAGAAACTGCTCCGGCAGGAACTGAATAAACAGAAACTCGTTGCTCAGGCCGTAGTGGACGCTCAGGAAAAAGAACGTTCACTGATAGGCAAGGAACTTCATGACAACATCAACCAGATACTGTCGACCGCGAAATTGTATCTCGAAGTAGCCCGTAACGACGAAAAAGAAAGAATCAGCCTGATTGATATGAGTACGCAGGGTATTTCTGATGCCATTAATGAGATCAGGACCATTTCAAGGTCTCTGGTGCCTTCCAGCATTGGCGATCTCGGCCTGGTGGAATCCATCCAGGACCTGGTCGAAAGCATCAAGCTTACCCGTAAACTCAATGTAGAGTTTTATTATCATCCGGGCATCGACGATTTAATGAGCGAACAGCAAAAGCTGATGATCTTCCGCATTGCCCAGGAGCAGGTGAACAATGTAATGAAACATGCACAGGCCAAAAACCTGATCATTGAACTGTTTGCAGAAGACAATATGATCAATATTTCCATTTCCGACGACGGAAAAGGTTTTGATCCCGAACAGGTGCGACATAAAAAAGGCGTTGGTCTTTTCAATATCACGAGCCGGGCCGAATTGTTTAATGGAAAGGTTTCCATTAACTCAGCCCCCGGAAAAGGATGTACACTTAATATTAATATACCGATTTCAAATCTCTAAAAAAGAAAACTATGCAGAAGGTAAGTATCCTGATCGCAGACGATCACAAACTCATCCGGGAAACCTGGAGCTACATTCTTAACAACGACCCACGCTTTGAAGTGGTTGCCGAGTGCGGCGATTCCGAGCAGGCAGTGGAAGTGGCCCGCACCAAGCGTCCGCAAATCGTACTGATGGACATCAATATGACGCCCATCTCCGGCTTCGAAGCCACTGAAAAAATCAGAAAGGTGTCACCCGCCTCCAAAATTATTGGCGTATCCATGCATTCCCAGCCCGCTTATGCTAAAAAAATGCTTCAAATCGGCGCAAGGGGTTATGTAACCAAGAACTCTTCCAAAGAAGAGATGATCAAAGCCATTTTGGAAGTGCAGAATGGAAACAAGTATATCTGCGACGAGATCAAGAATAATATCTCTGAGCTCGTGCTGGAAGAAAACAAAGACACACCAAACGTGAATGCCCTCACTGAACGCGAAATCCAGATCATTAACCTGATCAAGGAAGGATTCTCTTCCAAGGAAATCGCTACCCAGCTGAATATTTCACTGAAAACAGTAGAAGTACACCGTCATAACATTCTGAAAAAACTTAAACTGAAGAATTCCGCTTCGCTCGTGAATTTTATCAATAATACGGCGACTTATATATAGTATTCAGAACCTTATTGAGTAGGCAGGAAGTCTGATGTCCGGGGGTATTGGAAAACCATTAACCGGAAGGGGTTTTTGTATGTAAACCCGGCGAAATCAGGCTGTCATTGCTTGCAATCGGATGCAGAAATTTTCATCTTGTGCATGGTTTGAAAACGGTCATCCTATGAAATTCCAGCCAGTCCAATCCTTGAAAAACCGGCTGACTGAATATGGAAGTCTCTGAAAAAAAAGCTAGTTCATTATCCTTTCGAAGAACCCGGGCCCCCTCTCCTATGAAGACTGCGGGGCTTTTTCTTTACTTTTTAGCCGTCTTTTCTTTCTTAACATACCTCACTCTGATTTGTCGTTAATTGAGCTTACCTTTGCGCTTTCCTGACTTGCAACACTATACATGAGCGATGCTATAAAACATGAATGCGGGCTGGCATTCATCAGGTTACGAAAGCCATTCTCTTATTATCAGCAGAAGTACGGGACCGTCATGTGGGGTTTGAACAAACTCTACCTGTTAATGGAAAAGCAACATAACAGGGGTCAGGATGGCGCGGGTGTGGCCGCGGTAAAACTGAATGTGGAACCGGGTTATCCGTTTTTGCAGCGTATCAGAAGCAATGCTCCACAGCCGATCGTTGATATTTTCACCAGGATCACCAATGAAGTAAAGGAACTTGAAAAGTTCCAGAGCGATATTACCCGTCATCCGGGTTTGATGAAGGGACATATTTCCTTTCTGGGCGAATTGCTGCTTGGTCACCTGCGTTATGGGACCCAGGGAAAAAACAATGTTGAGTTCTGTCATCCCTTCATAAAAAGAAATACCATCCCTGCACGAAACCTCGCGTTGGCAGGAAACTTCAATCTCGTTAATACCGATGAATTATTCGCCCTGGTAAATATTGACCCGGGTGAATTTCAACGCCAGAGCGACCTGGCAGCTATGATGGAAGTCATTCACCATTTCCTGGTGAAAGAAGACGAAGCCACACCGGCTGATCCTGATATTCTGAAAGTATTACAGAAATCTGCTACTTTGTTCGATGGCGGTTTCACCGTGGGCGGTCTGATCGGCAACGGCGACGCATTTGTTTTTCGCGATGCACATGGAATTCGTCCGGCATATTATTATATGGATGAAGATGTAGTGGTGGCGGCTTCCGAAAGGGCGGCGATCCGCACGGTCTTTAATGTAGGAGAGAACGAGGTGAAGGAACTGATGCCTGGAAGGGGCATCATCGTAAAAGCAGACGGAGCGGTAGCGATCGAACAGGTCCTCGAACCCAAAGAAAGAAAGGCCTGCAGCTTTGAAAGAATCTATTTCTCCAGGGGCAGCGATGAAAAAATCTATCGCGAGCGCAATGCACTTGGCTATAATCTCAGCGAACAGGTTTTGCAGGCAGTGAATTACGATCTGAAGCATACTATTTTCTCATTTATTCCCAATACGGCAGAAGTGGCCTTTTACGGCCTGCAAAAAGGCCTGGAGGATTATCTTAACAAGATCAAGATCCAGCGAATTCTTTCCTGGGGAAAAGATTTTGACGAGGAAAAGCTCACCGAAATGGTGACCAGGAGAGTGAGGGTAGAGAAGGTGGCGATCAAGGACGTTAAGCTCAGGACTTTCATCACAGAAGATGCGAACCGGAATGAAATGGTTCAGCACGTATACGATATCACCTATGGTACTGTTGAACGGAATGTGGATACCCTGGTGGTGATAGATGACTCGATAGTTAGAGGAACTACCCTTAAAGAGAGTATTGTTCGGATGCTTGCCCGTCTCGAGCCAAAGAAAGTGATAATTGTATCCTCCGCACCGCAGATCAGGTATCCCGATTGTTACGGTATCGATATGAGTAAGCTCGGTGATTTCATCGCATTCCGCGCTGCCATTGAATTATGGAAAGACCGCAACCAGGAGCAGAAACTCCAGGATATCTATGCCAAATGCAAAGAGATGGACCGGGCCGGTACGCTTCAGAATGAGAACATCGTGAAGCTCGTTTACCAACCCTTTACCACCCAGGAACTATCCAATAAAATCGCTGAACTCATCACACCAAAAGGATTGAAGTTTCCCGTTCAGGTTATATTCCAAACCATCGAATCCCTTCACCAGGCCTGTCCCACCAATACCGGCGACTGGTATTTCACCGGAAATTATCCCACGCCGGGGGGTAACCGTGTTGTGAACAAGGCCTTCCTCAATTATATGGAGGGGAAGAACGTAAGGGGGTATTAAGCCAAACGAATGGTAGTAATCTGTATGGACGGAACGCGTCCTTACGCACCATTGCGTATTTTGCAGTATGAAGACACTGCTTCTCATCAGGCATGCTAAAAGTAGTTGGGCGGACGCCGGCATGGACGATTACGACCGGCCCCTCAATGAACGCGGAAAAAAAGACGCACCCGAAATGGCCCGCAGGTTGCGATCCATGAATATTCTCCCCGATTTACTCATCACCAGTGCGGCCAAACGAGCCCGTAAAACCGCAGAGGCTTTTGCCGAAGAACTCGATATAAAAGAAAAACATTTTATTGAATTAAAAGAACTATACCTCGCCGGCAGACACGACTTTCTCTCAGTTATTAAAAAAATTCCTGATACATCTTCCGTCGTCGCTGTTTTTTCGCATAATCCCGGGATTACAGAATTCGCCAATTCACTCACACAAACCAGAATAGATGATATGCCTACCTGCAGTGTGTATGCATTGACGATCGATTGTGATACCTGGAAAGAATTTGAATCGGCTGAAAAGAAGTTTCTGTTCTTTAACTATCCAAAGATGGCATAGTATCACATTATGTCAATGGTATTTGGCGTTTGCGTTGATTTTATTCGTATTTTCATTCTCTTCTTGGATTTTTCCTGGCATCCTACGACAAAACTTCCCGGTGAAGCTCAACCAACCAATCAAATTGATGTCTATGGAAAAATTTCTATCCAGCTCGAATTCCTTTTTCCGCCTGTTCATTTTGTGCAGTGTACTGACCGTTGCAACACAAAAAATTGCTGAGGCACAGACCTGCGGCTTTACGAATTTCCAGTTTCAACGAATTACCGCAAATATTCACCCGCTGGTACAGGGCTACCTTTGGAAAAAGCCGTCGGATTATGATACCAATCCTTCAAAATACTATCCCGCTATTATTTACTGGCATGGAGCCGGGTCGCAGGGTAATGGATCAGCGTCTGAGCTCTGTAATATTGTTCAGGGACAAAACGGGGGCAACCCGGATGATGCCCTGCCTATCCAGATCCAGAATGGACAGGCCATACTGACGGTCACCTCAGGAGGGCAAACCTATGAGTACATGGTTTTTTGCCCTCAGTATAAACAGTATTCATATTTCCCTGGTTTTGCGGATGTGCAATATCCCAGTGCAGGAACGGCTGCTGCAACCGTGCAATACCTCGTCAATAATTACCGGATTGATCCGAAAAGAATATATATGACTGGTATGAGCGCCGGCGCGAATATCGCCATGGAGTATGCTGCTGCCAGTACCGCCAATGCCAATACGATCGCTGCACTGACACCCGTAGCCCTTTGTGCGCTTACCGTTACGGGAACGGGCAATATTTCATCAACGAATCTTCCTGTATGGATCAATCATTGCGATAATGATGGTGCCTGCGCAAAAACCACCCCCCAGGCCTGGGTAAATGGTATCAATGCAGGATCTCCCTCGGTACCCGCCAAACTGACCCTGATGACCAATGATGGTGTTGCCTGCAATTTTGCCAATTCGCATAACGCCTGGTCGTCGGCTTATAAATCTTCCTATGTGGTTGATGGATTCAATATGTTCAACTGGCTGATCCAGTTTCAGCGGGCCAGCGCGGTTCCGGTGGTATTAAAAGATTACAACGTGCGGCTGTCCAATAAAAAAGTATATGTTGAATGGACTACATCACGAGAGATCGCTGCAGAAGGGTATATTGTAGAAAGAGCAGGAACCGATCAGCAATTTAAGGCAATCGGAAAAATTGCTGCAACAGCCAATCCTTCGAATCTGAACCAGTATAGCTTTATTGATAATAATCCTTTACAGGGTTTGAACTTTTATCGGCTGGTTCAGTATGATGTGGACCAACGTAAGACTTATTTCGATATCAGGCGGGTGATGGAATCTTCCAATAGCAGGTACAAAGTGGTTGTATATCCAAACCCTGTTCGATCTGAGGTAACAGCCTTCATCAATCCTGCCCGCCCGCAGAAAGTGGTTATTAATATTACCAATCTGAGCGGTCAGGTGATCAGAACAAAATCCGCTTTTTATAAAGAAGGAAATACGGGCGTAACTTTTGCCCTTGATGATATTCCTGCCGGCGTATATTTTCTGCGTGTATCCGGGGAAGATTTCTCGGATGTACAGAAGCTGGTGAAACAATAGTATCTGAAAAGCCCAATTATCGTTAGGTGGGTGTATGAATGGTTCTCATTCAACGCCCACTTTCTTTTTTCCGGTATTCTTTCTGCTTACCAGCAATACCCCCGCTACGATAAGGCCCGCAGCAATCACTTTATTCAAGGTAAAAACTTCGTGTAATACCAGCACGGCGATGACGGCAGCAAAGATCGGTTGCGTATAGATGTAAGTACCGGTGATGCCTGCTCCTAACCGGTGAATGCCATAGAGGTTGAACAGGTACGCCAGGAAAGTGGCGCCAATCACAATAAATCCTGTGGCCAGGTATTCCTTTGTGCCAAAATCCTGCCAGGGTATTTTCGAAAATTCATTCCATCCCAGGGGAACGACAAACACCAGGGCGATGGTAAACACCCATCGGATCACATGAACCGGATTGTATTCGAGCATGAGAGGTTTTACCAACACAAAATAGAAAGCGTAAGAAATCGCATTGATGATGATGAATATATCTCCCCAAAGGATATCGCTTCCCTTGCCGCCATGTTGGCGGTCTAATGCAAGCATCACTGCTCCACCGATTCCCAATGCGAGGCCGGTCATTTTCAAAAAGGTCAATGGCTCAGTGCCAATCCAGGCAGCCACCATGGTGATGAATATCGGGGTAACCAGAATTAGCAGGGAAGCATGAATGCTCAATGTCATCGACAATCCCTTAATAAATAGCATTTGGTTGATGACCACCCCGGTGATGGCGCAGAGTATAAATCTACCGAGATGCTTTTGTTGAATACCAGCTTTTGTATCAGAGAAAAAAATAAGAAGCCATAGAAGAAGGGTGCTGACCCCTACCCGGATTACATTCAGTCCAAAGGGGCCGATCCATTTTTTAGTTATGTATTGAACCGCACTGAAGTTGATCCCGAATATCAGGTTGGCGGCCAGTACAGCCGCATGCGCCCGCCAGTTTTTCAAGTAATTTTTTGGCAAAATTAGTTATACAGCGGTGGATAATGCATCGGCCACCACCTTTTTGTACTGGTCCATATCGCCCTGGGGCCATTGTGGGGTAAGGGCTAAAGAGGCTTCGATTACACGAGCCAGTTGAAAATCCTGCTGA
This sequence comes from Chitinophagaceae bacterium, assembly GCA_044226045.1. Taxonomy (GTDB): domain Bacteria; phylum Bacteroidota; class Bacteroidia; order Chitinophagales; family Chitinophagaceae; genus Endoryza. The sequence goes on from JBGAHR010000055.1 coordinate 20,171, forward strand.
TGGCAAACGATGGCCCATTGCTGTTGGCGGGCCAGTCCGGCGAGATATTCCTGTTCGGCCTGGCCGGGTGTAGGCACCAGTACCGCCCGAACGGAGAGCTTGCAATAGTCCATGATCGATGTATAGCCGCTGCGACTGATTACACAGCTGGCCCGGCAGAGGTACTCATTGAGAGTAGGCGAGGGGAGATGATTAAAAAGTCTGACATTCGAAGAGCAGCCTGGAAGATTCGCGGCATCTGGCAGTCCCCGAATGACGATAAATTGTTCGCTGAGCAATGCCGCCTGTTGCAAGATCATTTTCTCGAAGATCGTTCGTTGCGGTTCGGGGCCGGAGAGTATTACCAGCACAAATCGCGATTGGTCAGCGGCCGGTGAACAGGGGAGCAGCCTGGACAAGGGACCGATGTATTTTACCGGAAAAGGCAGCGATGAAGAGGGATGAGATAGTTCGCCCGCTAGAGAAGGCGTCTCAGGAAAATCGGGCACCCAGCAGGCGCTGAATTGTTGAATTTTACGGTGGTTCAGGTAATTGACCAGCCTATCCAGCCATTTCCCCAAACCTGTTTTGATTTGAAGCTGGTGGGTGATAAAAATCGATGGGCATCGGGTCGAAAAGAAACCATACCGGTTGTCTGAGATCACCAGGTCGCAACGATGCTGCTGCAGGTATCCATGTAACCACTTATTTTCCCGGTTGATTTTGATCAAAATTTTCCGAACCTGCAAACCGAGGCTGATGCGGGTCAACGCGGAGTTTTTCGAATAATGGATATCGTATCCTTCCAGCGGCGTATAATGGACCTGTGCGAACTCGCTGATAAGTAAAGCTTTTTGTTCCGGAGTGCAGGCAATCGTTATATTACATTTCTTTTCAATGAGGTATCGGAGGATAGGTATTATACGAGTGGTATGTCCGAGGCCCCAATCGAGTAGAGCAATTACTATATTTGAATTGTAAAAAACATTGTTATTTTGGTCGAGTTCAGGCAACGGCGAATAATATTTTCAGCGTAAAATAGTTCTTAATTGGTAAACACCCAATCTATGAAGTCGTTGAACAATCGTGCCATACTGTTGTTGTTAATTGTTAGCATAATTTTTGCTTCCTGTTCTGGTAGTAGAAGCATGGGTGGAAGTTCTAAGAAATGCGGCTGCGGCCTGAACAAGGGATTCGTTGGTTATTGATAATCCTAATAGAGATGAAAATGCCGAATCGCGATTTGCTAGTACTGGTTAAGGATGAGTTTCTTCGTCCGGGTTCCATGGAAACGGAGCTCGAGCGGATCAACCGTCTGCTGATGAGCTTTGAAACAGTAGATAATCTCTGCACAGCTCATGAGGTTTTTGATCTCAATCGCTATAAGATACTCAGAGCTGCCCATGCCATCCGGGCGGTAGTGAGTCACAAGGAATTAAAGCCTTTCGTTTTCCTGATCAACAAGAACTGATTTCACTTTCGCAGACTGAACGATAGCGACGCTGTCTGGTTTTTCAGACAGATCACAGCAATTTTTCTCCCTTTTATTTCAATTCATTTAATGCCACGCGGAGTTGCTGGATCATTTCAGGTATCTGTTCTATTTTACAGGTACCCACACTGAGCCTGTACCAGGGTGAGGTGCGCGATGCGCCAAATGCATAGAATGGAACCACTGCCAATCGGGCTTTGTCGAGCAGGTAGGCGGTTACATCTCCCTGGTTTTCCAGCGTCTTTCCTTCTTTGGTAGTCTTTCCGGTGAGGTCGACCTTAATGGTAAGATAGATAGCAGCCTGCGGGCTGATGGCGTCTACGGGATGACCTTCCGCTTTTAACTGCTGCAGGCCCTGATAGATGCCTCTTAGTCTTTGCTCAATCTTTTGTTTGAATTCGAGAAGGTATTGCTGAATGCTTTCTTTTTGATAGAGGAATTTCGCCACTGCTTTTTGTTCGGCCATGGGAGCCCAGGCACCCACGTGACCGAGGATAGCCTGCATCTTTTTGATAATGGCAGAAGGTCCCATCGACCAGCCCACTCTGACGCCTGTTGCCGCGAACACTTTACTGATGGCATCAATGAAAATGGTGTATTCTTTCATAGCCGGTCTGAGAGAAACCGGGTTGTAGTGAACAATATCACCATACGTGAGATGCCAGTACATCTGGTCGTACATCACGTATAATTTTTTCTCGTCTGCTCCGCGGCGACTGTTTTCTTCCAATACCATATCGCAGATCTCTTCGAGATCTGCTTTGGTAAATGTGGTACCCGTGGGGTTTTGCGGGGAGCAAAGAGACAGCAATGTGGCTCCCGGCAGGTGAGGCCGGATATCATTGACCGAAGGCATGAAATTCGTTTCAGGGCCAGCTTCAATGACCACATGTTCAGCGCCTACAAAATGAGTATAATGGTTGTTATTCCAGGAAGGAACCGCATAAATAACTTTATCGCCCTGATCGCAGATAGCCCGGTACAGCGAATAGATCAGCGGACGCCCACCGCAGGAAACGAGTATTTCGGACAGATCGTACCGAAGCCCTTCCTGTTCCTGGAGAAAATGGGCAATAGCCTCTCTCAGGTCGAGATTTCCTTCGGCAGCAGGGTAATTGGTAAAATGATTTCGATATGCATCGACTATAGCATCTTCGAGCTCTTTCGGGATAGGAAAGATGGAAGGATCAAAATCACCCACGGTGAAATTGTAAATGGTTTCACCCTTTCTAATTTTCTCTCTTATTTCTCCCCCTAATTTTACGATCTCGGATCCTATCAGCGTTTCAGATAAGTAGGAAAGTTTCATGGCGCGAATTTAAGCTGATAACGCGAAATACGCGAATTACACGAATTACACGAATTACGCGAATTAGGCGAATTGGCTAAAGTAGCTCGCTCTCGCTCCCGCTCCCGCTCTCGCTCCCACTCCCGCTCCATTCAGCCTTTCTGTTTCCCTTTCTCTTTCCGTTTCTGTTTCTCTTTCCGCTCTCGCTCCCACTCCCGCTCCATTCAGCCTTTCCGTTTCCCTTTCCCTTTCCCTTTCTGTTTCCCTTTCCCTTTCTGTTTCTCTTTCCGTTTCCGCTCTCGCTCTCACTCTCGCTCCCAAAAAAGGCCTCCGAAATTCGAAGGCCCTGATTGGCGTGAATGGACGAGTTGGATTTTACCTAACGCACGAATTTCTTTGTTTCAGTGAACTGTTCACCGCGAACAGACAGAAAATAGATGCCGGATGATAATTTTTCAATTGATATTGGCTGTGTATTGTAACCACTCGCGAAGCGGGCCGACCAGCTTTGAACTGTTCTGCCATTTGCATCAAGAATGGATAGATTCAGCTGTTGTGCCTGATCCAGGTCGATGGAAAACTGGAGCGATTTGCTACCGGGCGCAGTACCCAACGTGATAAATTCTCCGAAAGATTTATTAATTATTTTTTTGATGTCATAGTATTCCCGCGCTCCGTCCAGGTTCACCAGCGACAGCCTGTAGAAGCTGGTTCCTTTCAATGGGGCGTCATCGGTGAAGGAATAGAGCTGCGTTTGATTGGAATTACCGGCTGCTTTTACCTGGCCGATAGACTTGAATTGCATATCCGCACCGGCTCTTTCGATTTCGAAATAGTTTGTCTGCGATTCCAGGTTGGTCGTCCAGGTGGTTACGACTTTCTTGCCTTTTGAGGAAACATCATAACTGCCCAGGGTGGCAGGGAGTGAAGCGTTGGAGCCGTTTGTAAACTGGATAAACCATTCTGAAAAGTTCTTGTTGTCAACACGGTAGTCTTTGTCTTCCACATCCGGCCAGATCACATGCGGATCGCTGTTGGTGTTTGGAAACAGCGTGTATTTGCCCATCGGATTTCCGGATGGGGAATAGCTGTTGATCAGGTTGGCGAAATTGACGGTATTGCCCCAACCACATTGGTTATCCGTATTACCTACCAATCCCCAATAATGAATTCGATTATTGCCCATGTTCTGAGCGGAGGCGTAGTTGGGTCCCATGCAAAGTCCGACAGTGATCACCGCGGCAATTCTTCTCGCTTCCTGCGGAGAAGTTGCCATATAGTTGATCACCATATTGGCTCCCGAACTCAGTCCGGCGAGGTAAATACGGGAAAGATCTACTTTGTAGTGAGAGACGGCATAGTTGATCATGGCCTGAACGTCGGCAGCAGACTCCTGGTCGCCCCAGTTGTATTGCGGACTGAGGATGATAAAATTGTAATTCTGTCCGGCATAGCTTACGGATGTCTGGAACTGATAATTGCCTGAACCAAAGGGCTCATCCTGCTCAATTTTCAAACCCATTGCTTCGCAGGCTACCGCGCATAGTTCTGCAGCAGTGCCACCGCCCCGGGTGCCGCGACCCGGCACGTTGATGATAAGCGGATAGCGCTGGCTGCCCGCGGGGTTATAGCCTGCCGGAAGCACTTCTGTATACCCCTTGACGTTGGGAGATACGGAAACATTCGCTACCAGGCGCTGATGTGCCAGCGGATAGACGCCCCAGCATTTGCAATCCTGGGAATAAGAAGAAACAGAAAAAGTAAAGAGAACGATCAACAAACAGATGCTACGAATCCCTGATGAAAAATACACCTTCATTGCCTTCAGTTTTGGTAATGCATAAAGTATAGATACAGCCTTTTTGGGGGGAGCAGAGGAAACGATGCGTTCAGGGGGTACAGAGCGTATTCGCCGTTGAGGCGTTAATGAATTGCAAAAGTGGGCAAACGATATGCCATAAAAGCTTCCTTAGACGTCTTTTTTTCCTCACATGTGTGAATACCCTTGCAAAGAGCCGGCGGTTTGACTTACCTGGCAATGACAACTGGTTTTATCAGGCTATCTTCGCAAGGAATTGACGGCTTTTGCGTTTTAGATTCAACACCTTATAAGCTTACCATGGCCAACATGAAAAGGATTTATACTTTCATCCTGGTTTTGTTTTCCAGTTTAGCCTCCTTTGCCCAGCAGGGGTATAATATCAACATTACGCTCAAACCATATAAGAATACTTATGTTTACCTGGGGTATCACTATGGAGCCAAGAAGGCCCTCGCGGACTCCGCACTCCTGGATGCAAACAGTAAAGGTGTCTTTAAAGGCACCCAGAAGCTGCCTGGGGGGATCTATTTTGTGGTATCTCCCCGAAAAGAGATTCTTTTCGAGTTGCTGCTCGACAAACAACAGCAATTTTCGATAACAGCCGATACGGCACGGATGGCTTCCAGCCTGGTTTTCACCGGTTCAGCCGATAATACCCTCTTCCAGCAGTATACCCAGGCGGCCAACAAGGCCGGTCAGCAGGCTTCCAAGGAAAATGCCAACCTGGCTAATGCGAAAACGGCCGCCGATTCCCAGAGAATTACAAACCAGTTGCGGACTTTGGGCGATGGACTTCAGCATTTTCGCGACAGCCTGGAGAAAAAATACCCGGCAAGTTTTCTCGCAGCTCTTTTCAAGGCCATGAAAGAACCCATCGTGCCGCCGGTATCCAAACATCCCGGAGGCCGGTACGATTCTAATTTCGCCTATCAGTATTACAAATCTCATTTCTGGGATGGCGTGGAATGGAATGATGGCAGGCTGGTGCGTACTCCCTTCTTCGAAGCGAAACTGGATCGATATTATCGTGACCTCGTTCCGCCCAACCCCGATTCACTGATAAAGGAAGTAGATAAAATGATTCTTTATTCCCGCAGTGATAAGGAAATGTTCAAATACCTGATGGTGCATTTTGTGCAGAAATATGTCAACCCCGAATTCATGGGGCAGGATGCCGTTTTCGTTCACATCTGGGAAAAGTATATCAATAGTGGCCAGACGGATTTCTTCACAGAGCAGTACAAAGAGTTTATGACGAAGAGAGCCTATAGCCTGATGGCCAACCTGATCGGGCGGCAGGCAGCCAACCTGGAAATGGTCGACAGCCTTGGAAAACCGACGAACCTGTATGATGTACAATCCGACATGACTGTAGTCTGCTTTTGGGATCCTACCTGCAGTCATTGCAAGGAAACGGTACCCCGACTTGATTCTATCTATCATGCCAAATGGATAAACCAGGGCGTTAAATTATATGGTGTGATGACTGACGGAGGAAAGGAAAACTGGGTGAATTTTATCAAGGATCATCATCTCAATGACTGGATTCATGTTTATCAGCTTCCTTCCAAAGAAGTGGAAGATAATGCTGCCGGAAGAGCATCTTTTCGTCAACTGTACGATGTGTACCAGACGCCGATGCTGTATCTGCTGGACAAAGACAAACGCATCGTTGCAAAAAAACTGAGCTTCGAGCAATTGAACGAAGTGATCGACCTTAAAATCAAAAAATCAACATCCAAATAAAACCATGAAACGACTGCAAAAATCCCTGATCGCTTTTACGGCGGTTTTTACTTTTTACAGTTCACAGGCACAAACGCTTTTCACTTTTGGAAACAAACCGGTTAGCAAAGAAGAATTTTTGAAGGCGTATAACAAGAACAATGCGGAGACAAAGCCTACCGGCAAAAGTTACCGGGATTATCTCGAACTCTATACACGATTCAAGATAAAGGTCCAGGCCGCCCTCGATGCCAGAATGGATACATTGCCGTCGCAGGTGGCGGAATTGAAAAATTTCAGAAACCAGGTTTCGTCTTCGTATATGAATGATGACGCCAGCGTAAAGTTGCTGGTAGACGAAGCTATTAGCCGAAGCGCGAAAGACATTGAGTTGTCACATATCGTGGTTTTGTTTCCCAAAGAAGAATCACCGGAGGCCCGGCAAAAAGCCCTCGACAAGATCAATACCGCTTACGATCGGTTAAGTAAAGGAGAGCTTTTTTCCAAAGTGGCTGCAGAACTCTCAGAAGATCCTACTGCTACTTCCAACAAGGGATACCTGGGATTTATTACTGCCTTCACCTTGCCTTACGAAATGGAAAATGTGGCTTATTCAACGGCCCCCGGAAAATTCTCTAAGCCATTCAAAAGCGCCATCGGTTACCATATTTTCAGGGTAAACAGTGTAAGAAACAGTGCGGGCAGAATGCGAGCGGCGCAGATTCTCCTGGCCTATCCTCCGGAAGCCACCGATGCGGAAAAACGAATCGTAAAAAATCGTGCGGATTCCCTTTACAAAGTCATACTGGCCGGTGGTGATTTTAAAAAACTCGCTGTTGCGTTCAGCAATGACAATCTCAGTTACCAAAACGGAGGGGAGATGCAGGAATTTGGCACCGGACGTTTTGAACCCGCCTTTGAAAATGCGGCTTTCGCTCTGAAAACCAATGGAGCCATTTCAAAACCTTTTGCCACCGCATACGGTATACATATTCTGAAACGTCTCGACTGGAAACCGCTTCAGCTCGACAGAAAGAACAAGGCTGTTTGGGAAAACTTCCATCAGCAGGTGCTACAGAACGATCGGATGAATGTTTCCCGAAAGCTGCTGATGAAAAAGATCTATGCACAGATAGGAGTGAAGAACCTGCCCGTCAACAACCAGGAACTAACGGTGCTGAAAGATAGTTTTCTGTTTAACGGCACCATTGCCAAACAGGCGCATATCAACGAATCCACTCCGTTGATCACGGTTGGGAAACAGACCCTTGTAGTATCCGATTTTCTCAACTACCTCGATGCCATTCGCACACAGGAGGCCATGCACAAAGGAAAAACCGCTACAGAATTAACCGATCAATATGCCGAGACGGCTGCCCTCGAATATTATCGCGATCACCTCGAAGAGTATAACAAGGATTTCGCCTATCAGTTAAACGAGTTCAGAGAAGGCAACCTGCTTTTCGAGATCATGCAGCAAAAAATATGGGAGGCGGCTTCTGCAGATTCTATCGGATTGAAAAAATATTACGAACAACATAAGAATAAATACTGGTGGGAACTGAGTGCCGATGCCTGGATCATTACAGCGAGTAACGACTCTGTCGCTAAAATATTTATCGACAAATCGGGTGGAAACATTCAGTACGACTGGCGCAAAGCCATTGACTTGAGCGAAGGAATGATCCAGGGGGATTCCGGACGATTTGAATTGGGTCAGTTGCCTGTAAGAGAACGTACCAACTTTAAAGTGGGACTCATTACCGCACCGGTGGTGAATGAAACAGATCATACGGCCACTTTCTGCCATATTCTCAAGATGCACAGCGCCCGCGAGCCAAGAAGTTTCAACGATGCGAGAGGATTTGTGATCAACGATTACCAGGGTTATCTCGAGGAAAAATGGATTGAAGAGCTGAAGAAAAAATACCCGATAAAAGTTGATGAGAAAGTGTTTGCAACGCTGCTGAAGTAATACGCCAATGAGCCAATTGGTCAATCACTGTTGTTCGGGGAAAATGCTGAAGGCGCAATTGGTCAATGAGCCAATGGGCCAATTTGCCAATGAACAGCAAACCGCTAACTATAAACAGCAAACTGAATTTCAACAATAGCCGG
>JBGAHR010000056.1:0-28046 GCA_044226045.1 Chitinophagaceae bacterium
ATAACAGAGATTTCTAATCATCCCGATATATCGACTTTTTAAATCCTTCCTTCGGGAAGGATTTTTTATTTGGTTGACGGTGCATTGCGTTTAACGTTTCAGGTTTATCGTTTCACGTTGGTTTGCGGTTTGCGGTTTGCTGTTTGCTGTTTATCGTTTCAGGTTTATCGTTTCACGTTGATTTTCTGTCAATGCCTAGAAGACGTTGACCGTTTTTCAACATTACTACTATCATTTTTCTGGCAATGTCTTTCAACTTTACCTAAGACGTTGCCAGAAAAATGAGGATGCTCAATTTGCTGCCTTTCAAATTCAATCGGTGTTCTGCGGCCTAAACTTTTATGTGGCTTATCGTGGTTGTACAGGTTTACAGTTCGGTCAACCTGTTTAACCAATTGTTCATAACTGGTAATTACCTGGTGTTTAAGGTAATTGTTTTTGATAACCCCGTTTAGGCGTTCAGCCATCCCATTGTCATAGGCTTCTTTTCCCATTGAATTGATCATTTGCATGCCCCCTGTTATCTTTAAATAAGCCTCGCTGTAGTATTGCCCCCCACCATCGGAGTGCAGTATTAATCCCCTTAAGTCTTCGTTTTTGCGGCACCGCAAAGCCATTCGTAGTGCTGGAATGGAGGTCTCCCCCGTACACAGGCTCTCTGATACGCTATGGCCTACAATCCGCTTAGAATAGGCATCCTGGATAAAGGTCAGATAAAGAAACCGATCGCCCAGTTCGTAATAAGTGATGTCGCTTTGCCATACCTGATTAATCCTGACAATCTCCAAATCCCGGATATGGTTATCAAACCTTTTTACTCCAGAACTGTCGGTTGTCCTGCGCCCATTTTTCTTTCGCTCTACACCCAGACCCAAGAGCTTTCCTAACTGCTCGAACCGATCTCTGCCAAGGCCTTCCGGTCGCATTTTATAGTAAATATCCCGCAGATTCATCCCTGGATGGTTCCTGCGTACCAGCACTACCACTTTGACAATCTGTTGCTCTAGCTCGTTTTGACGGAGCCACCGCCTGCGATGCTGATGGAAAGCCTGCTTACTGATGCCGATCGACTCAAAGAACTTGTTTAAACTGCAACTTACTTTACTTCTTTGCTCCCAGTACCATCGGACGGTGGGGTAGAAAGCTTTTTTTTAATGTCGATTCCATACATCTGTTCTGCTATCTCTATCATTTTGTCTTTAAAATCCAACTGGATCTGCTTTTGACCTACCAGCCGTTCCAGCTCCGCGATTCTCTGACGTAGCTTCAACAACTCCTGTGTATCGCTTTTTGATTCCATAATCAACCGTTCGGGTTTAGGAGTGAATACACCAAAATCTCTGATCCATTTGTAAACAGCCGTAGCGGAAACCTGGTATTGCTTGCATATCTCCACTACCCGGCTCACGCCCGTCTCTATCTCATGGACCTTTCTTCGTTTAAATTCTTCGCTAAATTTACGATATCGACGCTCTTGGGCGTTCAATAATCGACTCAGTTCTGCCATTTTCAACAAGTTTTAATCGTTTAAAAATTGCTGAAAAACGGTCAACCGATTTCAGGCACCGACATCCTGTCAAAATTTAAAATTAAGAAGTTAAACTTAATGCGTTTTAATAAATGCAGGATGAACAAAAGTAATGTGAAGTAAGCCCTGAAGCGTCAAACCGCAAACCGCCAACCGCAAACCGCCAACCGCAAACCGCCAACCGCAAACTTATAAACTAAAATCCACCTCATTCTCCCATTTCGCTTTTACCGTTACTTTGCGGGGAATGATTTTTACTTTTTCCGGCTGGTGTTTGTCTTTGAAGAAACTGCCCGGGTCCCATTTTCCATTCTGGTTATCGTCGTACAGGATCCGCAGGTCGTAGTCGCCCGGTATGAATAATTTGGCATTGAATTCCCGGTTCACAAAAACATGACTGTATTTGACCTCATCACCCTGTACCAGTTGGAGTACGGGATGACGGGAGAGGTCGAGATTGAGAAATCGCCATTTCACAGACCCGTACATGCTTTCTTTTTTCGCCCGGAATTGAAGCGTATCGGTTTTAGTGAGCTTTCTGTCGGCTGTGTCGACAGCGAACTCTTTATCGACGATCAGGCTGTAGGCGCTTCCTTCCACCCATTTGTATTGGAGAGTCAGTTTGGTTTTACTGGTATCCAGTGTAAGGGTGTAGTTGCGGATCGGTTGTTTGTTTTCATCGAGAAACTGGATCTTGCTGCTGTCAAAGGTTTTGAGAGGAGCCAGTCGGAAAACTACCTGGAATGGCTCCAGCAGATCCTGTTCTCCATTATCCAGGTTGGTTTCAATGCGAAGGCGTTTATCGGCCTGCGTGGCATTGCGGCCACCCGGTTGCCTGGCCGCTGTAGTGGTTACCGGCTTCTTTTCCTCGTCATCTATATAGGCGTATAAAGTATCCGCAACAGCAGTTTCGCTGGTAACGTAGGCTTTGTCGGCAAAGGCAAACAGTTTGGAGCGCTGGTAACGCGGCAATCCATCGCCCGGGAAAACATACAGGTAGAACTTTTCGTTCGGCAGATTTTGAAAGCGGAACCGGCCATTCTTGTCCAGTCGCGCTATATAACGGGGGTTCTTTTTTATGATGGAAGAATCATCTCCATCCCGGTAAAGGGCTGCAATAAGGGTGCTGTCGGTCTTGCCACTGCCAGCCAGGATAACCTGACCGGAAAGCGATAAGGTATCGATGGTTTCCCCGGTAGAAAAAATGTAGCGGAATCCCTTCAGTACGTTTCCCTCATTCACATCCTTGATGGCATTTCCGAAGTTGAGTGAATAGGTGGTGTTGGGTTCCAGGGTATCGGCGATGGTTACCGTTACGGTTCGCAAACGGGCATCTACCCGGGGTTGAACTTTTGGAGTAGGCGAAACGAGCAGGTTCTGACTCGGATTGTCCAGTTGAACGTATTCATTGAACTCAAAAACAATTTTCTTCGAATTAAAGGAACGGCTGGAGTCCACCGGTTTTACCTGCACCAGCGAAGGAGGCAGGGAATCGCGCGCGCCACCCAATGGAGGGATCTGGTTGGCGCAGCCGGTAGGCAAAATGAATTGCAATGCCAGTATGCCAAAGGTCAATGCCGACCCGATCAGTCTTCCGGTAAACTTACTGTTCATAATGAAGAACCGCAAACTTAGCTTCTTTGAGGAAGAATGCGGGGGTTTATTTGCTAAGGAAGGGCTAAAAACACAAACAGGGGTTAATTGTCTGATTCCTCCTCTTCCAGTTCGTGCAGCGCCACGGCCAGCCGGTTGGTTTTCACAAATTCGCACCAGTGACAGTCGGACTTTCCACAACCGGTATAAAAATCCCGGGCTTGTATGCGTTTCCATACTTCTTCAATCTGCTGGGTAACCGTTGTTATGTCCGCCGGCGATATCACCACTTTTTCCTTCCGGTAGTTTTTCTTTTTATCAGGTTCAACAAAATCGAATTCTGTACTCACTACCCGCCAGTCCTTGCCGGAATGATCTACCAGTATTTTGTAAAAAACAGCCTGGCGCCAGTAATCACCGCCACGAGGCTCTTTTTCGTTTGGTCCTTTCAGTTTGGGAATGGCTTTATCCGGGTCACCGGTTTTATAGTCTACCACGTTCACCGATTTGCCATCAAATTCCAGTTTGTCGAGCTTGCCTTTCAACGGAACCCCGTTGATCACCACATTGCGGATATTCCTTTCAATGGCCACGATCTTGTTGAACTGCTGAATGTATTTATCGTAATAGTTGGCGAGGATCTCATGTCCATACTCAATCCGTCGGTCAAACTGTTCCTGCGTAAAACTTTCGCGGTGACGGTGCATGTACCAGTCGAAATCCCAGATAAACTGCTCCTTCGAATGAAATTCATTTTTTCCTCCATCCTGCATTTTCCGGAAAAGTTGTTCGAGGGCAAAGTGTACGGAAGATCCGAATTCGGTGGCTTCGTTTTTGGGAGAAGGGATACGTACCAGGTTGCGGAAATAAAATTCCAGCGGGCACTTCAGGAAATTGTTCAGGGCGGTTACATTCATCACGAATTTCTCCAGCAACTGACTGACAAAATCTTCTTCCAGCCTGGCAATTTCCGGAGCGGTTTCTGCAAAGGAAAGACCGGCAAAAGCGGATTGCTGCTCTTCGCTCACCAAAGGAAACTCCACCTGGATGTCCGGATGCTGGTCCATGATTTCCGCGATGAACATGGAAGGTTCCAGCTCTTTATTTTCATTCGTAAACCGGCTGTATGAAATGAACAGATGCTTTTCGGCGCGGGTAAGCGCTACATAAAATAACCTCCTCAACTCTTCTTCTTCACTTCCTTTGGCGGAACTGCCAAACAGGGTATCGGGAAAACTATATCCGCCACCGGGCTTTCTTTTCTTCTCCCAGGTGGAAGCATTACAGCCGGCCAGGAATACATATTCGTATTCGAGTCCTTTTGATCCATGTGCCGTAAGGAGGTTAACCCCTTTATCGGTTCCGCTTACCTGTACCAGGGGTAATGGAATGGATTCTTTTTCCATCAGGGCTATGTTGGCAATCAATCCCTGTAGAGTAAGAAGTGGATTGCGGTGTGTTTCATCTTTAATGAAATCAAACAGGGCGGTGAGTAACCGCAATTGCCAGTGCTTGTCATCGGCATTCATGATGGTGGCGAGCACGCCGGCTTCCCGGATCATGTTTTCAAATAATTGCTGAAGGGTGAGGTTGGGCACTTCTCCAATCAGTTTTTCCAGGATGTCTGAAGCCTTTTTCAGTGGCTCGGGTAACCCCGGCGTAAACAGGTCTTTTTGGCCCGCCCTGGATTTTTCAACCAGCAAGGCGCGCATAGATGTTTTGTTATCGCCAAATTGTCGTTCAGCAACCTCTATACTGATGCGGGCAATATCGATCGGTGCAATGTGAAACCAGTCAAAATGCAACAATTCAAACAGCATCTCATCTCCTCCATAAGGGACATCATGTTCGGCTGCCAGGTATTTAAGCAGCAGGATGATTTTTCTTCCCAATGGTATGTGAAGGATGTCAAGATTTCTTTTGCTGTATACCGGTATGTTAAGTTGTTTGAAGTACTGACCCAGTTCCTCTCCATATTTGTTTTCCCGGTAGATGACAGCGATCCGCCCGGGCTCCACTTTTTCTTCTTCCACCAGTTTACGGATATCGGCCGCAATGCCGATCATTTCCAGCCGCAGGGATTCATACCGGCGAATCAAGGGAGGCTGTGTAAGATGGTTGATGCGGGTATTGGCGGCAACCAGGTTTTTGGTCAACTGCAACGAAGGCTTGGAGTGAATCAATCGTTCCTTATTGCTATCGATCAGGGATTTTGAAATATCGAGGATCGGTTGGGTGGAGCGATAATTATTCTCCAGCACCACCACCAGCAAATCGTTGTAATTGTTCATGAACTGGCTCATGTTCTCGATATTCGCGCCCTGGAAGCGGTAGATACTCTGGTCATCATCCCCCACCACAAATACATTGGGTTTGTCCCAATAACTCACCAGCAACTCCACAATACGGTTCTGTGTACCACTCGTATCCTGGTACTCATCCACCAGTATATATTGATATTTTTCCTGGTAATTGGCCAGCAGGGTTTTATTTTCTTCAAAAGCGCGGATCACCCAGTTGATCATATCATCGAAATCGTAGCGGTTTCGCTGACGCATCATTTCCTGGAAGCGATCAAATTCATTGACAGCCGCCCGGAGCTTCTCCATTTTTTCCGTTACTTCTTCTACTTTGTCTTTCTTCAGGTCGCCGGCATTGAATTCGCGGTATTTTCTTTTATAGACAAACTCTTCCCTTTCCGGCAGACTTTTCAGGTATTCATCAATTTTCTGATTGATGAACGCAGGCGTCCATCCTTCTTTTTTCATGGTACTGAAAAGAGAAGCCAGGTTCTTGGTTTCATAATAGACATCTCCCCGATACCTTTTTAGCGGGTGGTTCTTCGGAAATGAGTCTATCAATTGCTTCGATAATTCAACCCGCTCCAGTTCAGAGATAGGGTCCAATGATGTTTTTTCGAACATCGACAGGTTTTCCTGGATCACTTCATTACAAAACGCGTGGAAAGTATAGATCCCCACTTTATAGGCCTCTGGTCCGATAAACTGAAGCAGTCTCCTCCGCATGGCCACCACACCCGCATCGGTATAGGTAAGGCAAAGAATATTGTCGGGCGAAGCATCGGTATCTAACAGGATTTTTCCGATCCGGCTGGCAAGAATCTGCGTTTTTCCGGTTCCGGGCCCCGCAATAACCATCACTGGTCCCTCGATGGTGTCCACCGCTTTCTTCTGTTGAGGGTTCAGTCGTCCATACTCCTGCAAAAATTGCTGATTCAGTTTTTCCCTGTTGATACTCATATCTCAAAGATAACAACTGCCGCAGTTGATTGATCGAGAGCCTTTTTGACCGAAAAAAGAGTTTCCGGAAGCATTATTCCGGTTGGCAAATACCGCCATTTCCACTAAGTGGAAACTATTAATATTTGATAATGAATATCTTAAGATTCAAAAAATAGTGGATAACTGGGGTCGGGAAAGATTCTTTATTTGGGAATAAAATGGCCAATTCAACGTTATAAGGGCAAGTAATCCATTCTCATGAAGAACGCAAACGGCTTGAAAATTTTCATCCTCGAGGATGACACCTGGTACGGCTCGATGCTCCAGCATTATCTCTCCCTGAATCCGGATTTCGAAGTCAAACGATTCGAAAACTCTAAGGATTTCTTCAGCAGATTATATGAAGCGCCCGATGTGGTAACACTCGACTATTCCATGCCCGATATGGATGGAAGCGAAGTTTTGAAAAGAATCAGGGACGCGCATCCAAATATCCAGGTGATCATTATCTCCGGACAGGAGGATGTAAGAACAGCGATCAACCTGCTCAAGAACGGAGCCTTTGACTATATCGTAAAAGATGAAGATACCAAAGACCGTCTTTGGACATCTCTCATGCACCTCAATGAGATCAACGGACTGAAAAAAGAAGTAGAGCACCTGAAAGAACAGGTGGGAAAGAAATACGACTTTTCGAAGTTTTTGATTGGGAACAGTCCGGCAATTGCAAGGGTATATTCATTAATAGAAAAAGCATCCAAGAGCAATATCACTGTATCGGTAACCGGCGAAACGGGTACCGGTAAGGAAATGGTGGCCAAGGCAATCCATTATAATTCCGATCGTCATAAAAAACCTTTTGTAGCAGTGAACGTGGCTGCGATTCCGCGCGATCTGATCGAAAGCGAATTGTTTGGTCACGAAAAAGGCGCCTTTACCGGCGCCGTCACCCGCAGAATTGGTAAGTTTGAAGAAGCGAATAATGGAACGCTGTTCCTTGATGAAATCGGAGAATTGGACATCAATCTTCAGGCGAAACTACTGAGAGTATTGCAAGAGAGAGAGATCACTCGTATTGGAGGAAATGAAGTGGTACCGATCAATGTTCGCATCATCGTAGCCACACACCGGAACCTGCTGGATGAAGTACAGAACAAAACGTTCCGGGAAGACCTGTACTATCGCCTGATCGGGTTGCCGATCCAGTTACCGCCTTTGAGGGAAAGAGGAACGGATATTATTTTGCTGGCCAAGCATTTTATGGACATGTTCTGCAAAGAAAACGGCAGCGAAAAGAAAACCCTGTCGCCCGAGGCCCAGCAAAAACTGCAATCCTACGCGTTTCCCGGAAACGTCCGGGAATTGAAATCGGTGATGGAACTGGCAGTGGTAATGAGCGACGATAATTTGGTAGCGCCCGAACATATTTCCATTCACAGCGGTACTTCTATCAATAATATTATGAGTCACGAAAAGACACTGAAAGAATACGAAACACAAATTATTCAGCATTTTCTTGACAAGTACAACAAAGACGTATTACTGGTAGCGAAAAAGCTCGATGTTGGCAAGTCTACCATTTACCGCATGATACAGGCGGGAGAACTAAAAACTAAATGATTATGGGAACAGCAGAGAAATTGTACGATCTCAGTATGGTAAGAGAAATTTCCGGCGGAGATGAAGGGTTTATCAGGAAAATGGTGCAGTTGTTTATCGACACCATGCCTCAGAATATGAGCGAATTGAAGAAGGCGCTGACAGAACAGAACTGGGAAATGGTGGGCAAACATGCCCACAAGATGAAATCTACCATCGACTCAATGGGGATCGTTACCCTTAAAGAAGATATCCGGTCAGTAGAAGCCAACGGAAAGCAGCAGGCAAACCTGGATAAGGTCCCTTCCCTGGTTGGCAGGGTTAATGACATCCTCGATCAGTGTATCCTGCAATTAAAAAATGATTTCGCCCTGTAAACTTCCGGCCCGTTTTGGGGTTATTGTAGAAAGTTTACTCATTCATGGCGGTTTATTCAATTAAAAGAGTGCAATTCATCCCGGTTGATTTAACAACAGCCTGGGATTTTTTTTCGAGCCCGTCGAACCTGGCTACTATTACGCCGGCATCGATGGGTTTTCATATTATATCCAAACACCACGGAAACCGTATGTATGCGGGTCAGATCATCGAGTATAAAGTGCGGCCACTTTTAAATATTCCGGTTTACTGGATGACGGAAATCACCCAGGTAAAAGATCGGGAGTATTTTATCGATGAGCAAAGATTCGGACCGTATAGTCTATGGCATCACCAGCATCATTTTCGGGAAGTGGAAGGCGGGGTGGAAATGACAGACATCATTCACTACAAGGTTCCTGGATGGATTTTGGGAGACCTGGCGAATGCCCTTTACGTTCGCAGCGCACTCAAAAAGATTTTTGATTTTCGCTTTACGAAAATTGAAGAATTATTCCCGGTAAAAAAATAACAGTCGTGAAAATTAACCCGGAATACGGGTGATGTATTTTTCGATTTCTTTAATCTGACCAACGATTTCAGGGTTGGTCGGCTTAAGCGCCTTGGTCTTGCGGAAAAATTCTTTCGCAGCTCTGAATTCTCTCTTGTTCATCATAATGCTGCACATCTGCAGGTAAGCGGCTGCTTCATTTTCCTTATCAGGTAATCCTTCGCGGATGGCCTGGCGGATATAGCTTTCAGCCTGTTTGATATTACCTTTCTGCAGGGAGATCATACCCATCTGCAGGAGGCTGGCCCCCTTTACTTCTTTCATGGGTGAGCCAAGATCCAGGCCTTTCTTCATCATTTTTTCTGCGCCCTCAAAATCCTGTTTCATCATGGCCAATTGTCCTTTCACAGTATAATAGGCTGAACGGACAGGCTTATACAGCAGACCGGGAAAACGAATGGAATTCAACACTTTCTCGGCGCCTTCCATATCACCGGTTTCCAGATGTTCCTGGATTAAACGGAGAGGGCCGATAAAGAAATGCCCTGCAATCAGAATCAAACCGATAAAATAAGCGGGAAAAGCAGGCCAGAAGCTGGATAATACATTGGTAACTACACCAATAGCAATCAAAAGCAATCCCAATGCCAGCCTGTATCTTATTAGAAAGTTGTAGAATTTCATATAAAAACTTGGACGGCGAAGGTCGTAAATGCGACGGATTTACAAAAGGCATTTTTTGAAAAGGCTATTTGCCGGTTTTTGCCGGATTTTGCAGGTCATCCGCCAATTCCGGCAGCTTGTCCCATTAGCGGCTCCAACTACATAATACCGCTTTTGCCACCCGGGCAACAGATTTACTTTTGCCTACCATCCATTCATCATGCTGACTATATCGGAGAATATATTCGCGTTCATCTGCGGCATCGGCATCTTTCAGGGGTTCCTGCTGGCGGGATTGATTGGCTTTCACCGGAAAGGTGATTGCTCGATCAACAAGTTCCTCGCGATGTTCGTGGCTGCGATGTCGATTGTGATGATGGGTCCGCTTATCTTGAAGATCATTCCCTGGCACAACGGATATGTAGTGGCCCCTTTCCCCGTTTTACTGGGCCCGTTGATGTTTTTTTATGTCAGGAGTTTCCGGAGAAGAGTCACCTTGCGGGAAGCGATGCCTCATTTCATTCCCTTTGTTGTTTTCTTTATCATTTCCTGGTTCTGGCTGAACTACATGTACAATCGCCATCCATTGGAAAAAACATTTCCGCGGGAAGCTTTTCGTTCGCCCAGCGGGATGGTTATTTTTTGCCTGCGATATGTGCACCTGCTTTTATACTATTTCATTTCCCGAAACGAACTGAAAAAACACCAGCGTTCTGTTCAGCAATATTATTCGGAAACGAGCCGCATCGATCTCGACTGGGCTAAATTTTTAATCAACGGATACCTGCTGCTCACTATAATAGCTATTCTCTTTTTTGTTTACATTACCAGCTATCCGGAACATTTCTATATTTCTTACCTGATCAACATATCAGTAGCGGCTCCATATATATACATCATCACTTACAAAGGGATCATTCAGTCAGTGATCTGGGGCAAAACTACCCTGGCGAAAGAGGTTCAGCTGGATGAGGTAAAGCAGGTAAACAGCGAAACTTCTTCCAAAACCGAAACCGGGGTAACCTCACCGGAGGTAAATACAGAAGTGGTAGCGGCCATCACCAGCCTGATGGAGAAGGAAAAACTGTACCAGGAAACGGAACTCACACTCCAGGATATAGCCATCCGCATCGGACTGCCTTCTTACCAGGTGTCGCAGGTGATTAATAATAATATGGGTAAGAATTTTTATGAGCTGGTCAATGGCTATCGGGTGGAAGAAGCCAAACGCCTCCTGCGTGACCCGAACAGCTCGAACTATACTATTCTCTCCATTGGATTTGAAGCCGGTTTCAACTCCAAAACCACTTTCAATACAGTCTTCAAGAAATTCACCGGCAGAACCCCCACAGAATACAGAACGGTCAAATCCGAACGAATGATGACCGTGATCGCATAGTTACCAATCACTATGAAATGATTACGGATGACGGATTACGAATGACGAATGGAAAACAATTTGCCAATGGCCAATTGGTCAATGAGCCAATGCAATTACGGATGACGGATTACGAATGGCGGATGGAATGCAATTAATGAATATGCCAATTGGTCAATCGGTCAATCACTGTTGTCCGGGGAAAGTCACGGAGTCCCTGATGCTACGATGAAATAATCATCTTTTTGCCACTTTTTGAGAAATGAGCCCCCTCTTGGTGAGCGGGAGCGAGATCGAGAGCGGACGTAATATGAGGGAGATTTTATTCCAGCGAGTCTCTGACGGGACTTTTTTTGTTTCGCCAAAAAAAGGCGCCCAAGGCCGATATACAGCCCGGCTACTTTAGGGGAGCGGGAGTGAGAGCGGGAGCGACTAATTCAATTAGTTCTTCGGTGGTGAACAGCGGTAGAATAAAGCCCGGCTATTGTTGAAATTCAGTTTGCTGTTTATAGTTAGTGGTTTGCTGTTAATTGGCAAATTGGCCCATTGGCTCATTGACCAATTGCGCTCTCGGAGTTTTCCCCGGACAACAGTGATATCTGCTTCAGCATTTATCGGTTGCCGCATAAAGCTGCCAATAACAAAAAAATAACCGTGACTATGGCAGTTTGTATTAACTTGTCGCTCAAAGAATCCTAAAAACAGTTATATGAAGAAAAGCATGCTCGTTTGCCTGTCTATCGGCGGTTTTTTGGCAGCTTCTGCGCAAACTGCTCCCCGTACAGGCGATCCCAAACTAACAGAATACTGGGTGCCTGAACCCAAAGTAGTAACACCTGGTAAAACTTCCCAGGATCCTCCCTCTGATGCCATTGTTCTTTTCAATGGTAAAGATTTCAGCCAGTGGAAGAGTGCCAACGCCGCCGGTGGCGACGTGAAATGGAAAATTGAAGACAACGCGATGACCGTGGTAGGTGGAACCGGCGCCATTCAAACCAAAGAAGGTTTTGGCGACTGCCAGTTGCATATCGAATGGCGCACGCCCGCAGAAGTGAAAGGCGAAGGACAGGGACGTGGCAACAGCGGTATCTTCCTTATGGGACGATATGAATTGCAGGTGCTCGACAACTACAACAACAAAACATACGTCAACGGACAGGCGGCCAGTATTTACAAGCAATTGCCCCCACTGGTAAATGCCTGTCGTCCTCCGGGCGAATGGCAGACTTACGATATCATTTTTACCGCTCCCCGCTTCTATGAAAACGGAACGGTTAAATCACAGGCCCATATTACCGTATTGCATAACGGAGTGCTGGTGCAGAATGATGCCGTATTGCTGGGTGGTACCCAATACATCGGGGTAGCCAACTACGAAAAGCATGGCGACAAAGAACCGCTGATCCTGCAGGATCACGGCAACCCCGTTTCATTCAGAAATGTCTGGATCCGACCATTATAATCCGGTAGAAAAAATTTGCCAGCCCCGCATCTGCGGGGCTTTTTTATGGCTTCCACCTTTGTTGGATGTACATTTGGATAACCATTCAACTGTCAAATGATTTTCGCCGCCGCTCAAACCAGGCCTGTAAAGGGCAACCTGTCAGCCAATCTGCAACAGCATGAAAATTTTATCCGGAAAGCACAATCCCTCGGCGCTGATATGATTGTTTTCCCCGAATTGTCATTAACCGGTTACGAGCCGGCACTGGCAACGGAATTGGCAACAACAAAAGAGGATACCGCATTCAACGGACTGCAGGCCCTCAGCGATCAGTTTAAAATGGTGATAGCTGCCGGAATGCCTCTTCGCGAAACAGAAGGTATCAGCATCAACCTCCTGATCTTCCAGCCTCATTTTCCCCGGCAGGCTTATACCAAACAATTCCTGCATATTGACGAAATCCCCTTTTTCTCCAGTAAAGAATCTTCCATAGAATGGCAATACGCTTCTCCTGAAATAGCGCTCGCTATCTGCTATGAAATGCATGTACCGCAGCATGCCGAAAAGGCCATAAAGAATACCACCGATATTTATATTGCCTCTGTAGCCAAGACAGCCACGGGCATGGACAATGGAGAATTAGTGTTGGAGAAGTTTGCACGCGATCGTGGTATATTCTGTCTGCTTTCCAACTGTATCGGTCCTAACGACAATTTTATCGGCGATGGAAGATCTGCTGTCTGGTCACCCGGTGGTAAGCGCTTGGCTCAATTGCCCTCGGATAGCGAAGGGCTGGTTTTGCTCGATACGTCGGCTTCGACGGCAAGAGTGGTGCAGATGTGAGGGTAGGCAAAAGGCAAAAATCAAAATTCAAAAGTCAAAATTCAAAAGTCAAAAAGGCAAAAAGTCAAATAAATTACCCTTCGAGTTGAAAGGTTCTTCCGAGGTAAAAAGATGCGCGAGGTAAAAAGATCCCCCGTAGTCTGAGACTACGGGGGATCTTTTTACCTCGGCAGCATGGACGCTATCATTTGGGGTACTCCCCGCCATGCTAAGTAATTCCTACGAAATGCCAAGAACACAAAAATGCCGGAAAAATGGTGACTTCCTGTTCGGTGAATGTCACCGGGAATATATAACCCCTAGCCAACTTGATTCACCAATCTTGCTCCGACTTCTTTCAAGACTCTTACAACTAAATTAGAACATACGGGTTTTCGGGAAAGGTTCTATATTAACCGTTGCTGGCGCAAACAGGAGGCAAATTACCATAAAACAGTATTGTCAAAAATCGTATAAACCTTACCTGAAAAGTTGTCTTGTGTTATTTCTAAAAGCCCATCCGGTTCACTGAGATTTTTTACTGATACGTTTTGAAGTCTTTGAAGGGAAATCGTATAAAATAATTCTGTATATTGAATAAAAGCATGATTACTAGAGATAGACATCCCAAATATATTACCATTAGAAGGTTTCCCGCTTCTCAACTCGACGCTATCAACGACACTACCCGTACTCAAGTTTATGTTCTTAAACAAAAGATCAGACGAGGTTGACTTTTTCCTGGATAATACAAATAATGAACTATCATTGATCGCGCATTTAAATATGGTGTTTGACTCTTGAATACTCCAAAGTGCATTTCCTTCATAGCTCAAAAGAGATATTGAGGTGCCATTTGCTACTAAAAAATTGCTGCCGGTGTTAAAGATCTGAAAATAATAATCCCCTTCACTACTGTACCCAATACTCTTAGTCCATTTCGTTTTGATATGTTCATCTATTGCAATAATCTGAATACTGTCTGCTTTTTCGTTAAGACATCCAGTTATTAAATTAATCTTATTTGAAATTGGTTTACTTATAGTAGCGTAGTTTGAGTTCATTACCCCACCCCTACACGCATTCTTATAAACAGCATTTTCCTTTGATATAATTGTCGATCCGTAAGGAGACTCTAAAAAGTAAAAGAGTCCACCTTCAATTAGTAAATTGCTGTACGACACAGCTTTTGCGGCACCTGGAATATTGATTTTCCTCAATGTATCATGCGCAAAATTGTGCTCGAACAAAACCTCGCTACCTGTTTCACCAATATATAGTTTAGTATCATCGGCAGAAACCAAAAGATTTGGATAATTAAAATAAATATTTTCCAAATCAATAACCACTCTTTTCGAATCGAGATCAATTATTGTTATCCATCCATTATCTCGAATATCAAGTTTTCTTTTAAATGAAAAAATCAAAGCCTTGCCATTAAAAAAATAAATCTTTACAGCTTTCCGTTTCGGACTTATAAGCTCATCTAGTGACACACTATTTTTAAAGTATGGTTTTAAATCAATTGATTCAGGCTTTGAATTGCATGCTATGAAAATCCAAATAAGCGGTAAGACAATTATTACTCTCATAAATACCATTTTCTTCCTGACGTGGCCATAAAGATACTATCTTAAACATACATCCGAAATCCCTTTAATCTGATGACAGTCTATATCAAATACCGCTTCAGCCCCATACCCCGAATCGCCAAATCGTAGCGCTGGTTTAATGTTCAAAAAACGCACCTCTTTCAACCTATCGAATTACCTTCACTAACTAAACGAATATTCATATTTAACGAAATTCCCCCACAAACAGTCACTCCCCGCTTCGGAAAAATAAATTTGCGCAAGTAAATACTTGCACATATATTTGCAAGCAAATACTTGCGCATTATGGAAGCCCGCAGAGACGTATTCCAGGCAATTGCCGACCCAACCCGCCGCCAGATCATTCATTCACTGGCCGGCCAACCGCAAAACCTGAACAGCCTGTCTGAACAGTTCGACATGAGCCGGCAGGCAGTATCTCTCCACATTAAAATACTGGCCGAATGTGGACTGGTACAGATGAAACAACAGGGGCGGGAAAGAATCTGCACAGCCAAACTTTCTGCTTTGAAAGAAGTTCATTCCTGGTCTGAACAATACCGTGCTTTCTGGTCGGGTAAACTGGAAGCCCTGAAAATGCTGGTAGAACATGATCTGACCCCTGTTAAAAAATCTTCCAAATCATCCCATTCATCCACTTCCAAATCAAAAAGAAAATGAGTACATCACCGTTGGTTATCGAACAACTCGTTCAGGCTCCTGCCGCAAGAATCTGGCAGGCATTGACAGACAAAAACGAAATGAAACTGTGGTATTTTACCCTGGATGATTTCAAGGCCGAACCGGGTTTTGAGTTCAGCTTTCCCGGACAAGGAGCGAAAGGACAACAATATATCCACCTATGCAAGGTGTTACAGGTCATTCCCCTCCAAAAACTACAATACAGCTGGCAATACAAAGGCTATCCCGGATACTCAGTTGTAACTTTTGAGCTGATCGAACAGGGCGCCGGCACACTGGTGCGGGTTACACACGAAGGGCTGGACAGCTTCCCGAAAGACAATCCGGATTTCGCCCCACAAAGTTTCCAGCAGGGATGGACAAGCCTGATCGGAAAATATCTTCCAGAATTTGTAATTGGCAAAAATGAATAATGGCAGGTATGCATTCCTGTTGTTGGCTTTTTTCTTTAGTTTTATTGCATGACACCTGCCGAGTTTGCCGACCACTTCAAATCGCTAAGCCATGCTGAACTTTGGGAAGTTCTGCAAAACAGGAACCGCTACCAGGCTGCTGCCCTCGAAGCTGCAGAAACCGAATGGTCGCATCGCCAGCTGGATGAAGAAACCATAAAGGCGTTGACTAATGAGTCGATTGCCTCCAGGCAGAAACTGAAAGAAGAAGGGGCCCAAAAAAAGGAAGCAGAGGAACAGGCAAAAAAAGATGTTCTCGATTTTTTTGTGCAGGAAAAAGAAGAGGAAACGAAGACAAAGAGGGTGGCATACGCCACCGGCACTATCCTCGGTATATTTATCCTGATTTCTCTCTTTCAATATTTCGACACTTATATATTGATGGCTTCGGAGTTTCTGTATGAACCGATTGATGCGTTTTTCTTCTTTTTGCCGGCAATAATCGGAGTGTTGGGCTGTATAAAACTGATACGATTAAAGCAATCGGGATGGTACCTGACGATGATCTATGTGGGATGGATACTGGCACATCAAATTAGTTTTCTATATTCTTTTGTAAGATTTGGAAATCCCTCTTTTGCTGCACTTGTTATACCCGTACTTAATGTCGCATTTTGGTCGTTGCCTGAGGCTGCACTAATCTGGCTGAGAAATAAAGCTCCGTTTGTGATCCCTAAAAAATGGCTGGCAGGGATGATTATTCTACAGGTAATTTTCCTTTTGTATTTAAGTCTGGACCAGGTTTTTCCTGGCATAGAAGCATTCAGGCTACTTTAAGCCTTTTTTGGGGGAGTTCGACTTTAAAATTGACTCTTGCATCTAATGCGTTGAAAATTTTAATCACAGTATCAACCCTGGCATTGATAAAGCTATTTTCAACCTTTGAAATCTGTGCTATCTGACCCCCTACCAGCTTTCCCAACTGTTCCTGGGTTAGATTTTGGTATAACCGCACTTCCCTGATGGCATGCCCCAACAATTCAAGTTTTAACTCCAGATCGAAAGAGTCGCTTTTGCTCGTTCCGGGTTTTCCTATATGTTTATCGATCATGATCTCAAGAGAAACCGTTTTCAACTTCCTTTTTACAGACATAATTTTCAACATGTGGTTCGATATCAATATTAAACCTTCACATCCAATCATTCACCGTTGAGCAAAAGTATCTGTTTCCAATTAAGGAAACAGGATATTGTGAAGTCAGCCAGCGTGCCTGCAAAATGCAATCTTTACTGAAACACTCTTACATAATCTACAATCATGCGTTGTGGAAATACAGTGGTAGCATCCGGAGCGCCGGGCCAGTTGCCCCCTACGGCAATATTAAATATGAAAAAGAAATCGGCATTGAATGGATACGTGGCGCCTACATCGGCCTTGGTTACCTGAACATATTCCTGGTCGTCAATCAGCACCTTGATAGAATCCTGTTTCCAGATGATACTGTATACATGAAACTGCTGATCAAAGGAACCGGTACCGAGAACATAGTTTCCTCCTTTTGATGCATGACTGCCTCCACCGGTACCCCAGTGCATGGTGCCATAAATTTTATTGGGTTCATGCCCGAGCAATTCCAGAATGTCGATCTCCCCGCAATTAGGCCAGTTGACCACATCGATATTATTACCCAACATCCAGAGAGCGGGCCAGATGCCTTTACCCTTGGGCATCTTCGCCCGAATATCAATTCTTCCAAACTTGAATACTTTCTTATTCTTGGTGATCATGCGGGTGGAAGTATAATTCTGTGCGCCGAAAGTTTCGTTTCTGGCTTCGATAATAAGATTGCCACTGGATACAAACACATTCTCGCTTCGCCCGGTATAATTCTCCAGCTCGTTATTGCCCCATCCGCCATTGTTGCCGGATTCAAAAGTCCATGCAGTTCCATCCACACTTCGGCCGTTGAACTCATCACTCCACGTTAACGTATAACCGGGATATGTTGCAGGCGTACTGTAGCCGGCATTATCAACCGGGAAATACAATCCGTTATCATTTTTGATGGTGCCTGTTCCCTTGTCCACTTTTAGGGTTGCGTTCTTAGGGTTGCTGAGCTGAACAAAAAACAACTGGCTTTCCCTCCGAAGACTATCCCCTTTCACTTCAATAGGAATTGTACCCCGATTCTGCCCGGCAGGAATCGTGAGCGTGCCGGTTTTAGTTACATAATCTTTATCAGCCAGTGCGGTACCTGGCTGTGTGGCATAATTGACGGTTATGTCTGTAGTAGCTGGTTTATCCAGATACACTTCAAAAGTGAAGGTAGAAGAAACATCGAGCCGATACTGAGACACATTATAGATAGTGATTCCGTTATCGGAGTCTGTTGAGCCGCTTTTCTTACAGGAAAATAAAAAAAGGCAGCTGAGGAATAAGGCAAAGGCTGTTTTGATCATATGGGGCAATTAATGACAATGATTAGAAGTGCCCTTAAATATACAGCATAATCGAGTAAAATACCAGACTACTCTCCTCTTCTTACTCTGCTAACAAACGTTCAATCCTTGCAATGAACGCCTTCCGATAGAGATCATAGTAAGGACCCGTGCCCGGACCGCTGAATCCTGTTTCAATGTGTTTAACTTTTCCGTCCTTTCCGATGAAAATCGTTGTAGGAAATGCCTTGATGGGGGTTATTTCGGGGATGGTTTTTTCTGTACGAAGGCTGTCATTTACCCAAACACCCGTAATGAGCATAGGGTAGTCAACCGCATATCGTTCTCTGAACTTTTCCACACTTCTCTTACTACGTTCAAAATCGGTGCTGTTCTCATACGCCAGGGCCACCATCTCAATACCGCGTTGATGATTCTTCTTATAGAAATCACTCAAAAACCTGGTTTCATCCATGCAATTGGGACACCAGCTGCCCATCAACTGTACCACCACCACTTTGCCGCTGAATCGGGGATCAGCAGAATATACCATCTTTCCTTCCAGATCCTTTCCACTGAAACTGATCGATTGCCGGCCTTCTTTCAAAACCGGTACATTACCAACATCGGGAAGTTTGGCATTGGCGTCGCGAAAACCGGTAAACACTTCCACCCCGGCATATCCCGAATAAAACCAGGCGGAGTCGATGTTGCCTTCTTTTCCTACATATCCTTCGAACCGATAGGCATGGGCGCCATCAAAGGTGGAAAGAAAAAATCGGTTACCTGTTACCGTTCCTTCCAGGTAACGGTAATCACCGGAAGGAGCAAGAATAGTTCCGCTAAGGTATTGACCGGTTTGTTTCCATTCCGCAATGGCTGGTCTTGTTTGCGTATCGGGTGGCCTGGAGATACTCAGCATCCATCGCCCGGATACGTTCACTGCAGCCTTACCATCAATATTGTCGAAACGACTGTTTCGACCAGGCATTGCTGTAAACAACCATTGCTGGGTTTGCTGGGCCGTTCCTTTATACCAGATGCCCCTGAGCGAACCATCCGGTTGCAGCACCGTTTTGAAAGCTGATTCGAACACAGGCATCTCGAAAGAAACCGAATCACCTTTAACCTGTACGTTCTTAAGAGGAATTCTTTCCTTATCGTTCCTGATGACAATCGACCATTGCGTTCCTGTCTTTTTCAGGTCGAATGCAAAAACAACCAGCTTATCATCCTTTCTGTGCAATTCACCTCTCCAGGATCCCTGGAAAAGACGGTTGTTGGATTGAGCTACGACTATGGCTGGCCCACCAAAAAATAAAAATGCCGCTACGAGGAATTTCATAGCGGCAAATTTACTTGTTGAACCGTCACCAGCGAACAACAGACTGTAATTCGGACGACATTCGCCGTAGTTTTAACTCATTTTGCACTCACCTTTTCCTGGTGATAATTGGGAATATAGGTTTCCCCGCGAAGAATTTTTAACAGGTCTTTCTCCAGGCTGGCAACGGGATATTCAACAATACGACCCTGCTCCCTGCCTGCGGTTTCCACAATGACGGTTGGCACACGAACAATGTTTCTTCCCTGCTCTTCATGTTGCGGACTTTGCTTATAAGCCCCCTGTTGATTACTCACCATGACCAATTGCAATTGCTGGGGAGGAAAATCACAACAGTCGAGCATTTTTAAGATTCGCGGAACCTCGCGTTGACTGTCACCACACCAGGTGCCCATGAAGATGGTGATCTTTTTATCTTTTAAAAGGGGGCGGATAAACTGGCAGGTGGCTGAATCCACGACATAATTATTATAATTCGCGACAAACCAGTTTGCAAAGGGCGCTTCTTTTAAAGCATCGCGGGAACATTTTCCCAATAACACCGGGTTTCCATAAGCGTCTTTGATTTTTTGAGAGATATAAGGAGATTCCTGTGCGTTTATGGCAGAAATGAACAGGCAGCAGATTGCCGCCATCAGAATATTTTTCATAACATTAATTAAATGGTTGAATAAATAATAGTGCCGGCTGCTCCGGATGATCCCGGAAGGCAGCACGTGACGATAAGGGCCACCGTTATGGCCGCTTCAATAACTAAAAGCCTGATTCAGGAAATAGGTGGGCGTAACAATCCGGGAGTAAACAGAAATTGATAAGCGTTATTGAGTTCACCGGCTTTACAAACGACCGGCTCAACAGGTATCTGTAAATTCAACACTTCATGCTTCTCTGAATATTCAAAGGCAAATTCTTTGAGAGTGGCGGGAGCGCTTTCAGATGGTCCGTCGGCAAATAAACCGGTAAGATGTTGTTCGCAACCGCAATCCTTTAGCTGCTGCACTTTTTCTGCCTGCCACTTACAATACAGATAGGTCATCACCTTCCCATACTGGAAGCTGAAAAACACCAAAAGGATGACTATGGCAGATGATATCCTTCGCATCGATACACTAAAGTAACCAGAAACATCCGGAAATACAATGTTTGCCGCCTCTTAGTGGGGCAGGTTCAGGAACATATCGGCGGTCATTTTTTCCAGATCGAACTCGTGTTTCCATCCCCAATCGGCTCGGGCAACCTGGTCGTCGATACTTTGCGGCCAGCTGTCTGCTATGGCTTGTCGGTAGTCGGGCTTGTAGGTAATGGTAAATTCAGGGATATGTTTCCGGATAGCTGCAGCGATCAAGGCCGGCGAAAAACTCATGGACGACAGGTTATAGGAAGTGCGGACATTTATCTGGCTGGCCGGTGCTTCCATGAGTTCAATAGTAGCCCGGATGGCATCGGGCATATACATCATGGGCAGGTAGGTATCTTCCCTCAGGAAGCATTCGTATTTCTTTTCTTCCAGCGCTTCATGAAATATTTCGACTGCGTAGTCGGTAGTGCCCCCTCCAGGCGCCGATTTATAACTGATCAGACCGGGATACCGAAGGCTTCTCACATCCACGCCGAAACGTTGGAAATAATAATTACACCAGAACTCTCCCGCATATTTACTGATGCCATACACGGTAGTAGGTTCAATGATGGTCTGTTGCGGGCAATTCTTTTTGGGGCTGGTCGGGCCAAAGACCGCGATGGAGCTGGGCCAGTACACTTTTTTGATTTTTTCCTCGCGGGCGATATCAAGGACATTCAACAGACCCGTCATGTTCAGATTCCAGGCCAGGTTAGGGTTCTTTTCACCGGTTGCCGACAAGATAGCAGCCAGAAGATAAATCTGGGTGATGTTCTGCCGGATCACCTGAACATGGAGCATTTCCTTGTTCATCACATCCAGGCTGACATAGGGTCCGGTTCCTTCCAGAAGCGGGTTCTGTTCCCGAAGGTCGGAGGCGATCACATTTGAATTACCATAAATTTTTCGAAGAGCGAGCGTCAGTTCAACGCCAATCTGACCGGAAGCCCCGATCACCAGGATTTTGTCTCTAACCATACAAGCAATTGATAATGCGCAAAAGTAGGGAAAACAATTTGCCAATTGGTCAATTTGTCAATGAGCCAATGCAATTACGGATGGCGGATGACGGATGGCGGATGGAATACAATTTTCCAATGACTGCGGGATCGGAATGTGAGAGCGGGAAGATGATTTTGATCTTTAAATTTTGAATTCAACTTCGCGGGCTTGGCGGTTCTTGGCGTTCTCCGCGTTCCTCGGGCTCGGGGAGCGCGATATGACGGTATAGATGAATAAATGCGGCTCGCTGCAGCGATTTTATCCGCCGAAGACAATCGGATAAGACTCGCCTGGGGAGTGAGAGCGGGAGCGGCTACTGCAAAACGCAAATCATAAAGATTCATCCGTATTCAGTAAACCATTGGCTCATTGACAAATTGACCAATTGGCAAATTCATTAATTGTATCCCATCCGTAATCCGTAATCCGCCATCCGTAATTGCATTGGCTCATTGACAAATTGACCAATTGGCAAATTCATAAATTGTATTCCATCCGTAATCCGTAATCCGCCATCCGTAATTGCATTGGCTCATTGACAAATTGACCAATTGGCAAATTGCTTATCCCATCGGCTCATTTGTTCCTGTCAACGGCTCATTCTGGCTGTCTATGTGTTGAATTTCTTTGAAAATTGCTTTTCATTTACCCAACCAACGAGAACAATTTATTTCCTTTTATGAACCGACCCGATTGGCGAAGGTTCTGTTTTTTTACTGCTAACCCTTTGACCATCCATCCAAGAAGCCGCCGTTTCAGCTGGAACTTAGCGGCTTTATTTTTTACCCCCATAATGTGTGATAATAACCGACAGCCACCAACCACTCAATCTACACTCCGCCGACTATAGAAATGTTGTTTTTTCATAGCGGCGAGCTCTGTGCAAAACATCCTTATCAGAAATGGCATAGGATGCAGATTTGTTACCTGGTAGCCTGGCATCCGATGTCGATAAATGGTGATATTTCAAAGAGGCAGCCTCTCTACCGATGGAAAAATTGGAGTAGCTTTAAATTATGCGATCGATCCTGCCAGTGATGTTGTGCTTGTTTTTCACCCACGGCGTTTGGGGGCAGGCCTTGCTGTTTGAAAATTATACATCCGAACAGGGTATATCGCAAAACAGCTGTTATTCGATTGCGCAGGATGGCAACGGGTTTATGTGGTTTGGCACCCAGGATGGACTGAACAGATACGATGGAAAAGAGTTCAAAGTATTTCTGCCGCAAACCGCTATTGGTCGCAAACTGCCGTCCAATTACATCTCCTCCCTGTATTACGACGCTTACCAGAACCTGTTGTGGGTTGGCACTATCAGAGGAGCCTGTCTTTACCTCCCCCGTAAAGATTCTTTGATGACAGTTACGGAAATATTTCCGTTTGCCGGTGAACTGAATAGTATTGCCATTAAAAAAATAATCGGCTTCCGCGAATACGAATACTGGATACTCACCTATAATCGTGGCTTATTATTAGTGAATACCAAACTCAAAAAGGTATTCAGTTATTTCAATGACAGCCTTTCCCGTTCCAGGATCAATAGTTTGGCGGAACATGATGGTAAACTGATCGTGGCGGTATTCAACCAGCTTTATTATCTCTCTCCACGGGGTGATCATTACGAAACCAAACCACTGATCGCCGATTTCAGTTTCCCTGAAATAAAGGAACTGTACAGTTTCCGGGAAGCCTTATGGGTTGGCACTTTGTCGGAAGGGTGTTATTATATAGATGGTACCCTGTCATCCCCCGGGGACATTCACGAATTCTCCCTATCGGTTAATGGTATTGGTTGTTTTACCACCGACAATAATGGCAACCTCTGGATCGGCACCCGCGGCAATGGCGTTGCCCGTTACAACCCGTCTCATCAACAGCTTGAATTTGCGAACAACAATCCCTATGACAGTCGATCACTGGGGAAAAATTTTGTCCTTTCTCTATATAAAGACCGACAGGGATTGATCTGGTGCGGACTGAGCGGAAGCGGCGTAGCCAAATACGACCCGCTTAAATTCCAGTTCCAGACTTTCAGCAAAGAACCCATCAATGAAAAATCGCTTCCCGACAACATGGTCTTCAACCTGTTCAAATGCAAAGACGGTTCGGTATTTGTAGGAACACAAAACAAGGGTCTTGCCCAATGGCTACAGGGAAAAAATGAATTCATTACTTACTCCGAATCTTCCCGCTTCGGCAGGATCAGCAATACGATCTATGATATTACAGAAGATGACAATAACCGACTGTGGATCGCCAGTTGGGGAGGATTGATCAGCCTGGATCGAAAAAACAACCGGATTGAATACATTGAAGAGAAAAACCTGCTGGCTGCCCGAAAACTGTATTCCATTCATAAACTGTACCATTCAGACAGCCTGTTTATTACCAGTGAAAACGGCCCGGTATTTTTTTCCCTGAAAGACCGAAGCTGGAAAGTCATTCCAAAAAACCTGATGGAAACCAACAATTACATCGGTCGATTCATTTATGAAGACAGCAGCCGCGTATTGTGGATCTGCACTGTTGGCGCCGGCCTTGTCCGCTATGATGTGGGCACGAATCAATTCAAAGTAATTGAAGAGGTGAAAAAATATTCTATCTATGCGAGGCACCTGCTGGCAGACGGACCGAATTTCTGGCTGGCGACTGACAACGGTGTGGTGGTGTACGACTGGAAAAAAGGAGTAGTGGTAAAACACATTAATCTCGACGCCTCCAACACATCGAATGTCTGTTACGCTCTTGAAAAAGACCGAAACGGTTTTCTCTGGGTGAGCTCCAACACCGGGTTGTACAAGATCAATCCCGACAACTACGAATTACAGAATTACGATCTCGGCAATGGGCTTTCCTTCCTCGAGTACAATACCGCTTGTGTAATGAAGGACCAGGATGGATCGATGTACTTTGGGGGTGTCGGCGGCATCACCCGGTTCAATCCTTTCCAGCTCCGTTCGAACGATTTCTCACCCGCCCCTATCCTTACATCCCTCCAGGTAAACGATGTCCCCTGGCAAACAGATTCCGCCATCAGCCTGGTCAAACAAATCCAATTCGCCTACAACGAAAACTTCCTGACCTTCCATTTCGCGGTTAATAATTTCTCTATCCCCAATAAAAACCAGTTCTCCTATCGCTTGAAGGGTCTTTCTAATAACTGGACCCGGCCGGATAACCGAAATTATGCCACGTATACCAGTCTGCCTCCGGGAGACTACACCTTTGAACTGCGTGCTGCCAACAGCGATTCGAAATGGAGTCCGGAAATTGCCAGCCTTTACTTCACTATTCTGCCTCCCTGGTGGCAGTCCTGGTGGTTCAGGGTATTGGCCATTGCGGCCATTGCTTCCGTTATCACTTACCTGGTACGCCGCCGCATTGCTGCCATCCGTCATGAAGCCGAACTCAAACATCGCATAGCCGAAACAGAAATGATGGCCCTGCGTGCGCAAATGAATCCCCATTTCATTTTTAATTGCATCAACAGTATCGACGCGCTGATACAAAGCAATGATAAATACCGTGCAACCATCTACCTGAACAAGTTTGCCAAACTGATCCGGAATATCCTGGACAGCTCAAAACAAAATATGATCGCGCTGGGAAAAGATGTAGATACGCTTAAATTGTACATAGAGCTGGAACAGCTCCGGAATGAAAACAAGTTTACGGCAGAAATCCATGCAGATGAGCAATTGCTTCAGCACGACTATAAGGTTCCGGCCATGATCATCCAGCCATTCGTGGAAAATGCCATTCTACACGGATTGCGAAACAGAACAGATAATAACGGCAAACTGGAAGTTTCCATCCGTCGCCAGAACGGACATCTTGAATACATTGTACAGGACAATGGCGTGGGTCGTTTCGCGGAAAGCAATTCGCTTAAGAAAGAAAGGCAGTCGTACGGTATGCAGATCACCAACGACCGGGTTAAATTATTCAATAATGAAACCAATGCTTCCGTAGAAGTGGAAGATCTTTTTGAAGCCGGCAAACCAGCGGGAACAAGGGTAAAATTATTCTTAAAACTAAAATGATGTTAACTGCTATTATCATAGATGATGAAGTCAAAGGACGAATTGCCCTCAAGCAAAAACTGAGTGACTATTGCCCGATGGTGGAAGTACTGGGAGAAGCATCAGATGGCGCGGAGGGAATCGAACTGATAGAAAAATTCAATCCGCAGATACTCTTCCTGGATATTGAAATGCCGCGCATGGATGGCTTTGAAATGCTTCGTCGACTGCATCACAAAGACTTTCACATCGTTTTTACAACGGCCTACGACCAGTATGCCATCAAGGCCATAAAATATTCGGCCTTTGATTACCTGTTGAAGCCGGTTGATATCGAAGAGCTCAAATCTGCGGTTGAAAAAATACAACAACAGCAGAACCACCCGTTAACGGAAAAAAAGCTGGAGACGCTTGAGCATAACCTGCATTCAATACAAACGCTGAACAAGCTGGCGATTCCCACGCTCGAGGGTTTCCTGTTTTTTGACATCTCCAACATCATTCACCTCGAAGCGCAAAGTAATTACACGGCCATCCACTTCACCAACTATCCCAAACTGATCGCCAGCCGAACGCTGAAAGATTTTGAAGACATGCTGCCCACCGACATATTCTTCCGTCCACATCATTCGCACATCATCAACCTGCACTACATTAAAAGATATATCAAAGGAGATGGTGGTCAGATAGAAATGCAAAACGGCACCTTCGTAACCGTAGCGAGAAGAAAGAAAGACGAGTTTTTGAAAGCAATTGGACATTGAGGAATGACGGATGACTAATGACGGATGACGAATTAACTCAGGTGTTGCGCAGAAAACAATTATTATAGAAACCGGGGCTCATATTCGATATGCGGAATAAATCGTGAAATAAAATAAAAAACATCAGCATCCATACGTTACCGATTATCCGAGTACCCTGACTGGCAATACCTAATCCTCCATTTGGCATTCGTCATCCGTCATTCGTCATCCGTCATTAGTTTACCTATCTTTGCGCCATGGAAAAATTTTTGACTTCCCTTTTTGAGGGGCAGACTTATGATGAAAACAGCTTTTTCCTGATCGCAGGACCCTGTGTGGTGGAGAGTGAAGAGCTGGTAATGGAAGTGGCGGAAAAAGTATCGGGGATCTGCCGGAATCTTGGTATTCCCTATGTTTTCAAGGCCTCCTATCGCAAAGCCAATCGTACCAGCGCCAGCTCCTTTACCGGCCTGGGCGACGATACCGGCCTGGGACTGTTGAAAAAAGTGGGTGAGAAATACAAGTTGCCGGTAACCAGTGACATACATGCGCATGAAGAAGCCGCTATTGCTGCCAAATACGTCGATATTCTTCAAATACCTGCTTTTCTTTGCCGCCAGACAGACTTGCTGATTGCTGCGGCCGAAACAGGTAAGGTGGTTAACGTAAAGAAAGGCCAGTTCCTGAGCGGGCCCGCCATGAAATTTGCCGCGGAAAAGATCAGGAAAGCGGGTAATGACAAAGTCATGCTCACGGAAAGAGGTACTACTTTTGGCTACCAGGACCTGGTAGTGGACTTCAGAAATATACCCTGGATGCAGGAGCATCGGGCGCCGGTTGTTATGGATGTAACCCATTCATTGCAACAACCCAATCAAACCACCGGAGTTACTGGTGGCAACCCACAATTGATTGGTACGATTGCCAAAGCCGCTATTGCCACCGGAGCAGACGGTCTTTTTATTGAAACACACCCCAATCCGGCTAAAGCCCTCAGCGACGGAGCCAATATGCTCAAACTTGATCTGCTCGAGGATTTGCTGGTAAAACTGGTCAGGTTGAGGAAGGCAGTTTAACGTTTATGGTTGGTTGACGGTTGGCGGTTTGCGGTTTGCAGTTTGCAGTTCCCTCACCCTGGCCCTCTCCCAAGGGAGAGGGAATTTAATTACGTTTTTCAATTTTGCCTTTTAGATTTTTAATTCGTCATCCGTAATCTCCATTGGCTCATTGACCAATTGGCAAATTGCCTTTCATCCGTCATTCGTCATCCGTAATCCGTAATCTCCATTGGCAAATTGCCTTCCATCCGTCATTCGTCATCCGTAATCCGTAATCTCCATTGGCGCATTGACCAATTGGCGCATTGGCAAATTGCCTTCCATCCGTCATTCGTCATCCGTAATCCGCAATCCCCATTGACCAATTGACCAATTGGCGTATTGGCAAATTGCCTTTCATCCGTCATTCGCCATCCGTAATCCGCAATCTCCATTGGCTCATTGACCAATTGGCGTATTGGCAAATTGCCTTTCATCCGTCATTCGCCATC
>JBGAHR010000057.1:0-27748 GCA_044226045.1 Chitinophagaceae bacterium
ATTCTTCAATACCAGCAGGTGGATTATCTCGCTGTGGCCTATGCCGATGAAGGCGTTGAGCTACGCAAGGCAGGCATTCAGTTGCCGATCATGATCATGAACCCGGAGGAGTCTGCTTTTGACGTGCTCACGCAGTTCAACCTCGAACCGGATATCTTTTCCCTGCAGGTGGCCCGGTCATTCGCGGGTTACCTGCGCAAACAGGGCATCACCCGCTTTCCTGTTCACCTCGAACTGGAAACCGGTATGAACCGATTGGGTTTTTCAAAAGAAGACCTGCCTGAATTGCTGGAATGCCTGAAAGAGCAGCATTTTAAAGTGCAGTCGGTTTTCAGTCATCTTGTTGCCAGTGAAGACCCGCAACATGATGCGTTTACACGCGAGCAGGCGGCCATTTTTACCTCCATGAGTAATCAGATACAGGAGATATTACCTTATCCATTCATCAGGCATATTGCCAACACTTCCGGCATCAGTCGTCATCCCGACCTGCAGTTGGACATGGTGCGACTGGGCATTGGATTGTATGGGATAGATAACACCATGAAGAACCTGGTGGAGGTATCAACCCTTCGCTCAACCGTTGCCCAGGTGAAACATCTCAAGGCCAACGAAACCGTCAGCTATGGCCGTCGCGGAACACTCACCCGGGATTCGGTCATTGCCACTGTCCGGATCGGATATGCCGACGGGTATCCGCGCAACCTGAGCAATGGCGCGGGGAAGATGTCGATACATGGCAGGCTGGCGCCGATCGTGGGAAGCATTTGCATGGATATGACCATGATAGATGTTACCGATATTCCGGATGTAAAAGAGGGTGATACCGTGGTGGTCTTCGGGCCCGGGCTATCGGTAAGCGAACTGGCACGCTGGGCTCAGACCATTCCTTACGAGATCCTGACGGGTGTTTCGCAGCGGGTGAAAAGAGTGTATTTCGAAGAATAAAAGATTTGTTATTCTGCTGAAAGCTGTCGCGGATCCGTCAAGAATGAGCCCTGTTGCCTGAATAATCTTGATTATATTTGTCAAATTAAATTTCCTACAGTGAAGCTGAGAACTGTTGTCATTATCATACTCTCCATCATTATCGCGGACCAGGCTTTGAAGATCTGGGTAAAAACAACCATGCACTACCAGGATCATATCACGGTTTTCCCGAATTGGTTTCGCCTGTATTTTATCGAAAACGCGGGAATGGCCTGGGGCTGGAAATTCGGTGGAGACTGGGGAAAGATGGCGCTCACATTGTTCAGGCTGGTGGCAGTCGTTTTCGGGGTGTTCTACATCCGGAATATTGTGCGCAAGAAATACCACCGCGGATTTATTATTTGTGTGGGATTGATCTTCGCCGGCGCTCTCGGCAACCTCATCGACAGCCTGTTTTACGGAATGATCTTCGATAAAGGAATGACCTACGACTTGCTGATGAACGATTATACTGGTTATCCTGGTCTGGCTAAATTTTCTACCCATGGATATTCCAGCTTCCTGCATGGCAACGTGGTAGACATGCTATATGTTCCGATCATTGAAGACAAAATATTACCCTCCTGGATTCCCTTCTGGGGAGGCGAAAAATTCACCTTCTTTTCACCCATCTTCAATATTGCAGATGCTTCCATTTCGGTGGGAGTAATCGCAATCCTGCTGTTCCAAAAACGCTTTTTCAAAAAGCACGACCCCAAAGGCAATACGACGGTTGAAACCAATTCACCGGTAAATGATACGGCGCAAGTGCTGTAGATGCAATTTGTCAATTCGCCAATTTGTCAATTCGTTAATTAGCCAATGCAGTGGCGGATTACGGATTACGAATTACGGATGACGGATGGAATGCAATTGGTCAATTCGCCAATTTGTCAATTCGTTAATTAGCCAATGCGATGGCGGATTACGGATTACGAATTACGGATGACGGATGGAATGCAATTGGTCAATTCGCCAATTTGTCAATTCGTTAATTAGCCAATGCGATTACGGATTACGGATTACGAATTACGGATGACGGATTTCGGATGACGGATGGAACCGCAAATCAACCGACGTGAAACTATAAACCTGAAACGTGAAACGATAAACCTGAAACGAGAAACTTTCAGCGTCCTCCGCCTTCGGCGGATAAGACTCGTCTGAGGAACGTGAAATGATAAACGTAATTCGTATAATTCGTTTAATTCGCGTAATTCGCGTAATTCGCGTAATTCGTCTTCAACCTATTTTTGCTTCACAACCTGTTTATTGATCGTTTTGGTGCCTACCTGCACCCGAAGTGTATAAACACCCTGGCTGAGGTTGCCGAGCCCGCTCATCTGCACGTTGTTCATTCCTTGCAATACATCCTGTGTCATCATTCTCACCATTCTTCCATAAGCATCCAGCAGGTAAACCGAAGCTTTTCCGGAAACCGGTGATTGCAGGTCGAATTGAATGGTCTGACTGAACGGATTGACCAGCGATCGAATGCTGAATTCATTGGGCTTATTGTTCAAAAGCACAATCTTGCTGAAGTTGGATGTAGCGCCTTCACGAATTCTGATTCTGTAATAGGTAGGACCATTCAGGGCAACCGGATCCTGGAATAAATAGGATTGCTCGGAAGCACTGGTGCCTTTTCCGTTTACGGAACCTATCGCAGAAAAGTTTATCCGGTCTTCGCTTCTTTGTATTTCATACACGACGCCTGTTTCTTCATTGGTTGCTTTCCAGCTGATCTCACCAAAATTGTTATTGATCTTTCCGGCAACATCGAATACTTCTGTTTTCAGCGGTACGGTACAATTATTCACCAATACAATAATCGTATTGGAGGCGGTGAAGGAACAGGAAGGATTCGACAGGTTGGCCGCTGTAGAGGCCACCCTTATGCGGAACATGTTATTATGTACGCTGCTGTCGCCCAGGAATGAAGGATAAGTTGCGGTGTACTGCCATTCGCCGGCCACCAATGTGGGTGATCCAACTCCGCTGACACCGGTATTCGTCCAGGTGGCGCCACCATTCGTGCTTCGTTCCCAGGTCCAGTAAATATAGTTCGGAGAGAAACATCGTACTGTTGTGTACATGTCCACCTGGTTTCCGTAACATACGTTTACGCCTCCGCTCGGGACCAGGTTGAGGGTTGGGGTACAGGTTGCCAGGCTGATATCATCAATGGCCCAGTCGTTACCCCCTCCGCCCGGTGCATTGTTACGGATGGTCATCGTCAATGAGGTCTGCGTAGGACCCGTTACATAAGTGAATCCTTTCTTCACCCACAGGCCGGTATACTTCATGTTACCCGTGGTGTAGTAGTCGATACCATCCACCCGCAGGGTGAGGTTCGGATATACGCCGGAGGAATCGCCGGTGGCCGTAGGAATATAAAAAGGCGGCCCGGATGTATTCGTTGCCCCTTTACCGTTAGAGTCGCATCCGCATTTGGAGCAGATATTCCGGAACCAGGCGGAGATCTCATAATAAGTATTCGGACAAAGACCGGTGATATTATGAGAGAAGGCCGAGTCGATCCGGTACGCAGCATTCACTACCAGCATATAGCCGGCATTGGAATTGGCAACTGTATCGGCTGCCGGATTACCCAAGGTGGGTGATACAGCTCCTGTATGGTCTCCGATAATATCCCACACAGTATGAACCCGGTGGGTAGGACTGGAGTTATCTGGCTTGGGCCAGGCATTGGAGGTTGTATAGTTGGTGCGTGTGCTCGTGTTATTGGCGATACCGTAATAATAGTCCTGCGGTCCACCGGTATTGAAGAAGTCCCAGGTATAGTTCGCCGGTACATTCGCGGAGGTTCCCCTGTTTCGGGGTTTGCCACTACCGAATGAACCATTCGATTCGGTACCCAGCGCGTTGGTCCCTACGGTATTGGTACAAATGCCATAGTTTGTAGAGATCATCGTGTTGTTATACGGGAAGTTGATGAACAAGGGACTGGCGGAGGTAGTGGGTTTATAGGAGATCGCGCCTCCTCCGGTGTTGATCAAAGTATTCAGAGATGCGGTGACCCTGGCCCTGTAAGACACCACCATGATACAGGTACTGCCATAGAAAGAGGGTTTGTGTGTATTGCGGATTCTTCCTCTTCTCGCAACAGTTGCCGGTGCGTCTGTAGTATTGAAACCCAGGTTGATTTTAATTATGCCTGCGTTGATCTGTCCGCAATCATCACCAGCACCATCTGTAAAGGCCTTGTACACTTTTCCTTCATTGGTGAGAATGGCCAGGCTGCTTGGGATATAACTAAGACCGGTTTTGAGCGTATCATAATAGGCGCAGCTGTCTACATACGCCGGGCAGCCCGACAAACATCTTACCACGAAAGTACTTCGGAATTCCAGGGTATCACCAGGTTCAATGGTACCTCCATTCAACCCCTTGGTTATGTTGATATAGCTTTTACCATAATCAACAACTACCTGGGAGTACCCCTCAAGGTAGAAGAATATGAAAAGCGCGATCAGGATCACACTTTTCAGTGATGAAAAAAGAACGCGTAAAATTGGAGTCATGGATATGGATATTAGGTTTCAAAGGATAGAATCTCCCTGAAAAGTAGAAAAAATTATCAAGTTTGTAAATACGGAACATTACGTTAATACGATAAGGGTCTTCTACTATTGTGTTCCCGGTATATTTTTACAAATTTTACTGTCTGCCCCGGTGCTGAAGAGTCTTCTAAAGCAACGGGAGCATAACATCCATATCTATGAGAACAATTAACCCCTTTACTAACAAGCTGTTAGTATTCCTGATCGGGCTGCTTTGTGCGGGCAGGGCCTCCTCGCAGACGGTCACCTGGAACAACCAGGTCTTCCGGATCGATACACTGGCTTCCCAGCTCGGTTTCCCCTGGGAAATCACTTACGGCCCCGACGACTCTCTCTGGGTAACAGAAGCCAGGACTTATAAAATCACCAAGGTTCATGCAAGGAATGGGGGAAAAAGAACCGTTCTCGATCTAACCAGCCAGCTCAACTTCAACCGAAGCATCGCGCAATGGCCACAGGGCGGATTGATGGGCCTGGCGCTTCATCCCAACCTGCTGACCGGAAAACCCTATGTTTATGTTGCGCTGGTGTATTACCGTTATCCAAACACCGGATCGCCCAATAACAGTCTTTGCAGCGGTACTACCGGGGATCATCCCTGTTTCTTCAAAACAAAAATTCTTCGTTACACCTATAATCCTGCCAATGGCAGTTTAAATGGTTCTCCGGATATAGTACTCGACGACCTGATGGGGAGCAACGACCATAACTCGGGCCGGTTAACCATTGGACCCGACAATTATCTCTACTACACCATCGGAGACATGGGTGCCGGACAGTTCAATAACCAGGTACGGACCAACAACGCACAAAACATCAATATTTACGAAGGAAAGATTCTTCGCCTGAATACAGAACCCGATGCCGCACAGTCGGGTGGCGCTGAATGGATCCCTGATACGAACCCGTTTCCCACCAGTGGTCCGGCAACCAGTAAAACTCCGGTTTACTCCTATGGTCACAGAAACCCCCAGGGCATTCAATGGGGTAATTATGCAGGCACCTGGCGATTGTACAGTTCCGAACATGGAGACAAATCCGATGATGAAGTAAATATCATTGAATCCGGAATGAACTACGGATGGCCGAAAGTAGCCGGTCTTTGCGACGACAATTACAATACCTCCGACGCGAACACAAACAACAATATGCTGGCCAATCAGACTGTGCCAAATGAAATTGCCACTTTCTGCAACGGTACACCCAACCAGCAACCCATGTTTTCCCTGTTCAACGCGGCTGCTGCGAGTATCCCTTCCAGTGGTGCCAATATTTTTACCTGGCCTACGGTAGCACCTTCCAGCATCGACTACTATGCCAGTTATCCTCATACCATTCCGGGTTGGTCGAATTCATTGCTGGTGACTTCCCTGAAATATGGACTGTTCAGGTTAAAGCTGAAAAACCCCGGCGACCGGGTAGACAGTGCCAGTACCAGTTCTGTTACAGATACCATTCCTTATTTCCACGGTAACCGGATAAGGGATGTAGCCATTCATCCAAACGGCGATACTTTATATTTCGCCATCGATAGTTCCGGCTCCACTTCCGGACCCACCGGTGGTTTCTCGGGAGGCAGTACCCCCACGCCGAACGCGGGACGCATATTGCGGGTAACTTATGTTTCCACCCTGGCCCTGCACGACTATGTTCCTCCCCGGCCGGTGTACAACAGAACATACGTAAAAGTATATCCGAATCCTGCTTCGCGGGTGATCTATATTCAAAGTAAACGCGGCATGCATAAACCTTTAAGAGCGGAGCTCTGGGATGTTTCCGGTAAACTGGTGATGCAGGGTACCACTTCCAACGACAATTTCTCCCTGGGGCTGGAAGGAGTCAGCAAAGGCCTGTACATTTTCAAACTGTACAACGGTTATGGTGTTCAGATCACAACAGAAAAAATAATTGTCCAATAATATCAATAGGTAGGGCAAAAATGAAACCGCCACCCTGTGTTACAGTGGTGGCGGTTTTCTTATCGGATGATCAGGATCAGATCTTGCCGACCATATTTTCCGGAACCACCCATTCGTCAAATTGTTCTGGGGTAACATATCCCAGTTTTACAGCCATCTCTTTCAAAGTAGTTCCCTCTTTATGCGCTTTCTGGGCGATTTCTGCTGCTTTGTAATAGCCGATTTTGGTATTGAGAGAAGTTACGAGCATCAATGAGTTCTCCACGTGTTTGCGAATATTGGCCTCGATCGGTTCTATACCAACCGCACATTTATCATTGAAGCTCACACATCCGTCTCCGATCAGGCGCGCACTGTGCAGGAAGTTGTAGATCATGACCGGTTTGAACACATTTAATTCAAAATGGCCGGTGGCGCCTCCAATGTTGATCGCAACATCATTACCCATCACCTGCGCGGCGATCATGGTGAGCGCTTCACACTGTGTGGGGTTTACTTTACCCGGCATGATCGATGATCCCGGTTCGTTGTCGGGAATGAAAATCTCGCCAATACCACTGCGCGGACCAGAAGAGAGCATGCGGATATCGTTAGCGATCTTCATCAGGCTGACTGCTACAGTCTTGAGCGCGCCATGTGCTTCCACGATCGCGTCATGTGCTGCGAGCGCTTCGAATTTGTTTTCAGCAGTTACAAAAGGAAGACCGGTTAAGGTCGCAATATGTTTGGCCACATTTTCAGAATAGCCGGCCGGGGTGTTGATACCCGTTCCGACGGCAGTACCACCGAGGGCCAGCTCACTCAGGTGAGCCAGTGTGTTTTTAATGGCTTTCAGGCCGTGATCGAGCTGAGAAACATATCCACTGAATTCCTGGCCGAGGGTAAGGGGCGTGGCATCCATAAAATGCGTACGACCGATCTTAACCACTTTCATGAACTGTTTGCTTTTCTCCGCCAGGGTATTCCGGAGCTTTTCAATACCGGGTATGGTTACTTCCACCAGGATCTTGTATGCAGCGATATGCATCGCCGTAGGGAAGGTATCGTTCGAAGATTGTGATTTGTTGACATCGTCGTTCGGGTGAAGAAATTTTTCCTTGTCAGACAATTGCCCGCCCTGCAATACATGACCGCGATAGGCGACCACTTCGTTCACATTCATATTGCTTTGGGTACCGCTTCCGGTTTGCCAGACTACGAGGGGAAACCAGGCATCGAGTTTGCCTTCCAGGATCTCATCGCAAACGCGTCCGATCAGGTCCGATTTTTCTTTGGGTAAAACACCCGCTTCGAAGTTGGTGATGGCTGCAGCTTTTTTGAGATAGGCGAATGCGCGAATGATTTCTTTCGGCATCCGGTTGATGTCCTGCGCAATTTTGAAATTATCGATGCTTCGTTGAGTCTGTGCGCCGTAAAAAGCGTCCACGGGAACCTTTACTTCGCCCATGGTATCTTTTTCTATTCTGTATTCCATATCAGTTGACGATTAGGACCGCAAAGTTAAGGGAATCGCCCTGGGAAACAGATTAAAATCAAGGGAGGTTAATGGACGATCAGCTCGCTTTTCAGAACGACATTTTCATAAGGGAAGTTTTCCTGCTGGT
Organism: Chitinophagaceae bacterium; assembly: GCA_044226045.1. Classification (GTDB taxonomy): domain Bacteria; phylum Bacteroidota; class Bacteroidia; order Chitinophagales; family Chitinophagaceae; genus Endoryza. Next base: position 8,077 of record JBGAHR010000057.1, read on the forward strand.
CTTTGAGCTCAATGAGTTTGAGTAATAATTCGGTGGCTCGCACACCCTGCTCGTAGGGGAACTGCTCCACCGAGGCCAGGGGAGGAGTTTCCAGGTAATGGGTCACGGGCAGGTTGGCATAACTGACAAAACTGATATCCTTGTTCAGCTTCAGTTTCTTGGTGCGTACGTACTGCATAGCGTCCAATGCTACATAGTCGTTGAAAGCGATGATGGCTGTAGGTTTGTTACGGAGACCCAGTAGTTTGTCAATGGCAGCCTGGGTGGAAGCACGGGAGAGATCGCTGGTAACGATCAGCGACTCGTCTATATTGATCTTGTTCTTTTTTAATCCATCCTGGTAGCCTTGCAATCTTTCGTTTTTGATGTTAAGGGTAGAAGGACCCTGAATGTAACCGATACGTTTATGTCCTTTCTTTACCAGGAAATCGATGGCATCGACAGAACTATGGTAGAGGCTGCACCAGACAGAATGAATATTGGCAGCATCCGGAACCCGGTCAAAGTACACCACGGGAATATTGAATTGTTTCAGTTCTTCAAAATGTTCGAGTGAGGTGGTATTTTTTGAGATGGATACCAGTAATCCGTCAACCCGGTGTTTCTTCATTGTTTCCACCATCTTTTTTTCCCGATCCAGTTCATCGTGCGACTGACCAATCAACGCAATATATCCTGTTTCAAAGGCAGTGTCTTCGATGCCACTGATGGCCAGTGAAAAATATTCTTCTCGCAAATTGGGCAATACAACCCCGATGGTAAATGTCTTTCTTTGTTTGAAAAAGATGGCAGTCTGGTTGGGAACATAGTTCAGTTCTTCTGCCAGGCTCTTCACCTGCATTTTTGTACGAAGCCCGATACTGGGATGGTCATGCAGGGCGCGTGATACGGTGGAAATTGAAATATTCAGGCGCTTGGCAATTTCCTTAATAGTAGGCAGCTTCTTTTCCATGCCGCGATATTACGTGAATTACACGAATTACGCGAATTATACGAATTATGCGAATTATACGAATTGCTTCCGTTTTCCTCAGACGAGTCTTATCCGCCGAAGGCGGAGGACTCGTCTCGGAGAAACTGCTATTAGTCGGAGAGGACGAGTTTATCGTTTCAGGTTTATCGTTTCACGTTGGTTTGCAGTTTCTGTTTCCCTTCCTGTTTCCGCTCCCGCTCCCACTCCCGCTCCGTTCCTCCTCAGACGAGTCTTATCCGCCGAAGGCGGAGGACTCGTCTCGGAGAAACTGCTATTAGTCGGAGAGTGTGCGTTTATCGTTTCACGTTTCAGATTTAACGTTCTCTTTCCGTTTCCCTTTCCGTTTCAGTTTCCCTTCCTGGCTCACTCATTAATTTTACATCATCCGTAATCCGTCATCCGTAATCCGTCATCCGTCATCCGCCATCCTTCATCGCATTGGCTCATTGACTAATTGACGAATTGGCAAATTACTAGTGCTTTCGCTCTCAATTTGTATCTTTAAATTAAACCTCCGGATGATGATGCGCTTTGCAATCGTTTGCGTGCTGGCAAGTATTTATAACCTCTCTGTTGCACAATCAACAAACACTTCGCTCCGGCAGGCAGGACCTGCACAATATGAACTGTATTCATCCGATTGGCTGGTACGTCCGGTTGCAGCCAAAGCAGGCTTGTTTACGTCAAAAGATAAAAAAGAACTGATACTGTGGAATGGGTTGGTCAGACGGGTATTCAGAATAACGCCGGATGTATTTTGTACAGATTACCAAAACCTGGTCAATGGCCAGCAATTGTTAAGAGCGGCCAAGCCGGAAGCCCGCCTCACGATCGATGGAAAAGATTATTCTATTGGAGGTGCAGCCGGTCAAACCGAGCTGGCTTATTTAAAAGCCAGTTGGGTGGATCAAATGAAACGATCAAACTTTGATTTCACCCTTTCATCATACGAGGTAAAAGAGATCGAACCTTTTGTTCGGACAAAACGAACCTTCTGGGCTGCTGTGGCATTGCCCTCCTCCGGAAAAGAATTGCAGTTCAGCTACAAAGCCACACAACCTCTTGTAGAGGGTCTGGAGGTGACCATTCACTATGCCATTTATGATGGCCTTCCCTTGATAGTGAAGTGGGTAACTATTCGAAATACAGGAACGCGTTCCTATAAGATCGACCGGGTTGTAAATGAAATACTGGCATTGACCGAAGAAGAAAGCGCTGTGGTGGGCCGACCGGAAGAAATGAAGAAACAGCATGGCATTTATGTAGAAACAAATTACGCCTTTAATAACGCCATGCGTTATGATATCAGCGACCAGACCACTCACTGGAAAACAGACTCTGCCTATACCTCACAGGTAAATTATAATTACCAAACGCCCTGCCTGCTGGAAGTTTATCCCGAGAAAGCGCCGGGTATCATCCTGCGTCCCGGAGATCAGCTGCGCTCTGTTAGAACCCACGAGCTGCTGATGGATAGCTATGATCGTGAACGAAGAGGCCTGGCGATTCGGAAAATGTACAGAACAGTGGCGCCCTGGACAAACGAGAATCCTATTTTCATGCACCTGGTAAGCAGGAATGATGAAGAAGTCAGAAACGCGATCGACCAGTGTGCCGCCACGGGATATGAGGCCGTGATCCTGAGCTTCGGCAGTCACCTCAATATGGAAGATTCTTCTGCAGCCAATATTGCAAAATGGAAGGCATTGGCCGATTATGCACACCAACACCATATTTCCATTGGAGGGTATTCACTTTTCAGCAGCCGGCGTATCAGTGATGAAGATGATGTGGTTGATCCCAAAACCGGGAAACCCGGCGGCGCCTTTTTTGGAAACGCTCCCTGCTTTGGCAGCAAATGGGGATTGACTTACCGCGACAAGATCAAATACTTTTTTGAAAAGACTGGATTCAATATCTGGGAGAACGATGGCCCCTATCCGGGTGATGTATGTGCTTCCACCACGCATCCGGGTCATAAAGGGCTTGATGACTCTCAATGGACGCAAATGGAAATACAAAAAGAGCTCTATCGTTGGTTAAACGAAAGAGGCGTTTATATCAATGCACCGGACTGGTATTTCCTGGATGGTACTCACAAAATTGCGATCGGATACCGGGAAGTGAATTTTTCTTTGCCAAGAGAACAGCAGAAAATCCTGAATCGTCAGAACATATTCGATGGAACCTGGGAAAAAACACCTTCGATGGGATGGGGTTTCGTTCCACTGACACGCTACCAGGGTGGTGGCCCCGAAGCGGTACTGGAGCCATTAAACGATCATATCGACGATTATGAACAGCTGATGTTTCAATATTATGGCGCCGGTGTACAGGCCTGCTACCGGGGTCCCCGATTATATGATACAGAGGCTACCCGAAAGATGGTTTCGCGGGTGATCAGCTGGTATAAAAAATACCGGGACATATTGAATTCGGACATCATTCACCTTCGGCGGGCAGATGGGCGCGACTGGGACGGCATCATGCATGTAAACCCTTCATTACCCATCAAAGGAATGATATTATTATACAACCCGCTGGATGAAAAGATAACCCGCTCCATTAAGTTACCTCTTTATTACACCGGATTGACTTCACAGGCAATGGTGCAGGAAAAAGAAGGAAAAGTATATAAAGCCATTCTGAACAGGAATTACGAAATTGAATTGAAATTCGAACTGGAACCCGGAACTTATACCTGGTTTCTGATCAAGTAACGACTGTCACTAATCTACACATTCCAACAATTAACTTTTAGAAAACGCGGTATGAAAAAAATCAACTTCCTCTTATTCCTGACAATCGGGTTCATACTAACTGCCTGCCAGCAAATTCATCAGGCACCTGTTGCCGCCACTCCTGCTAACGGATGGAAAGACCAGTTTGACGAACAACTCGCGTTGAATGGTCATCGCAACTGGATACTCGTGGTAGACAAGGCTTTTCCGCAACAACCCGGAATGCATATTATTAATACCGGGGAGAAATTATTGCCTGTGCTGGAAACCGTATTGCAGAAGATCAACGCCTCCACACATGTCAGGCCGATTGTTTTCAATGATGCGGAACTGCTGTTTCTGACCGACAGCCTTGCTCCCGGCGTTGGCGACTATAAAGCAAACCTTAAAAAAGCATTAGGCAATCTGTCTTCGTCCCCACTTCTGCACGATACGGTGTTTGTAAGAATGGATGCCGCCTCCAAACTGTTTTCCGTTACGGTATTAAAAACGGAGGAAGTGATTCCTTATTCATCTGTATTCATTCAACTCGACTGCGCCTATTGGGGTGGCGATAAAGAAAAGCAACTCAGACAAATCATGCAGGCTGCAAAAAAATGATGATTATGAAAAGAATGCTGCTACCGTTACTGTTATTGGGAATGATGAGCGCTCATGCGCAATATCAACCAACCTGGGAGTCCATAGACAAGCGACCGACACCCCTTTGGTGGAAGGATGCGAAGTTTGGAATTTTTATTCACTGGGGTGTTTATTCTGTTCCCGGCTGGAGCACGAAGGGCAATTATGCCGAATGGTACCAGCAGGGATTGCAAACTACCGATACCGCACGTCAACGCTATCATCGCTCAAGGTTTGGCGATCGAAGCTATTACGATCTTCAGAAGGATTTCAAAGCTGAGTTGTATAAGCCCGATGAATGGGCCCGTTTGTTTGAAAAATCAGGGGCCAAATATATTGTGCTCACTTCCAAACACCACGACGGATATGCGCTTTGGCCCAGCAATGAAGCCAGTAAAACCTGGGGCTTTCCCTGGAATGCCGTAGAGACAGGCCCGCACCGTGATCTACTCGGAGAACTTTTTACCGAAGTAAGGAAAACTTCTGTGCGTGCGGGTATGTATTATTCCCTCTACGAATGGTTCAACCCGGTATGGCTCCACGATAAGCCTGCCTATGTTCAACAACATATGTGGCCCCAGATGAAGGATCTCATCAACACCTACCAACCGGATGTATTCTGGACAGACGGTGACTGGGATGCCTCCGCCGAAACCTGGAAAAGCCAGGAGTTTTTGTCCTGGTTATTCAATGAAAGTCCGGTAAAAGAAAAAATAGTAGTGAATGATCGTTGGGGATCGGGCATGCGATTTAAACATGGAGGGTTTTACACACCGGAATACCAGCCCGATCTTGATTTTGAAAATCATGATTGGGAAGAGAGCCGTGGCATGGGGTACAGCTACGGATACAACAGGGAAGAAGATGCCTGGGATTACAACTCCACACAGTCACTCATCATTGCGCTCATTGATAAAGTGAGCCGTGGTGGAAACTTCCTGCTCGATATCGGACCGGATGAACATGGAAAGATCCCACCCATCATGCAGGAAAGATTATTGCAAATGGGCGAATGGCTCCAGGTAAACGGAGAGGCGATTTACAACACGCGGAGATGGAAAACACCCAGTCAATGGAGTGAAGGTAAACGAGATTATAAAATGAAAAGCGAGCACGGTGCCAATGACTGGACCTCTCCTCCGGATATCATGCTGAAGCTGACTGTTGATCCGGATCCGGGATATGCAGTGAAAGAAATTTTCTTTACTTATAACCCATCTTCCAATTCGCTTTATGCCATCTTTCCCAAATACCCGGCCAATCGCCAGTTGCGGTTGAGAAATACCAGCTTCCCTCCTGGCACTAAGATTCAGTTTTTAAGCACAGGAGAGACTATAACATGGCGGCAGCAGGGTGCTGATGTGCTGGTGGAATTGCCTGAATACACTGCCTCATTGGCAAAATTGCCTTTCGCTTACGCTATCAAGATAGAAGGATTCGGAAAATATACTTCCCGTCCTGCCATTCAGGCTTCCTATGATAAATCGCCACAAACACCTGTCATTTCCATCGACGCGGCGCCGGGCACTGCAGTATATTATACTACGGATGGGTCAACACCATCGGTTCAATCTACCCGTTATGAAAAGCCTTTTCAGTTAACTTCCTCTGCCACCATCAAAGCCATTGCAAAAGGCGAAGGAACGCTGGAGAGCGGTGTGACGGAACTGGAGGCACAGACCTACCACTTTATGCCGGCTATGCCGATCGGTCAAAAATTGCCCGGACTGGAATGGGACGCATTTGAAGGGAAACTCTCTTCTACCAAAGACCTGGAAGAATTGAAGCCGGTGAAACAGGGTATACAATCATCCGTAGATCTGGCACCCATCACCCGAAAAGAAAATATTGGATTGATTTACCAGGGATATATTAAAATCGAGAAGGATGATGTCTATACTTTTTACCTGGCCTCGGATGATGGAAGCCGATTGTTTATAGACGGGCGCGAAATCATCAATCATGATGGCTTGCATGGTAACGATGAAAAAACGGGAAAAGTGGCGTTGAAAAAAGGGTATCATTACATCAGACTGGATTTTATTCAGGCGACCGGCGGTATTGATTTGAAGCTGCAATATTCATCGGGTCAACAGAAAAAGCAGGAAATCCCGGGCAGCCTGTTGTTTCATAGTAACAAACGATTGATACATTCAATTAAATAAATTCTCATGCATCAGCCTATGCTGGCGGGTAAATGTATTGTAATCATTGGCGGAACATCCGGCATTGGCCTTTCCGCCTCTAAAGCAATGATCGCCGAAGGCGCAAAACTGGTGGTAGTAGGAGGACTGGAGGAAACCTCCGTGCAAGCTTCCGGCATACTCGGTAGTCATGCACGGGTGATTACCGCCGATGCACGAGATGCCGGTACAGCACACAAGGCCATTGAAATCTGTAAAGACGAGTATGGTGACTTTAATGGATTGTTCCATATAGCCGGGGGAAGTGGCAGAAGAATGGGCGACGGCCCTCTGCATGAAATATCCCTGGATGGATGGAACCAGACGCTTGAACTGAACCTCACTTCCCTGATGCTTTCTAACAGGGCAGCCGTACAACAGTTTTTGAAAAGTCCGAAAGGCGGATCGATCCTCAATATCGGTTCTGTGTTGGGGTATGCACCTTCCTCGAAGCATTTTGCCACTCATGCCTATGCAGCAGCCAAAGCAGCGGTGATCGGTTTCAGTAAATCTGTAGCGGCTTATTATGCATCCGATAATATTCGTGTCAATGTATTGGCGCCGGGATTATTCAACACCCCGATGGCACAACGAGCAGCTGCCGATGAAACCATTCAATCATTCATCAAAACCAAACAACCACTCGATGGTGGCAGAATNAACCGGCGGTATTGATTTGAAGCTGCAATATTCATCGGGTCAACAGAAAAAGCAGGAAATCCCGGGCAGCCTGTTGTTTCATAGTAACAAACGATTGATACATTCAATTAAATAAATTCTCATGCATCAGCCTATGCTGGCAGGTAAATGTATTGTGATCATTGGCGGGACATCCGGCATTGGCCTTTCCGCCTCTAAAGCAATGATCGCCGAGGGTGCAAAACTAGTGGTAGTAGGAGGACTGGAAGAAACCTCCGTGCAAGCTTCCGGGATACTCGGCAGTCACGCACGGGTAATTACCGCCGATGCGCGAGATGCCGGTACTGCACACAAGGCCATTGAAATCTGTAAAGACGAGTATGGTGACTTCAACGGATTGTTTCATGTAGCCGGGGGAAGTGGCAGAAGAATGGGCGACGGCCCCTTGCATGAAATATCCCTGGATGGATGGAACCAAACACTTGAACTGAACCTCACCTCCCTGATGCTTTCTAACAGGGCAGCGGTACAACAGTTTTTGAAAAGTCCTAAAGGCGGATCGATCCTCAATATCGGTTCTGTGTTGGGGTATGCGCCTTCCTCGAAGCATTTTGCCACTCATGCCTATGCAGCGGCCAAAGCAGCGGTGATCGGTTTCAGTAAATCTGTCGCGGCTTATTATGCATCCGATAATATTCGAGTCAATGTATTGGCGCCGGGATTATTCAACACTCCGATGGCACAACGAGCAGCTGCCGATGAAACCATTCAATCATTCATCAAAACCAAACAACCACTCGATGGTGGCAGAATGGGAGACCCGAATGATCTGGACGGACTGGCTGTATACTTCATGAGCGACCTGTCGAAATTCACCACCGGTCAGGTAATAGCGGTGGATGGAGGATGGGAGGTGAGTGAAGGACAGTACCATAGGGAGCGGGAGCGGAAATGAGAGCGGGAGCGGGAGCGAGAGCGGGAAGAGAAAGAGAAACAGAAACGGAAAGGGAAACGGAAAGAGAAAGGGAAAGGGAAAGGGAAACGGAAACAGAAACGGAAGCGGAAACAGAAACAGAAACGGAAAGAGAACGGGAAAGGGAAACAGAAAGGGAAAGTGCAGAGTCGGTGAACCGCAAACTGCAAACCGCAAACTGCAAACCGCAAACCGCAAACCGCCAACTGCAAACTGCAAACCGCAAACCAACAATAAACAACCAATGCTTTTTTCAGTCGGAATAGACCTGGGTGGAACGCGAATCAAGGGAATATTGCTGAATGGAGACAATCAGATTCTCCACCAGATCTATATGCCCACACAAGACGGAGACGATCGGGTTTGGAAAAAAGCAGTATCCGATACTGTTAGTGAGCTGGAGAAAGTGGCCAACACCGAAGTATCACTGGTAGGCATTTCGGCTCCGGGTATTCCCAATGAAAGCAATACGGCCATTGCCTGCATGCCGGGTCGTTTGCAGGGACTGGAACATTTCGACTGGTCAGCACATCTCCAAAAAAAGACATACGTGCTGAACGACGCCATCTCCGCACTGGTAGCGGAGGCAAGAATGGGAATGGCCGTGGGAAAAAAGAATGTGGCACTTCTAACACTGGGTACCGGTGTCGGCGGTGCGTTGCTAATTAATGGACAGCCTTACCAGGGAGCCTTTCAAAAAGCAGGACATATCGGTCACATGTGTGTGGATTATCAGTCTGACCCGGATGTAACCGGCATGCCTGGTAGCCTGGAAGACTGTATCGGCAACTGCACCATAGAAAAAAGATCCGGCGGGAAATACAGCAGTACCCATGAATTGCTGACCGACTATCGCAAAGGAGATACCTTTGCCGCGGAAACCTGGTTATTATCTGTAAGGCAACTGGCGATCGGGATCGCTTCGGTTTGTAATATTGTTTCACCGGAACTGGTTATTCTTGGTGGCGGCATCACCGAAGCAGGAGCAGATCTGTTTGAACCATTGGAGAAGTTTATGAAATTGTATGAATGGAGACCATCGGGCGAAGGGGTCTCCATTGTAAAAGCCAGGCATGGTGACCTCGCAGGCGCCCTGGGTGCCGCCTGCTTCGCGAAAGAAAAAGCGATTCCTGTTAACTGAACAAAAAAAAAATTATGAATCTCACCGAAGAATATTTATTGAAGGCAGAATCGATATTGGAGAAGATCCGTTTGCAACAGAACTCTATCAGAAAGGCAGCAGAATGGTTCGCGTCCTCCATTCTGGCAGGAAGAGTGGTTCATGTTTTCGGAAGCGGACACAGCCGGATCATGGTGGAAGAAATGTGGCCGCGTTATGGCTCCTTCGCGGGCTTTAATCCCATTGTAGAGTTGTCGCTTACTTATCATAATAACGTGGTGGGTGCAAACGGACAAAGACAGGCAATGTTCCTGGAGAACGTCAGCGGACTGGCCACCCGGATCTTAAGAAACTTTGGACTGGATAAAAGAGATACGGCACTGGTTATTTCTTCGAGTGGTTGCAATGTGGTACCGGTTGAAATGGCCGAATTATTCCAGGAGAAAGGAATCAGGGTAGTGGCTATCGTTACACAGGAACATATGGCAGGCTCTGTCAGCAAACATCAATCGGGAAAAAAGCTGGCCGACTTTGCCGACCTCGTACTGGATACCGGAGCGCCCTTGGGCGATTCGATGATCAACATAGAAGGACTGGAAACACCGGTATCACCGGGATCTACAGTGGGTGGCGCAGTGATCGTTAACTGCATCAAGGCAGAACTGGCCAGGCTGCTGACGGAGGCCGGCAAACCGCCCTATGTGTTGACAGCCGGTGCCATCGTAGGCCAGGAAAAAGCGACGGCACTTTTTGAGTCAGCTTACGATGAACACGCACATCGTATGGCAGACCTATATAAAAATGCTGGCCTGTAACACATTTTTAGTATACCAATCAACCAAAAAAAGAATTTCATGAATACTATTCCTATTCGTACAACTGTTGTAGGCAGCTATCCATTTCCGGGCTGGTTGGAATTCGGTTCTTCCCATCTGTCCGAGTTTGGCGCCGCGGATATCGAAGAAATGATCGAAGATGCAGTCATCGCCGCCATTCACGACCAGGTTCGGTCAGGGCTGGATGTTATAACAGATGGAGAACAGACAAGACTCGACTTTAATTTATCATTTTACGGATATATTGAAGGTATTCAGAATAATACCACTGAAACCCGGAAGTTCGGACCACCTGCGCATGACCAGCGGGGAAAAAATAACATAGTAGGCGAGTTGAAGGCGCCGCGCGGGTTGGGCGCCGTCAGGGAATTTCAACGGCTCAAAAGACTCGCGCCAGAGGGCCCCACACTGAAGGCCAGCATCCCCGGTCCCTATACACTGAGTGGGAGATTGTTGCCCAATCAAACCTATCCCGACAGATATGCCATCACCGAAGCATTGCTGCCTATTATCAGTAAAGAACTGACAGACCTGGTGGCAGCAGGTTGTACGGAAATAACAGTCGACGAACCTTCGATGAGTTGTTATGCATACAAAGAAGACACCAAACGATTTGTCGATATTTTCAATAGAACGGTCAAGCCGATTGTGGGCAAATGCAACCTGAGCACACATTTGTGTTTTGGCAATTTCAAAGGACGACCGGTGGGTTATCGCAGTATCAAACCTATGTTACCGGATTTCCTCGATCTGTCAGTTGATGAAATACATATTGAAATGGCCAATCGCGAATTCGCAGAGATCGAACTCCTGAAACCATTCGCGGAAAAGATGAACGTAGCCGTAGGTATTATCGACGTAAAGAACTATTATATCGAAACAGTGGATGATGTTGTTGAAAGAATACGGAAATGCCTGGCTTATATTCCTGCTGAAAAATTATCGGTGGCACCCGATTGCGGATTGAGTCAGACGGCCAGGTGGGCTTCCCGCCAAAAGCTGGCCAACATGGTGAAAGGAGCCAAACAGGTAAGGGCAACTTTGTAATACTATTTCCGGATGGCACTCATAAAACCCGTTATACAGGATGAATCACTGGCAGCCGAGATGGATCAATTTCTCGTCCATGGAGACGATTTCGATACCTGGTGGTTGGGACAAAGTGGTTTCCTGTTGCAATGGAAGGGAAAGAGAATTCTTTTTGATCCTTACCTGTCCGATTCACTGACCAGAAAATATGCTTCCACCACCAAGCCGCATATTCGCATGAGCGAAAGAGTGATAAGGCCCGAATTGCTTCGGGGTATATCTATCGTAAGTTCCAGTCACAACCATACAGATCACCTGGATGCCGAAACCCTGCAACCTGTGCTGGCACAGAATGAAGGAATCCGGTTTGTCATTCCCGAGGCCAATCGCAGTTTTGTAGCAGATCGGGTGAAATGTGATACAGGCTTTCCGGTCGGATTGAACGATGGTCAGTCGGTCAGCATCGGCGGATTCACGTATTTCGGCATCCCGGCGATGCACAATACCATTGACCGTGATGAAAAGGGCTGTTGCCGTTACATGGGTTATGTGGTGTCTTTTGGCAAATGGACAGTCTATCACAGTGGTGATACCTTGTGGTTTCCCGGAATGGAATCCCTGCTTCGGCCCTTTCAAATTGACCTGGCATTTTTACCGATCAACGGAAACGATCCTTCCCGGGAAGTAGCCGGAAACCTGGATACCGGGGAAGCCGCCAGACTGGGTAAGGCGATCGGAGCACGATGTGTGATTCCCTGTCATTATGATATGTTTTCTTTTAATACAGCCAACCCTGCTGATTTTGTAAAGATTGCGCAAACGATTGATCAGCCTTATGCCGTGCTTTCCCTCGGAGAAAGATGGAGCAGCAGCAGCCTGCCGCCTGTATAAAGCATTTACTTACTCCCTCTATTTCCTTAACTTTATTGGCTACTGAAAACGAATGGTTGCCAGATGATCCGATCGAGAAAATTATGGGTTATTGTGCTGATTTGCTTGCCGGCAATCGTGTACTATTCATGCTCCTGGAATACACATACCATTGACTTCAATACGGAAGTAAAACCAATCCTAAACAAAAAATGCATCAGTTGTCACGGCGGTGTGAAACGCAAGGGTGGATTCAGTCTTCTTTTTCGGCAGGATGCCCTGGCAGCTACCGAATCCGGCAAGCCGGCTATCATCCCGGGCAAACCCGATGAGAGTGAAATGATCCGGCGGCTTACACTCACCGACCCGGAAGAAAGAATGCCTTACAAACACGAACCCCTCAGCGAAAAAGAAATCAATACGCTGACCAGTTGGATAAAGCAGGGGGCTGCCTGGGGCGATCATTGGGCATATGTTCCGCTAAAGACAGTGGAAGTACCTTCTATCAAAGATGAGTGGATAACGAACGATATCGACAGGTTCATCCTCGAAAAAATCAGGCAGGAGAAAATGACGCCTTCTCCTGAAGCTGATAAAGCGACCCTTCTCAGAAGAGTCAGTCTCGATCTTACCGGCCTGCCGGCACCAGCTCACCTGGCAACAGCGTTCCTGAAAGACAGTACTTCGAAAGCCTATGAGACACTGGTGGACTCGTTGCTGGCGTCTCCTGCCTATGGTGAAAGATGGACCGCACTTTGGATGGACCTCGCGAGATATGCCGATACCAAAGGGTATGAAAGAGACGACAGTCGTTCAATCTGGCGTTACCGCGACTGGTTGATAAAAGCATTTAATAAAGACCTGCCGTATGATCAGTTCATTGTAGAACAGATTGCCGGCGACCTGCTGCCCAACGCAACCGACGAAGATTATGTTGCTACCGCCTTCCACCGGAACACGATGACCAATGATGAAGGAGGCACTGATAACGAAGAATTCAGAACAGCCGCAATCATTGATCGGGTAAATACCACCTGGGAGGTGATGATGGGAACTACTTTTGGTTGCGTGCAATGTCATAGCCATCCTTATGATCCATTCAGAAATGATGAGTACTACAAGTTCATGGCGTTCTTCAACAACAGCAGGGATGAGGATACCTATGCCGATTATCCTTTGTTGCGTCATTTATCCGACTCCATGAGCCAGGAACTCGATGAAGTCTGTGCGTGGGTAAAAAAGCAGTCAGGAGAGGAGAAAGCAGCTGAGATCAGGAAGTTTGTAAAAACATGGCAACCTGCTGTTAACTCCATTCTTGCCGATCAATTTGTGAACTGCGAGCTGAACGATACAAAATGGCTCACTTTCAGAAACAACGCCATCTGCCGATTCCGGAACATTAATCTCACCGGAAAAAATGAACTGGTGTTCAGAGCCGATGTGTATTTACCGAACGGTAAATGGCAGATTCATGTCGACCGGCCCGATGGCCCCATCCTGGCCAGCATCGACCTTCCTGCCAGTAAAGGATCCGAGATCAGAAATGCGCCGCTCAGACAAGTTGAGGGAGTCCACGATTTATATTTTACGTATCAAAACAAATCATTGAAGCATCCGGACGACAATGGAATTCTTTTTGACTGGTTCTGGTTTACCAGCGAGTTTCCCGGTAAAGGACAACCGCTTTATGAGAAAAACCTTTCCCGGTTCTGGTCTTTGGTCAAGGCGAGGGTACCTGTCACGCCGGTAATGATGGATAATCCGGACGATATGAAGAGGCCCACACACATTTTTGAAAGAGGCAACTGGCTGGTGAAAGGTGAGAAAGTGGAAGCCGATGTACCGCATTCCCTGAATCCCTTACCCCCCAATGTTCCGCGCAACAGATTGGGTTTGGCAAAATGGATCACCGATCAGAAAAATCCTTTGACAGCCCGTACAATGGTCAATCGTTTATGGGAACAGTTGTTTGGAGCGGGACTGGCGGAAACACTTGAAGATTTAGGAACACAGGGATTGCCGCCCACACACCAGGAATTGCTGGACTGGTTATCGGGTCAGTTCATGAACGAAAATAAGTGGAGCGTCAAGAAGACGTTGAAATTAATCGTGCTGTCATCTTCCTATCGGCAACAGTCACTCGTTCGACCGGATATGCTGGCAAAAGATCCTTCCAATAAATGGTATGCCCGCGGACCGAGGGTTCGTTTATCGGCTGAACAGGTGCGTGACCAGGCTTTGTCGGTGAGTGGATTGATCAGTCACAAAATGTATGGACCCAGTGTATTCCCACATCAGCCAAAGGGAATCTGGCTGTCGCCCTGGAATGGGGCAGAATGGGTGTTGAGTGATGGCGCTGACCGTTATCGCCGGGCGATTTATACCTACTGGAAAAGAACAGCTCCTTATCCCTCTATGATGACATTTGATGGCGCCGCCCGTGAAGTATGTACATCCCGGAGAATTCGTACCAATACGCCCTTGCAGGCGCTGGTAACACTCAATGATGAAGCGTATCTTGAAATGTCGAGAGCGTTGGCGTACCGTATGATGAAAGAAGGAGGGAACAGCCTTAAAGAAAAGATCAATACCGGGTATCAATGGATTTTATATAAACCCATATCTGCAGAGAAATCAGTTGTATTGGAACGATTGTACAATGAGTCGCTGAATGAGTTTAAAAAAGATAAGGACAAGACTTGCGAAATGATTGGTGTAATGAATGAACACAATAACCCGGAAACGGCAGCCATGGTGGTGGTGGCAAATGCCATGCTGAACCTGGATGAAGTAATTGTAAAGCAATGATGGCAACTGGTAAAAAATGAAATCATGACCAGAGATGAATTAAATAGTCAGCGAATGTGGAATGAAGCCAGAGAGGTGGCGCTTCGCTATCATACCCGCAGGCATTTTCTGAAAGAATGTGCCATGGGCTTTGGAGCGCTCGCTTTGGGCTCGCTGATAACAAAATGTGGTTCCTCTCCAGCCTCCGCCATCCCTTTCGATGCAGCTCATCCGATGGCTCCAAAAATTCCGCCTCTTCCACCCAATGTGAGATCGGTGATCTACCTGCATATGGCAGGAGCGCCTTCTCAACTGGAATTGTTCGATTACAAACCAGAGTTGGCAAAACTGGATGGACAGGATTGTCCGGCCAGTCTGCTCGAGGGAAAAAGATTTGCTTTTATCAGGGGGGTACCGAAGATGCTGGGTCCGCAGGCTGTCTTCAGACAACGGGGAGAAAGCGGTTTATGGATCAGTGATCATCTTCCTCATTTTTCTACCATTGCCGATGAAGTGACGATCCTGAAAGCCGTAACGACCGATCAATTCAATCACGCACCAGCACAATTACTGATGCACACCGGCACACCCCGCCTGGGCAGACCATCCATGGGATCCTGGGTTACTTACGGACTGGGAACAGAAAATCAAAACCTGCCCGGCTTTGTGGTACTCACTTCCGGTGGCCGAAATCCGGATGCGGGTAAAAGTGTTTGGGGAAGCGGATTTTTGCCCAGTGTTTACCAGGGTGTACAATGCAGAAGCGAAGGAGATCCGGTTTTGTTTATCAAGGATCCGGAAGGAATGGATCGTGATCTGCGCAAAGCATCTATCGAAGCTATCAATGAAGTAAACCAGAAAGAATACGAAGAAACCGGTGACCCCGAGATCCTTTCGCGAATGTCTCAATATGAAATGGCTTACAAGATGCAGATTTCGGTTCCGGAAGTAATGAACATCAATGACGAGCCGGAATATATTCACGAGATGTATGGCACCCAACCCGGTAAAGCCTGTTTCGCCAACAATGCACTGCTGGCCCGCAAACTGGTTGAAAAAGGCGTTCGGTTTGTGCAACTATTCGATTGGGGCTGGGATGCTCACGGGACTAATGCGGAACTGGCAATCGATCTGGGCCATATCAATAAATGCCGGTCAGTCGATAAAGCCATGACAGCACTGGTACTCGATCTTAAACAACGGGGACTGCTGGACGAAACACTGGTTGTGTGGGGTGGTGAGTTCGGAAGAACGCCCATGCAGGAAAACCGCGATGGAAAGAAAATGCCTTACAAGGGGAGAGATCATCATGTTGGCGCCTTCAGTATGTGGATGGCCGGTGGAGGAATCAAAAAAGGATTCAGCTATGGCGAAACAGACGAAATCGGGTACAATGCCATCAGCGGAAAAGTAGAGGCTTTCGACATCCAGGCAACTATCTTGCGTCAATTGGGGTTTGATCATGAAAAATTCACTTACGAATTCCAGGGCAGACCTTTCCGGTTAACAGATGTTTCGGGACGAATCATTCAGGATATTATCAGTTAAACATTTTTCATTTATTGTATCATTCTTAAAACCAAACTATGGCTCTTAATCGCAGAAAATTCCTCGGACTAACCACCGCATCCGGATCAGCTTTGTTGCTGTCTTCCCTGGATGCTTTCTCTGCAGAAACAAAACCGGTGTTTTCTAAAGAACAGGCCGGGTTCGAATTGCTGATCATGGCTACCAACTGGGGCTTCGGTGGCAACGCCGATGAGTTTTGTGCAAAAGCCAAAAAAGAAGGCTATAACGGTATTGAAGTCTGGATGCCCGGAGATGACAAAGGGCGTGATGAAATTGCCAATGCTGCTCAGAAACATGGATTGCTGTTGGGCTTCCTGTATGGTGGTGGAGATAAAGATCCGCAAAAACATCTCGATCAGTTCAAAGCCGGTGTAACGGCCGGGATCAAGTACAAACCGGTTTATTTTAACTGTCATTCAGGAAAGGATTATTTCACTTACGAGCAGAATAAACCCTTCATGGATTTTACCGCATCGTTGAGCAGGCAAAGCGGTATACCCATCTATCATGAAACGCATCGCGGACGTTCGCTGTTTGCCAGTCATATCACCCGGAATTTTATTGAAAAGAATGCCGACCTGAAACTCACGCTTGACATCTCCCATTGGTGTGCCGTTCATGAGTCATTACTATGGGACCAGGACGAAACGGTTGACCTGGCCCTGAGCCGCACGCATCATATTCACGCCCGCGTAGGTCATCCCGAAGGACCACAGGTGAGTGACCCCCGCGCACCCGAATGGGAAGATGCCGTCAAGAAACACCTGAGCTGGTGGGACAAAGTGGTGGAACGTAAGAAGAAAAATGGGGAGAGGCTGACAATCCTGACTGAGTTTGGTCCTCCTGATTATATGTGGACTCTTCCTTATACTCGCCAACCATTATCCGATCAATGGGCCATCAATGTGCATATGATGAACACACTTCGGAAAAGATATTCTTAAGCCATTGAACCTTTATTCATGACTGAACGAGCGATATGCAACAGGTGTTAGGCCCTTTTCACCCGGTATTGGTGCATCTTCCGATCGGTTTGCTATTGCTGGCCGGTGTTTTTCAATGGCTGGTGTTAAAACCCGCTTTTCAAAAACTCGAGCCAGCTATCGGACTCATTCTCTGCTGGGGAATGATATGCGCGATACTTTCCTGTATCACGGGATATTTCCTGAACCAGGGTGGTGAATATGATCAGCAATTAGCCAGCCGGCACCAATGGCTGGGTATATCAGTAGCGGGGCTCTCAGGTATCTGGTATGTAATGTACCGAAGAAATGCCCGATCTGTCTTGTTGCGCTGGCTCGCGTTGGTTTTAATATTTTTGATCACCATCACGGGGCATCTGGGTGGCACCATTACTCACGGCGAGGGATATCTGACAAAAGCATTCAATGGAAAAGACACAGGAAAGGTAAAAAGGGAACCGATCGCGGATATTCAAACGGCCCTCGCTTACCAGCAGGTGATTGCTCCCATCCTGGAAGACAAATGCTATTCCTGTCACGGTTCCTCGAAACAAAAAGGCAAATTGAGACTCGATCAACCGGAAGCCATCCTGAAAGGCGGAAAGGAAGCAAAGGCCGTGGTGCCGGGTGATGAAGCAAAGAGTGAATTGCTGAAAAGGATCGGTCTCGCCCTGAACGATGAGCATCATATGCCGCCGAAGGAAAAAGCGCAACTATCGGAACAGGAAATAGCCCTGCTTCACTGGTGGGTGAAAAATGGCGCCGATTTTACCAAACCTGTTCAGGCCATTCCCCAGGACGAAGCGGTAAAAGCCGTGCTGAAAAAACTGGAAGGACCTGCCAGCGCTCCCAAAGAACTGATTCCTGATTTTCCGGGAGGTAAAGTGAAAGCGGCTGCACCTGAAGCCATAGCTGCGTTAAAAAAGAGAGGTATCCTGGTGATGCCTGTGTCCGAAGGGGTGAATTATCTGCAGGTTAACCTGGTCAATACAGACAACTTCACCGATAGTGACTTGCGTTTATTAGAACCAGTTAGAGAGCAGCTCGTATGGTTCAAGGCGACCGGGAAAAACCTGAGTGACAGCGGCCTGAAGATGCTATCTGATTTTCCGAATATTACCCGTCTTTATCTTGATGACACCCGGATAACGAATACAGGCCTGAAATACCTCGATAAACTTTCACATCTTAAATACCTGAATATCGTAGGGACTGCTGCCGGGAAAGAAGGCGTGCTGGCACTCAAAAATTTACCCAACCTCCGGTATTTGTATGTTTATAAAACATCCATCCAACCAGCCGACTGGGAGCTGCTGAAGAAGAATTTTCCCAAGGTATCGATTGACAGTGGGGGATATAAGGTACCTGTCTTGGTAAGTGATACGACGGAAGTAAAGGAGGTGATGAAAAAGTAAAAAGTAAAAAGTAAAAAGTAAAAAGTAAAAAGTAAAAAGTAAAAAGTAAAAAGTAAAAAGTATTATTTTTTAAAAACCTGTATTCTCTTTAAAAAGCCTTTTGCGCAATTTTTTTGGAACGCAAAGATCACGAAGTACCGCCAAGGACGCAAAGTGTAGACGCTGAAAACGCTGAAGACCGCTGAAGACGCGGAGGGCACAGAGGTTGTTTCCCGTTTCCCCTTTCCGTTTCCCCTTTCCGTTTCCCTTTCTGTTTCTCTTTCTGTTTCTCTTTCCGCTCCCGCTCTCACTCTCGCTCTCGCCCCCGCCCTCCCTCGGGAAAAGGGTAGTGGCACACCTTTCCCCTCCTCAGGCGAGTCTTATCCGCCGCAGGCGGAGGACTCCCAAAGTTTATCGTTTCAGGTTTATCGTTTCCTGTTGGTTTGCGCATTGCCTCCTGTTTCCCTTTCTGTTTCTCTTTCTGTTTCTCTTTCCGCTCCCGCTCTCCCTCGTGGCATTTAAATTTTAATTTTTGGCTTTTGAATTTTAACTTTTGAATTCTTAATTCACCCATCAATGGCTCCACTCACCAAATCGATCGCCAGTCTCATATTTCTGATGATAATTTATCCAGCTTACGCACAGCCGGACAAATCTTATCATTTGCATTTCGATACCCTTGCAAGGCGATGGGATGAAGGAATTCCCCTTGGAAATGGCTGGCTGGGTGTATTGATCTGGGAGAAGAACAGGAAACTCCGATTGTCATTGGACAGGGTGGATCTATGGGACGATCGGCCCATGCCTGAAATTGACCGGCTGTCTTTTCAATGGGTAAGGCAAAAAGTGATGGCAAAGCAATATGATAGTGTTCAGAAACTGGGGGATGAACCTTATGAAAAATATCCTGCTCCCACAAAAATACCCGGTGCGGCTATTGAGTTTGATCTGCAAAAGATCGGCAAAGTCGTTTCC
>JBGAHR010000058.1:0-26367 GCA_044226045.1 Chitinophagaceae bacterium
ATCTTTTCAATCTCAGCCGGGCTGTTGGCTTCATAGGGTAGCAGTTGTTCATATTGCAGACCTTCCAGTTGCTTGCCCTTGAATGATTTCAAAACCTGGTATGGGAGATTTTTGCCATCCTGCTGATAGGATGCAAAATCGGCGTTCTCGTTCTCTGCTTTAAAATACTTGCCGAGCAGTGGTTTGGCAAGCACTACCAGCACTTCGTTGTGGAGGTATGGATTTACTGTTTTTACCAGTACGTATTCAATATTGCCTCCAACGGTCAATCCAAGATTGGAGGGAAGTGTCCAGGGAGTCGTTGTCCAGGCGAGAAAGAAAATTTCTTTCCCTTCCAGGCCGTCAAACAAAAATTTCGACTGCTCATTGGCGATAGCCTTGAACATGGCTACGGCGCTGGTATCTTTTACGTCTTTGTAGGTACCCGGCTGGTTCAGTTCATGCGAACTCAGACCGGTACCGGCAGCAGGTGAATAAGGCTGTATGCTTACGCTTTCATAAAGCAGTCCGCGGTTATACAACTGCTGGAGGATCCACCAGAGTGTTTCAATATACTCATTGGTGAAAGTGATATACGGATCATTGAGATCAACCCAATAACCCATCTTACGGGTAATATCATCCCATTTATCCTTATAGCGCAATACCGCTTCGCGGCATTTCTGGTTATACTCTTCAACGGAGATCTTTACGCCAATGTCTTCTTTACGAATGCCGAGTTCCTTTTCCACGCCGAGTTCAATGGGAAGACCATGGGTATCCCATCCGCCCTTGCGCTTTACCTGGAATCCTTTCATGGTTTTGTACCGGCAAACCAGGTCTTTCAGTGTACGGGAGATAACGTGGTGAATGCCAGGCATTCCGTTCGCGCTGGGCGGCCCTTCATAAAACACAAAGGGGCGGGCACCCTGGCGGTTGGATATACTTTTTTCGAAAGCCTGAGACTGGTCCCAATAAGCCAATGTTTCCTGCTCCATGGCGGGCAGGTTCAACTGCGAAAATTCCCTGTACTTTGAACTCATATTGTTGATCTCGTGAATCTGTTAAAATAAGTTGGCAAAGGTACATAAAAAATAAAGCCCCTGGCGGCTAATGATTAGGTGTAGAGCAGGCAAAATTTTATCTTTAACCTGCTGCAATGAGAGGGATTCCATTCATACACCTTATCGTCTGGTTATTTATCAGTCAATCTGCTGCTGCTGAGATCTTCACCGTTACCAACCCGGCTCCGGCGGGTGCCGGAACCCTTCGGGACGCCATCGAGAAAGCCAATGCCAATGGCACCCGTGAAATGGATTACATCTACTTTGACATACCGGCCAGAACCCGCGACAAAACCATTTATATCAACCCGGTAGCTCTTCTTCCTGCACTAACTTCCTACATCACCATCGACGGAACTACCCAGCCGGGTACAGCCCTGGGCGTAACAGGCGCCAAAGTGGTGGTGTCGGTAGAAGGCGCCTATTCGGGTGCGGGGCCGGTTTATGCCTTTAACATCACCGGATGTACCAATATTTTCATTTACGGGCTGGTGATCCAGGCAGCAGTGGCCGACCGGACAACCGGTCTGCCTCCCGGTCAATTGTATGGAATCTATGCGCAAGCCTCCTCCACCATTGTGATCGGAGACGTGGCAAAAGGGAATGTGATCAACGGATGGGGTCGTGCATTTTTCAACGACTATGATGGCCGGTTCGCCCGTTCGGGTTCCATGACATTCAAATCGAATTATGTCGGCATTCATACCGACGGACTCTCCCTGCAAACACCCGGCAGAATAGCCATCAATACCACCAATGGCGAGGGTATCTATATCGAGGAGACCTTTGGCCCCGTGAAAATCGGAGGACCCACCCCGGAAGAAACCAACTATTTCAACTCCTCTCTTACAGATGTATTTGTAGAAGGAGAATACAATTCCAATATCGATCGCGGTGTCAGCATCATCAACAACCGCTTTGGAATAGGCTTTCGTGATGCCAACCTCGACAGCCGCACAGCCGTGGGCGTACGACTAACGCACATGTCTACCTGGATGGCGGGTTTCCCTCCGATTGAAATCACCCGTAACTATTTTGGAGGAGCTCAAAGGGGTATTGCAATACAGGTAGACCATATGGCGCCCCGCTTCCTGATCAACCAGAACCTGATCGGCTATGAAGAGAACGGTCAGCGTCCCCGCAATGTGAATTATGGAATAGGAATTTACCTGAATGAATGCGAAAACAGTATGGTTGGTGCCGCCAGCGGCGCTATGGATAATACCATTCGCTATCAATCGCAGGGCGCCATCATACTCGATGCAACCCGCAACGTAAGTATCTTTCAAAACAGTACCTATTGCAATCGCAAGCGGGCCATTGAAATCAGGAACTGGTTTCCCTTCAATGATGCCGCGAGGATACAACCCTTTGTTACCATCAACCAAATAAATCAGTTATTCGGTATGATTTCGGGTAAGGCGTTGCCGCTTTCCATCATCGAATTGTTTTATGATGATGACTGCCCGAATTGCGAAGGGAAAACCTATTTTGCCCGCACCACGGCCGATGCGAACGGCAACTGGGTGTACCGGGGCAGCTTTACCGGCGATAATATTATAGCCACCGCCACCGACAGGGGCGGCGCCACTTCGGAATATTCCACCCCGCAGATAGACACCAGCGCCATGAGCAAGCCTGCCATCATCTGCAATAGCCTGCCGGCATCCATCTGTGGTTTAAAGATCATCAGCGGAACGCGCTGGCAATGGGAAGATGCATCGGGCAAAGTACTGGGAACCGATACCTGCCTGAACAACGTCAAAGCGGGCCGATATTATTTAAGAATGTCCATTGGTACGCAATCCTGCGAGGATGTATTTGCATTCAATGTAGCCGACAGTGTGTTGGGTATCGACAGCAGCGCAGGTGTAAGCATTACCCATAACCGATGCGGCAAAACAAATGGTACCATTTTCGGACTGGTTCCTAAAAATGCCAGTCGCTGGCAATGGGAAGATCAGAATGGAAATATCATCAGCACCGATCCGGATCTGAGAAATGTTCCGGCGGGCCGTTATCGATTCCGTGTCTTCAATCGATCCTGCGATACAGTTACTTCGCTGTATGAGATCATCGATGTCACCCCGCGCCTGGGCATCACTCCTCCGCAGGTGAATCCATCAACCTGTAATCTACCCAATGCCTCGATACTTGGAATTACAGTTACCGGTAATCAATACTCGATTTTCAGATGGATCGACCTCAACCGGCAGGTAGTGGGTACCGGTCGTCAGTTATTCAATGTTCCTGCAGGTTCTTACAAGTTAATCGTTAGCGATTTGCAGGAAGGATGTGCCGATTCCACTCCCTACATAGTAGTCAATGCAATTCCGGCGCCCATGCTGGATACACAATCTGTTCAAATCAACAACAGCAGTTGCCGGCAATCGAATGGAAGCATTCGCGGGATCAGGGCGGTGAACACCACAGGAACGGTGTCCTATACCTGGTACGATGCGGCAGGAAACCTGGTCGGTAATGCGGCAGATCTTGTGAATATTCCTGCCGGCACTTATCGGCTGAAGATGAAAGACGCGGGAAGCTCCTGCGATACAGTAACCAGCCGGGCTTATGTTGTCGGCAATACGGGTGAGGTCACGATAGACTCAGCTGCCGTCACAATTCAACCTGCGGGGTGTACCCGAAACAATGGCAACATTAGCGGCTTGCAGATCGCCGGCGCCACGCAGATTACCTGGAGAAATATCAATACCAATGCTGTTGTTGGCAATAACCCGAACCTGTTCAATATGCCGCCTGGGCAATACAGACTGGAAGCCGTGTATACCCCATTAGGTTGTACTGCTAACAGTCCCGTTTACACGATCAGCACAGCGAACATGATCCCCGTTTCGGTGCAACAGGTAACGGAAAAAGAAGCCAGTTGCCTGGTTAACAATGGCAGTATTACTATCAGCCAGCTCAGTGCCAATCAAAATCTATTCAGCTTTAAATGGCTGCGGGATAGCATAACCCCGATCAGTACCAGCCTGTCGATAACCGATCTTTCTCCTGCTACTTACTACCTGGTGGCGACCGATACGAATGGTTGTGAAAAAATGATCTATAAAAAATCGATCGTCATGCAGGGGCCGCCGGTACTGGATGAAACCAGCGCCAGAGCCATTCCCGATACCTGTGATTTCAAAGTGGGTCAGATCACCGGTCTATCTGTAACGGGCGGTACCGGTGTTCTGCAATATCGCTGGACCAGCAGCCAGGGATTGATCGCGGGCAATACGCTTGCACTAAACAACCTGTCTCCCGGTACCTACCAACTGCAAATTACAGACGCCAATGCCTGCGCGATTACCAGTCAGACTTATACCATCACTCAGGAAGTATCCCTATTGCCAACGCCGCAATACGACAATCAAACTATTCCCCGATATACCGATGCAAGATTGAAAGTCAGAAATCCGAGAAATGGATTGACCTACCAGTTATATGACGCGGTAACCGGGTTGTTGATAGAAGAGAACAAAACCGGAAATTTCCTGTTAGTTAAAGTACCGGAGGATCGCGAACTGCTGATCAAAACAACAGCCGGTCCCTGCAGCAGCGCGGAAACAAGAGTCACGATCAAAGTGCTGGATGTAACACAGCTGGATATTCCAAACATATTCAGTCCGAATGGTGATGGCGTAAATGACCTGTTTCATATTAAGGTCACCGGCTATTTCAAACTCGATATCATGCGCATCTATAACCGCTGGGGACAGCTCGTATTTGAAACCAAAGATCTCGGCAGAGAATGGGATGGAAGGCAACAGGGTAAACCCTTACCAGTCGGTACATACTATTGGTCATTGGAAGGATTAGACGTTTATGGTCAACGTGTTAGAAAGGTCGGCTCTATCACGATCATTCGTTAAAAAAATTATAAAGCAGGGTGTTTGGGTAATGTCAGTGTCATAGTTTTCCACATTTAAACCGTTTGGCATCATTTCTGTTTTTATTTTTGTGCTTGTGAATGATGCAATGTGAGAAGGAAAAGCAGGGATAGATTACGATGAAAATCACGAAGAAAAATTGCATCTAATCCCAAGGAGTTTTACTTCAGATAGTTAAAACAATTGAACTAATTTCATAAGGCATTACATGAAAAACCTTTTCTACGGTTTAGGGTTTAGGGGTTAAAAAGGGGAGTATTCCTGCTCCCCTTTCCTTTTTTTTGGAAAGGCTCCCTCTAATCAAATGCTGTTTATTTCCGCTACCACCCGTTTTTAATCTCCGAGAATCACCTGTTGAAAAAACACCACACTACTTACCTGATCCAAATCCTGTTAAACCAGTAGCCTTAAGGCCAGTTCCTGAAAAACTTTTTCGACCCCTATAAAAAAGCCGCCTCAAAAAGGCGGCCTTTTCTTTTTTATCACCAGATGATAAGATCAGAATCGTAAATACACAGAAGAGGAAAACATCCTCGGAGCGATCGGGTTCACACTATTATCATCATGTACATTATAGCTTAATTCATTCAATACATTCGACAGTTTCAATCGCAAGCTTAATTTCTGCCAGGTATAACCAATAGAAGCATCCACCTGTGTATAATCGGGAACAGCCATCAGCTTAAAGCTGTCATTGGGAACCTGCACGCGGGTAGACCGGCCGGCTACGCGTGTACCCACATAATAAACAACAGCACCGGCATTGAATCCTTTCAGGAAGGAACGTTCGGAAAAGGAATAGTATACGCTGAAATTAGCAGTATGCTGTGGGTTATACCGCAAACGGCTGCCTTCAACATAGGTGTTGCTCTTCGTATAGCGGGTATCGTTATAACTATAACCGGCAATAAACTGAAAACCCGATACCTGCTTGGTTGACAGATCAACCTCCACCCCTTTGCTGGTTACTTCTCCGGCCAGCTCTTTAATATTTGAGTTGCTATTGGGGTTTCCGTTGGCATCGGTCAACGCCGTTTGTGCCAGGTTGCTGTTGACAATCTGGTAAACGGTTACATTGGCAGCCAGTAACTTTTCAAAGAATTCCGTTTTCACCCCCGCCTCATACTGGTTGATAAATGATGGTTTCAGTGGCTGTAAATTAATATCAGTACCGGTATTCAGGGTGAATGAATTGGCATACGAGGCAAATAAAGACACCTGCTTTACCGGCTGATAAACCAATCCAATTCTTGGCGTAAATGCCTGGTCTGATACTTCGGCTGTAGCGGTTCGTTTGTCCTTTATAAGTGAGTCGACATAGGCTCCTTTGGTTTGTTGCCGGCTGAAACGAACACCTGCCAGAATTTTGAACTGCTCCGAGAGGCAAATCAAATCCTGCACATAAATGCCATACCGGGAAATCGGTGTTCTTGTCCGGGTAGTTGCTGTTATTGAGGGGATATCGCTTCGCTGTTTGTATCTGGACAGATCGAACACATTGATCGTATCATAGATGTTCTTGTTTCCGATGGCCGGATTGGCATAGCTGTACGCAAATCCATCGGTTACATACTTGTCTGCATCGGCTCCCAGCAGCAGCTGATGACGGATACCACCGGTATTGAACTTGCCGGTAACATCCAGTTGTGTGATATAATAGTTTTCATCGGTTCCGCTTCTTTGCAAACCCCTTACCCATCTTCCATCCGGTTGAATAAACTGGCTGCTGGCATTGGGGCGGGTGGTTCCAAACAGGTCGCTGTTGAAGCCCTGGTAACCACTGGTACTGCGGATATCCCAGTTTTTGTTGAGATGATGTGTGAGGGTAATGGTGGTGGTCTTCTGCTCCGTTTTATAATAACTCCAGGAGGCTCCGAGAAAGCGACTGCGGGGAACATTCGCCACTTCGTAGTTAATGGCGCCCGTACCAAAATCGCTGGTGCGGTTGTCTTTGAGATAGTCGCCTTCAACCAGCAATTCGGTTTTCCGGCCTATATTAAACAGGAAAGAAGGGTTGATGTAAAATCTTTCTGAATTCACTACATCGCGAAAACTATTGGCTTTCTCATAAGTGGCGTTCACGCGATAAGCAGCCACCTGGCTATTATTGATGGGTCCATATACATCTACCCAGGGCTTGTAAAAATCATAACTGCCTGTTCTGAACCCAACTTCTCCTCCTTTTTCAAATTTCGGCTTTTTGGTAACGAGGTTCAGCACCCCGCCGGCGGCCACATTTCCGTACAGGATGGCAGCACTTCCTTTCAATACTTCCACTTTTTCCAGCGCGCTGATTTCCGGTAATGAAGCGTTATTGTACCGAACACCATTCTTGAAAGTATTACTACTGTTGAATGCGTATCCCCTGCCACCAATTTCTTCCTGGGTACCACCGGTATTTCCATATTGGTAAACGCCGGTGATGTTCATCAGCACATCGCTGAGTCGCAATGTTTGCTGGCGTTCGAGCACATCTTTCCCAAGCACCGCAATGCTTTGAGGAAGATCCATAGGTTTGATATTGATCTTGCCTGAGCTGGCGGCCCGTTCATTCATGCCCCTGTTATAGGTAACCACCACTTCAGTAAGCTGGGTGGAATTTTCTTCCAGGACAAAATTTTGCGTCGGCGATTCTCCTTCCTTCACCAGCACCTTCCTGCTGATCGGTTGTAATCCGGCAAATGAGATCAACACGGTATAATCTCCTGCCTTGAGGTGTTGCAGCATATAATACCCGCCACTGTCTGTCATGGTGCCTTTTTTAAGCTCTTTCAATTGAACGGTTACAAATGGAGCGGCCTCTCCATCCCTGGTAACAATTCTTCCGCTGATCGATCCGTTCTGTGCAGTAAGATTCATCGCTGTCAATAACAAGCCTGCTAAAACCCAAAATTTCTTTTTATCAGTCAGTTTCATTTTTTCTTTTTTTACGACTGCAAAGAAAAAATGGAATGATGCGAATCGATTACGGTTAAAGGAATTCGATTTACGCTATCAGGAAACTGACAAACGAATGACAATGGAGTTATCTCTTTCGAAGAAGTTTATACACTCTTATGGCGCTCATTAGCACAAGAATAAGTGATATCAGGCCTGCTATCCCCCAGGCCCAGCTGAGATTTTGCTTGACCACCACCAGGGTGACAATGGCAAAGAGAAAAACAGTGGCGACTTCATTCCAGATCCGGAGTTGTTGGGAACTGTATCTGAACTCCTCTCTTTTTTGCTGAAGATAAATTCGATGAAGGGATAAATGATAGGCAAACAAGCCGATGATGAATCCGAATTTGATGAGCAGCCAGGTGGGTGTTGCATCCATCAGGTACCATAACCAACTGCCGAATGTAAGAGTAAGGATAGCAGAAGGCCAGGTAATGCCAAGCCAGAGACGCCTGATCATAATAGCGAACTGGTCACGCAAGATTGATTTGGCCGGCTCTTCCTTATCGCCCGCTTCTGTGTTATAGATATACAGCCGGGTAATATAAAACAGCCCGGCAAACCAGGTAACGACAAAAATGATATGTATGGATTTGATATAGAGGTACATTCGCCCGATTTGATGAATACCCGGCAAATATAGTTATACCGTTGTACTGGCGCCTTCTTTTACGAGATGATCCAATGCCTTTACCCAAAGCGGGTGAACATTCAGGCAGGGAATCATGGTATATGATTCTCCACCTGCATGTATAAAGGTTTCTTTACCCTGTTCTGCAATCTCTTCCAGTGTCTCCAGGCAATCGCTTATAAAAGCAGGACAAACAACCAGTAGTTTTTTGATTCCCTGTGCGGGCAATTCGGCCAGTCTTGCGGCAGTATATGGTTTTAACCATTCATCCCGACCGAGCCTCGACTGAAAGGAAAAACTGAACTTTGATTCCGGTAACTGCAGCGCTTCCCCCACTCGCTTCGTAGTGTCAAGACACTGGTGGCGGTAGCAAAAGTTGTGGGCAGGAGAATCAACAGAACAGCAGACTGCAGACCGGAGGCAATGCTGGCCCGTTACGTCTCCTTTGTAAATATGCCGCTCGGGCACTCCGTGATAACTGAAAAGCAGGTGGTCGAAATCCTGATTTAAAAAGGGACGAATACTTTCGGTGAGCGCATGCAGATAGGGCTCATCGCGGTAGAAAGCGTTTACTACTTTCAGGCGGAACCGATAGCCATGTTTATGGTACACCTCTTTCGCATATTCCGCAGCGGTTTCATAGCTGCTCATGGCATAATGCGGATAAAGCGGTACAACCGTTACTTCTTCAATGGCCGGATTGCTCCGAAGCAGTTCATCATAAGCCTCTTTGGGTGAAGGGCTTCCGTAACGCATAGCGATCACCACTTTATCATTGGTAATTTCCTGTAATGCCTGCTGTAATTGCCTGGTAAAAACAATTAAAGGAGATCCTTCGGGGGTCCAGATGGTTTTATAGGCCTCGGCCGATTTAGGCGCACGGAAAGGTGATATGATACCGCGTACCAGGAAAAGACGTAGTAAATAATTGACATCAATCACCCGTTCATCCATGAGGAATTCATTCAGGTATTTTCTTACATCCTTTACAGCTGTTGAATCGGGCGATCCCAGATTCATCAGAACAATTCCTTTATTAGTTGTGGTGCTCATATCTTTTCTGATTTGCAAAAGTAACCCCCGAAACTGCTAAATGTTCGTTTTTGACAAAATTGCCTGCATAAAATTGTTCTCCTCAATTCATTTATGCTAAAGAACAGTTCATAAGTCATACACGCAACTGATGATAATCACTTCTTAAAATGACAGACTAATGACACATTTATTAGGAGGTTGAGGCTTCCAAAATTATTTTTGCATCGTAATTATTTTATTGATTCACATGCACGGAAATAGTACCAAAAGCATTTCAAACTTCCACGTCGTCGGCATCAACTACCGTAAAACGGATGCTGCCATCAGAGGGCAGTTTGCCATTGGCCAGGAGCAGTATCGTTCAGTGCTATTGTCCGCACATCAGTCTCATCTCGACGAATTATTCATCCTCTCCACCTGCAATCGCACCGAGATCTATGGATTCGCACCGCAGGCTGACGATCTCATTGATCTGATTTGCCAGGAAACCGAAGGAGACCGGGCAACCTTTGAATCGATCTGTTATATCAAATCGGGCTGGAATGCTGTTCATCATATCTTTGAAGTAGCGGCCGGCCTGGATTCACAAATACTGGGCGACTACGAAATTGTCGGTCAACTCAAAACAGCTGTCAAATTCGCCAAGGAACAGGGATTTACCGGCGCGTTTCTCGAAAGACTGATCAATTCCGTATTACAATCATCCAAGAACATCAAGAATCAGACCCAGATCAGCGGAGGAACCGTTTCCGTTTCCTTTGCCGCTGTACAATATATTCGTGAGCACATCACCGCGGTATCAGAAAAGAAAATCCTGTTACTCGGAGTGGGCAAGATTGGTCGCAACACCGGAAAGAACCTGGTAGACTATTTGTCCGCTTCGCGCATTACGCTGATGAACCGCAGCCCGGAAAAAGCAGTTGAACTGGCTAATGAAATAGGTGTGCACTATGCCCCTATCGAAGAACTCAATGCCCATGTTCAGGAAGCTGATATCATCCTCGTTGCTTCGAATGCAAATGAGCCTGTTATTCTTCCCGCACATCTCGAAGGAAAGAAACCACAATGTATCATAGACCTTTCCATCCCCTATAATGTTGATCCGGCAGTAAGCAATACCCCGGGAGTGACGCTGGTGAATGTTGATGAGTTGTCGAAGCTCAAAGACGAAACTTTGCAGAAAAGAGAAGCCGAAGTTCCCAAAGCAAAGGAAATTATTGCCACACATTGCCAGGAGTTCATGGACTGGTATGAAATGCGTAAACACGTCCCCGTACTCAAAGCCGTCAAGACGAAATTACGCGAACTTCACAGCGACCCATTATTCTTACCTTTATATCATTATCACCCGGCCGCGTCTGGCAATGACGAAAAAATACAGCGGGTGATCAATGGCATGGCTTCGAAAATGAAAGTGGTTAACCAGAAAGGATGCCATTACATTGAAGCTATCAATGAGTACATCGCTACCGGCACCATCTGATCAACAATGGGAAATCATCTTCGTATCGGAACAAGAGAAAGCCAGCTGGCCGTTTGGCAGGCTACCCAGGTACAGCAGTCCCTGAGCAGTCTTGGCATTAGCTCAGAACTGGTTTATATCAAAAGTGGCGGAGACATTGATCTCAAAACGCCTCTCTATGAAATGGGGGTGCAGGGCATCTTCACCAAAGAGCTTGACAGTGCCCTGCTCAACAACCGGGTGGATATCGCTGTTCACTCCATGAAGGATGTTCCTACTCAGCTCGCGCAGGGCATTCAGCAGGCAGCTGTGCTTCCCCGGGGACCTGTACACGATCTGTTGGTATTTAAAAACCAGGAATCACAAAACAGGTACTTGCAAATCGAAAAAGATCATTCCATACAGGCGCCATTGACCATAGCGACCAGCAGTATCCGCCGGAAAGCCCAATGGCTCAACCGGTACCCGAATCATTTGATCGAAAACCTGCGGGGTAATGTAAACACCCGATTGCGGAAATTGAGTGAAGAGCCCTGGGATGCTGCCATATTCGCGCAAGCCGGCCTGGAGCGAATTAATCTGCGTCCCGAAACCAGCCTCGTGCTCGACTGGATGCTACCGGCACCCTCACAGGGCGCTATTGTTGTAGTGTGCCGGGAAGACGACCGACATAGTTTCGATAGTGTGTCTCCCCTGAATGATCCCAATACCGCTCTCTGCACCCTGGTAGAAAAAGATTTTCTGAAAACCCTGATGGGTGGATGTTCCACTCCCATCAGTGCTCTTGCAACCATTCACCAGGAAGAAGTGTTTTTCAAAGGCAACCTGCTCTCCACCGATGGCAAACAAAACCTGAGCGTGGAATCAAACATGCCGGTCAATCAATCTTTTGATCTCGGAAGAAGATGCGCAGAACAAATACTACGTAATGGCGGACAGGCCATCGTGGAAGAAATACAAAATGGCGGAAAATAAAATCAACATATTAAGTACCCGGCCCCTATCGGACGAATCGATCAGGGAAGCTTCGGAGCATCAGATACTGATCGATACTTTATCATTCATTGAAACCGAAGCCATCGATACCGTCGATGTACAACAGGAAATAGAAAACACCTTGCTGCAATCTGCCCTCGTGATCTTTACCAGTATGAACGCGGTAGAGGCAGTAGCAGCGCAATTGGAAGGACAGGAACCCGACTGGAAAATCTATACCATGGGCTACACTTCCGCAGAGCTTGTTAAAAAATACTTCGGAAAAGATGCCTTATACGGAACCGCCAAAAACGCGGCCGAACTGGCGGAACGGGTGGTGGAAGATTGGGAGCAGGAAGAAGTGATCTTCTTCTGTGGCAATCAAAGGCGGGATGAACTGCCGGACATTCTCCGCCAGCACGGTATTGAAGTGACTGAGATTGAAGTTTACACCACCATTGCCACTCCGCATAAAATAAAAAAACATTACGATGGCGTGCTGTTTTTCAGTCCAAGCGCAGTAAGGAGTTTCTTTTCGGTGAACAAAGCCGATCAGCAAACCATCCTCTTTGCCATTGGCGATACCACGGCCAGCGAAATCGGCAAATTCACCCAAAATAAAGTCATCATCGGTTCGGAACCAGGAAAAGAGAACCTGCTGCAGGAAGCGATTTCTTTTTTTGAAGGGAACTAAAAAAGATTCTTACTATCATGAGTACACTGAAAAATGATCTGTTATTAAAAGCGCTCAGAGGAGAACAAGTAGAGAGACCGCCTGTATGGATGATGCGCCAGGCCGGCAGATACCTTCCCGATTATATCAAGCTGCGCGAGAAATATGATTTTTTCACCCGGGTGCAAACCCCTGAGCTGGCTACCGAAATCACTTTGCAACCGGTAGACCAGGTAGGTGTGGATGCAGCGATTATCTTTTCCGATATCCTGGTTATTCCGCAAGCGATGGGGCTGGTTGTAACACTCGAAGAAGGCAAGGGCCCCTTTCTGCCCAAAACCATCAAGACCCAGTCAGATATCGATGAACTGATCACCGGTAATTCGGAAGAAAGTTTGTCTTATGTGTACCAGGCCCTGGCTCTTACCAAAAAAGAATTGAATGGCCGCGTGCCGTTGATTGGTTTTGCCGGAGCCCCCTGGACGATCCTTTGTTATATGGTGGAAGGAAAGGGAAGCAAATCCTGGGACAAAGCCAAACAGTTCGCCTATACCCAACCGCAACTGGCACACCAGCTGTTGCAGAAGATCACTACAATTACCATCAGCTACCTGAAAAACCAGGTGAAAGCCGGAGCAGATACCGTACAGGTTTTTGACAGCTGGGCCGGTTCCCTGAGCCCGGAAGACTTTAAAAACTTCGCACAACCCTATCTGTTACAAATTGCCAGCGCACTGAAAGACGAAGCGCCGGTGATTCTCTTTCCCAAAGGATCCTGGTATGCGCTGAAAGACCTGAGTGTATCGGGAGCTGCCGGCATTGGAATCGACTGGTGTATTTCACCGGAGATGGCACGCGCCTTTACCAATAACCAGGTAACGCTGCAGGGTAATTTCGACCCCTCCAAACTGCTGGCGCCGATTCCGGAGATCAAAAAATCTGTAAAAGAAATGATCCGGGCCTTTGGAAAACAACGTTACATTGCCAACCTGGGACATGGAATTATGCCCAACGTTCCGGTTGATCATGCAAAAGCTTTTGTGGAGGCGGTTAAAGAATCCTGATAGAAACCAATCGTATGTCTGTAAAGGAACAATGGATATCATTTATACAGGATCTGCAGAATACCATCTGCGCGAAGATCGAATCGGTTGACGGCAAAGCCCGTTTCCAGGAAGATGAGTGGGTACGCGCAGAAGGTGGCGGAGGCAAAACCCGGGTCATCAGCCAGGGCGCTGTTTTCGAAAAAGGTGGCGTGAACACTTCAGTGGTATATGGAAAAGTGAGCGAGGCCATGAGAAAACAACTCAATATCCAGGGCGACCAATGGTTTGCCTGTGGATTGAGCCTGGTGATTCATCCCTTCAATCCATTTGTGCCGACTGTTCATTGTAACTACCGGATGTTTGAATTGTATGATGAAGCGGGTCAACTGACAGACCGCTGGTTCGGAGGCGGAACGGATCTCACTCCCTATTACCTGTTCGAAGAAGACGCGCGTCATTTTCATCAGACCTATAAAAAAGTATGTGATCAATTCGATCCATCTTTCTTTCCCCAATTCAAGAAGATCTGCGACGATTATTTTGTCAATCATCACCGCGGTCAGGAAAGAAGAGGCATTGGTGGAATCTTCTACGATCACCAGCGGCCCGATGCCGACCGCTCCGCCGACTGGTGGATGCAATTCGGACAGGCCTGCGGCAACGCATTCCTGGAGGCGTATATTCCGATCGTGGAAAAAAGAAAAGAGATTCCTTTTACTGCTGCTCATAAATACTGGCAGGAAATACGCCGCGGCCGTTATGTTGAATTCAACCTGGTACACGACCGGGGTACTATATTTGGCCTGAAAACGAATGGCAGAACGGAAAGTATCCTGATGAGCCTTCCTCCGACGGTAAGATTTGAATACAACTACCAGCCTGCTGCCGGGTCGGAAGAAGAAAAATTGCTGGATGCCTGTCTGCATCCGCGCGACTGGGCAGCCTGGATCTCCCATGAAGAAAGAGAAGAATGGAGTCGCAAAGCCAATACCTGCTGATTGAAAAATAATTTTCGGAACATTTATACAAATAGATATGATTCTCCAACGTCGCAACAGAATTCTTCGCCAGTCGTCCGCCATTCGCGACCTGGTTGCGGAAACAAGCCTATCTGCCAATGATTTTATTGTACCTCTCTTTATCATTGAAGGCGAGCAGGAGCAGTCGGAGATCCCTTCGATGCCGGGTTATTACCGGAGAAGTCTTGACCTGACGGTGAAAGAAGTGAAGGAATTGTGGAGTATGGGATTGAAAGCAGTCTTACTGTTTGTAAAAGCAAAAGACGAAACAAAAGACAATAAAGGAACCGAAGCCCTGAATCCGGATGGACTGATGCAGAGAAGCATCAAAGCCATCAAGCAGGCCGTTCCGGAAATGCTGGTCATGACCGATGTGGCACTGGACCCGTATTCATCCTTCGGTCATGATGGAATTGTACAGAATGGCGAGATCGTGAACGACGCTACCGTGGAAGTGCTGGCAAAAATGAGTGTCAGTCATGCGCAGGCGGGCGCTGATTTTGTAGCGCCCAGCGATATGATGGACGGCCGCATCGGCGCCATACGCCTGGCATTGGAGCAATCGGGTTTTACCCGCACAGGCATCATGAGCTATAGTGCCAAATACGCATCCTGCTTTTATGGCCCCTTCCGGGATGCATTGGACTCCGCACCTGGTTTTGGTGATAAGAAATCATACCAGATGAATTACACCAACAGGGAGGAAGCCATCAAAGAAACCCTGATGGATATTGAAGAAGGGGCAGACATTGTAATGGTTAAACCGGCCCTCTCCTACCTTGATATCATCCGGGAAGTGAAAAATGCCGTTACCGTACCGGTCAGCGCATATAATATCAGTGGCGAATATGCGATGATCAAGGCCGCCGCTAAAATGGGATGGCTCAATGAAGACAAGGCAATCCTGGAAACACTTACTTCGATCAAAAGAGCCGGTGCAGACCTGATTGCCACTTATTTCGCCAAAGACGCGATCAGGCTCATTCATTAATGCAGGAAAAAACAGTCAGGTATGAATCAATCAGTCAGTCAGCAATTATTCGCGCGCGCACAGCAATCCATTCCGGGCGGAGTCAATTCACCGGTAAGGGCATTCAGAAGTGTTGGCGGAACGCCTGTTTTCATGAAAAAAGCAAAGGGCGCTTATTTATATGATGCCGATGGCAACCGTTATATTGATTATATCGCCTCCTGGGGGCCAATGATCCTGGGACACGCGTACGAGCCTGTTGTAAAAGCTATACAGGAATATGCTGTTTATTCCACTTCCTACGGAGCACCTACCGAATTGGAGATTCAAATGGCAGAGCTGATCAAAACGATGTGTCCGAATGTGGACCTCGTCCGAATGGTCAGCAGCGGCACAGAGGCCTGCATGAGCGCGATTCGTGTTGCACGCGGTTATACCGGCCGCAATAAGATCGTCAAGCTGGAAGGTTGCTATCATGGTCATGCAGACAGCTTCCTCGTAAAAGCCGGCAGCGGCCTGGCTACCCTGAATATTCAAACAGTGCCGGGTGTAACAGCCGGCGTAGCCAATGATACACTTACCTGCGCGTACAATGATCTGAACGCTTTCCAAACCCTCGTGAAGAATCATCCCGGCGAAATTGCCGCGATCATCATTGAACCGGTAGCCGGTAATATGGGATGTATCCTGCCCGCAGCCGGTTACCTCGAAAGCATCCGAAAGATCTGTGATGAAGAAAAGATACTGTTGATCTTTGATGAAGTCATGACCGGATTCAGATTGGCAGCCGGAGGAGCACAACAAAGACTCGGCATACACGCCGATCTGGTCACCTACGGTAAAGTGATCGGTGGCGGTATGCCCGTTGGGGCCTTTGGTGGAAAAAGAGCCATCATGGAAGTGGTTGCTCCGCTGGGCAATGTTTACCAGGCAGGTACTTTAAGTGGCAACCCGATTGCGATGATCGCAGGACTGACCACTCTAACCGAACTCAACAATAACCCTTCCCATTACGATGAACTGGAAGCGAAGACGCTTTACCTGAAAGAAGGACTCGATAAAGCGCTTCGTGCCTGGGGCAAACCTTATGTCATTAACCAACTGGGATCAATGATCAGCATTCATTTCAGTGATCATCCCGTTACTGATTTTGCCAGCGCTTCTTCTGCCAATAATGAGCTCTTCAAAAAATATTTTCATGCCATGTTGAAGAGAGGCATCTATCTGCCTCCTTCTGCCTTTGAAAGCTGGTTTCTCAACAACGCACTGACCTATGCGGACCTGGATGCTACCATCCAGGCCACACAAGACAGTTTATCTGAAATCGGTTAACAATAGAACAACTCAGGACATCTTTTTCTTCTTCAACTGGAACACCCGTGACAGATTGAACCCAAACCGGATCTCCGCCTTGCGGAAACTGGTCGTTGTTTCGGTAATAAAGGCTCTCTCGTTCATACCGGTGGCATTGGAAAAATGAAGCTGAAAGACGTGTCCGCCTGTTTCAATATCAATACCCACTGATAACGGATTATAATAAGTCCGGTCGGTCAATGGATTCAATACATAGTAATAATCGCAGGTGAGTGAAATCCTGCGCGACAAACGAATTCGCCCTCCCACTCCCACAGAAAAGATATCGTTGGAATCCGCAGCATTCACTACCAGGTTCTGGTGTACAACGGTGGGCATCACCTGCAGGGTAAACAGGTCCGAGAACTTCCTTCCTGCCACCACCTGGAAATAATATCCCAGCCGGGAAGTAAAATAGTTCTTTCGGTCGGGGTAAGCCCAATCGGTTCCGTCCATCGTCATGCCTGCCACCAGTGCCACGGTTAATGGCATGGAGTGAGCGCCGGTAGACTGCTGCAACGGAGCGTATTTGATGAATCCATCCAGCTCCTTGCGATAGGTACTTCGTCCCACCCCTGCCATCAGGTTGCGCAAGATTCCAAAATCAAAGCCTAACCGCATCGAAGCCTGGTCGAGACCAAAGAAATTCTTGTATCCCTGATCGATCTGGCCAAATCGATGAAGTATTCTGAAGTCCATCGTTCCCGGTGATAGAAATTCTATTGAATGACTGTTTACCACGCGGGGCGACTTAAAAGCGCTCTTTACATATTCCTTTTTTGCTGTTGGTTCGCCGACCAGTTTCAACAGGTCCTGGTCCTGCGCCTGCAAAATGGAAACTATTGCCAGGAAGCATCCCGACAAAACCATTTGCCTGATATTTTTCATATTGGTTCTACTTTAGGGGTTCCAGTAAACAAACCACATTGATGTTAGCGGTCTTTGACACTTTATCAGCCACCAGGGTGGGTATGGAAACTTTGAAGTCTGCCAGCAACACATCGAATTTGGCAGTCGCATTTACTTTTCCTCCCTTGATGGTAAGCGTACCGTCTGTTGTCACTTCTTTGGTTTCTCCATGGAGGCTTAGTTTTCCTTTTACCTGGACCGGATAGACACCATCTTTATTATATGTCACTGAAGCATTGTTCACAACCATTCCTTTGAACTCAGCCCTTGGGAACTTATCGCTCTCCACATAATTCTCATTGAAATGCTCCTGCATCAGGGCTCTTTCAAACTCAAATCCTTTCATGAGCAGGGCAAACTGAAGAGCGCCGGTTTTGCTGTCAAGCACACAAGTCGCATTTCGGTTGATCCCTTCTACATTCTCCGGCGAATTGGGTGCCGTGGCACTGAAATTGATTTTACCCGTCTTGGTAAAGTACTTGTCCTGTGCATGGACGGATGCAACCAGGAGTATCAGCACTATTAACTGGAATAACTTTTTCATACTGGAAATTTTTAGTGTTGGATTTGGATGGATTTAATGAGTAATAACCAGGGATTTCTTCAGGATAACATCTGATCCCAATAATTCATCGGCCATATAGCCGGTGCATATCCCTTTAACCTTAACGGGTCTTCCTGAAACGAGATCAGTTGTTTTACCGGTATACAAACTATCGATACTACACCGGACCGAAGACATTTCCTCGGCTGTTTTCAAAACCAGCGTCAGGGCGCCTTTCTCACTGGTGTCAATTGATTTCAGCTCTCCGCTGACTTCAATCACTTTGTCCAGGTATTTCAGGCCGGCCGACGACTCGTTCGTCTTGAACTGATTCATCAGATCAACCGCTGACACAGTGGCGGCCGTCTGCCTGTCTGCTGTTTGCGGTTCTTTCCGGTTGTATTCCCGGAAAGCATAACCGATACCTATAGCTGCCAGGAGCAATACTACCATCGCAACGATCAGCCACCGGGGTGTTTTCTTTTTCATACCATTGATTTAATTGTTAGACATTCCCGCGTCGATCCATTTCTTGATTGTACTGATCTGGCAGGCAGATAGCTGCGCAGCGCCTTGCGGCATCGGCACAAATCCGCTGGCATGGCTGATGGTACCATACAGCTTACCATTTGTGGCAATCGCTTTATCTGCCGCATAAGTGCCCATCAGCACATTTCCCGAAGGAAAGCTTCCCGAATGACAACTGTAACATTGTTGCTGAAGCAGGGGTACCACATGCTGGGTATACGATACCGTAACCAGGGTGTCGCAGGCAGTATTGGTTCCGTAGAGCAATTCCTCTTTGTCGTAGTAACAACTGCTCATGAACAGCCAGAACCCTCCTGCCAGTAAAATTGACAATATTGATTTCATAATTGACTTAGTTGTTGGGTGAACCTGATTGAACCCATTTTTGAATTTGCCTGATTTCACAATCAGACAGTTTAGCCGCATTCTTGGGCATAGCCGAGTAACCAGCTGCATGTGCCACTGACCCGTACAGTTTTCCATTGTCTCCTACCACTTTGGTTCCGGCATAAGTGGAGAGATCAATGTTTCCTCCGAGAGAAGCCGGGTTGTGACAACCGGCGCATTTGGTCAGCATGATGTTTTTGACTGCACCGCTGTAAGTGAAAACCGCGGTATCACAACCACCCGAACAGTAATTGTTCTTTGCGCCCTGGTTGATCCATGTCAGGATTTTATTTTTCTGATCTGCCGTCAAAGCCGGTTTGGGAGGCGGCGGCATTCTGTCACCACCCGATTGATTGAGGACCGTGTACAACTTACTGCCGGTACCATTTCCGGGTTTCACATACTTCATGATATTTGAATAGGTCGTCAGGTTGACGCCATCTGCATGAGACACTGCATCATGACAGCCGCTGGTGGTGCAATTGGAGGCAATCAATGGCTGAATCACATTTACAAAGTATACCGTATCCGGACTACAGGTATTGGTAGCAGGTGGAGGGGTGTAGCCTCCCCCGCCGCCGCCATCACCGGGCGATACAGGATGGAGAATCTCATGCCGGCACATATAAAACAGCATGGAAATAGACAATGCTGTAATGGCCACAGCAATTCTGTTTTTCATATTAGTGGTTTTTTGGTGTACGTACTTTTAAGGCAATAACATAGTGGCTGCCTTCTGAAGGCAGTTTGCCAGTATCAGTAATGCTGGTTATTATTTTACAAAGACAGTCTCGGATTGGGTGGATGAAAGACTAATCTCAGATGCCCCCTTAACGAATAAGGAGTGCGATAACCAGTTACATATGGAGGTGGGTAAAAGCTTGCAATAACAATTACTAAGGAAATAATCAATTGCCAGAACAAGGGGAAAAAATACAATTGACTGGTGTTGCAAAATGGCAGTTGACTATCTGCAACCGCATCGCCTTTTATGCCATCATCACCGGCATAGTGCTGAGCAATAAATTTTAAAAAGCTGGTATGTGGTGAAACCAACTGATGAAACCGGTAATGCTCTATCAGCTTATCGATTTTCAATAGTTCCATTCCATCTGCAAAGATCAACAGATAGAATGCACTGAAAGATATCAGGAGTAACTTACGCATCAGCATTACCACTTAACCAAAAACAATGCCATCGAATTGTAAAATTTTTCTGATGATGTTTTATATCGATGAATGTCAATAATCAATATTCATTGATGATGTTGATATCTCTTTAAAGAAAAAATTCTTTTGTAGTGATATTCTTACAAGATGTTTTTCAGGGCAACAGAGGAGGATGATATATATCAAACTAACTGTGAGCAGATGAAATTATTGTTGGTGTAAGGTGTTGCAGACATATTTAATACTTTCTTGGATTTTGATGTTGTAAAAAACAAAGAAGAGTGGTGAGAAAAAGTCAAAAGTCAAAATTCAAAAGTCAAAATTGAAAATTCAAATAGAAACCGCAAACGGCAAACCGCAAACTGCAAACCGCAAACTGCAAACCGCAAACCGTAAACCAACGTGAAACGGAGCAAACGGCAAACCGCAAACTGCAAACTGCAAACCGCAAACTGCAAACCGCAAACCGCAAACCAACCTGAAACGCAAAACGATAAACGAATCAATGCAACAACAGCTCACAAGGCTTCAATCCCGTATGTTTCTTGAAGGCGGTAGAAAAGTGGGAGATGGAAGAATATCCAAGCATCACGGATACTTCTGTTACGCTCAACCCTTTTTCATATAAAAGGTAACGGGCGTGTTCCATCCGCTGGCTTTGATAAAAATCGAAGATGGTAGTACCAAACAATTCCTTGAAACCTTTTTTGAGGTAACATTCGTTGATGGCCACTTTGCGGCTGAGCTCCTTAATGGTTAAAGGCTCGCCGATATGCTGAAGAAGAATTTCTCTTGAACGAACGATCTTTTCCCGATCTGCCTCATTGGCCAGGAACTTACACTGGAAGCTCTCTACTTCTTTGCTGTCACCCAACATGCACTCGAGACTATACAACAACAGCATTTGCGTCTGTGCATTGATATAGATGTTTTCGAGACTGTCG
Organism: Chitinophagaceae bacterium; assembly: GCA_044226045.1. Taxonomy (GTDB): domain Bacteria; phylum Bacteroidota; class Bacteroidia; order Chitinophagales; family Chitinophagaceae; genus Endoryza. The sequence continues at coordinate 21,526 of JBGAHR010000058.1, forward strand.
GTATAAGTGTGATTCAGCAAGGCTTCGAGCACCATCCTGGTGCGGCTGCACAAAGACAATACTTTTGAAAATGAAGAGGTATGTGAGAAATTCAACACCTCATCTACCAGTTTGTCTTTGAGTTTGCCCGGTTTAACGAACTGAGAAAGATGAACCGGGGAAAAACGGAAACTGACCACATCCACACTATCCACTCTTTCCACGCAACTGCGGGAAGCATTGAATTTGCACATGTCGCATTCAATGTCTTTCTGACGGCAGTACACATTACCCGTAACGCAGAAACGCAGCTCGAAATAGTTGTCTTTGGGATCTGATTTCTTGTAGTGATAGACCATCATACCCGTATCTTCCATATTCCAGTTCGGCATCTTGCGGTAACGCTTGATCACATACTGAACGGAACCCGGAATCTGGCGCTCTTTCTCCTGCAACAGCATCATCTGCTCCTGCATAATCGGCTGCTTCTGAGCCAGGGTCAATATATCGGGAGGGTTGAACATGTCGGACTGCAAATTTACAATAGAAGCCTTTACTGTCCTAATATCTTATGTTAAGAAGTGGTTTCCCGGGAGAAACTGGTATACTATATATAGCGGTTGATCTTAATCGAAGCTCTGGTTGCTGGAAGCGGCCAGCTTCAGCAGCCGATCGAACTGTTCGGGAGTCAGGTCGTTATAGAAGAAATAAACAGGATCGAGGGTGCGCCCGTTTTTATGGACTTCATAATGACAGTGGGGTCCGGTGGATTTGCCGGTACTGCCTACCCATCCGATAATTTCCCCTCTTTTAACCCGCTGGCCTCCTTTGACCTTGATTTTGAACATGTGACCATAGAGGGTTTCGTAACCATATCCGTGGTTGACGACCACGTGATTGCCAAAGCCATTGCCCAGGTTGCCGGCCACACGAACCACCCCATTGGCGGTTGCATAGATCGGGGTACCCTGCGGAGCGGTAAAATCGAGGCCGGCATGGAACTTAACGGTTTTGTACACCGGGTCGATGCGGTAGCCAAAACCCGAAGCCACCCTTTTCAGGTCGCTGTTGCTCACCGGCTGAATAGCGGGAGTGGACGCCAGCAGCTCTTCTTTATTCTTGATGAAGTTCCTGATCTCGTTAAAGGACTTTTCCTGGTAGGCCATCCTCAAACTCAAATTATTGAGACTGTTTACAATCGAGCCCTCCAGTTCTGAGCTGTTCATGCTCATGACCAGTTGAATTTCTTTTTGCTGGGCCATCTCTTTGAGACGGACACTGTCCGGAACCGGGTTGGCTTCGAAGATGGTGCGGTAAACATCATTATCCCTTTTTTCCAGTTCGGTCATCTTTTGCTGAAGCTTGTGGGCCTGCTCATCGAGCACCAGGTATTGCTGACGCAGCTTATCGTTTTCCTGGCGAAGAATCTTCTCGTTTGCAGAGGGGAAGTACCGGTAGGCGATGGATACGATGATGATGGCGGTAACAAGAGCGGCCGACAGGAAGCCCAATACCCGCAGCAGCCTGACACGAAGCGGGGTCTCCAGCTTTTCGTATCGGAGTGTGTTGGTATTATAGTAATATTTGATTTTCTTCATGAAGGGCTTTTAACCGGGCTTAGGGCTTGCAGAACCCTTAAACTTTTGAACTATTACACCTATTTTTGCCGCACTTATAAAACGCCAAGCATACAAATATAATATTCCAAGGCGCTTTATCCATCAAAGATTATTCCATTATGATGACGAGTGACCAGATCAGGCAGGCTTTCCTGGATTTTTTTACATCGAAAGGACATACCATCGTTCCTTCGGCTCCTATCGTAGTCAAAAATGATCCCACCCTTTTGTTCACCAATGCGGGCATGAACCAGTTCAAGGAATATTTCCTGGGCGTAAAAAAAGCCCCCTGGAAAAGAGTGGCCGATACCCAGAAATGCCTTCGCGTTAGCGGAAAACACAACGACCTGGAAGAAGTGGGTGTAGATACCTATCACCATACCATGTTCGAAATGCTGGGCAACTGGAGCTTCGGCGATTATTTCAAGAACGAAGCGATCACCTATAGCTGGGAACTGCTCACCGAAGTGTACAAAATCCCCAAAGACCGCCTGTATGCAACCGTGTTTGAAGGAGATAAAAAAGAAAACCTGCCGGCATCAACCGTTGCCCTGGCAAAATGGAAAGAACTGCTCCCTGCAGAGCATATTGTGATGGGCAATAAGAAAGATAATTTCTGGGAGATGGGTGATACCGGCCCTTGCGGACCCTGCAGTGAAATTCATGTTGACTGCCGCCCGGATGAAGAAAGAAAACAAATACCCGGTCATCTGCTGGTAAACAAAGACCATCCGCAGGTGATTGAAATATGGAATAACGTATTCATTCAGTTCAACCGCAAAAAAGACGGCTCACTCGAACCCTTACCCGAAACACACGTGGATACGGGCATGGGACTGGAAAGACTGGTGCGGGTATTACAGGAAAAGAATTCCAATTACGATACAGATCTTTTTACCGGTACCATTCACCAGGTGGAAAAGATCGTTGGAAAGAAATACGAAGCCGGCAATGATAAAACCAGCGTGGCATTCAGGGTGCTGGCAGATCATATCCGCGCGATCTCATTCACCATCGCCGACGGCCAGCTACCTTCGAATACAGGTGCGGGTTATGTTATACGCCGGATTCTGCGTCGCGCTGTTCGTTACTATTATTCTTACCTGGATTATAAACAACCCCTTCTGTTCCAGTTAGTGCCCGTACTGGCAGAACAATTCAGGAATGTGTTTCCGGAATTGCAGCAGCAGGTGAGCTTCGTGAGCAAAGTAGTGAAGGAAGAAGAAGAGGCTTTCCTGCGAACACTCGATAAGGGGCTCAAACGCATCGATGAAATCGTAACTAATGCCAAAAACCAGCGTATTGAAGGAAAAGATGCCTTCGAACTCTTCGATACCTACGGGTTCCCTTTCGATCTTACCATGCTGATTGCTTCGGAAAATAAACTGACGGTTGATGAAGAAGCGTTCAAAAAGGAAATGCAGCAACAGAAAGACCGGAGCCGTGCGGCAACCGCGCTCGATACGGAAGACTGGGTGATCCTTCATGAAAACGCATCCCAGCAATTCGTGGGCTATAACACGCTCGAAGCACAGACCAAAGTGAGCCGCTATCGGAAAGTGAAAGCCAAAGGAAAAGAATCATATCAACTGGTGCTGGATACCACCCCCTTTTATGCCGAGAGCGGCGGACAGGTGGGTGATACCGGTGTGTTGTATTTCGATGGCGAAGAGATCGCGATCAACGACACCCGAAAGGAAAATGACCTGATCATTCAATTCACCGATAAATTACCGGTAAACATTACCGCCGTAGTGGATGCAAGAGTGAATGAGACCCTTCGCCGCCGCACTACCATCCATCACTCCGTTACGCACCTGCTGCATGCCGCCTTGCGGAAAGTGTTGGGCACCCATGTGGCGCAGAAAGGAAGTCTGGTTAACCCCGAATACCTGCGTTTCGATTTCTCCCATTTCGCCAAAATGACCAATGAGGAGATCAAAGCGGTAGAATCACTGGTAAATGAAAAGATCAGAGAGAACATTCCCGTGGTCATCAAGGAAATGCCGAAAGAGGAAGCCTTGCAGATCGGGGCCATGGCCTTATTCGGGGAAAAATACGGCGATACTGTAAGAGTAGTCATCATGGATCCTTCCTATTCCATTGAATTCTGCGGTGGTACCCATGTGGGTCATACCGGTGAGATCGGTTTATTTAAAATCATTGCTGAATCAGCCGTGGCCGCCGGCGTGCGAAGAGTAGAAGCAGTATCCGGATTGGCTGCTGAGCATTACATCGGCGAACAACTGGAACAATTACAGGCTGCAAAAGACCAACTCAAAAACCCCAAGGACCTCGTCAAAAGTATCGAGAACCTTCAACAGGAAACATCAGACCTCCGCAAAAAGCTCGAGCATATTGAAAACCGTTTGCTGGTAGGCATCCGAAATGAACTCCTGCAAAAAGATGAGATCATCAACGGCGTGACCTTCGTGGGGGACATACTGGAAGTATCCAGCGCAGACGCTCTCAAAAAACTCTGTTTCGATCTGAAGAACAACCTGAATGATTATGTGGCGGTGCTATGTGCCAATATTGGAGGCAAACCATTTGTAGCCATTGGCATATCCGATACCGTGGTAACCGCCCGTCAGCTCGATGCCGGAAAGATCATTAAAGAAGTTGTAGCCCCGCTCATCAAAGGAGGCGGAGGCGGACAAAAAAACCTGGCCACCGCCGGAGGACAGGAAGCGGGTAATTTGAAACAGGTTCTTTCCGCCGTAAAAACACTTCTATAATGACGGATGGGGGATTACGGATTACGGATGGCGGATGACGAATTAAGGATTTAAAATTAAAGTATTTATATAGTTCGACAGAGATGTAATGATGTGATAGTCATGTTGATAATCTAAGTAGAGATAATCAGGGTGGCTTGCTGGCCAATCCTGTCAAGGGCACCAATCCCCTAATCCGTCATCCGCAATCCGTAATCCGTAATCCCCCATCCGTCATTATAGAAGTGCTTTTACGGCTGAAAGAACCTGTTTCAAATTGCCCGCTTCCTGTCCTCCCGCGGTGGCCAGGTTTTTTTGTCCGCCTCCGCCTCCTTTAATAAGAGGCGCGACGACTTCTTTAATGATCTTTCCGGCATCGAGCTGACGCGCGGCAACAACGGTATCGGATATGCCAATGGCTACAAATGGTTTGCCTCCAATATTGGCACATAGCACCGCCACATAATCATTCAGGTTGTTCTTCAGATCGAAACAGAGTTTTTTGAGAGCGTCTGCGCTGGATACTT
>JBGAHR010000001.1:0-216800 GCA_044226045.1 Chitinophagaceae bacterium
ATGGTAATCCGATCAGCCTTGAAAACCTCAAAGTTCATTTCTGCGAAAAAGGAAACGGCTACTTCGTTAAAGAAAGAAAATTCATAGCAGAAGCAACCGACGGAGCGCTTATTCCCAAACAGGTTGATGTGGAATAGAGCGTTTATCGTTTCAGGTTTATCGTTTCAAGTAAAAATTCAAGATTGAAAAGTTAAAAGGAAACGTGAAGTGATAAACGCGATCGGCGAGCCCTCTGCCTTCAGTGGATAAGACTCACTTGAGAAACGTGAAACGATAAACCTGAAACGTCAAACGCAATCGGAACGTGAAACGATAAACCTGAAACGCCAAACGCATACCTATACTGCCCGTACCAGATAATAATTCTTCTTGCCTTTTTGAACCAGCAGGTATTGATCGTGTAACAGGAAACTTTTATCAATTTGAGATTGCGGGTTATCCAGTTTCTTCCGGTTAATGCTCACTCCTCCACCCTGAACCATTTTACGGGCCTCGCCTTTACTGGGGAAGATTTTTGTATCGGCCAGGAAACTTACAATATCAACACCTGCTTCCAGGGAACTAACCGGGAAGTCGACCTTTACGACTCCTTCCATTCCCTCCAGGTCTTCGATGCTCAGCGATTCTGCCGGAGCGCTCTGGTTGGCGAATAGTTTGCGGGTTGTTTCAATCGCTTTTTCGAGTTCCTCGGGTCCATGCACAAATTGGGTGATCTGTTCGGCCAGTGTCTTCTGCAAAATCCTTTTGGATGGATCGGCGGCATGTTGTTGCGACAAGGATTCGATTTCCTCGAAGCTCAGGAAAGTAAATATGCGGATCCATTTTTCAACATCTGCATCACTGGCGTTTAACCAGAACTGGTAAAACTGGTATGGGGTGGTTCTCACAGGATCCAGCCACACGTTGCCGCTTTCTGTTTTGCCAAATTTCTGTCCGTCTGCTTTGGTGATCAGCGGGCAGGTAAACGCAAACGCTTCTCCGCCGGCTTTACGGCGAACCAGCTCCGTTCCGGTAGTGATATTGCCCCATTGGTCACTGCCACCCATTTGCAGTTTGCAGTTTTTATGTTGATATAACCAGTAAAAATCAAAACCCTGCATCAGCTGGTAAGCGAATTCGGTATAGCTCAAACCCACTTCACTTTCTATCCTTTTTTTTACACTGTCTTTCGACATCATGTAATTGATGGTAATGTGCTTGCCGGTATCCCTGAGAAATTCTATAAAGGAGATTGTTTTGAACCAATCGTAGTTATTGGCCATTTCGGCCGCATTGGGTTTCGATGCGTCGAAGTCGAGGAATTTTTCCAGCTGGGAACGAACACCCGCCACATTTTTCGCCAGTGTGGCTTCATCCAGCAGATTCCGCTCCTGGCTTTTGCCGCTTGGATCGCCCACCATCCCGGTAGCACCTCCAATCAGGGCAATGGGTTTATGACCCGCTTTCTGCAGGTGTACGAGCAGCAATATAGGCACGAGGCTGCCCACGTGAAGGCTGTCAGCTGTTGGATCAAACCCAATATAGGCCGTGGTCATCTCTTTCAGGAGCTGTTCTTCCGTTCCGGGCATAATGTCCTGTATCATTCCTCTCCAGCGTAATTCTTCGATCAGATTCATGTCTTTTATTGACTATTAAACGGTTAAGTGTATACCTTGATTTGCTCAAAAAAACATCCCAACTTTGCCTCTTCCGGTTACGTACATGTATAACTGTGGAAAAGGCCTAAGGGTATGGTAAATCAACGAATTGCGCAAAAGTAAGAATATCATGTTGGTTTACTTTACCTGTGCAATATTTTCCTTCGAATTTCGTTCGATATTGTTGAATCTGAAGTGTCGAAGTAGTTCATTATCAGTTACGGCACGTTTTTAAAAGAAATGACATCCTTATCCCATGAAACCGTTTTTGACATGAAATTGCTTATTCCGAAAATTGGTTCAATGAAAAGAATCCAACTCCTGTTAACCCTTACGTTGATTGTACTTGCACAAACTGCCCGGCCGCAGTTTAGAAAATATTCGAATGAATTCCTCAATATTGGAGCCGGCGCCAGGGGGCTTGCCATGGGTGGATCCCAGGTTGCGACCGTTAGCGATGGCACAGCAGGATACTGGAACCCGGCAGGTCTTGCCAATATCAAAGACAATCCACAGGTAAACCTCATGCATGCTGAGTATTTTGCCGGAATCGGTAAATACGACTACGGTAGCCTGGCCTTGCCGCTGAAAGATAACAAGCGAGTACTGGGCCTTTCCCTGTTAAGATTTGCAGTGGATGATATTCCCAATACCATCTTCCTGGTAGAGCCAGACGGCACGATCAATTTCAGCAATATTCAAACCTTTTCTTCGGCTGATTATGCCTTCCTTGTTTCTCTTGCCCAGCAGAAAAAACTGAAAAGCGGTAATACTATCAGCGGAGGTATCAACGCAAAAATCATTCACAGACAGGCGGGCAGTTTTGCCAAAGCCTGGGGATTCGGATTTGATGCCGGCGTGCAGATTACTTCAAAAAAATGGAGATTGGGACTGGTTGCCCGCGACGTGACTACCACATTCAATGCATGGTCATTCAGCCTGACAGATAAGATGCGCGAAGTTTTTTACGTAACCCAGAACGATATTCCGGTAAAGTCAACCGAACTGACCGCTCCCCGCCTGATTGCAGGGGGCGCTTACAATTTCAAACTGGGCAAAAACATGAACCTGCTGGCCGAACTCAACCTTGATTTTACATTCGATGGCCGCCGTAATACGGTGATCGCTTCCGATTTTGCCAGCATTGATCCGAAGCTGGGACTGGAAGCTTCCTGGAAAGATGTGCTGTTTGTTCGGGCGGGTATCAATAATTTTCAACGGGCGCTCGACGACAAAGACATTACCAATACCCAGAAGATATGGATTTATCAGCCAAGTGTAGGCGCGGGCTTCAGAATCAATAACGTGCAGATCGATTATGCCTTCACTAACCTGGCTAACCAGTCGAACCCGCTCTATACCCATGTTTTTTCTTTGAAAGTTGACCTGAAAAAGAAAGACAAAAAATAATCACCCCTATGAGAATGTTTCAACATTTTGCTATGAAAAAAATCTTTACACTATTTCTGGTCCTTGTTGCTTTCTCTGCAGGGGCGCAGCAGTATAATAATGAATGGATACGTCATAGCCAGACTTATTATAAATTCAAAGTCGGTTCTGCCGGGCTTTATCGCATACCCAAATCCGTTTTAGATGCAGCAGGTATAGGCAATACCCAGGTTCAGTTTTTTGAACTCTGGCGCAATGGCGAACAGGTTCCATTTTATCCTTCGGTCAATTCCGGTGTACTTCCGGCAAACGGATATATTGAATTTTATGGCATACCCAACGATGGTAAACCAGACAGGGCAATGTACCGCGATACCGCTTATCAGCATACTACGGTAAATAGTCTTGTGTCAGATACTGCTGTTTATTTCTTAAGCGTCAATACCAACCAGTCGGGACTGATGATATTCGATGGCTCCAACGATGTGGCATCAAATACGCTTCCGGTGGAGCCCTATTTCATGCATACAGTAGGTAATTACTTCAAATTGAAGCAGAACCTGGGCTTTGCGGCGGTGGTCGTTGAGTACGTTTATTCATCGTCTTATGACAAGGGCGAATACTGGAGCAGTAATAATATTTTCCCTGGCGGCGGTTTAACCACCTCACTGAATAACCTTCATGTATATGCCAGCGGTCCGGCAAATTCCACATTGAGCTTTGGGGCTTCCGGTCTTGCATTGAATCCGCGTAATGTGCAGGTGTCGCTGAACAATACGTTGATAAAGGATACCGTGATGGACTACTTCAACGATGTGCATACGTACGTTGATGTGCCAACCGCTTCCATAGCCTCTAATACGGCCAGTGTGAAATTTGTCAACACCTCCAACGTGGGTAGTGACCGGTTTGTAGTGTCCTACTATGATCTGACCTATCCAAGAACTTTTGATTTCGACGGAGCTTCTAATTTCGAGTTTAAATTGCCCGCAGACAATGATGGATATTATCTGGAGATTACCAATTTCAACGGTGGCTCCGCGGTACCTGTATTGTATGATCTCACCTTCGGAACCCGTTATGTAGCGGATATGAACGGAGGCACGGCCCGTTTTGTTCTTCCAGCTTCCACTTCAGAAACCAAATATGTCATGGTTAGTGAAGATGCCAGTAATGTGCGTACGATCAACAGTCTTACAAAGAAGAATTTCGTTGACTATAAAAATGTGGCTAACCAGGGTAATTACCTGATGATCTCTCATCCGTTGTTGAATATTGGAACAGGCGGAAGAAAGCCATTGGACGAATACCTTGCTTACCGGGCTTCACCCGACGGAGGATCTTTCAATACCAAATTCATCGATGTGGATGACCTTGTTGACCAGTTTGCTTTTGGTATTCGTAAACATCCACTTTCTGTAAGGAACTTTATTCGTTTTGCAAGAGCCAATTTCCAGCAACCACTTAAATATATTTTCCTGGTCGGTCGGGGTATGGCCTATAACGAATTCCGGGCTAACCAGAACGATCCGCTCATTGATCAGCTGAATACCGTTCCCACTTTTGGTACTCCGGCTTCGGACAACTTGTTGAGCGCAGCGGATGTAACCAATCCTATTCCCGCCACACCCATTGGTCGTTTGTCTGTGGTGAGAGGTTCGGAAATTGAAGACTACCTGGAGAAATTGAAGGAATATGAATATGTACAGAAAACAGCGCCCAACACACTGGCCGGTCGCGACTGGATGAAAAACGTGATCCATGTTACCGGAGCCAGCGATCCTTACCTCGGCGTGGTGTTGTGTAACTACATGAGCGTATACAAGCAGATGATCGAGGATACTTTGTTTGGTGGCAAGGTGTCAACATTTTGTAAAACTTCCACTAACCCGGTTGAACAGCTGACAACGGATCACATCCGTGATCTTTTTGAAGAAGGGGTAAGCATCCTTACCTACTTTGGGCACTCATCCGCTACCACACTCGAGTTTAACCTCGATAACCCGCAAGCTTATAACAATCCCGGCAAATACCCTGTGTTCTTTGTGAACGGTTGTAATGCCGGAAACTTCTTTACCTACTATCCGCAGCGATTCCTGGTAAACGAAACGCTGTCGGAGAAATATGTATTGGCCAAGCAAAGAGGTAGCGTGGCGTTTATGGCCAGTACACACTTTGGTATTGTAAACTATCTGAACATTTACCTTAACAACCTCTATAATGTCATCGGTAAGAAAGACTATGCGCATTCGCTGGGTGAAATAAACCAGATGTCATTGCAGGCGCTGGTGGATGCTACCGGTCCATTTGACTTTTATGCCAGGATGCATGCAGAGGAGATTACCTTACATGGAGATCCGGCGTTGAAATTGAATGTTCAGCCCAAGCCGGACTATATTATCGAGGAGAAACTGATAAAGGTGAACCCTTCGTTCATCTCCATTGCGGAAGACAGTTTCCTGTTGTCTGTAAAAGTGGTAAACCTCGGAAAAGCTGTACCCGACTCTGTGACCCTTCAGATCCGAAGAACTTTCCCCGATGGTACCACCAAGACGATTTATACCGTCAAGTTGCCGGGCATCAGGTATTCCGATTCAATTTCCCTCAACATTCCGATCGTAGCAACGCGAGACAAAGGAACCAACAAGATATCCGCAACCATCGATTCTGATTCAAAGATCGATGAGATTGCAGAAGACAATAACTCTGCCACCAAAGAATTCTTTATTTACGAGGACGAAGCCAGGCCAATCTATCCTTACGCTTATGCGATCGTGAATACACAAGGCCAGAAAGTATATGCCTCCACTGCCAATCCATTTGCCGGCACAAAGAGCTATGTAATGGAAATGGATACCACCCAGGCATTTAATTCACCGATTAAGGTCTCCAAAACAGTGAGTACAACTGGTGGGGTCATGGAGTTTGTACCCGGCATCAATTACGTAGACAGCACCGTGTACTATTGGAGAGTGTCGCTGGTACCCGCTGCCGGAGGTGATTACCGCTGGAACGGTTCGTCTTTTGTATATATCCCGGGAACAGAAACCGGTTTCAACCAATCGCATTTCTTCCAGCACCTCGAATCAAACGGCCTGCGGATTGAAATGGATCCGGTGAGCCGTCTGTGGAAGTACGGAAACAATTCCAACAGCCTGTTTATTCACAATACTGTTTATCCAACAGGTTCCGATCAGCAAAGTGCGTTTGTGATTACCGTGAACGATCAAACGATTATCGGTCCGGGTTGTAACTACAACGAACTTATCTTTAACGTGTTTGATCCGCTCACTTTCAAACCCTGGAAGAATGACTTCTCAGGACCGACCGGACTGTACAACAGCTTACGGGCAACCTGCGGCAGCCAGCGTGAATACAACTTCCAGTACCTGTTCTCAGACAGCGCCAGCCGTAAAAAGGCAATGGACTTTATGGATGCCATTCCTGCCGGAGCTTATGTAGTGGTGAGAGCCAATGCCAACCCGACTGTTGGCGGTAGCGTGTTTGTTGATAAGTGGATGGCAGATACTACCAGGTACGGATCAAATAATTCATTGTATCATAAACTCCTTTACGCAGGATTTACTGACCTGGATAAATATAACAAGCCCCGGACATTCTCTTTCCTGTACAAGAAAGGCGATCCGACATTTGCACCGGTTTCGCAGTTCTCAGACAGTATTTTCGACAAGATTACATTGCCTGCGATCTGTTACACACCAGATACCCTGGGTTATATCACTTCTCCTAAATTCGGACCTGCGAAGCAGTGGAAGAAATTACAGTGGGGTGGTGTGAGCGAAGAGAACCCGACTGATGACCGCCCCGTGATTGATGTGATCGGTATCGATCAGGCAGGAACTGAAACTGTACTGTTCCAGGTAGATCAAAGCAACCACGACTTTGACATATCGTTGATTCCGGCATCTACCTATCCATTCCTGAAATTAAGGATGATGAACCTCGATTCTACAAAACTGACTCCCTATCAGCTGAAGTACTGGAGGCTTTATTTTGATGGATCACCGGAAGGTTCACTGGCTCCGAATATTTACTTCTCCGTAAAAGATACTTTTGAAATCGGAGAACCGCTCAAGTTTGCGGTTGCCTTCAAGAATATCAGCGCGCTGCCGTTCGATAGTGTGGCCGCTAAACTGATGATCATAGATAACAACAATCAGCAACACCTGATCCAGCTTCCCAAACAGAAGCCGATTCAGTCGGGCGATACCCTTACTCTTCGATTTGAACTCGATACGAAGGACTTCCCGATGAACAACATCATGTATGTGGACCTCAACCCGGACAATGATCAACCGGAACAGTATCACTTCAATAACTTCCTGTATAAGAACTTTTATGTTCGACCGGATAAAACCAATCCGTTGCTGGACGTAACGTTTGATGGAGTGCATATCCTGAATCGTGACCTGGTATCTGCCAAGCCGCATATCATGATCAAACTGAAGGATGATGCCAAATACCTGCTGTTGAATGATACAGCTTTGGGTTCAGTGCAGATCCGTTACCCGGATGGCACATTGCGCAACTATCATTTCGATAACGACACATTAAGATTTATTCCGGCTTCCAACGGAGCGGACAATACAGCCACGATCGATTTCTATCCGCAATTCCTGAAACAGTACAGCCCGGATGGAGATGAATATGAATTGATCGTAAAAGGCAAAGACCGCAGCGGAAACAAAGCAGGCCAGATCGAGTACAGAGTCACCTTCAAAGTGATTTCCAAGCCGATGATCTCAAACCTGCTCAACTATCCAAACCCGTTCAGCACTTCTACGGCTTTTGTGTTTACCATCACTGGTAGCGAACTGCCGCAGAATATGAAGATTCAAATTCTGACAGTAACCGGAAAGATCGTCCGCGAAATCACCATGGATGAGCTTGGTCCGATCCATATCGGCCGAAACATCACTGATTACAAGTGGGATGGTACCGACCAGTATGGTCAGAAACTGGCCAATGGTGTTTACCTGTATCGGGTAGTTACCACACTCAATGGCAAGCAAATGGACAAGTACAAGGCCGAGGGAGACAATACAGACAAGTATTTCAACAACGGCTATGGAAAAATGTACCTCATGCGATAATTCCTGATCTCGAAATAGGAAAAGGCCCCGCTCCGACGGGGCCTTTTTTATTTTCGGTATTTTTGCGACTCTTTTATCGTTTGAACCATGGCAAAAATCGGAATCAATATTTCTACAGGGAGTCTGCAGCAGCAGGAGATGATCGTTGGAATTGACCTCGGAACCACCAATAGCCTGGTGGCTATCATTCATCCTGAATCAAGGATGCCGATAGTGCTGAAGGAACACGACAGTTCCAGCCTGGTGCCTTCCATCGTTCACCTGGGTGATGGGAACGGGGTAACTGTAGGGGATAAGGCGAGGGAATTTATCATTTCCGATCCTCAAAACACCATCTTTTCTGTCAAGAGACTGATGGGGAAATCATACAATGATATTCGAGACAGAGCTTCCTTTTTTACGTATAAGGTTATTGACGATAACGACGACAGACTGGTAAAAGTGCAGGCCGGAAACAAGTTCTATTCCCCCATCGAACTGTCTTCCTTTATTCTGAAAGAATTGAAGTCGAGGGCTGAGCATATACTCAAGACACCCGTTACCAAAGCCGTCATCACGGTTCCGGCGTATTTTAATGATGCGCAGCGTCAGGCTACCCGCGATGCGGGAAAACTGGCTGGCCTGGATGTGTTGAGAATCGTAAACGAACCAACCGCCGCCAGCCTTGCCTACGGCCTGGGTCTGAAAGCTGATGAATCCAAAACGGTCGCCATCTACGACCTGGGCGGAGGAACATTTGATATTTCCATTTTATCTATCACGAATGGAGTATTTGAGGTGCTTTCCACCAATGGTGATACTTATCTCGGTGGGGATGATTTTGACCATCTGCTGGGAGAACTGATTGCACAGAAAGCCGGCATTTCCGCTGAACAAATTCAAACAAACAAATCGTTATCCGCCCGAATCAGAACAAGGGCGGAAGCGACAAAAAAGGAATTGAGTCAGCAAACTGCAATTACGTTAGAGTGGGAAGGCGCCACATTTACGATCAGTCGAGAAGAATTCGAAGAAAAGATTCGACCGGTAGTTGCCCGTACCATTGACTCCTGTCGTAATGCGCTGAAGGATGCCGGTTTAAGCATTAAAGACATTGATGAGGTCGTGATGGTTGGAGGCTCTATCAGGGTCCCGTTGGTGAAACAAATGGTAAGGGAATTCTTTGGAAAGGAGTTGAATGATTCAGTGAATCCTGATGAAGTAGTAGCCCTGGGAGCAGCGGTTCAGGCAGATATTCTCGCGGGGAACAACAAGGATTTCCTGTTGCTTGATATCACTCCACTGTCATTGGGCATTGAAACAATGGGCGGATTGATGGATGTTTTGATTCCTCGAAACTCAAAAATACCCGCAAAAGCCGGCAGACAATATACTACCCAGAAAGATGGCCAATCGGGTATGCGAATTTCTGTTTACCAGGGAGAAAGAGACCTGGTAAAAGACAATCGTAAACTGGCTGAATTTAACCTCACCGGCATTCCGGCCATGCCGGCGGGCCTGCCGAAAGTGGAGGTATCCTTCCTGATTAACGCGGATGGAATCCTGTTGGTTAAAGCGACTGAATTGCGAAGTGGTGTACAACAAACCATCGAAGTGAAGCCCCAGTACGGCCTTACGGATGCAGAGGTTGAGAAAATGCTGCTGGACTCTATCACACATGCAAAAGAAGATATTGCTGTGAGAGCTTTAACGGAAGCCAGAACCGAAGCCGCTCAATTGATTGATACAACAGAAAAATTTCTTCAGAAACACCGCGACCAGCTGTCTGAAGAAGAAATAAACAGTACCAGGGAGGCCATCACACAACTAAGTGAATTGATAAAAACCGAAGATAAGGATGCTATCCAGGTACAAACGGAAAGGCTCAACGAGATTTCACGCCCTTATGCGGAAAGAGTCATGGATTCGGCCATCTCTGCAGCCATGGCAGGTAAGAACATCAACAAACCTATTTAACTGCGCGAAAGCCTTCTTTAATACCTGATCCCCTTGGCTGGATTTTTTCACAGGGTTCTATGGAACATGGCTGTCCGGCTCCACTGCAAGGTTGATTATCGGAGGGAAATCCTATTGATATGCCTTTGCAGGTCTTCCAGGAGATATCAGACGATTGAATACCGGAAGGAATGATCAACTGACGAAGTGTGGTACCGGAAAAGAACTGGTAACATCCATAACTCAAAAGAGCCGCGCTGATAACATGGAAAGCCAATGGTAACCTGATTTTCTTGAATTGAAAGTCGATGGTTTGTGAGAAACTGTACCATCCTGCAACGAGCAATAGTAGCAAGCTTGCCCAGCCAAACCTCGGGTCGGGAGCTCTCCAGAACCAGAAAACGATTCCAACTACAGCCGTTAAGACTGCAATCTTCCATTCGGGTGACAATGCTCTAACTCTTTTGTAGTTTAACAGTAACAGAACGAAAGAAGTCATCACCAATATCATCATCAGCTTATCTGCCCAATACAAATTCGACCACCAGGAAGGTATCCATTGACTGAGAGAAAGCCCCAATGTTGAATCAACCTGGTCGTAGTTGATCCCATTCACCCGGGCCCAGGCGGTGATGTATTTTTCCTGGAGCCGTGCCAAAGAGTCGTTATATACCCAGTCGACAGAAGACATCCGGAATGCTGTAGCCGGATAAAAAGGGTATCCGCTGGCGATTACAGACCGAATGGCAAAGGGAAGATAGATGAGCAGGCCGGACAGCCCCATCACAACAGTTGACAAAATCCCCTTCTTTTTTAACCACTGAATTTTACAATAAACTGCAGGAATGATAAAAGGAATACAGGAAAGTTTAATCGCGATAGCAAACACCAAAAGCAGGAATGCGGCCAGGTACTGAAATCCATTACCGCTATCCCGTCCATTCAGCATAAAATAGATTCCACTTAGACAAAAGAGCGCTGCCGGAAAATCCGGACTGGCAGAAATGGCTGTGAGCCGAATTTGTGTAAAACACATCCATCCCAACAAAGCCAGCAACAGCCAACCGATGTTATTTGCTTTTGGGGAACTGGTTACTGCACTTGCTTTGGAAATGATAAACAGTATAAACCAGCTCAGGAGGGTAAGATTGGCGGCATTATACGCCACCTCATTTCCCGACAAAAAACGGGAAGATGATAGTGCTGCGGTGATAAACCAGGCGCTTTGAAGTCCGTACCGGTTGTTTAGATGCACAATGCCCGGTACCGATTGATAAGACTTGATCCAGTTAATGATCGGCGCATGATAAGCCAGCGTATCCGGATGATAAATGCTGCGGCTGCCTAAAATCAATAGAAGCAGTAAAGAGGCTGCCAGCAAGATAACAACTGCATAACCCCTGATCGATAGCGCACGCCATTGTTCCAGGATGGCCTGCCTGGTCTTTCTTCTTAACAGAACAAGTATTGCGCTGGCTGGCATCAGGCCTTCATATAGATAACCGGAGTATCCAAACAGGGAAATAATAGCCGTCAATACAGTCAGCAGCATCATACCTGCGAGCATATTAAAAAACAGGCGGTCATTTTTCAAGCTATCATCGTAGAACCGACCAATAAATGAATAGCCCCAGTACCAGCAGGCCATCGAATTGATGAGTATGGTCAGAAAAAGTAGCAGCATATTATTTCTTTGTCCCTACAACAATAGAGGAAAGCCCTATTGATCTGGCAAATATCTTATCTGTTAATTTGGCTATTGGTACAATTCGGTTGAACGCTGTCATCTCATTTTTTCTAAGCGCGGCCTGGTTCAACCATTTTCCCATGATCAGCCAGCCCGCAATGCCGGTAGCATTGAAGTAAGTCCGGTGAGTGACTTGCAGTTCGCCCGAGGATTCAACCACTCTTGACAGTGTTTTAGTTGTGTATCGCCGAAAATGCCCGAGTTCCTTATCCATCCGACAGAACAGCCAATTATAAGAAGGGGCCAGCAATACCAGGTTTCCGCCCGGCTTCAGCATCCATGCGCAGTGCTCTACGGCTGCCTGATCGTCGGCCAGGTGTTCTATTACATTCAATAGAAAAATGGAATCATATCGTTGCCTGTGTTCCGGGTAGGTTTCTTCGAATTTTTTGTGTTGCAGATCGATAGAATAAAATCCCTTGATGGAAGGATGCTGTGCGAATTTTCCCTGTAGAATGGACACATAGGCTGAATCGTAATCAGACAAACTCACCGAGGGAAAATCGCGAAGCGCGTATCGGGAAATATTTCCGATCCCGCTTCCGATCTCGAGTATATTTCCTTTAAGCCAGGGCTTGATGTTGTTGTACATCCATTCATTAAAGCGATGTGCTTCTGAGATGATGTTGAGCGTTTGCGCGCCTACCGGATCTTTTACAGTAGCAGTCATCTTCTGGCGAACAGGTTATATTTAAAAATGCAATAGATGGTCCTGAACCCATCTCTCCAGGTAATCTTCTTCCCCTCATCGTAGGTGCGACCATAATAAGAGATACCCACTTCATAAATCCTGACCTTTGGCACCCGGCTAATTTTGGCCGTCACTTCCGGTTCAAATCCAAATCTTTTTTCCTTCAATCGAACCTGGTCCAGGATATTTTTCCGGAACATCTTGTAGCCGGTTTCCATATCAGTCAGGTTCAGTTGTGTGAAAAGGTTGCTTAAAAAGGTGAGCAACTTGTTTCCGATGGTATGAAAAAAGAAAAGAACACGATGTGCGCCCGAGCCTCTGAAGCGAGAACCATAAACCACATCCGCATGACCATCGAGTATGGGTTGTAATAATACATTGTATTCATTCGGATCATATTCCAGGTCGGCATCCTGGATCACCACTATGGTTCCGGTGCAAATAGATAATGCCGTATGAATACAGGCGCCTTTTCCCTCGTTCTGCCGGTGTTGGTGAAAGATGACAAAGGGTTTATTGGACGCGAAGACCGCTGCAAGATCAGCAGTGCCGTCGGTTGAACAATCATCAACCAATATGATTTCTTTTTCTACTCCCGCAGGAAGCGTTACGGCAGCTACTTTTTCCAGTACCTGCAACAGACTGGCTGATTCATTATAACAGGGAATGATGATACTCAGTTTTTCCAAAACGCAGATTATTTCGTGAAGATAATGAACCGCACTTATTTAGCCAGCCTGAAGCCATCTTCAATCCGGTCGCCCCTGCATTCAAGCCTGGGGTCTACGGTGTACAGGCAGGGTAAGGGAGTATTATAGCAACGGGGATTCCAGTTGTCGAGTATTTTCTCCGGAATATTCATCCTCACAGGTCCCACCTGGATCACGGAAACAGGAGGTTTCGGTAAACGGGCCGGAACGACCCAGTTGCGAAATTCGGGCTGACGGCATTTGAGTACCGATAACAAAACAAGCGCTACTGCAGCTCCCATCATAAGCATCCGCGTGGGAAGTCGGTTAGTTAAAGACTGATAGATTGGTTCGACTCCCTTTAATAAGAGAAAAATAAAAATCAGCAAGCTGCCATAAGCAAACCTGGGATCCGGAGCGATCCAGAACCAGGAGATCAATTGAAAAGCCATTACCAAAAGCAGGAACCGAAGAGATACGGAAGAAACCTGCTTGAATTTTTTCCATCGAACAACTGTCAAAAGAAATCCGGCAACAGCTAAAACCACCACCGGCTTATCGTACCGGAACAAATACTGAAACCATTTGATGGTCCACGCCGGAAATGCCAGTTGCCTTGTTTCATCCAGGTTCATGAACATTACATTCACGCGGTTGAAGTATTTGATGAAATCCTGTAGCTGCGATATCACTGCCTGGTCAACTTTCCAGTCCACATTGAACCAGTTAAAGGCGGAGGAAGGATAGAAGGGATATCCCGACAGGATGATGTTGCGCGCGATAAAAGAGCCTGTAATCAAAACAGAAAATAACGAATAAGCGACAACGGTTTTCCATTTTCGCATTTTAAGGGTCTGTATAAAAGTCCATAGCGAAAGAAGTAATAATGGATAGTTGATGATGCGAACAGTAAAAAGAGCCAATGGCCAGAAAAACCACTCGAAACCCGGAGCCTGTTTGTCTTCCATGGACCAAACAAACAGTACAAAAACACAGACAGCTGTAATAAAGTCGTAGTTGGTATTCGTTGCATTTCCTCTGACCATGGGCCAGCAAAAAATTATTAATGCGGTTAACAGGAACCAGCTGATTTTATTCAGTGAAGTTGATTTGTTACTGAAAGATTGCTGAAGACAATAGAGCAGAAACCAAGCGGAAAGGCAACCGTTCAAAGCCGTAAAGTGTTCTTCCCGTCCTGCGGGATAGAGAAAAAAGCTCACCAGGGTGAACCAGGATGAATTAAATCCAAACCGCTCGTGCAGGTTGGCGATACCCGGAACCGTTCCATATTCATTTGCCCATTTGATCATTTGGAGATGATAACTGTGTGTATCATCCATGGTAACCGGCCCGCTATTCAGTATTAAAATGAGCATCCAGGCTGCCAGGGCCAACAGTACCGACCAAATAGAAGACTTTTGCCATTTAGCCGCCAATTGTCTGAGAGCAGGCGACAGGGTCTTTCTCCTGGTAAATGATAGCAGAAAAATAGCAAGTATGGTTATCCCGGCGGAAATACCATTTACAGGGGTAAAAAGCGACAAAATTTGAGAAAATACCGCCAGTGTCAGCAGTCCGGTCAGCAGAGTAATCAGCCAGGGCCGGTTGTATCGGTTTCCTGCCAGATCATAAACCAGTAATCCTGTTAGCAGGCATCCTGTGGAAATAAATACATGAATAAGCAGTGTAGTGATCATGCCGGTAGCAAATAAAAACTATTATTATCATTTGTGAGCCAGCAATTTTCGCAGGTAAATACTGCAATCAGTGGTGCAACAACGCATGTTGTGCAGAACACATCAAGGCATTTGGGGTATTCTCTATTTTCCATTTTCATGGTATTGCATTGCCCAACAAAAAAGTATAAATTAGCGGCTCCAAAAATCTGGTAACGGGTTTTTACGAGTTACCAAACAATTTTCCTCCCTGAAAGCCGTTATCTAACTTATTTAGAAGCAATAGGTTAACCTCAAACCACAAAAGAAAACAGATGACTATTCTAGGCATTTCTGCGTTTTATCACGATTCCGCAGCTGCTATTATCCGTGATGGAGAAGTATTAGCCGCTGCACAGGAAGAAAGATTCACCCGAAAGAAACACGATCCGGGTTTTCCTGTCAATGCTGCCCGTTTTTGCCTTCAGTATGCCGGCTGTACAATCAATGATGTAGATGCTATCGTTTTTTACGATAAGCCACTGCTCAAGTTCGAACGTTTGCTGGAAACGTATTATGCGTACGCTCCCAAAGGTATTCGTTCTTTCATGATGTCGATGCCTGTCTGGTTGAAGGAAAAACTCTTCCTTAAGAAACTGATCTATGAATCTCTCAATGAGATCGGGCCGGTAGATAAGAAGAAAGCAAAGCTGTTGTTTCCCGAACACCACCTTTCACATGCAGCCAGCGCATATTATCCTTCCCCGTACGAAAAAGCCGCGATCCTTACCATTGATGGAGTGGGAGAGTGGGCAACAGCCTCTATTTGCCTCGGTGAAGGAAACAAGATTACTATTCTCAAAGAACTCGACTTCCCTCATTCGTTGGGATTGTTATATTCAGCCTTTACTTATTTCTGCGGATTCAAAGTGAATTCGGGAGAATATAAGTTGATGGGACTTGCTCCCTATGGTAACCATGGTTCTCCCGAAGTGGCGAAATATGTTGATATCATCAAAACAAAACTCATCGACCTTAAAGAAGATGGCTCTGTTTTTCTGAACCAGGAGTATTTCAATTATGCTACCGGTTTGAAAATGGTGTATGACGATAAATGGGAAGCGCTGTTTGGTTTTCCGAAAAGAGGTGGTGAGTCCATGCTGGATCAGCGTCATTGCGACCTCGCTTTAGCCATTCAATTGGTTACCGAAGAAGCAGTACTGGCCATGGCCAGAGAAGCCAAAAAGCTGACTGGCGCTGATTATCTCTGTATGGCTGGTGGTGTGGCGCTTAACTGCGTAGCCAATGGAAAGCTCGATGATGCGAAAATCTTCAAGCAGATATTTATACAGCCTGCCGCCGGTGATGCCGGAGGTGCATTGGGTGCAGCTTATGCGGCCCATTACATCTACTACGGCAAAGAGAGAAAAGTAGATCACAACAAGATGGACGCCCTCCAGGGGTCTTATCTCGGAACAGAAACAGTAGAAAGCGAGATCCGCACAGTGGCTCGTAAATACAACGCTCCTTTCGAGTTTGTAGAGGACGAGAACGTCCTTGCAGAAAAAGTCGCAGGACTGCTGGCTACCGGAAATGTAATCGGATGGCACCAGGGAAGAATGGAATTCGGTCCTCGCGCATTGGGCGCCCGTAGCATTATTGCCGATGCGCGTAATCCGGAAATGCAGAAAAAGCTGAACCTGAAAATCAAATACCGCGAAGGATTCCGTCCATTCGCGCCGATTGTACTGGCAGAAGAAGTATCGAATTATTTCGAACACAATGATATCTCTCCGTACATGCTTATTGTTAAGCCGGTCAAGAAAAGCAGGCAGAATCCTTACCCCGCCAATTTTAACGGAAAAGAGATCCTCGAGAAATTGTACTTCCTCAGAAGTGACATGCCTGCCATCACCCACGTAGATTACTCTGCACGTTTGCAAACGATACACAAGGAGACCAATGAAAGAATGTACAAACTGCTGCAGGCATTCAAAAGCAAAACCGGTTACCCGGTACTGGTAAATACCAGCTTTAACGTTCGGGGCGAACCTATTGTAAACACTCCGGAAGACTCATACAGATGCTTCATGAGAACAGATATGGATTTTCTGGTGATTGGTAACTTCATTTTCGACAAGAAGAAGCAACCGGAGTGGCTGGAGAAAGACGATTGGAAAACAGAATTTGTACTTGATTAATAGAAAGGAATTGTACAAACCTTTTTTAAACTAATTAAAAAACAATTTTATGGACTTTTTAAAAGACTTATGGCAATTCCTGAAAGCCAGGAAAAAATGGTGGCTGGCACCTTTGATTATTGTATTGTTATTGATCGGCGTACTGATCGTATTAGGCGGTAGTTCTGCCATCGCTCCATTTATTTATACTCTATTCTAAAACTCTATGAACAGGCAAAAGAATCTGGAAACTATCCTCGTCCTGGTATTGGCATTGGGCGTATTTTACTGGTTTGGCCATGAAAAGAACCCCGAAAGAGCCAAGTATCTTTTACTTGCTGCCTTAATCCTGGGATTGATCGGCTTATTCATTCCTTTTTTAGCAGAGAAAATTCACTGGGCCTGGATGAAACTGGCTCATGGAATGGGATGGGTAATGAGTAAAGTGATCCTGACCATTGTTTTCTTTGTTTTCCTGCTGCCGATCGCTTTATTGGTTCGCGCCATTGGCAAAGGCAGTGTGAAGATGAAAAAAGGCGGCGCCAGCTATTACAAAACAAGAGACTTCCTGTATACAAAGGACAGTCTTGAACATGTATGGTAATTGGGATTTCGTTTCCTGAACTATAAAATTAAAACCCCGCTGTGGCGGGGTTTTTTATTTTGGGCGACAAGGCAGTTATTGATTTTGCAATTGAAGATGCCGATTGACGTACTTGCCAACCATATCAAATTCCAAGTTAACCAGGTCTCCTTCTTTCAGCTCACTGATATTGGTATGATGAAAGGTGTAAGGAATGATGGCTACGGTGAATTGATTTTTTTTCACATTAAAAATGGTCAGACTTATTCCGTTCAGGCTGATGGAACCTTTTTCTATCACCAATGAGGCAAATTGCTCCGGAAAGCCGATGGTGAATTCCCAGGAGCCATCCAGTTGGCGGGATGCCAGGCAGGTTCCGGTGCTGTCTACATGGCCCTGAACGATATGCCCATCCAGCCGACCGTTCCATTGAAGGCATCTTTCCAGGTTTACCCGCTGGCCGGCTTTCCATTTGCCCAGGTTCGTTTTCAGAAGCGTTTCTTCGATCGCAGTTACCTGATATTGTTGATTGTCAACATTCTCCACTGTCAAACAGACCCCATTGTGAGACAGGCTCTGATCAACTTTTAATTCCGGACTTAGCGAAGATTCTATGATAAACTGACGATTGGTGCCTATTTCGCGGATTTCCCTGATGGTACCTGTAGATTCGATGATTCCCGTAAACATGGCGCAAAATTCGGAAATTTGACCTTCAATTTCGGTTTTTCAATTTTAGGGTCTATATTTGCGTCCCTTAAAGACATAAAGGAGGTATCATAATATGCTGATTATCGATTCAAAAGATTGCGAAAACATCGACAAGGCGCTCAAGAAGTACAAGAAGAAATTCGAAAAAGCAAAAATTTTGCTTCAGTTGCGTGAGCGTCAGTCTTTCACCAAGCCGTCTGTTAGACGCAGGGGACAGGTGTTGAAAGCTGTTTACAAGCAACAAATCGCCAGCGGAAAGATCGAGGCTTAATCTCCTCTTCCTGCCGAAATATATTATTAGCTACAAAGTTTTAATAGCTTTGTAGCTATTTTATTATATGCTGGAGCCGGTTCAGTCATTCATTGATTATCTCCGTTTTGAAAAGCGATATTCCGCACATACCGTAAGGTCGTATCAGGACGACCTGTCCCAGTTTACCACCTATTTACAGGATCAGTTTTCTGTACAGTCAATAGAAGAAATCACCGCCACATTTATCAGGAGCTGGCTGGCTTCGCTCCGGGAAATGGATATTTCTCCCCGATCCATCAATCGAAAAATTTCAACCCTCAAATCTTTTTTTAAATACCACTTACGTACCGGTCGCCTCACTCAAACACCCATGACCAATATCATTTCTCCCAAGTCGGGCAAAAGGCTACCGTCTTTTGTAAAGGAAGAGGATTTGGGAGATCTGCTGAAGGCGCTGGCCTTTCCGGACGACTGGAAGGGGCTGAATGCCCGGATGCTGATCACCCTGTTTTACTGCACCGGTATGCGTCTTAGCGAATTGATCCAGCTCAAGGCGCAGCAGGTAGACCGTTCCAAGCGCTCCATTAAAATTCTGGGGAAGGGGAACAAGGAGAGGATTGTGCCGGTATCGGCCGAACTCATTAACCTGATAGAGGCCTATGAAACCGAGAAAGGGAAACTTTTTGGTAATACCGCTGAAATGCTGCTGGTAACGGAAAAGGGGAAAAGGATGTACCCCAAATACGCCTATCTTCTTGTAAAGCAATATCTCGGGGAGATCAAGACATTGGAGAGGAAAAGCCCCCACGTGCTGCGTCATAGTTTTGCCACCCATCTTACCAATCATGGGGCCAGCCTGAATGCCGTGAAAGAGCTGTTGGGTCATGCCAGCCTCGCCTCCACCCAGGTGTACACCCATAATACTATTGAGAAGCTGAAAGAGGTGTATAAGAATGCTCATCCCCGCGAGAAAGGAGATTGAATTTTTGCCCCCGCCCGTCACAATAAATTTTAGGGTAGTTTTATTTGGAAAAAAATGCCTGGAGAATTAACTTACAAGTAGGTAAGAGATATAAAAATTTACCTCCATTCATTAGCTCTTTTATTTATTGTTTCACAGATAAAAAATGCGATTGTTATGAACGTAAACATTCAAACTGTGCGATTCAACGCCGACGTCAAACTCGTTGATTACGTAAACCGCAAGCTCTCCAAACTTGATACATTTCACGACCGCATTATCAAAGTAGATGTGTACCTTAAGTTGGATAATGTAGTACATGCTATAAAAGATAAGATCGCAGAAATAAAGGTTCAGGTTCCCCGCCATGAGTTCTTTGTTAAGGCTTCTTCCAAGTCATTTGAAGAGTCTTTTGACAGTGCCCTTGCCTCGCTGATCAACCAGATCAAAAGAAAAAAAGAAAAGCAGGCAGCTTAAAAAGATTACCAAACGGTCCCGCCACAACGGGGCCGTTTTTTTTTGTTCGAAAACCTGGGAAAAAACAATCGGAACCCTTTATTTTCGCGCCTCCGAGTGTTGATTAAGCGATAATATCGAAGGGTTAATCGCAACACACTGAAAACAAGTAAAAAAAACCAAGGCAAAATTTTTGTATTTCTCAAATTCCTTTACCTTTGCCTTCCCAAAAAAAGGGGTAGTTCTTTGTTTTTAAATCCGTCTGACCCTTTCCGGGAAGGATGGATGAGCGAGTTTCAACGACAGTTCAGCCGGCCTGGGCCAAAGAAAGAGGTGAGTGCGGTATGGGTTGTTGAAGAAGAAAATCGCCACTTTAGCTCAGCTGGTAGAGCAACTGATTTGTAATCAGTAGGTCGTTGGTTCGATTCCGACAAGTGGCTCTGTATAAAAAAAGGGCAGATTCCAGAGCGGCCAAATGGGGCGGACTGTAAATCCGCTGTCTTTCGACTTCGGAGGTTCGAATCCTCCTCTGCCCACTTGATTGAAAATATGCGGGAGTAGCTCATTTGGTAGAGCGATAGCCTTCCAAGCTATAGGTGGCGAGTTCGAGCCTCGTCTCCCGCTCCAGGTTAGTTCTTTAAATCAGGAGAGCTACAGGCTCTAAGAGAGGCTATACCAGCCGTTGTAGCTCAGTGGTAGAGCACTTCCTTGGTAAGGAAGAGGTCGTGAGTTCAATTCTCATCAACGGCTCAATTTGTTTGAGAAGTGAGTTGAACCCGCTTCCTGGTAGAGCATCCCGATCTTTGATCGGGAAGGTCGTGAGTTCAATTCTCGTCAACGGCGGAAGTTTTTTGAAGAGAAGAGGGGAGATGAATTAAATGAGTTGGAGTGAACGGCAGTAAAGTTGTGTAACAAGCTGTCAACACTATAAAAAAACAATAATTGTAAATCCACAACTAAAAACAGATAACGATGTCAAAAGAGACCTTTAAGAGGGATAAACCTCACGTTAACGTTGGTACTATCGGTCACATCGACCATGGTAAAACCACTTTGACTGCCGCTATCACTACCATTCTGGCTCAGAAAGGTATGGCGCAGGCAAAAAAATATGATGAAATCGACGCGGCTCCTGAGGAGAAAGAGCGTGGTATTACGATCAATACTGCACACGTGGAGTATCAGACGGCGAATCGTCACTATGCCCACGTTGACTGTCCCGGTCACGCTGACTATGTTAAAAACATGATTACCGGTGCTGCCCAGATGGACGGTGCTATCTTAGTTGTGGCTGCTACAGATGGTCCTATGCCTCAAACAAAAGAACACATCCTGCTGGCTCGCCAGGTAGGCGTTCCCCGTATGGTTGTGTTTATGAATAAAGTGGATCTGGTAGACGATCCGGAATTGCTGGAGCTCGTTGAAATGGAAATCCGTGAGCTGTTGAGCTTCTACGGTTTCGATGGAGACAATACTCCTATCATTAAAGGTTCTGCTACCGGCGCACTGGCTGGTGAAGACAAGTGGGTTAAAGCAGTTGAAGAACTGATGGATGCTGTTGACAGCTACATCCCGCTGCCTCCCCGTCCGGTTGATCAGCCATTCCTGATGTCTGTTGAAGACGTGTTCTCTATTACTGGTCGTGGTACTGTTGCTACCGGCCGTATCGAAAGAGGTCGCGTGAAAGTAGGTGAAGGTGTTGAAATCGTAGGTATGATGCCAACTGCCCTTACTTCTACAGTAACAGGTGTGGAAATGTTCCGCAAACTCCTCGACGAAGGGGAAGCTGGTGACAACGCCGGTCTGCTCCTCCGTGGTATTGAAAAAACTCAGATCCGTCGTGGTATGGTAATCTGCAAACCAGGTTCTATCACTCCGCACACTGAATTCAAAGGAGAAGTTTACGTATTGAGCAAAGAAGAAGGTGGACGTCACACTCCGTTCTTCAATAAATATCGTCCTCAGTTCTATTTCCGTACAACCGACGTAACCGGTGAAGTGGAACTGCCTGCAGGAACTGAAATGGTGATGCCTGGTGATAACACCAACCTCACTGTTAAGCTGATCCAGCCGATCGCCATGGAAAAAGGTCTGAAATTCGCGATTCGCGAAGGCGGACGTACCGTAGGCGCCGGTCAGGTTACTGAAATCCTGAAGTAATAACTTACTTCATTAATAAACAGAGCCATTAGCTTTTAGCCATTAGCTTTTAGCTTATATTTCCTAAATTCGCTAATTGCTAACAGCTAAAAGCTGATGGCTTTTATACGGGCATGGTGCAACGGTAGCATACGGGTCTCCAAAACCTTTGATCTGGGTTCGAATCCTAGTGCCCGTGCTAAGTAACCTTCGGGTTGCATTTTGAAACGATAAAAGTTGTTATGAACAAAGTATCAACCTATTTCCGGGAGTCTTACAAAGAATTGCTGGAAAAAGTGAGCTGGCCAACCTGGTCACAACTGCAGCAATCTACTGTGATCGTACTGGTTGCCACCATCCTGATCACCGCGATTGTATGGACAATGGACCTGATCGCCCAGGCTGGTCTTAAATTCATCTACTCATTGTTTTAATAATGGAAAATCAAACAGTACAGCAACAGGAAACCAAATGGTACGTGTTGCGCGTGGTTAGTGGAAAAGAGCGTAAGGTAAAAGAGTACCTGGATAAAGAGATTTCCCGTGGCGGATGGGGCGAGGTAGTGAAGCAGGTTTTTCTTCCCGTGGAGAAAGTTTACAAAGTGCAGAATGGAAAGAAAGTAATGCGTGAAAGAAACTACTACCCGGGTTATGTAATGATTGAAGTGCTGGAAGGCAAGCTTTCAGATGATCTCCGCGATGCAATAAAAAATACCAACAGCGTTATTCATTTCCTCGGAAAAGAAAATCCAATCGCCCTGCGTAAAGCAGAAGTAAACAAGATGCTGGGTAAAATGGATGAAATGGCAGAGGTTGGCGGCGTAAGCATGAGTGAGCCATTTATTGTAGGCGAAACGATCAAGATCATTGAAGGACCATTCAATGATTTCAACGGTATCATCGAAGAAGTCAACGACGAGAAGAAGAAGCTGAAAGTAACCGTGAAGATCTTCGGTCGCTCTACGCCGGTAGAACTGAACTATATGCAGGTAGAGAAAATAAGTTAAGTCCTGCGCTCAAAAGATAAGTAACCCCTTGGAATGCCGAGGGGTTTTTTATTGGGGTTATCGGTTGGCGGTTTGCAGTTTGCGGTTGGCGGATTGCAGTTTGCGGTTTGCGGTTTGAGCAAAGCAATAAAAAACCCCCTCGGAATCCGAAGGGGTTCAATATCTGTATAATAGTAAATTAACTGTTTTCTTCGCCGCTGTTCAGGTCTGTGTTATCGAAACCCATTTCATCTTCTCCAGGCACTTCTTCAATAATCAACACCTCTTCCACTACTTCTGTTACCGGTTCTTCCACGGGAGGTGGCGGTGGGGCAGGAGCAGCTTTTTTCGGCGCCGGCTTTTTAGCAGCAGGTTTGGCCGCAGCTTTTTTCTTCGGAGCAGCTTTTTTCCTGGGGGCAGCCTTTTTCTTCGGGGCGGCTTTTTTAGCGGCTTTTTTCTTTGCAGCCTTTTTGGGAGCAGCTTTCTTAGCAGCTTTTTTCTTTTTGGGAGCGGCTTTCTTCTTGGCTACTTTTTTCTTGGCAGCTTTTTTCTTGGAAGCTTTCCTGGCTACCTTCTTCGCGGCCTTTTTCTTCTTGGGCGCTACTTTCTTCTTGGCAGCTTTTTTCTTTGCTTTGGCCATGGGTGCAATTTTTTTGGTTGTAATAAATTTTGAAAGAAGAAGAATTGTATTGAGAGGAAAAGCTACGTATAAAAATTCAATTAATAAAATTCAAAGACTTATTTCAAAAAGTGATTGCCAATACAAAAGCCGGTTCGTAACGATGGAGTAAAAGAGATACCAATCAGGCATTACCTTTAACGATATTTGAACTCGAATAAACCCCCGGCCAGGCTGTTTCTGGGCCCTTATTGCCTCATAAAAAATATTGACCGGGGAGTGGTTTTTGGACAGTATTTTTCCTACCTTTGCGCTCCCAAGAAAAAGTTCTTTGTTATCCTGGTTATCGAAAATAACCAGGGCCCCGGATAAACCGGTGGCAAGAGGAATTTGGGAGATCCGCCCGGAGCGGGTCGTTTGAACCAATAAATCATTTAAAATGGCAAAAGAAATTACCGGCTACGTTAAGCTACAGGTAAAAGGCGGTCAGGCCAACCCTGCGCCTCCTGTAGGTCCTGCATTAGGTTCCAAGGGTATCAATATCATGGAATTCTGCAAGCAATTCAATGCCCGCACGCAGGAAAAAATGGGAAAAGTTCTCCCTGTTTTAATCACAGTTTACTCCGACAAGTCTTTTGAGTTCATCATCAAGACTCCTCCCGCATCCGTTCAGTTGCTGGAAGCAGCCAAACTGCAGAGTGGTTCCAAAGAGCCAAACCGCGGCAAGGTTGGTAAAGTTACCTGGGCTCAGGTAGAGGCGATCGCCAAAGACAAAATGCCCGATCTGAACTGTTTCACTGTTGAAAGCGCTATGCGCATGGTAGCAGGAACAGCCCGCAGTATGGGAATTACCGTTGATGGAAAAGCCCCCTGGGACAATTAATCACTTCTTAAAACTGAATGAAAATGGGTATCGCTAAAAAAAGAAAAGCTGTCGAAGCTAAAGTTGATAAAAACAAATCGTATTCACTGAAAGACGCTTCGACCCTGGTTAAAGAAGTGAATACAACCAAATTTGACGCTTCTGTAGATCTTCATATACGCCTCGGGGTAGACCCGAAAAAAGCCGATCAGGCTATCCGCGGAACAGTTACCCTTCCTCATGGAACTGGTAAAACCAAGCGTGTACTGGTTCTCTGCACTCCCGACAAGGAAGCAGATGCCAAAAGCGCCGGTGCTGATTTCGTGGGACTGGACGAGTTTGTACAAAAGATCGAAGGCGGATGGGTAGATGTAGATGTAATCATCGCCACTCCCTCCGTAATGCCTAAAATTGGTAAACTGGGTAAGATCCTGGGTCCCCGCAACCTGATGCCAAACCCCAAGACCGGTACCGTTACCAACGATGTGGCAGCCGCTGTGAACGAAGTGAAAGGCGGTAAAATCGCTTTCAAGGTCGATAAAGCCGGTATCATCCACGCTTCAATCGGTCGGGTAAGCTTCACCCCCGAAAAGATTGCCGAGAACAGCAACGAGCTGCTCAACGCCATCATCAAGGCAAAACCCTCTTCTGCAAAAGGTACTTACCTGAAGAGTGTGTATATGGCCAGCAGCATGAGCCCTGGTATTGCCATCGACACTAAAAGCTTTGTTCACTAATCAATCTTAAAAGTTCCCGGCCCATGGGTCAGGATCAAAAACAAACGTTATGAATAAGGATCAAAAAAACGAAGTGATTGAACTGCTGAAAGGTAAGTTCTCTCAATACAATAACTTCTATATCACCGATACAGAATCGCTCACCGTTGAGCAGGTTGGCCAGCTCCGCAGAGCTTGTTTCGACAAGAATGTGGAAATGAAAGTGGCTAAAAACACTTTGATTAAAAAGGCTCTCGAGTCGATCGACAAAGACCGTTACTCCGGCGTTTACGAAGCGCTGAACAATGTAACAGCCCTGATGTTCTCCGAGAACCCTAAAGAACCCGCTCTTATCATCAGCGCTTTCCGCAAGCAAAGCAATGGCGAGAAGCCGGTTTTGAAAGCCGCCTTCATCAATGGCGATGTATTCAGTGGCGATAATAACCTGAAAGCCCTTACCCAGATCAAGACGAAGAACGAATTGATCGGCGAGGTGATCGGTTTGCTGCAATCTCCTGCAAAGCGCGTTCTGGCTGCCCTGTTGCACCACCACGAGCAGAAAGCAGGCGGAGCAGAAGCTCCCGCTGCAGAAGCATAATTTTTTTCCCGCAAAAACGGGATCGAAATAACTCCGGTGAACCCGGAACACCCCGGCCGGTGTACCCAAAGGCCATCAACATAATTTTTTAATAAGTCCGACGGATTCGCCCCTGGCGGAGATGAAGCCGGCAAAAATTCAAAACCATGGCAGACGTAAAACAATTAGCTGAACAACTCGTAGGTCTTACTGTAAAAGAAGTACAGGAACTGGCCGATTTTCTGAAATCTGAATACGGCATCGAGCCTGCTGCTGCTGCAGTAGTAGTAGCTGCTGGTGGCGATGGCGGTGGCGCAGCTGCTGCTGAAGAGAAAACTTCTTTCAACGTAATCCTGAAAAACGGTGGTGCTTCCAAGCTCAACGTTGTTAAGATCGTGAAAGAACTGACTGGTCTCGGTCTGAAAGAAGCCAAAGACCTGGTAGACGGCGCTCCGAAGCCTGTAAAAGAAGGTATTAGCAAAGCCGATGCGGAAGCACTGGCTGCTAAACTGAAAGAAGCAGGTGCAGACGTAGAAATTCAGTAAGAACCGCTGAAAATATGCTTTTCGAGGCCCCCGCCAAAACGGGGGTCTTTTTTTTTCCACTTTCGCGTATTGGAGGCTGAATTGGAAGGGGTTAGCTCAAAAAATACCCGCCAGACCGCGGTTTTTGGCCGCTATCAAAAAACCGGCCAATTTTTTGTTGTTGGTTGAATTCTATTCATTAACTTTGCCCTCCGTTTTCGAAAACATTCTTAGCAGTTGATTTTTCTGATGGCCAATTTTCAATAACTGTTTAAAAACAAAGTTGATGAAAGACTATGTGCTTTCACCAATGGGATTTTTGTCTATAGACGTTTTTATTGTAGTTCGAACAACTAAAAAACCGGTTTAAAAATATATGTCTTCAACAAAAACGAACAACAGGGTCAATTTTGGTAAGATTAAAACCTTAGCAGAAGCCCCTGACCTGCTTGAAGTGCAGATCCAATCTTTCAAAGATTTCTTCCAACTCGAAACCACACCTGACAAGCGTAACAATGAAGGGTTATTCAAAGTGTTTAAGGAGAATTTCCCTATCACTGACTCCCGCAACATCTTTGTGCTCGAGTTCCTGGATTACTTCATTGATCCGCCCCGCTACACCATCGAAGAGTGTATGGAGCGCGGCCTCACGTATGCCGTACCACTGAAAGCAAAACTTCGTTTGAGCTGTAACGATGAAGAGCACGTAGATTTCCAGACCATCGTTCAGGATGTGTTCCTGGGAAATATCCCCTACATGACTCCCCGCGGTACCTTTGTGATCAATGGTGCTGAAAGGGTAGTCGTTTCACAGTTGCACCGCTCACCCGGCGTATTCTTCGGCCAGTCTATCCACCCCAACGGTACAAAGATCTATTCTGCCCGTGTGATTCCTTTCAAAGGAGCCTGGATGGAATTCGCTACCGACATCAACAACGTGATGTACGCGTACATCGACCGTAAAAAGAAATTCCCGGTAACCACCCTGCTGCGTTCTATCGGTTATGAGACCGATAAAGACATCCTGGAACTGTTCGGTATGGCCGATGAAGTGAAAGGAGATAAAAAAGCCCTGCAAAAATATCTTGGCCGCCGCCTGGCTGCCCGGGTATTGAGAAGCTGGGTTGAAGATTTCGTTGATGAAGATACCGGTGAGGTAGTAAGCATCGAAAGAAATGAAGTGGTACTGGAGCGCGATTCGATCCTCGACGAGGAAGCGATCGAAATGGTGGTAGACATGGGCGTTGACAGCGTCTTCATCCAGAAAGAAGACGTGGGTGGTGATTTCGCCATCATTTACAATACCCTCAATAAAGATACTTCCAACAGCGAACTGGAAGCGGTACAACACATCTATCGCCAGTTGCGCGGAGCCGATGCGCCTGATAACGAAACAGCGCGCGGTATCATCGACAAATTATTCTTCAGCGACAAACGTTACGATCTCGGAGAAGTAGGTCGCTACAAGATCAATCGTAAATTAAACATCAGTGCTCCTCTCGATCAGAAAACCCTGACCAAAGAGGATATCATTGAGATCATCAAATACCTGGTACGTCTCACCAACGGTAAAGCAGAGATCGATGATATCGATCACCTGAG
Organism: Chitinophagaceae bacterium; assembly: GCA_044226045.1. Lineage (GTDB taxonomy): Bacteria > Bacteroidota > Bacteroidia > Chitinophagales > Chitinophagaceae > Endoryza. The sequence goes on from JBGAHR010000001.1 coordinate 28,026, forward strand.
CAACCGTCGTGTTCGTACAGTGGGTGAACAATTATACGCGCAGTTCGGCGTAGGTCTGGCCCGTATGGCCCGTACCATCCGCGAAAGAATGAACGTGCGTGACAATGAGGTGTTCACTCCGGTTGACCTGATCAACGCGAGAACATTGTCTTCTGTGATCAACTCCTTCTTCGGAACCTCACAGTTGTCTCAGTTCCTCGATCAGACCAACCCGTTGTCTGAAATCACTCACAAACGCCGTATCTCCGCTCTAGGACCTGGTGGTCTGAGCCGTGAAAGAGCAGGCTTCGAGGTTCGTGACGTACACTACTCACACTATGGTCGTCTTTGTACCATCGAAACACCGGAAGGTCCCAACATCGGTTTGATCTCTACACTTTGCGTACACGCCAAGATCAACGAAATGGGCTTTATCGAAACGCCTTACCACAAAGCGGAAAACGGAAAAGTAGATCTGAAGAAACTCACATTCCTTAGCGCAGAGGAAGAAGATACTGCACGTATTGCCCAGGCGAGCGCACGCCTCAATGAAAAGGGCGAATTCGTGGAAGACAAGATCGAGTCCCGTCAAACCGGTGACTTCCCGATCCTCGAGAAGAATGAAGTGGAGTTCATGGATGTGGCTCCCAACCAGATCGTGGGATTGAGCGCCTCCCTGATTCCGTTCCTGGAGCATGATGACGCCAACCGTGCGTTGATGGGATCAAACATGCAACGTCAAGCGGTACCGCTGATCCGTCCGGAAGTACCTATTGTAGGGACAGGCCTGGAAGGAAAAGCTGCCCGCGACGCGCGTGTGCAGATCCTTGCAGACGGAGAAGGTGTGGTAGAGTATGTAGACGGAAGCGAAATTCACGTACGTTATGATCGCACTGAAGCTGACCGCCTGGTGAGCTTCGAGGAAGATCTGCGTATCTACAAGCTGACCAAGTTCATCAAAACCAACCAGGAAACTTCTATCAACCAGAAGCCTGCGGTTAAGAAGGGTCAGCGTGTGAAAAAAGGCGATTTCCTTACCGAAGGATACGCGGTACAGGGCGGTGAACTCGCACTGGGTCGCAACCTGAAAGTGGCCTTCATGCCCTGGAAAGGTTACAACTTCGAGGATGCCATCGTTATCAATGAAAGAGTGGTACGTGAAGACCTCTTCACTTCCATTCACATTTCAGAATATGAACTGGAGGTTCGCGATACCAAACTGGGTGAGGAAGAACTGACTCCGGATATTCCTAACGTAAGCGAGGAAGCTACCAAAGACCTCGATGAAAATGGTATTATCCGCCTGGGTGCTGCCATCAAGGAAGGAGATATCCTGATCGGTAAGATCACACCAAAAGGGGAAAGTGATCCTACGCCTGAAGAGAAACTGCTGCGAGCCATCTTCGGTGACAAGGCAGGTGATGCTAAGGATGCCTCTCTGAAAGCTCCTAACGGAGTAGAAGGTGTGGTGATTGGCAAGAAACTCTTCCAGCGGGCCAAGAAAGACAAGAATGCCAAGATCCGCGAGAAGGCTTCCCTGGAGAAATTGGAAAAAATCCATGAGAAGAATGAAGAGGATTTGAAAGAATTGCTCCTGAACAAGCTGCAAACGCTGCTCAGGGACAAGGCTTCTGCAGGTGTAAATAACAATTTTGGTGAAGTGCAGATCGGTAAAGGCGCGAAATTCAACGCCAAGAACCTGGCTGCTATCGATTATCTCAACGTAAATCCGCTGGGATGGACCGGTGAGGCCAAGATCGATGACCAGATCAATACCCTGCTTCACAACTATAGTATCAAATACAACGAGGAACTCGGTCGCTATAAGAGAGAGAAATTTAATATCTCTATCGGTGATGAACTTCCTGCCGGTGTATTGAAGCTGGCCAAAGTTTACCTCGCTGTAAAGCGGAAGCTGAAAGTAGGGGATAAGATGGCCGGTCGTCACGGAAACAAGGGTATCGTAGCAAAGATTGTTCGTGCGGAAGATATGCCGTTCCTCGAAGACGGAACTCCGGTGGACATCGTGCTGAACCCATTGGGTGTACCAAGCCGTATGAACCTCGGACAGATCTATGAAACTGTTCTGGGATGGGCTGGTCTGAAACTCGGTGTGAAATTCGCAACCCCCATCTTCGATGGTGCGACTGTGGAAGAAATCGCCGATCATATCAACCAGGCCGGATTACCAAGCTTCGGTCATACCTATCTCCATGATGGCGAAACAGGAGAACGCTTCCACCAGAAAGCAACTGTGGGTGTGATCTACATGATCAAACTGCACCACATGGTGGATGACAAGATGCACGCACGTTCTATCGGACCATACAGTCTCATCACCCAGCAGCCGCTCGGTGGTAAGGCACAGTTCGGTGGACAACGTTTTGGTGAGATGGAAGTTTGGGCGCTCGAAGCATACGGCGCTTCCAACATCCTGCAGGAATTGCTGACCCTCAAATCCGACGATATCATCGGTCGTGCGAAGACCTATGAAGCGATCGTGAAAGGTGATAACATTCCACGCGCAGGTATTCCGGAATCATTCAACGTATTGGTTCACGAATTGAGAGGGTTGGGACTCGACCTGAAGTTTAGAAAAGTAAAAAGTAAAAAGTAAAAAGTAAAAAGTAAAAAGTAAAAAGTAAAAAGTAAAAAGTAAAAAGTAAAAAGTAAAAAGTAAAAAGTAAAAAGTAAAAAGTAAAAAGTAAAACAACTTAAACACCCTGTCAGCTTTTGAATTTTGACTTTTGAGTTTTGATTTTTGAATTTTGAATTTTGAATTTTGACTTTTGAATTTTGACTTTTGAATTTTCAAACTGAGTTCCTTTAAACAAACGTTCTTAACAACTATAGGATAAAAATTATGGCTATTAAAAAAGACAACCGTCCGAAGGCCACATTTTCGAAAATAACCATCGGCCTCGCCTCACCCGATTCCATCCTGGAAAGAAGCTATGGCGAAGTGCTGAAGCCGGAAACCATCAACTATCGTACTTACAAACCTGAAAGAGATGGTTTGTTCTGCGAAAGGATTTTCGGTCCTGTAAAGGATTATGAGTGCGCCTGCGGAAAGTATAAGCGTATTCGATATAAAGGGATCGTGTGCGACCGTTGCGGTGTGGAAGTAACTGAGAAGAAAGTTCGTCGCGAGCGCATGGGCCATATCAAACTGGTTGTACCGGTTGTACACATCTGGTATTTCAAGAGCCTCCCCAACAAGATTGGTTACCTGCTGGGGGTAAGCTCCAAGAAACTGGAAACGATTATTTACTATGAGCGTTTTGTAGTAATACAGGGTGGTGTGAAAGAGAACCTGAAAACAGGGGATCTGCTGACTGAAGAAGAATACCTGGAAATACTCGAAACTCTTCCAAAAGATAACCAATACCTGCCCGATGAAGATCCACAGAAATTCATCGCGAAAATGGGTGCAGAAGCGGTACATGACATGTTGCAGAGAATTGATCTCGACTCCCTGTCATTCAGCCTGCGTAATGCTGCTGCTACGGAAACTTCCCAGCAACGTAAGGCAGATGCCCTCAAGCGTCTGAGCGTTGTGGAATCATTCCGTGAAGCCAATTCACGTATTACCAACCGCCCCGAGTGGATGGTTATGCAATACATCCCGGTGATTCCACCGGAGCTCCGTCCGCTGGTTCCGCTGGATGGTGGTCGTTTTGCCTCTTCGGATCTGAACGATCTCTATCGTCGTGTAATCATTCGTAACAACCGTTTGAAGAGATTGCTGGAGATCAAAGCTCCCGAAGTGATCCTTCGTAACGAGAAAAGGATGTTACAGGAAGCGATCGACAGCCTGTTCGATAACAGCCGTAAATCAAATGCGGTGAAAGCGGAAGGTGGTCGCGCACTGAAATCACTCAGTGATGTATTGAAAGGTAAGCAGGGTCGTTTCCGTCAAAACCTGTTGGGTAAACGTGTTGACTACTCCGGTCGTTCTGTAATCGTGGTAGGACCTGAATTGAAACTCCATGAGTGCGGTCTTCCCAAAGACATGGCAGCTGAGTTGTTCAAGCCGTTTATCATTCGCAAACTGATTGAAAGGGGTATCGTTAAAACCGTTAAGTCTGCCCGGAAACTGGTAGACAGAAAAGAGGCGGTTGTTTGGGATATCCTCGAAAATATTCTGAAGGGTCACCCGGTTATGCTTAACCGAGCCCCGACGCTTCACCGTTTGTCTATCCAGGCTTTCCAGCCTAAACTGATCGAAGGAAAGGCGATCCAGTTGCACCCGCTCGTAACGAGTGCGTTCAACGCCGACTTCGACGGTGACCAGATGGCGGTTCACGTTCCGTTGAGTAACGCGGCTATTCTCGAAGCCCAGTTGCTGATGTTGTCTTCTCACAACATCCTTAACCCGCAGAATGGTGCACCAATCACCCTGCCTTCACAGGACATGGTGTTGGGTCTGTACTATATCACCAAGGGTAAGAAGTCGACTGAGACTGAGAAAATGCGTGGTGAAGGAAAAGCTTTCTATAGTGAAGATGAAGTGTTGATTGCCTACAATGAAGGAAAGGTTGACCTGCACGCATTCATCAAAGTAAAAACCAATGTTCGTAGTAATAACGGAGAATTGTCGAAGAAACTGATCGAAACAACTGTCGGTCGTGTCATCTTCAACCAGTTTGTTCCGAAAGAAGTTGGATTCATCAATGCACTGCTCACCAAGAAAAACCTTCGTGAGATCATTGGTGATATCATCAAGATCACCAACGTTCCGAAAACAGCCAAGTTCCTCGATGATATCAAGCAGCTTGGTTTCCGTACAGCCTTCCAGGGTGGATTGTCGTTCAACATCAATGACCTGATCATCCCTTCTATCAAGGAAGACGTACTCGAACAGGCGAAGAGTGAAGTGGATGAAGTGTGGGATAACTACAATATGGGTCTGATCACCAACAACGAGCGATATAACCAGATCGTAGATATCTGGAGCCGTGTGGATACCCGTATCACAGAAACGCTGATTCGCGAGCTGAGCACCGATAAGCAGGGATTCAATTCCGTTTACATGATGCTCGACTCCGGCGCTCGTGGTAGCAAGCAACAGATCAAGCAGCTTTGCGGTATCAGGGGTCTGATGGCCAAGCCGAGAAAATCAGGATCCAGCGGAAGTGAGATCATCGAAAACCCGATCCTCTCTAACTTCAAAGGCGGTCTGAACGTATTGGATTATTTCATCTCCACCCACGGTGCGCGTAAAGGTTTGGCCGATACGGCTCTTAAAACAGCCGATGCCGGTTACCTGACCCGTCGTCTTGTTGACGTGGCACAGGATGTGGTAATCACGGAAGAAGATTGCGGCACCCTTCGCGGTATCGCCACTTCTGCCCTCAAGGACAATGAAGAAGTTGTGGAGCCTCTGTACGACAGGATCATTGGTCGTACCTCTCTGCACGATGTATATAATCTCCAGACAGACGAGCAGATCGTAGCCGCGGGTGGAGTGATCACTGAAGACATTGCGAAGGCAATCGAAGAAGCCGGTATCGAAACGGTTGAAATCCGTTCCGTACTGACCTGCGAAAGCAAACGTGGTGTATGTGTGAAATGCTATGGTAAGAACCTGGCTACCGGATATGTTGCTCAGAAAGGTGATTCAGTAGGTATCATCGCCGCTCAGTCGATCGGTGAACCGGGTACACAGCTTACCCTCCGTACCTTCCACGTGGGTGGTGTTGCCGGATCAGCTTCCATTGAGTCTTCACTGACCGCCAAGTTCGATGGTACTATCCAGTTCGACGGTTTGCGTTCTGTGACTTCTGAAAACAATGAAGGCGACAAGGTTCAGGTGGTTATTGGTCGTACCGGTGAGGTGAGGATCATGGATCTGAAAAATGATCGTCTGCTCATTACCAACAACGTTCCATACGGAGCTACCCTGTTGGTGAAAGATGGTCAGTCTGTGAAGAAAGGAGATACGATCTGTACATGGGATCCATTCAACAACGTAATCGTTGCGGAGATTGCCGGTCAGATCAAGTTTGAGAGCGTTATCGAGGGTATCACCTACCGCGAAGAGGCCGACGAACAAACCGGTCACCGTGAGAAAGTGGTTATCGAAACAAAAGACAAGACCAAGATCCCGACGCTGATTGTAGAAGGAAGCAAGGATGTGAAGCAATATAACCTGCCGGTAGGTTCACACATTACTGTTGACGAAGCAGAAGATGTCAGAGCCGGCCAGGTACTCGTGAAGATCCCCAGAACACTGCGCATGCAGCGTGATATCACGGGTGGTCTGCCACGTGTAACAGAATTGTTCGAAGCTCGTAACCCCGGTAACCCCGCGATCGTTTGTGAGATCGATGGCGTGGTATCCTTTGGTGTGATCAAACGGGGTAACAGGGAAATCGTGGTAGAAGCGCGAGATGGTGTAGTGAAAAAATACCTCGTTCCGCTGACTCGCCAGATTCTCGTACAGGATGGAGACTTCATCAAGGCCGGTGCGCCGTTGTCTGACGGACAGATTTCACCAGCCGACATCCTCGCAATCAAAGGACCTTTTGCTGTTCAGGAATACGTTGTGAATGAAATCCAGGAAGTTTACCGACTCCAGGGTGTAAAGATCAACGACAAGCACATCGAAGTGATCGTGCGCCAGATGATGAAGAAAGTGGAGATCAAGGATCCGGGAGATACCAGGTTCCTGGAAGAAGATCTGGAGGATCGTCTCGACTTTAACGAAGAGAACGACTGGATCTTTGACAAGAAAGTGGTTACCGATCCGGGTGAAAGCACCAAGATGAGAGCAGGGCAGATTGCCAGCCTGCGTGAGATCCGTGAAGAGAATTCACTGCTCCGCAGAAACGACAAGAAACCTGTTGAATATCGTGATGCCAATCCTGCCACTTCTCAGCCAGTTCTTTTGGGTATCACCAAGGCTTCACTGGGTACGCAAAGCTGGATCTCGGCAGCGTCCTTCCAGGAAACCACCAAGGTTCTCAGCAGTGCCGCTATCCAGGGTAAATCCGACGATATGCTTGGTCTGAAAGAGAACGTGATCACTGGTCACCCGATCCCGGCTGGTACAGGTCTGCGCGACTTCGAAAACATGATCGTTGGTAGCAAGGAGGAATACGAATTGCTGCAGACATCACGCGAAGCGATGGCATTCGACGAAGAAGAGTAATACTTTCAAATAATCAACAAAGAGGCTTTCTCTATCCTTATAGAAAGCCTCTTTTTTTTATCATTTTGATTTAATAAGAATCAAGGGGAAGCACGGCATTGTTAATTTTTTTAACACTTGCTTTCAAACTAACCTTTTATCTTGCGCAAAACAGGTTCTGATGAAGCAAATTTCTACGATTTTAAGCAGTTTGGCATTAATAGGTGTTGCGGCTCTTTTCTATTTACATTTCAGCCATACCGAACAACTCAAGAAGCAATTGGCTTCCGCGAAAGTAAATGGTGATTCAACTCATTTCAGAGTTGCTTACTTCGATATTGACAGCCTTCAAAGAGACTATAAAAAATTCAAAGACGCCGAAGAAGAATTAAAGGCGAAAGAAGATGTTGCCAAGCGTGAACTGACAAACCTCAATAACAGCTACCAGGCCCGTCTTCGGCAGTTGCAGGACAAAGCGCAGGCCGGCAATATGAGCCAGGCTGAAGGAGAAGCCGCCCAACGTGAGCTGGCGCAGTTACAGCAGTCTTTTCAACAAAGAGAAAATGAACACGACCAGGCCATCAAAAGACTGCAGATGGAGCGCATGGGCGAACTCCAGAAAGAAGTGGAAGACTACCTCAAGCGATTCAATCAGCAAAGAGGTTATGCTTATATTTTCTCCTATCGCCCGGGTGAATTTATTTACTACAAGGATACCCTGCTCGACATTACCAGGGATATGATCCAGGGTTTGAATGCCGAATACGAACAAAAGAAGAAAGGCAAAAACTGATAATACCGGCCTCCATTACTGCACAGCGCCTCGTGTGAATATACTCACAACACCGTCGTAGTTGTTGTCTGTTATTTCCATTTGCTGTTGCGTAATCTGCAAGATCATCCAGTCGCGCTCCTGTGAGCCTTCGAAGTGAATGACTTTTTTCTCACTGTTATCCCTGATACTTTTTGCCATGCTGAGCGTGTAATTTCCCTGGGAAATGAGGCTACCATTCTCCAGGATGCTGTATTTCCCGTCAGCCGTGAGTTTCCATTGAATCGTTTTGCCGGTTGAAGCAGGGGTTGTATGAATATGGTTGGCTATTCCTCCATCGGTTTTCAACCAGTTCCAGGTGCCCGCCAATTCCCCGGGCCTGCCTGAGGAAGGTGTATATTTTGAACAGCCGGCAAACTGCCCTGCCAGGAACAGCAGAAGGAGGGCGAGAACTAATTTTTTCATGGCCATACTTTTTATCATTGACAGGAAAGGGCCGGCAATCGTTGTCTCTACTCGTTTTTCAAAAACACAAACTCGGAGGCCATCAGGTCATAAGCGGCTTCGATCTCTTCCTGGTTGGTTCGTAGGTTTCCCCGCAGAATGATTGGCCTGTTCTTTAGGCGGTCGTTTTCGTCGCGATACTGTACGATAAACATCGCCCGATAAGGATTTCTGTATTCCTGGCGGAACCTAACTTCACTGATCGATGACCTTTGGATAACCGGAGAATCTGACCGGAGTTTCCTGGTTTGAGAATAAATGATTAGCGCTATTCCCAGGAAGATGGCGGAACTGGCGCCAAAAATCTCCCCCAGCCAAATAGAAACCACAGCCGCGACGAGCAGAATAATTCCAACTACCAACTGTCCTATGCTGAGGATGGACGCCATTTGTGAAGAGGCAGGTCTTTGCACATCGTTTGGGTCCGCACTATTCGTAAGGACAATTCTGTCATCGAAGATGTGGCAATAGCCATTGGCGACAGGAAAGGAATTATTGTTATCCATGTATTGTTACAAATTACTAATAAGGCAATAAACCTGCAAGAAGATAGTCGGGGAACCTCCATTGATTTTCACTAATTTTCTGGTTCAATTTATTCAATGATACTTCAGGGAAAAATTGCAGTGATTTATGGAGCAGGCGGTTCTCTGGGCCAGGCTGTTTCAGTGGCAATGGCCAGAGAGGGCGCAACCGTATATCTTACCGGACGCTCCATTGATTCGCTGACCCGTACTGCGGAGATCATCCGGAACTCCGGAGGAAAGTTTGAGACGGCCCTCGTCGATGCATTCTCTGAAGAAGAAATTGAAAAGCATTTGCAGGGGGTCATCCGAAAGGAAGGCCGTGTTGATATTTCATTCAACCTCGCCGGGGTCGACGTCATTCAAAACAAGCCCTTGATTGAGTTTGCAGAAGCTGAAATCGTTGAGCCGGTTACCAGGACCGTGCAGACCCGATTCCTGACTGCGAAATCAGCAGGCATTCAAATGAAGAAGCAGGGTCATGGAGTGATCTTGTTTTTGACTGCCACTCCTGGCGGTATCGGCTATCCGAATACCGGCGGATTCGCTTTGGCCTGTGCAGCTACAGAATCCCTGAGTCGCAACCTGGCTATAGAATTGGGTGCTTATGGAGTGAGAGTATTGACCATTCGTTCGGGAGGATCGCCCGACTCAGCTGTATTCCGGCAAGCCATTGAGCAAATGCCTGAAATTGTTGCTCCTATTCTCGAACAGATGAAGGCAGATACCATGCTGAAAAGGCTGCCGGCAATGGAAGATATCGCACAGACAGCAGTGTTTCTTGCATCGGATGCGGCGAATGCGATAACAGGAACGACCATTGATGTAACAGCGGGTACGACCGGAGGGTTAAATTACAGGGTATCGAAGCCTTAAGCGCCGTTTCGTAAATCCTCTTTGGCTTTCAATTTAGCCAGGTATTTTTTCCGGATGATGGTTTGTACGGGGACGTCATTGATTTTTGACTCCAGCCAGGAAATAATATCGAGATACATGAAGGCTCTTGTTTCAAACTGGTTTCTTTCCAGGCTCTTCAGTTTATCGAGCAGCCTTTCAAATTCCGCCTTGAACTGCCGCGGCGCCATGCGAAACGATCTTCGAAGAAACTTGAAGATCTCTTCTTCCACGAGGCTGAGGTTTTCCATTTTCGACATGAATCGGTACACGGATTTTATCAGGAATTCCAGCAGGTCAAAATTGCCCAGCTCATAATGTGCGATCAGGTGAAGGAGTCGGGCATAGCATTGCAGGTCGGTACGCAGGTCGACTTTCCAGTTGATGATTTTGTTCAGGTAGTCGATTGTTGTTTCGTAGTCACCGCTTCCGAAGTACAAGGAAGCGAATTTGTAATAGAATACGAGAATACGATGGCGATCGAGATACAATTCGTACTCCTTCAGCTTTTCCTCTATCTCCGGAACCTCCCGGGTGCCTTCGGTGAACAGGCCTTCTGCAAAATATTTATTAATGCGTGAGATGTTCAGGTAGACGAATGCGAGGATTTTATTATTGTCGTTCTGCTCCACAATTTTTGTACGGGCAAACTTTTCGAATTTTTCGAGGGTCTCATTGAATTTGTGGTAATTCTGCAGGTCGAAGTGTGCACCCAGCAGGTTGTGCAAACCTTTGATGTAAAGGCCGGTTTCCACTTCGATCATAAAGGATTCCTGCTCGAATATATCTACCCATTTCAGTGAGTAGCGATAATAGGTGAGAAAATCCTGCTTGATGAAAGCCAGCCAGCAATAACTCTGATAGAGGTAGAGCTGTTCGTAAAACCCGGTTACTTTCTTTGCTTTATCGGGAAAATGCCGATCAAAAAAGGCGTTAACGGCGGCAATATCTTTGTCGTTGCGGGCATGTCCGTTCCGGATATACCAGCTGTATAACTCCAGCGAAAGGTTTGAGAGATCGGATATCAACCCGATTTTCGTCATCACTTCTTCTGATTCGTCTGAAAGCTGGGCTGCCCGGTCCTGCATACTTCGGGTAATGTAGAGGGCTTCGATCTTTTTTTCGAAGAAGAGCACCTGTTGCAGATAAGTGAACTGGTTATGTGCTTTGGCCAGTTCTTTCATTTTGTCCAGCACTTTCAGACTCTGGTGGTACAGACCCTTGTTGTAAAGAATACGGGCAAAATCCATCTGTTCGTGAAGCTGGATATCGATATTATTCTCGTTCTTGATTAGCCGAAGGCTGGACAGGATCTGCCGGTACAGATGGGCCTTCATATTCGACAATTGCTGCTTACGGATCGACTTGTTCTTTTTGAGCAGCAGGTCTTCGTCGTAGACCTCCATTTTGTCGAGGGCATCGAAAAGTTGCACAATTTTCAGGTCTTCCCCGCCACTCCTTTTCACATAAAGCTTGAAATTCCGTTTTTCGGACTTTTCGAGCGATTTTATGAGCAAAAAAAGCGGGTCTGTAGAGCGGTTGGGCATCGTATTCGAATATTGACAAAATCCAGTCCTGTACTGCGTTTCAGCCGATTATGACCGGGTTAAAGACTGTAAAATACAGGCTTTTTTGATTTTCTCACAGCCTCGCTTCAAAATAACTTCGAAGAAGCAGGTTGTTTTAAAATCATTATAGCAAGCAACACAAAATTAAGGCAGCCTGCCTTTTTTATTTCAGAGAAAATTATCTCATTCCGGTCAATCTTGATCTTCTTCCATTCTCATAATATTCAATTCTTGCTTAAACTTAACTATGTCAGAGAAAAAGATTTTCATATTTGATACCACTCTCCGGGACGGTGAGCAGGTACCAGGTTGCAAGCTCAACACAAAGGAAAAAGTGGAATTGGCCCTTCAGTTAGAGGAGCTCGGGGTCGATATAATCGAAGCGGGATTCCCCATTTCCAGTCCGGGGGATTTCGAAAGTGTGGACCAAATTTCCCGCACTTTAAAAAGAGCAACCGTTTGCGGACTGAGCCGTGCGGTTCAGAAAGACATTGAGACCGCCGGAGCGGCGCTCAGGAATGCGAAGCATGCGCGAATTCATACCGGTATTGGCACTTCAGATTTTCACATCAAATCGAAATTTAATTCTACCAGGGAGGAAATCCTGGAAAGGGCTGTTCAGTGTGTAAAATGGGCCAGGAATTTTACCGATGATGTGGAGTTTTATGCCGAAGATGCCGGAAGAACAGACAATGATTACCTCGCCCGGGTGGTGGAAGCCGTTATCAGCGCAGGAGCAACCACTGTAAATATCCCCGATACCACCGGTTATTGTTTACCACATCAGTATGGCGCCAAAATCGCTTTCCTGGTGAATCATGTACCGAATATAGACAAGGCGGTGCTGAGCTGCCATTGTCATAACGACCTTGGCCTGGCCACGGCCAATTCCATAGCCGGCGTCATTGCCGGTGCCCGCCAGATTGAATGTACCATCAACGGCCTGGGAGAAAGAGCCGGAAACACTTCCCTTGAAGAAGTGGTCATGATCATTCGTCAGCATAAAGAACTCGGATTTTATACAGGTGTGAATACGAAAATGCTCAATCCGATCAGCCGGTTGGTGAGCGATATCATGCGTATGCCTGTTCAGCCCAATAAAGCTATTGTAGGCAGCAATGCTTTCTCTCATTCATCCGGGATTCACCAGGACGGATTTTTGAAAGATTCACAGACCTACGAGATCATTAATCCCGAAGAAGTAGGCGCGGACGGTTCCAGGATCGTGCTCACCGCCCGCAGCGGTCGAAGCGCGCTGGCCCACCGTTTTCAAAAACTGGGTTACCAGTTTAACCGCAATGATGTGGATGTACTCTACGAATCATTTTTAAAGGTGGCCGATCAAAAGAAAGAAGTGCAGGATGAAGACCTGAAGCAGATCGCCACTGCCTATCAGCCGGAAGCCGTATTAGCTTCATAAGGGAAATTTTCTCATGAGCGTAGTTTTTGTTTGGCGTGGCGCTTCTGCGCCACGCATTTTTCACTAAACGAAACAACAAACAACAACCTCCGGGTTGTATTTCTGAAAACTGATTTTTGATTCATATATGGCAAAAACATTGTTCGATAAGATCTGGGAAAAGCACGTTGTAAAAACCATCGGGGGCGGGCCTTCGGTATTATATATCGACCGCCATTTTATTCATGAAGTAACGAGCCCGCAGGCATTCAATGGCCTGAACAAACGGGGGATCAAGGTAGCCAGGCCGGCACAAACCATTGCAACGGCCGATCATAATGTACCCACCCTTAACCAGCATCTCCCCATTAAAGAGGAACTGAGCCGTTTGCAGGTGGAAGCCCTCAAAAAGAATTGCGCCGAGCATGGCATCGAATTGTATGGCCTTGGACACCCGTTCCAGGGCATTGTTCATGTTATAGGGCCTGAATTGGGCATTACACAGCCCGGAATGACAATCGTGTGTGGTGACAGTCATACCTCCACGCATGGTGCCTTTGGCTCCATCGCCTTCGGAATCGGAACGAGCGAAGTGGAGATGGTGCTCGCCACCCAATGCCTCCTGCAAAGCAAACCACGACTGATGCGTATCAATGTGGAAGGCAACCTCAATAAAGGAGTGGTATCAAAAGATATTGTTCTTTACATCCTTTCTCTCATTTCGGCCAGCGGTGCTACCGGTTATGCGGTAGAGTTTGCCGGAAGCGCCATCCGGAGTTTATCGATGGAAGCCCGCATGACGATCTGTAACATGAGTATTGAAATGGGTGCCCGCTGCGGTCTCATCGCTCCCGATGAAATCACGTTCGAGTACATGAAAGGTCGCCTTTTTGCACCCGGTAACGGTCAGTGGGATGCGAAACTGGCAATGTGGAAAGAACTCTACAGCGATGCCGATGCGGCATTCGATAAAGAAATAACCATCCGTGCAGAGGATATTGAACCCTGGATCACTTATGGAACCAATCCGGGTATGGGAATCGGTATTACCGGACATATCCCCGCGCTCGACGAGATCGGGGAACAGGAGAAAGCCGGTTTTGAAAAGTCGCTGAAGTATATGGGTCTGGAAGCAGGTAAGAATATACAGGGACAAAAAGTGGACTATGTGTTCATCGGCAGCTGCACCAATTCAAGAATTGAAGACCTACGTATGGTGGCTTCTTTCGTAAAAGGTAAAAAGAAAGCCGATGGGGTAGAGGTGTGGATTGTTCCGGGCAGTCAGCAGGTGGAGAAACAGGCACGGGAAGAAGGGATACATAAAATTTTTGAAGAGGCTGGTTTTGTGTTACGACAGCCCGGCTGTTCAGCGTGCCTGGGGATGAATGAAGACAAGATCCCTGCCGGCAAGTATTGTATCTCCACATCCAACCGGAATTTCGAAGGAAGACAGGGCCCGAATGCCCGTACATTTCTGGCATCGCCCTTAACCGCTGCCGCAGCAGCCATTACCGGGCAGGTAACAGATGTAAGGGAATTAATGAATTAGTCATTGTAAATGCAAACCGTAAAATGAGTAAAGCGATCAACTATATCAAAAGCACGGCAGTTCCACTGAATATGGAGAACGTAGATACCGATCAGATCATTCCGGCCCGTTTTCTGAAGGCAACAAACCGGGATGGATTTGGCAAGAATCTTTTTCGCGACTGGAGATTTGAGAACGATGATGAATCCAAACCCAAGAGGGATTTTATATTGAACAATCCCACTTACCAGGGAAAGATACTGGTAGCCGCCAAGAATTTCGGATGCGGTTCTTCCCGGGAGCATGCTGCCTGGGCGATAAAAGATTACGGATTCGATGTAGTGGTGAGCAGCTTTTTTGCCGACATCTTCAAAAACAACGCGCTGAACAATTTCCTCGTACCTGTTCAGGTATCTGAACCCTTTTTACAAAAATTGTTTGAAGCCATTTCGAAAGACCCCGGAGCACAGATCGAAGTGAGTGTTGAAAAACAAACGATCACCATCAGCGCAACCGGCGAGTCTGAAAATTTTGATGTGAACGCCTACAAAAAGACCTGCCTGATCAACGGGTATGATGATATCGATTATTTATTGAGTATTAAAAAAGACATAGAAGCATACGAGTCGGCCAGGTAACGACCGATCAACAAAGCAGATTGAATATGAAAAAACATATAACCGTAATAGAAGGAGATGGAATCGGGCCGGAAGTAACCCGCCAGGCAGTTCGTGTATTGAACGCCGTTGCACAACAGTATGGCCATGAGTTTGAATACGAATATCACCTGATGGGTGCCGACGCCATCGATAAAACCGGCAACCCGTTACCCGATGAAACGATTGAAGCCTGTTTGAACAGTGACGCTATTCTTTTTGGCGCCATTGGTCATCCGAAATACGACAATGATCCGACCGCGAAAGTGCGTCCTGAGCAGGGACTGCTGAAACTTCGCAAGACTCTTCAGTTGTTTGCCAATATCAGGCCTGTTAATACTTATCCTTCCCTGGCACATCTTTCGCCATTGAAAACCGAAAAGCTGGAGGGTGTGGACTTTGTCATTTTTCGCGAACTGACCGGCGGAATCTATTTCGGCAAAAAGGAATTATCGGAAGATGGCCAAAAGGCCTTTGATGCCTGTGAATACAGCAGGGAGGAAATTGAAAGAGTGGCTCATCTCGCATTTCAATATGCGCAGGGGCGCCGCAAGAAACTCCTGTTGGTTGATAAAGCCAATGTTCTGGAAACTTCCCGTTTGTGGCGTAAGGTAGTGCAGGAGCTTTCTTCACAGTACGCAGAGGTGTCCGTGGAGTATATGTTTGTTGATAATGCCGCGATGCAGATTATCATCAATCCAAAACAATTTGATGTGGTGCTTACGGAGAATATGTTCGGGGATATCATCAGCGATGAGGCCAGTGTACTGAGCGGTTCGCTCGGTTTGCTGCCTTCTGCTTCCATTGGAAAGGGAGCGGCTTTGTTTGAACCCATCCATGGTTCCTATCCACAGGCTGCCGGAAAGGATATTGCCAATCCTTTAGGCTCCATTCTCTCCGCTGCCATGCTGCTGGATCATTTTAACCTGCAGGCAGAAGCGCAGCAGGTTCGAAATGCTGTGCAGTGGACGTTGCAAAATGGATTTGTTACAAAAGATATCGACCCGGTGAATTTTTATTTCACCAGCACCATTGGTGAACTGATCAGTGATTTTGTGTCTGGAAAAATTCCGGGGGCCATCAATAAGGAGAATATTGAGTTGAGGAAGTCGACCATAATATAAGGTTGGCGGTTTGCGGTTTTCAGTTTGCGGTTTTCAGTTTGCGGTTTTCAGTTTGCGGTTTTCGGTTTGGCAATAGAACCGTAGTGAATCGAAGGTTTTGAATATCCGTTCTTTACATCGAATTATAATTCCAAACCGCAAACCGAAAACCGCAAACTGCAAACAAAAAGTTCTTTATTTACCGGGGCGGCTGTATATTCGCATTGATACATCCTTCATGCAAAGGCAAAGATTACATAACATCATCTCTGTGGTAACTGCAATTATTATTGTGGTGGTGGTGATTATTCCTGCAATGCATGGAGGTGGAAACTTGTAAAATTAACAAACGAATTATACAGAAACCCGCCTCCGCAAAGGCGGGTTTTTCTTTTTTATACCGTCACAAAACAAATGAGCTATGCCGCAGTATTATAATGATCAGACAGTTTTGTTCCTGAATGGAGCATTTGTGAAAGCCAGCGAGGCTAAAATGGATTTTTACAGCCAGAGCCTCCACTATGGCTACAGTGTATTTGAAGGTATCCGATCCTATAAGACGGTAAAAGGTGACACAAAGATTTTTAAAGCCGAAGAACATTTCGACCGGCTTCGGCAATCTGCCCAGGCGCTTAATATGCCCTATACCTGGAGCAATGAAGAACTGATAGCAGCTACCTATGAAACGCTCCGTTTGAATAGCCTGGCGGATGCGTATATACGTCCGGTTGTTTACGCGCCGGCTAATATGAGTTTCAACCTGAACAAGGAGTCATATATAGTGATTGAAGTATGGGAGATGGGTTTGTTTCTGGGCGACAAACTATTAAAGGTAATGACCAGTTCTTTTCAACGACCCAACCCTAAAGCATTTGCGATACATGCGAAGGCTGGTGGCCACTATGTGAATTCGATACTGGCGAGCCAGGAAGCCAAAGCCAAAGGATTTGATGAGGCATTGTTGCAGGATATGAATGGTTTTGTGGCAGAGGGCCCGGGCGCAAATGTTTTCATGGAGAAAGATGGAAAACTGTACACCCCGTCACTGGGGAATATCCTTCCGGGGATTACCCGAAAAACAGTACTTGAACTCTGCCGGGAGCTGTCTATTCCGGTGGAAGAGAAAAGTATTACGATGGAGGAACTAAAGACCGCTGACGCTGCCTTCTTCTGCGGAACCGCTGCTGAAGTGATTGGTTGGGAAAGTATTGACGAGTATAGATTTCCGCTCGACTGGAAAGACACGATGTGCAGAACCATCCAGATCGCCTATAAAAACCGGGTGGTGGAATCTCCCATTTTCCCGGAATCCAGGAAAACAGCATTAATGGCATAATAACAACACTCATCCATAAACGAAAAGTCAAACAGCCCGGAACAAAATATGAACGAATTGAACAAATATTCAAAGACACTCACACAGGACCCTACACAGCCTGCAGCCCAGGCTATGTATTATGCGATCGGGTTTAAAGAAGAAGATTTTGGAAAGGCGCAGGTGGGAATAGCCAGCATGGGATGGGATGGAAATCCGTGCAACATGCACCTGAACGACCTCGCTACCCAGATCCGGAACAGTGTCAATAATACACCCGGCTTACTCGGCCTGCGTTTTCATACTATTGGGGTAAGCGATGGAATCAGCATGGGTACGGATGGAATGAGGTATAGTCTAGTGAGCCGCGACGTGATTGCGGATAGTATTGAAACCAATGCCGGCGCACAATACTATGATGCCATTGTAGCCGTACCTGGCTGTGATAAAAATATGCCAGGTTCTGTAATGGCCATGGGAAGACTGAATCGCCCGGCCATCATGCTCTACGGAGGGACTATTGCACCCGGTCATTATAAAGGGGAAGATCTAAATATCGTCAGCGCGTTTGAAGCGCTGGGTCAGAAAATAGCCGGCAATCTCAGCGACGCGGACTTTAAGGGGATTGTACAACATTCCTGTCCGGGCGCAGGAGCTTGTGGCGGAATGTATACTGCCAACACCATGGCAGCGGCGATAGAAGCCATGGGAATGAGCCTTCCTTATTCATCCAGTAACCCTGCTCTGAGTGCAGAAAAGCAAAAGGAATGCGAATCGGTTGGGGCTGCTATTAAAATACTTCTCGAAAAGGATATCAAACCAAAGGATATCATGACCCGCGAGGCATTTGAGAATGCCATCACCGTTATCATGGTATTGGGCGGCTCTACAAACGCCGTTCTTCACCTGATCGCTATTGCCAGGAGCGTAGGTGTTTCATTGACACAGGATGATTTCCAGGCAATTTCCAATCGGGTTCCGGTACTGGCAGATTTCAAACCCAGCGGTAAATACCTGATGCAGGACCTTCATCAGTTTGGCGGTGTTCCAGCGGTTATGAAATACCTGCTGAAAAATGGATTGCTGCATGGCCATTGCCTTACTGTAACCGGTAAAACCGTTGCTGAAAACCTCGTTGAAGCACCGGATCTCGATTTTACAGAACAGAAAATCATTCAACCACTCGAACAACCCATCAAGGCAACCGGTCACCTGCAAATATTGTACGGTAACCTGGCAGCCAAAGGGAGTGTTGCCAAGATCAGTGGTAAAGAAGGAGAGCGCTTCGAAGGAACAGCCCGTGTGTTTGACGGAGAGAAAGACCTGATTGCGGGACTGCAGTCCGGAAGGGTGCATGCCGGAGACGTAGTGGTGATTCGCTATATAGGACCCAAAGGAGCGCCGGGTATGCCCGAGATGCTGAAACCCACCGGAGCCATCATTGGTGCGGGTCTCGGCAAATCAGTGGCCCTTATCACGGATGGAAGATTCAGCGGGGGAACCCATGGATTTGTGGTGGGGCATATCACCCCCGAAGCTTATGATGGAGGCCTCATCGCATTGGTACAGGACGACGACATCATCGAGATCGATGCCGTCAAAAATACGATTACCCTTAAAGTGGATGAAAACGAGATCGCCCGTCGGAGAGCAAACTGGAAACAGCCCGCTCCGAAGGCTACCAGGGGCGTACTATATAAATATCTAAAATCGGTTAAAGATGCCAGTGAGGGGTGTGTGACCGATGAACTGTAATGCAACCGGAATTTTTAAAAGTCAAGTATTAAATATTCAATTATGAGCAGCGTAATGGAATCCAGCAAAACAACCAGAAATGAGTCCAGGGAGAACAACAAGCCCGCGGCGTCTGTGGTCACAGAGGCATCGCAACAGGTAAGCGGCTCTGTGCAGGTTCTGGAGGCTCTGTTGGCAGAGAAAGTGGACACCATTTTTGGCTATCCCGGCGGTGCCATCATGCCTATATACGACGCATTGTATGATTATAATGATAAGCTGAAGCATATTCTGGTCCGTCATGAGCAGGGAGCGATTCATGCCGCGCAGGGATATGCGCGTGCTTCCGGAAAGACAGGTGTTGTATTCGCGACCAGCGGACCCGGCGCCACCAACCTGGTAACCGGACTGGCAGACGCGATGATCGATTCCACGCCGGTGGTTTGTATTACCGGGCAGGTATTTGCTCATTTACTGGGAACAGATGCTTTCCAGGAAACAGATGTAATCAATATCACCACACCCGTTACCAAATGGAATCACCAGGTGACGGATGCCAATGAAATTCCTGAAGTGCTGGCAAAAGCATTTTATATCGCCGGAAGCGGAAGACCCGGCCCGGTAGTGATTGATATTACCAAGAACGCACAGATGCAACTGGTGGCCAAGCAACCCTACCAATCCTGCCATCATATACGGAGCTATCGACCCAAGCCCATTGTCCGCAAGGAATATATCCAGAAAGCAGCCGATTTGATCAACCAGGCCGAGAGACCCTTTGTGATCTTTGGACAAGGTGTTATACTCGGAAATGCAGAAAATGAGTTCAGGAAATTCATCGAGAAAGGTGGTTTGCCGGCAGCCTGGACCATCATGGGCATGAGCGCAATACCAACTGATCATCCGCAGGCGGTGGGTATGCTGGGTATGCATGGAAACTATGGCCCCAATGTACTGACCAACGAATGCGATGTGTTGATCGCAGTAGGAATGAGATTTGATGACCGAGTTACCGGACGACTCGATAAATACGCCAAACAGGCAAAAATTGTTCACCTCGATATTGATCCGGCGGAAATTGACAAGAACGTGAAATCGACTGTTCCGGTTTGGGGTGACTGTAAGGAAACACTTCCATTACTGACCGAATTGCTGGAACAGAAAGTGTACCCGCAATGGCTGCAACGATTCAAAGATTGCCAGCAGAAAGAAGAACAAAAGGTAATCATAGAGGAAATGAATCCTTCAACCGAGATCATGACGATGGGGGAAGTGATCGGCCTGCTGAACGAGCTGACGGGCAGTGATGCGGTCATTGTAACTGATGTAGGCCAGCACCAGATGGTTGCCTGTCGTTATGCCACCATGAAGAAGACCCGTAGCAATATAACCTCCGGCGGACTGGGTACGATGGGTTTTGCCTTACCGGCTGCCATCGGTGCCAAGTTCGGCGCACCTGATCGGACAGTGGTAGCTGTTATAGGCGATGGTGGTTTTCAGATGACCATACAGGAGTTGGGAACGATCATGCAGTTCAAGCCGGATGTGAAGATCCTTGTGCTCAACAACTGCTTTTTAGGAATGGTACGTCAGTGGCAGCAATTGTTCCATGAAAAAAGATATTCGTTTGTAGATATTACCAGTCCCGATTTTGTACAGGTAGCGAAAGGTTATGGAATCGCGGGCAATAGTGTGAAGAAAAGAGAGGATCTTAAAGAAGCCCTGACCACCATGTTGAAACATCCAGGTTCGTATTTACTGGAAGTAATGGTTGGTAAGGAGAATAATGTATTCCCGATGGTGCCACAAGGCAGGGGAGTAGCCGAGATTGTGCTGAGCAGGGAAGAAGTGTAGGGGGAGTTGTTTAAAATCAAAAGTCAAAATTCAAAAGTCAAAAATCAAAAATCAAAATTCAAAAATCAAAAAGTAAAAATTCAAAAGACTGAGAATGCTAGGGCCGTAAGAGGAACGCAAAGCGCGCGAAGAGCCGCAGAGGGCGCAAAGTGAAAATTCAAAAGTCAAAAGTGAAAATTCAAAAGTAAAAAGTTAAAAATTGGAAAAGGGTGAAACGATAAACGTGAAACGATAAACGTGAAACGCGAAACTGCCAACCGCAAACTTGAAAAACGAAACACTAAACATTGCGTCATGAACAAACAGGAATATACCATCACCGTTTATACCGAGAACCAGATCGGTTTGCTGAACCGGATTGCTATTATTTTTTCCCGGAGGAAGATCAATATTGAAAGTCTCAATACTTCTCCCTCCGAGGTAGACAGCGTACACCGCTTTACCATTGTGATTACGGAAACGGAAGAAGTGGTACGCAAGCTTTGCCGCCAGATTGAAAAGCAGGTGGAGGTGCTGAAAGCCTATTACAATACACAGGATGAAATTGTATGGCAGGAACTGGCGCTGTACAAAGTTCCCACAGATATCATCGCGGCGGAAGTGAAGGTGGAGCGTCTGCTTCGGGAGCATGGGGCGAAGGCGGTAGTGATCCGGAAGGATTATACCGTGTTTGAAGTAGCCGGACATCGGGAAGAGACGGACAAACTGATCAGGGTGCTGGAACCATACGGGTTGATAGAGTTCGTAAGAAGCGCCCGTGTAGCCATCATCAAGAATAGCGACGGATTCCATGAGAAACTCAAAGATTTCGAATACCGAGAGCCGGGAGAAGAAACAATAGAAAATGAATTTTTAAACGAGAACGAGCAAGTCTTTACAATGTAATTTATGGAACGACAATTTCACATCATGCGCGAGAACCGAACGGCCTTTATCCGGCTCGTGGAAGAGTTGACTATCGAGGAATTAAACGAGATCCCCGATGGATTCAATAACAATATCGCCTGGAACTTCAATCATATGGTGACCGTGCTTGTGGTATTGAATTACTGGAGAGCCGGCGTGGCACATTCGATGCCGAAGGAAAGGATAGAAAAATACGGACGGGGGACAAGGCCGGAAGGCACCATTGGACAAGAAGAGTTGAATTATTACAAAGAACACGCCATTCACCTGGTGAATCAATTTGAAAAGGACTGGAACGAAGGCAAGTTCAGCAGGTATGAGCCTTTCACTACTTCATTGGGTGTATCTGTAGTGAACAACGAAGATTCCCTGCATTACACAGCTGCACATGATTTTTTGCATTATGGTTATGCGATGGCGCTGAGAAGGCTGGTGAAGAGCAAAAGCAAAGTTGGATAAATAATTTTCATATTCATATTACCGGTTGAGGAACCGGAAATTTTTAAAATTTAAACAATGGCAAAACTAAATTTCGGCGGAACTGAAGAAAATGTGGTTACCCGCGACGAATTTCCACTCGCCAAAGCGCAAGAGGTATTAAAAAATGAAACGATAGCTGTTATTGGCTATGGCGTGCAGGGGCCGGGTCAGGCGCTTAACCAGCGCGATAATGGCATTAATGTAATCGTTGGACAGCGTAAAAATTCCAAGACCTGGGATAAGGCTGTACGGGATGGTTTTGTACCCGGTGAAACATTGTTTGAGATTGAAGAAGCGCTGCAGCGTGGTACCATCATTTGCTACCTGCTGAGCGATGCCGCACAGATACAATTATGGCCTACCGTGCAGAAATACCTGACTCCCGGAAAGGCACTGTACTTCTCTCATGGTTTCGGTATCACTTTTAATGAACAAACCGGCATCATTCCTCCCAAAGATGTGGATGTATTCCTGGTTGCTCCGAAAGGATCGGGTACTTCCCTGCGTCGTATGTTCCTGCAGGGTCGTGGATTGAACAGTTCGTATGCCATCTACCAGGATGCAACCGGCAAGGCCCGTGATCGTGTGATTGCACTGGGTATTGCTGTTGGCAGCGGGTACCTGTTCGAAACAGATTTCAAGAAAGAGGTATACTCGGATCTTACCGGCGAAAGAGGTACGCTCATGGGCGCTATCCAGGGCATCTTTGCCGCACAGTACCAGGTATTGCGCGATAAAGGGCATACACCTTCCGAAGCATTTAATGAAACAGTTGAAGAGCTGACACAGTCTTTGATGCCGCTGGTAGCAGAGAATGGTATGGATTGGATGTATGCCAACTGTTCGACCACTGCGCAGCGCGGTGCACTCGACTGGTGGAAGAAGTTCCGGGATGCCACGCTCCCTGTGTTTAAAGACCTTTATGAAAGCGTAGCCACCGGCAAGGAATCCCAGCGATCCATCGACTCCAACAGCCAGCCGGACTATCGTGAAAAACTCGAAGCCGAGTTGAAAGAACTTCGGGAAAGCGAAATGTGGCAGGCCGGTAAAACCGTCCGCTCGTTGCGCCCCGAAAACCAGCCGGCAAAAGGCGAGAAGAAAAAGGAATTGGCATAAGCGATTATACATAGCCGTTTATCGATTGTTCCGGGTTCCTTGCGGGATGGGGCCTCCGATAAACGGCTTTTATCAATTTACAGTGTATGAGTACGGGCACGACGAAAACACAACTTGAGTTTCACAAGGCAGCGATGCGTTTGAAGAAGGTAGTTACCAAAACACCGCTTCAGTTTAATGCGAACCTGTCGAGGAAATACCAGTGTAATGTTTATTTGAAAAGAGAAGACCTGCAGGTGGTCCGCAGCTACAAACTCCGGGGCGCTTACAATATGATGAGCACGCTGCCGGCGGAACAACTGGCCAAAGGAGTGGTGTGCGCCAGCGCGGGAAACCATGCGCAGGGATTCGCTTTCAGCTGCAAGAAACTGAATGTAAAAGGGGTGGTGTTCATGCCCATTATTACACCGAACCAGAAAGTGCGCCAGACAGAAATGCATGGCGAAAACAATATTGAAATCAAACTGGTTGGCGACACATTTGATGATTGCGCCATCGCAGCCAAAAAGTTTACGGAAGAAAATGGAATGACGTTCATTCCGCCTTTCGATGACTACCGGATCATTGAAGGACAGGGAACGGTTGGTGTAGAAATCCTGGAAGAGCTTTCGGATATCGACTACCTCTTTGTTCCCATTGGTGGTGGAGGACTTTCTGCCGGGGTGGGCAGCTATTTCAAGACTTATTCGCCCCGAACAAAAGTGATCGGGCTTGAACCTGAAGGAGCGCCTTCCATGACCGAAGCCCTCAAGGCCGGGCACCCGGTCACCTTACCGGAAATCGACCGGTTTGTTGACGGTGCTGCTGTTAAACGCATCGGTGATCTTACCTTCTCAATTTGTAAGGAGGTATTGGACGATATGCGCCTCGTACCGGAAGGAAAGGTTTGTTCTGTGATCCTGAAACTGTATAACGAGGATGCTATCGTAGTGGAACCGGCGGGTGCGCTTTCCATCGCCGCGCTCGACGATCTTGCCCATGATATCAAAGGTAAAACGGTGGTCTGCATTGTCAGTGGAAGTAACAATGATATAGACAGGATGCCGGAAATAAAGGAGCGCAGCCTGCAATATGAAGGATTGAAGCATTACTTCCTGATCCGTTTTGCACAGAGACCAGGAGCCTTGAAGGAATTTGTGAATCATGTACTCGGGCCTACTGATGATATCACCCGGTTTGAATACATGCAGAAGACCAATAAGGAAACGGGTCCGGCATTGATCGGAGTGGAATTAAAAAGCAGGGAAGATTATGATCAGTTATTGGAAAACATGAAGAAATACCAGATCAACTACACGGAATTGAATAAGAACGACACGCTCTTCTCTTACCTGGTTTAATACCTGAAAAAAACAACCGGGATATTAGTGTTCGCAAACCACTTGCGACAACTTCTGCGCTACTAAACCGGCCGCTTTTGCGTTGGGGTGCCCATCTCCCTTAATAAAGAAATCGGGGTTATTGATATCGAAAATGGAGGAGGCGCGTATAACGATCACTCCTTCCTTAGCCAGGGAATTGATGGATTCTTCAATAAGTGATTTATTCAACACCTGGCTGTCATCCGTCTCTTTCCATTTGTATTTGTCCCAATACAACAAAACCAGTTTGTCTCCCCGGCCCGTCATGGACTCTTCCATTTTTTTCATCATCCAGAATACACGAGTATAGTCGGACGGCTGTAAGGAACGGGCTGCCCGCGAAGCAACAACGGAAGTTTCGATATCAGTGATGAAGGTAAATGAATTGAATAACGATAAGTAGCGTGTATACTTATGCATTTTAGCAAATCCAGAATAGCCTGAAGCTTTTCCTTTCAACACCAGCGAATCGGATTGCCAGTCGAAAAAAGGATCGTTGATATTCCAGGGGTATACGCACTTCGCCCGAAGGATATGGTCGGGGATAAAAGAGTATATAAACACTCTTTTTTTATGATCGTTTGCCTGCAGGTATTTGTTCAGGTAGATATTATAAGCCTGGTGGGTTCCGAAGCCGGAGAAGCCATAGTTCAAGGAGGAGAGATGACACAGTTCGCCGGTTTTGAAGGCAAATGTTTCCTGGTCATGAATTCCTTCTCCATAAGTAATGCTGCAACCGAGAAAAACCAGTTCTGCCGAATCGTTTCCCGGGGCATGGTATCCGATCCGGTGATTCATGTGAATGTTATTGGAACCACTATCGGGAATGAGTGTATAGGTGGTGTTGAAAATCACATCTCCATTCCGTGCCTCTTTGGTAACATTCATTTCTCCCGCATCGGCAATCATGAAACCGGTCAGGGGGTGACTGGCATAGGCTCCGAAATTTTTGTTGCTTTTAATGGTAGTTGCATTCTTTTTCAGCAGAAATCGCCAGGCAGTTTCGATGACAACGAGCGTGACAAAAATGGAGAGTATAACAACGAAAAAGCTGTGTAATCCCTTTTTCTTTTTTACCAGGCGTGTAGCCAGCCAAAGCAACAGGGCCGCACCCAGCAAGAAGAAGAATTTAACGTCCATTCAAAGGTTTTGAGGCTGTAAGATTAATCAAAAAAGGGCATAGATACAAGCGTATCATATTGATTTAGCGTCTGAGTTTGGTGAGCTGCTGGAGTAGCGCCCGCATGTCTTTTGGCAGGGGCGCTTCCAGGGAAACCTGTTCGCCGGAAGGGAGTTTGAAGGTCAGTTTCCAGGCATGCAGTCCCAGTCTGCCCAGGATCGGTCTTTCCTCTTCTTCATTTTTGGAAAGGTGGTAGTTGCGCTTGAATGCCGACAGTTTGAGTGGGGTGGGATCACCATATAGCTCATCACAGACTATCGGATGTCCTTCATTTTTCATGTGCACCCTGATCTGGTGCGTGCGGCCGGTATGAATTCTGAATTCCACCAACGAAAGTTTGCCCCATTCTTCCTTAACCTCGTAATCGGTTACCGAAGGCTTTCCTTTCTGGTGAACAATCATGGTTCCTTTTTTGAAAGGGTGTTCCATGATCGGCGCATCTATGGTTTTCTTTTTTTCTGGCAGTGTTCCTGTTACTATTCCGAGGTAGTATTTTTCGATATTCCTTGTTTCGAAGAGCTCTGAAAGATACTTGTGTGTTTCTTCATCTCTGGCAAAAAGGATCACGCCGCTGGTTTCGCGATCGAGCCGATGTACGGTAAAGATCTTCCCGAATTTTTCCTGCAGAATCTGTTTGAGCGATGGTTCCTTTCCTTCCCTGTCGGGGATACTGAGTAATCCCGCCGGTTTATTGATGGCAATTACCTGATCATTCTCAAAAAGAATATCCAATGCGAACTTGTGACTCATGTAAACGTATTATTTCCTGACGTAGGAAGCGTTGAGGAATTTTAACAACCGTACTTCTTTTTCACTTAAGAAACGCCATTTACCCCGATCCACATTTTTCTTGGTAAGATTGGCGTACATCACGCGGTCGAGGTTTCTTACATCATACCCCATGTGTTCAAAAATGCGGCGTACAATTCGGTTACGGCCACTGTGAATTTCGATCCCAATGATATGTTTGTTTTTCGCATCCGGGAAAGCGATTGCATCGGGGCGAATGAAACCGTCTTCCAGGGTGACGCCGGCAGCGATGGTATCCATATCTTTTTTGGACAGTTGCCGGTCGAGGGTGACCTCGTATATTTTTTTGATCTCGTAACTGGGGTGAGAGAGTTTCTGGGCCAGTTCACCATCATTTGTCAACAGCAACACGCCGGTGGTGTTTCGGTCGAGTCTTCCTATCGGGTACACTCTTTCTGTAGTGGCATTCTTTACAATATCCAGCACCGTTTTTCTTCCCTGCGGATCTTCGGTTGTGGTGATGAAGTCTTTTGGCTTGTTCAATAAAATATAAACCAGGTTTCTCTGGGGAGAAATCTTCTTCCCATTCACTTTTACTTCGTCTTTGGAGGACACTTTGAATCCTGGTTCAACAACAGCTTTGTTGTTAACGGTAACCTTTCCTGTTTTTACCAGATCAGCGGCATCCCTTCTTGAGCAAATACCGGCATGTGCGATGTATTTATTCAGCGGCATGACAGAATGGTCGGGCTTGGGAGTTGTTTTTCCCTGGGCTGTATCTGCCGGAGCATTCAACGGTTCGCCTTTGCCTTTCTTTTTGATGATGGCCGGAGCCGATTGGGAAGCAGCCGGTCTTGATTCCTGCCTGTTGCGGGGAGCGGGTGCCTGACCTCTTTCAGAAGCCAGTGCCGAAGGGCGTGCACGCATGGCCTGTTTTTCTGCTTTCTTCTTGTCAAAATAGGCCTTTGTTTCCTGCCTTATTTTTTTCTTTTCCTGGCGGATGCGTTCTTTCTTTTTCGCACCGCTTTCTTTTTGCTCAATAAATTTCTGGAAGGGTTTGTGTGCCATGGGTTTGCTGTTTTACAACAGGAATAAATAATTGTTATATCAGGTATGGATCAACTGGAATGATCACATTGTTTTGTTGGCCAACTGGCCGCAGGCGGCATCGATATCTTTTCCCCGGCTTCTTCTCAACCTGGCATTCACCCTGTTTTTTTCAAGATGCTTCATGAAAGCTTCCACCACGGGTTCATCCGGCTTGGTGAAGTTCGCGTTTTCAATCGGGTTGTACTCGATAATATTAACCAGGTCGGCCGGTACCTGCCGGTAAATTTTTACCAGTTCGTCAGCGTCTTTGAGGCTGTCGTTGAAATTTTTGAACAGGATATATTCAAAAGTGATCTCGTTGCCTGTTTGTTTATAAAAATAGTTCAACGCATCTATCAATGCCTTGATATTGTTCGTATCGTTGATGGGCATGATCTCATGCCTTTTCGCATCATTGGCTGCATGGAGAGAAAGAGCCAGCTTGAATTTTACGTTGTCATCTCCCAATTGCCTGATTTGTTTGGCTACCCCTGCAGTGGATACCGTAATGCGGCGGGGGCTCATGCCCAATCCATCCGGTGAACTGATCTTTTCGATCGCTTTCATCACGTTTTTATAGTTCAGGAGCGGTTCGCCCATACCCATAAAAACGATATTGGTCAGCTTCTTTTCGTATACTCTTTCGCTTTGCTGATTGATCAGCACTACTTCATCGTAGATCTCGTCAAAATGAAGGTTGCGTTCCCTTTCCATATACCCGGTAGCGCAGAATTTGCAGCTGAGGGAACAGCCAATTTGAGAAGACACGCAGGCTGTTTTTCGTTCATCCGTAGGGATCAGCACACCCTCCACGAGTTGGCCATCGTGCGTGCGGAAACGTGATTTGATGGTTCCATCGGCGCTGTATTGTGTCGCATCAATGGATAGTGCGGGAAGGGTAAAGTTTTCACCCAGTTTTTGGCGGAGATCCTTGCTCAGGTTGGTCATATCTGCGAAGCTGTGAGCATGCTTCTGCCACAGCCATTCGTAAACCTGGGTGGCCCTGAATTTCTTTTCTCCCAGGGACTCGAAATACTGCACCAGTTCTTCCAGCGACAGGTCCCTGATATTATTACCCTTTCTTAACATGGCGCAAAGATAGTTCAATAGCCCCGAAAGGCCACGATACATTTAAGGGTCCTTACGTGAAAGAGGGTAATCAGAGATACTTTAACCACCATTGGTGATGGGTGGATTTGTACCGGTTGTACCAGGCGCAAATCGGGTATAAGAGTATGATCACCAGGGCCCAGATGGCATAAAGTGGTCCCAGGCCGACCCCAAATGACGGGGGTTTGAACAGGAAGGGGTTATTGGGTGTAACAATATCATTAACCGTGAAGCCCTGTATGAAAAAGGCCACCACCACGATGAGGTGGATAAGGTACAAATGGGCGATGTAATAAAACATCGGCACTCTTCCGAACACATTGAAGAACCTGCTCACCGCACCCATGGGTCTTTCCAGTTGAGAGAGCAGGATCAGCATCGGCCCGATTCCCATGGTGGCAAACAACAGCGATGGCGGGTATTTGGTGGTATTCATGAATGAAAAGAAAGTATATAACGGACCCCTGGGTTGCGAAGACCAGGGAGAAGGATCGCCATAGATGTTGATGAACCGAAGCACTACAAAAAACAATACTGTTCCGATACCGGTGTACAAAAGCCTTTTCTTGCGGATGGCGGGGTCAACCGAAGCGGCAAACCAATGACCGAGCGAGTAACCCATCAGCATAATTCCCAGCCAGGGCAGGAAGGAATAAACGATCAGCACAATATGATCTTTGAAAGGACTGTAAGCCGAAAACTCCGAATAATACAAGGCATCCGTAAAGAAGTTGGCAGGAGGCTTTGGCAGGAAATTGAGAATGTTATGGCCGGCAAAGATCAGCAGGCCGATTCCAAAAATAACAGAAGGAGAAAGAAAGACCAGTGCCGACAGACATATCATGCTAATACCGATCGCCCACATGACCTGTAGGATAATTACATTAAAGAGCGGATTGAATGTCCAGGCTAATGTAATTACTGTGATTTCTATGATTACAATGAATAAGCCTCTTTTAAACAAGTAGCTGCTCAGTTCTTTCTTTGTTTTTCTTTGACCTACCAGGCAGGCCGACACGCCTGTCAGGAGTAAAAAAGTAGGAGCGCATAAATGGGTGATCCACCTGGTAAAAAACAACAGGGGGGTGGTAGTTGCCGGATTCGTTGGATTAAGTGTTAGATCGGCAGCGGAGGAGACGCCGGGATTATAGAAATAATCGCGAACGTGATCGATCGCCATGATCACCATTACCAATCCTCTTACTATATCTATCGAATGAAGGCGTGATGTTTTAGCAGTCATGCAGGTTGATTGAAATGTAGGTAGGCTACTAAGGTAGGGAAACGGCCCAAAATAGCGGGATGGAATGAGTCAGCTTGTAACTTTGTTGAGTGGTTGACATAATCCGGGATACAACGCGATCGCTTTCTTACCAGGCCATCACCATTCAAACAGATTGGCAATGGAATATTTAAAATCCCTTTCATTATTTTGCACCCGTTTTCCTGAGACTCTTTTAGAGTCGATTTTACTTTCAACAAATAATTATGACAAACGCCTATATCATAGATGCAGTCCGAACGCCTATTGGGAAGTATGGTGGCACCTTAAGTTCGATCCGGCCCGATGACCTGCTGGCTCATATCATCAGGTCTTTGATGCACAGAAATGCCGGAATCAATCCGGAGGCTATCGAAGATGTGATTGCCGGCGATGCCAACCAGGCAGGAGAGGACAATCGGAATGTGGCTCGTATGGCGGCCCTGCTGGCAGGACTTCCGGTGACCGTGGCAGGCAATACAGTCAACCGGCTATGTGCTTCCGGTTTGCAGGCCATCATGGATGCTGCCCGCGGCGTGATGTGCCAGGAAGGCGAAGTGTATATCGCCGGAGGCGTCGAGAGCATGACTAGAGCGCCTTTCGTGATGGCTAAATCTTCCTCACCCTGGAACCGGAACCCGGAAGTTTTTGATTCAACGATAGGCTGGAGATTTATCAATAAGAAACTGTCGGAAAAATATTATCCCTATTCCATGGGAGAAACAGCGGAGAATGTAGCCCGTCAATGGAATATCAGCCGGCATGCGCAGGATGAGTTCGCCCTGGAAAGCCAGGAAAAATATTTCGCGGCGCTCGATAAGCAATTATGGAAGGATGAAATAGTACCCGTGGAGATACTGGGCGGAAAAGACGAGAAGATATTTTTCGAGAACGACGAACATCCCCGTCGCACTTCCATGGACAAACTGGCCAATCTGAAGCCCGCCTTTGCAAAGGACGGATCAGTTACCGCCGGCAACTCTTCCGGCATCAATGACGGAGCGGCCGGGTTAATCGTAGCCAGCCAGTCTGCTGTTGATAAATTCAATCTTCGCCCGATGGCGAGGGTGGTTTCCATGGCGGTCGCCGGGGTGGATCCTTCCATTATGGGTATCGGCCCTGTATATGCGACAAAGAAGGCGCTTCAGCGGGCTGGGTTATCAATAGACGATATCGGGCTGGTGGAACTGAATGAAGCTTTTGCTTCGCAGTCGATCGCCTGTATACATGATCTCGGACTTGATCTCGAGAAAGTGAATGTGAACGGAGGTTCTATCGCCATTGGTCATCCTTTGGGATGCAGCGGTGTACGAATTTCTGCCACTTTGCTGCATGAGATGCGCCGTCGCGGAGTCAGGTACGGCTTGGCCACCATGTGCGTAGGAGTGGGGCAGGGCGCTGCGATCATCTATGAGCGTATCTAGTGTTACTTTTCAACTCCTGTGATCTTGTTCGATTGCAGGAGTTCGAGAATTTTTTTTCTGACGTCATCCAGTTCTTTATTGCCATTGCCGATAACAGCAACGAATACCTGCTGATCGGGGAGCAACCAGTGTTCCGCCCTGAATCCGCCCTGGTCTCCGGAGTGGCCAATTTCACGGATGCCTTTTTCCTGCCTGATGAACCAGGAGTAGCCGATAAACGGAGCGTCTTTACTTTTCCAGTTAGCTGGGTGAAAAACAGACCTCGAGAAATCAACTGTTTCTTTTTTTACAAAAAGATGCTTTTCTATTGCTTCTTCATACTTCAATAGTTCTTCTACCGAACTCCATACGCCTCCGTTACCGGCTGCGCAGAAAGTGGGGTACTCACCAAAATCGAATTCCTCCCATTTGCCGTTGTTCCATTGGTAACCATGGGCTACCCCCAATTGCGGGTATTCGATATCCGTGATCACGCTGTTGCGCATGCCCGCAGTTTTGAAAATGAGTTGTTCAATATAGGACTGCCATTTCTTTCCGGTAACTTTTTCTATAATCAGTGCCAGCCCATTGAAAGCCGGATTTGAGTATTCGTATTGTTCGCCGGGTTGAAAATGGAGTGTCTTGTTCTCAAAAATAGGCGCCCAATTCTGCGCGTCATTGGCAGTCAGGTAAAAAATGCTGTCGCGGCTAACCGGCCTGATATCGGGAAGACCGGATGTATGCGTGAGCAGGTGCCTGATCTGAATATTCTTTACTAATTCTTTGTCTGCAAACTGCGGAAAATATTTGGTGATCGGATCATTGATGGACAGCTTGCCTTCTTCCTGCAATTTCAGGATTCCATAGGCGACAAAGGTTTTGGAAACGGAACCCAGGTTGAAAACAGTTTTCGGGGTGATGGGTGTTTTCATAACCATGTCTGCCAGGCCATATCCTTTGGAGAAGATTACTTTTTTATTCGGGATCGCCACCAGCACAGCCATACCCGGTTCATCGGGTTTATTGATTGATTGAAGATATTCGTTTAGCTGTGTGCTGAATGCCTGCTCAGGTGTTTGTGAATAAGCGTGGTGGACAATACCAAACAACAGCAATAGTAAAGCAAAGCGGATCATAAATCTTCCTTTACCTAAATGTACTGAATAATCGTGCGATTGGTGGAACTAGTAAATGCGCAACAACAGTTTTCGCACCATTCGATAGTTGGTGAACAGGGATAGAATGATCAGCAGGCCTGCGGTAGCATACACCGACCAGTGTGGCAGGGACGAAAGCCCGGAACGATTTAACAGGATCAGCTGGTGGAAAAGATATTGAAGGATCCCGGTCACCACCACAGCCGCCAGTATAACCATCACATAGATAGGGATGAATTTTCGGGTGACCTGGTTGCTTAACCAGTTGGGAGAATAACCGAGCGTGAGTAATAATTGCAGACTGTCTTTGCTGCGGGCGATCATCAACTGCAGGTAGAATGAAAACAGCATCAATGCCAGTCCTACTACGAGCAGGCCGAAGATGCCCAGTCCGCTGAAGATGCCCTGCAGGATCGCTTTTCCCCTGCCGAACTTGGTTTTGTCTTTGTTTACATCGAAGTGGTGATCAGACAGGTATTTAAGAAACTCGGGATTGTTGGCGTCCCTTGTTTTTACATATAAACGGGAAGCGCGCACTTCACCCTGGTTGCTGAATGACCTGTTTGCCCAATCCATAAATGATTTGGGAACAAGGAATGAATTGATCCGGTCGCTTAACGCTACAATCCGTCCACGAAATATATGCTGGGTTCCATCCGGGGCAAAGCAGATAACAATGATGCCCATGCTGGTAGCGGTTTCTTCCGATAATTGCGGCAGTCCGTATCCGGGGGCAAAAACGTTGTAGATCTCAAGAAAATCCGCGGCTACAATGATAGGTAATTCTTCCTGTCCTTCCTGCCAGGCAAAGTTGGGAGGAACCGTGTCGATGAAATGATTGTCCAGTGATTCGAGGAAAAAATCACTTTGGAATGGAATCAGTCGCCCGCCGCTCAGTTGCACTCTGAAATTGTTGGCCAGCAGGGGAGATACATCTTCCACGAAGGGCTGAGATTTCAGCTCGTCAATATCTTTTTGGGTAAACAGGTTTTTTTCCAGCTTGCCCATTGTTTCATTGGTGATGTCTTTCCGGATTGCAATAAAGTCAGATCCATCTTTCCGAATACTTTCTGTCCCCATTAATTGCTGAATGTTCACATACATCTGAATGGAGCATAGTAACAGTAGCACACCGATGCCCAGGCCGAGATAGGAAAAGATGCGGGAGGCCGGGCTGGCGCCTGTCTGGAGTAAAGGTTTTATTTGATTGAAAGATGCTTTCATGTATGGAACGATATCATTACAAATGAAATATTTTATCGAAGGGGAAATAATCAATTCTTTCCAGGTCGGCGAAAATGATACTCGCCTTGCGAAGCGATGCTTCCGCCAGCATTAACTTCATCGCTTTTTGCGAATTGGCCGTATCCAGGTGACTGAAAGGTTCATCGAGCAACAGGAAATCAAACGGCTGCATCAACGAGCGGATGATCGCAATTCTTTGTTGTTCTCCATAAGAACAGGTTTTGGCCAGCCGATCGAGTTTGTTTCCCATTCCCAGTTCTTCGGCCATTTCCTTTATTCTGTCCTGTTGATGAAAAGGATTCAGCTGGCGTTTGATGTCTATATTCTGCAAAACGGTTTGATCCGGAAACAGGCGGAGATCCTGGAACACGATGCTGATTACATTTTGCCTGAGGGATGATTTCTGCTCCACGGTTGACCGGGCGATATCCACTTCCCCCCATTTAATGGTGCCGTTAAAATCTTTGCGCATGCCATACAGGAAAGAGACCAATGAAGTTTTCCCGCTTCCGCTGGGAGCTACGATCTTGATCATTTCTCCTTTGAGAAACAACAGATCTTTTCCCCAGATATCGGAGTGATCCACCCGCGAAGACTCAAAATAAGTAGGTAATATATTTTGGAGGTGAAGCGTCATGTCGTGAAGGTAAGGTTTCAGACAGTGAAAAGCCACAGTCCTTAAAGGCTGTGGCTTTTTATTTCCTGCGAACATTATTTGTTGGAGGGCTCCGCCTGTGGAGGGGCAATAGTAGTAGCGGAATCTGCTGCTGGTGGCATCACCACACTCTGATCTTTGCTCTTTTTGTATTGAGCCATCTGGTCAACCCATTGGTTGATTTGCTTGAGGCTGTTGGTGTTTTTGTCTACGAGGTTGATTTCAAAGTGGCCGGTGGTTGCACCATCTTTGTAATCTCCTCCCGTCATCCACGCATCCTGCCACATCTTCAATGTTGCTTCATATTGCGCTTTTTCGTTTTCGCCGGTCATTTCAGCACCTGCTCCTTTGATCAGCTTGTTGATATCAACGTAAATGCCAATGCCGTGATCAGCCAGTCTGCCGGCAAAAGGAAACTGGTTGCTGGGTCCGGCGAGGAACTTGCTGTTATAGTCTGCCGCATTGGAGGCTACAAACCAGTTTTTGTCGATCTGGTAACTGATTTCTTTAGTAGCAGCATTGCCTTCCGGCATTTGTGTGGCCAAAGTGGTGATCAGTTTATCGAAAGCGGCTTTGTCATTTACCGAAGTGGCGAAAAGAACTTTTACATCGGGTTTGGTGGTAGTGTAAGTGTAAGGTTGTCCACCATTTTCACCACCAATGGATACTTCCTGTTTTTTCACACTGAAGTCAGTTACTGCGACTATCAGGTCTCCTTTGTTGGCTTTGATGAATTCATCCAGGCTATAGTTTAATTTTTCGATCTGTCCGTTAATCATTCCGTCCACGCCGGCGATCTTCAACAGTTCTTTCAAGCCTTCAGGAGTATAGTTCATGGCGAATACGGCAGCCACGTCTTTGGAAGGAATTCGGTTGATCATGTCCGCAGAGATCTTTTTCGGAGGGAACTTCTTCATCAGGCCCGCCATCTTTTCGTTGAGATAGGTCTTTGAATCGAAAGTGATTTTACCGTTTTCGAAGTTGATGACGGAAGCGGAAGTCTGGCCATTGATGATGTCGCCGATCTTCATCATGCTCAATACTTCTGCACCCAGCATGTTGAAGTATTGCTCATTGTTCATCCATACATGAACATCACCCGGAGATTTGATCAGGTCTGCGAAACGATCATCGCTGGTCAGGTTGTCTTTGCCAGAGAGGCTAAAAGTTGATTTGGCAAAAGATACCAGGCTGTCTTTCGGGAAATGAAAAGATTCCCTGGATGCGCCCGGGATGATGCTGGCAGCCATTCCAAGGGGAACATCGATGATGTAGATGAATTTGGTTCCCTGAGTATAAGCGATCACGCGGTCATTCTGCAAGCTGATTACAAGAGCATCCCCGTCTTTGCTTACGGATGCCTGCGGATCTGTTTTCTTGTTGAATTCTTCAAATGCTTTCGGATCTTTCAGGGTTCCTTCGAAGCCTACATAACCACCACGCCCCTGTTTTTTTACAAACAGCACCATATTGGCTTTTGTATCGATTCCTGAATTATCGGGATCGTCCATTAATTTTCTCACCAGCGAGTCGCTTTCGGATTCATAAGCTTCCTTAAACCACCTGGTAGCTTTAATTTCATTCCAGGTAAGCTTACTCGAAAGCGATGTGTTGTTTAAGTGAAATACAAAGGCAGATTCTTTGGGAACCTGGATACCTGACTTGTCGCCCGATTTACAGGAAATGATGGTGACCATGGCGGCAAAGGCGATCAACATCAGGAAGGATAATCGTTTCATAATGTGAATGGTTGATTTTCGGGGTCAAATAAAAGAAATATTCATGAGATTTGCCATAGGTTGCGTTTGTTGCTCCCCTTTACGCAAATCTTTTACGATAAAGCTGTTTTCTGCCAGTTCGCGGCTGCCAATAATGATCACAAACGGGATGTTCTTCTTTTCAGCATATTTGAACTGTTTGTCGAATTTTGCCGGCTCATGGAATAGTTCCGCCCGGACGCCAATCTTCCTCAATTGCTGCATGGCCTTGAAAGCCTGCCCTGCTTCTTCCTTACCACTATTGAAGAAGAGTACCTGGGTACTTACCTGGAGTTCCGGCGGAAACAGTTTCAATTCTTCCATCACATCATAGATACGATCCAGCCCAAACGAAATACCCACTCCCGGAATGCCACTGACGCCGAATAACCCGGTCAGGTCGTCATATCGACCGCCTCCGCCGATACTGCCCATTTTCACGGCGGCCGGGGCCTTCGCTTCGAAGATCGCGCCTGTATAATAGTTCAGTCCGCGCGCAAGGGTGAGGTCAAATGTGCAGGAGGTGCCGTTCGCTTCGCAAGCGGTCAGTATGTAGTCGATGTCCGACAGGCCTTCCTGTCCGATGGCGATCGAAGACAGCAGATCTCTCGCTTTTGTAATTTTTTCCTGGTTGCTTCCGTCTATTTGCAAATAGTTGCGAATGGTTTCAACCTGTTGATCCGTTAATCCGCGTTCTTTCAATTCGGCTTCTACTTTGTCCAGTCCGATCTTATCGAGTTTATCTATGGCAATGGTGATGTCTACCAGTTTGTCAGGCCCGCCACATCGTTCTGCCAGTGCCGCCAGGATCTTTCTTGAGTTGAGCCGGATATCGAACCCAACCATTCCCAGACGTGTAAAGCATTCGTGATAAATGGACGCCAGTTCCACTTCATTCAATAAAGAAGTGCTGCCCACCACATCGGCATCGCATTGATAGAATTCACGGTATCTTCCTTTCTGAGGTCTGTCGGCTCTCCATACCGGTTGCACCTGGTATCTTTTAAACGGGAATGCCAGTTGGGCGTGATTCATCGCCACGTATCTGGCAAAAGGAATGGTGAGGTCGTATCGGAGGGCTCGTTCTGTCAATTCAGGATCATTTTTCCCCTGCAATACTTTTTCAAAGGCCGCTCTTGATTTTTCGATATGATCCGGATGACCGAGACCGTTATTAAGTATCTTGAAAATCAGTTTGTCTCCTTCTTCGCCGTATTTCCCCATCAGTGTTTCCAGGTTTTCCATGGCCGGTGTTTCAATGGGTTGAAAACCGTACAATTCAAAAACCGATCTGATGGTTTGAATGATGTAGTTTCTTTTTCTTACCACTTCTGGTCCGAAATCACGTGTTCCCTGGGGAAGTGATACTTTGGGTTTAGCCATTGCTGTGAAATGATTTTTTATGCGGTTTTAGGATGTGTTTGATAGTTTGTAATGATGGCATCACAGGCTTTTGAAATCATATCAAAAACTTCATGATAACCGGGTTCCGGTCCATACCAGGGATCCGGAACTTCCCTGTTTTCGCCGGGATACATTTCATTCAGGAGAAGATCAACTTTCATTGGGTCGAAATGTTTTCCACCGATTCTTTTCATGTCGTCAATCACGTCTTCAGACATGGCATAGATCCGGTCGAATGAAACAAAATCAGCATTGTTGATTTTTCTTGAACGCTGCTGACCGATTTCAATTCCATTGAGTTTGGCTACCTTTTGCGACAGGTGATGCGGTGGTTCGCCATTGTGATATCCATTGGTGCCCGCACTTTCCACCACCCAGTTCAGCCCGGCTTCGTGTGCCTTTTGCTGCAGGATTCCTTCTGCCAGCGGACTACGGCAGATATTACCCAGGCAGACCATCAGTATTTTCATGCCGCGAAATTACGTTTTTGGCAGTTTAATCGACCGGCTGATTATGCATGAACCGGTAAGCCGGACTTATGGAAAGAAATCAGTTTCTGCATCTTAGAAAACAAACTTGCGCGAGTTTCATTTTCGAACTTTTAAAACTGTTCAACATGAAACCAGATACTATTCTACGAAGCGATTTACTCGATATTATTTTCGAGGGAAGAAACAAGGATTACGGCGCTTACCTGCTCAGGAAAGGATATGGCCGTCGGTTATGGTTCTCCCTGACAGGTATGATGACGATCCTTTTATTGTTCTTTGCCGGATGGTACTGGAGTACTGCTATGGACAGGTCGGAGAAACTGATGGGAATTGTTGACAGGAAGGATGTGTCATTAAGCAGGGTAGATATTATACCGCCCGTACTGCCGCCCCCCACAACTCCCCCCGCGAAACCTCCTGTTGCCTCTGTTCAATATACGAAACCGGTCCTTGTAAAAGAGGAAGTGCCTCCCATGGCTGAGATCAGTGAACTGGATAAAGATGTTCAGATTTCAACCGAAACCCATGAAGGTATTCCCCCATCCACCGTTGCCGATCCAGCGCCCCCCGCAGATTTGGTCGCTGCACCCGTACCACCCGTGCCCGAGGAAACAGCCATTTTGAACAGGGCCGATGTGATGCCTTCTTTCCCCGGTGGTAATGAAGCGTTGAAAAGATTTCTGTTGAAGAATCTCCGGTTTGATTTTGCAGACCAGGAACCGGGTAGCAGACTGGAGATAAGATGCCGGTTTGTGGTGGATAAGTCGGGTAATGTTACCAATGCCGAGATTGTGAAAAGTGCCGGAAGAAATGATTACGACAAAGAAGTTATACGGGTGGTCGGAAAAATGCCTGTCTGGACACCCGGTCTTCAATACGGCAAACAGGTATCGGTATATTTTACATTGCCTGTAGTTGTTGAAATACCTGAGCAATAACGCAATGCAATCGATTTACCGCTGGTATAATTTTTTAAATTACGGATAGAGGCAGATTTCTTTTTCAGGTAAATGACCTATCTTGCCCGTATCCCAAAACACTGGAAATGTCGAATGATTTTGAAGAAAAAAGACGTAAGGCGTATACCGGAAGAAGGTCTATAATGGACATTGGGATGGGGGTTGTCATTGCCGGATTCGGGGTGTTCTTTGCCCTGGCGGATAAGCTGGGTATGAAGCTATCCGGTGAACCCACACTCAGGTATGTATTTGCAGGCATGTGTTTATTGTATGGTTTTTTCCGGATCTACCGGGGATACAAGAAAAATTACTACAGAGAATGAAGAAATATATTTTTCGGTTGCTTGTTCATCAAAAGCTCTTTTTTCTTTTCATCGCATTGCTACTTTTTTCACAGAGCTGCAAGAACAAGAATGTAAAGGATACCCGCTCCACACTTACAACGGGTACTATTTATGTCAGCGCTGATGAATCCTTTAAACCTGTTATCGATTCCCAAATACAGGTATTCGAATCACAGCATCCCGATGCACATATTGTTGTCAGGTACAAACCCGAGGCAGATTGTCTGCGGGATCTTGAAGTAGACAGTATTTCAATGGTTATTGTTACACGCGGCTTAACAGAGAAGGAACAGGATAATTTCAAAAAATCACTGAGCTATGTTCCCAGTTTTGGTATTCTTGCCTGGGATGCGATTGCTGTGATCACCAATATTAAATCTCCCGACTCATTATTTACCATGCAGGATATCCGCTCTATGCTGAAAGGAACCAGCGGGTACAAGTATAAAGTTGTAATGGATGGCACCAAATCTACCAGCGCGGTACGATTTGTGGTAGATTCTTTGCTGCAAGGACAGCAACCCAGTGGAAGCACACAGGGCGCCAATGGTAGCCAGGCCGTGATCGATTATGTGAGTAATAATGCTGATGCAATCGGATTGATCGGTGTTAGCTGGATTGGTAATAAAGACGATACCCAACAGGTCAGCTTTCTTAAAAAAGTAAATCTGGCTGCCCTGGAATGCGCAGGTTGTACAAAAGGCCCATATGTAAAGCCCTATCAGGCAAATATTTATAATGGTCGTTACCCCATGCTCCGACCGCTCTATTATGTTTTAAAAGAAAATTATGATGGCCTTGGCAGCGGCTTTCGAAATTTTCTCATCTACGAGAAAGGACAGCGGATCTTTTACAGGTCTTACCTGTTGCCGGCACGCCAGAGACCGGATATTAAAAAGATTGACATAACCGAGTAAAAACGTTTTTATACATTTACAAACACTAAAAACAAGCAATCGCAAATGAAGCGTTTATTCAGTTTAGTAGCAGGAGTTGTAGTAGCAGGCAACTTCCTTTTTGCCCAGAGTGTTGACCAGGGCAGAAAGTTTTTTTACTATGAGCGATACAAGAGTGCCAAGGAGACCTTCGAGAAAGTACTGGCCGCAAATCCGAATGACCTGAATGCTGTGTACTGGCTTGGACAAACGCTGATCGAGATGAAGGACTCTGTTGCTGCAAAAGATCTTTATTCAAAGACGCTGCAGCAAAATGGAAACGCGCCGCTCTTGCTTGCCGGAATGGGACAGATAGAATTAATGGAAGGAAAAACAAGCGATGCGCGTCAGAGATTTGAAACAGCCCTGGGACTTACCAAAAACAAAGACATCAATGTTATCAATGCCGTGGGTACCGCTAATGTAAGAGCGCGCAAGGGTGATGCAACCTACGCTATTGAAAAACTCAACCTGGCTACTCAACTGAAGGATTTCAAAAACCCGGATACTTATATTATTCTTGGAAATGCCTATCGTAAGTTAATCGACGGAGGTAATGCCGTTACTTCCTTTAATAAGGCCTTTGCGCTGGACTCGCGCCTCGCTGCTGCCAAATATTATATCGGAAAAGTTTACCTAACCCAGCAAAATAAAGAATACCTGTTGCAGGCATTTGAGGAAGCGGTTAAAATTGATCCGGCCTATGCTCCGGCTTATTTCGAACTGTTTTATTACTGGTATCCCCGCGATGTAAACAAAGCGGCCGTTTACCTGGAGCAGTATACCGCCAACATGGATCAGGGTCCGGAAGTGGAGTACCTGAAAACAGACTTCCTGTATGCTTCCGCCAAGTTTGCAGAAGCCAGGGAGAAAGCCAAATCGCTGATTGCGCAGTTTGGCGATAAAGTAGCCCCCCGTATGTATCGCCTGGTTGCTTATGCATCGGACACCACCGGAGACCTCCCGGGTGCCAAGCAGGCCATGACCACCTTCCTGTCTAAAGCGGAGCCGGAAGACATTCTTGCAGCTGACTATGAAGAACTGGCTAATATTAATTCTAAGATGCCGGGAAGCGAGAATGAAGCCTTTGCAGCCTTGCAAACAGCGATCGACAAAGACACTCTCATTGAAAACAAAGTAAAATACATCAACAGGGGCGCTGCGCTTGCGAAGAAAATGGGCAATCGTAATGAAGAAGCTGTATGGCTGGGTAAAGCCTATGCCATTAAAAAGAACCCGAATCAGAATGACCTTTACAACTGGGGCCTTTCTAATTACCAGGCCGGAAACTATGTAACTGCCGACAGTATCTTCTGTGGTTTGTACCAGTCAAAATACCCCAATGAAATATTTGGCTATCTCTGGTGTGCCAGAAGTAAACAGGCCCAGGATGATTCTACGAATTCCAAAGGGTTGGCGGTAGATGCCTACAAGATGCTGGCCGAAAAAGCCCGTCAGATCGATTCAGTCAAATACAAATCCCAGGCGATCTCTTCCTATTTCTTCCTGGTACAGTGGTATAATGATGTGGCCAAAGACAAAGCAACCGCCATCCAGTACCTCGACAAAGTACTGGAAGTAGATCCGGCCAATGCAGATGCGGAAAGAATCAAGAAAATCCTGACACAGCCGCCTGCCAGGCCTACTCCGCCCGCCCGGCCAAAAACCGGCGGAACGAAAAACGGAGCCCCGGCACGCTAGTGCTATAAAATACTTGCAAACAATATGTAAATCCCCTCATAGAGCATGAGGGGATTTTTACTTATTTACCCCTTTACGATTGTTTTTCAGGGTAGCTACCTTATTTTTGCCCCCAAATTCAGAAAGGTGTATGATTCAGTACCTGCTCCAGGTTTCAGCTACCTCACAAAATCCAGATAACGCCTTCTGGTACTTTCCTGTCGCTCTCCAACTCATCTTCGCCATTGGATTTGTTGCAGTCATGATGGGCGTGACCCATTTCCTCGGCCCCAAGCGTAAAACAACCGACAAGCTGGAGAATTTTACCAGCGGTATCAAAAGCCATGGTGATGCGCGTCATCCGATGGCCATAAAATATTTCCTTGTTGCGATTCTCTTCGTATTATTTGATGTGGAAGTGATCTTTTTCTATCCATATGCAGTGAATTTCAAACAACTTGGCTGGGAAGGATTCGGAGCTGTGGTAATGTTTGTAGCGTTTTTCCTGGCCGGTTTCATCTATATTATAAAGAAAGGAGCCATTCGCTGGGAAGAATAGAAATAAGCCGGCAATCATTGCCGGAAATGATTCGCTTCGATTGCGGAAGTACGTTTAAAGGAATAACGGGGAAGTTCGAACTCTTGTCTCGGTCTGGTGTTTTAAAGGGTATAACGCCGCCAGGCGATTTTTAAAACAAAATTGAATACTATGCCTCGTCCGGTTCGATATAATATTTATGGCCAGGGAGAAAGGAATATCAAACTGGTGGAAGAAGGTCCGGAAGGATATTCCGGGGAAGGATTTATGGCGACAACCCTCGACCAGGTGGTTGGGTTAGCGCGTAAAAACTCTATTTGGCCGCTGCCATTCGCTACTTCCTGTTGCGGAATTGAGTTCATGGCCACCATGGCCTCTCACTACGACCTTGCGCGCTTTGGAGCAGAAAGGGTAGGTTTTTCTCCCCGCCAGTGCGACCTGCTGATGGTAATGGGAACGATTGCCAAGAAAATGGCGCCGGTAGTCAAGCAGGTTTACCTGCAAATGGCCGAGCCCCGTTGGGTACTGGCCATGGGTGCCTGCGCTTCCAGCGGCGGCGTATTCGATACTTACAGTGTGTTGCAGGGAATTGACCAGATCATACCGGTAGATGTGTATATCCCTGGTTGCCCTCCAAGACCGGAAGCAGTACTCGACGGATTCATGCGCATACAGGACCTGGTTGGAAAAGAAAGCCTGCGTCGTCGTAACAGCGACCGTTACAAGGACCTGATGGCGAGCTACGGAATTCAGTAAACAATCCACCTGCGGGAAGTTAATGCTTCCGTTAGGGTATTCAATCATATTAATAAGGAAAGGGGCTGGTTGCGGCGCTTTTCCTAAAATGCCAGAAGATTGATGTTGACCAACGAAGAGATCAGACTAAAACTACAGGAGAAATTTGGAGACCAGGTATCCCAGTTCTCTGAACCCTATGGTATGCTTACCTTCGAAGCGCCCAAGGAACTTAATCTTAAAGTGCTCCAGTTCCTGTACGACGATCCCTCCCTCGAGTTTCGATTCCTGACCGATTTACAGGCTGTTCATTACCCGAATAACAAGGGAAGAGAACTGGCAGTAGTGTATCATCTTCACAATA
This sequence comes from Chitinophagaceae bacterium, assembly GCA_044226045.1. Classification (GTDB taxonomy): domain Bacteria; phylum Bacteroidota; class Bacteroidia; order Chitinophagales; family Chitinophagaceae; genus Endoryza. The sequence continues at coordinate 71,908 of JBGAHR010000001.1, forward strand.
TGGTGAAGAATGTGCGCATACGGTTTAAAGTATATACAGATATCGAGAAGCCGGATGTGTTCAGCGCCACGGCACTCTACAGCGGAGCGAACTGGATGGAAAGGGAAACCTATGATTTCTACGGAGTCAACTTTGTGGGTCATCCCAATCTGAAGAGAATTCTGAACGTGGATGAGATGGATTATTTCCCGATGCGCAAAGAATTTCCGTTGGAAGATCAAACCCGTATCGATAAAGACGACGAAATGTTTGGTCGCTAAAAGCGATTCCTGAATAATTAAAGATTACTGAGCGAATGTCTGAAACAGCTACACATACCAATATTAGGCTCCCGGAAGGTTCCATAGAGAAACAAACCACTACGTTGAACCTGGGTCCTACTCACCCTGCCACGCATGGTGTGTTCCAGAATATCCTGGAACTCGATGGAGAACGAGTCATCAGCGCAGAACAAACGGTGGGATACATTCACCGCGCATTCGAAAAGATCGCGGAAAGAAGACCGCTTTACCAGATCACGCCGCTGACCGACCGCCTGAACTATTGTTCGGCACCCATCAATAACATGGGTTGGCACCTGACCTGTGAAAAGCTGCTCAACATCAAAACTCCCAAGCGGGTAGATTATCTGCGGGTGATCATCATGGAGCTCGCACGTATATCCGATCACCTGATCTGTAATTCCATTGTAGGGGTGGATACCGGCGCATTCACCGGCTTCCTCTATGTAATGCAATACCGCGAGCTGATCTATGAAATTTATGAGGAAGTGTGCGGCTCCCGACTGACGACCAATATCGGCCGTATCGGAGGCTTCGAAAGAAATTTTACACCAAAGGCTTTTGAGAAACTGGAGAAGTTCTTGCGTGAGTACCCGAAAGTGTTGCAGGAGTTTGAAAAACTCTTCAACCGCAACCGCATATTCATGGAAAGAACCATCGGCGCAGGCCCGATCAGTGCGGAAAGAGCGCTCAATTACGGCTTTACCGGACCCAACCTGAGAGCGGCAGGCGTAGACTACGACGTAAGAGTTCATACTCCTTATTCCAGTTACGAAGAATTTGAGTTCGATATTCCGGTAGGAACAACGGGCGACTGTTATGATCGCTTCCTGGTTCGTAACCAGGAGATGTGGCAGAGCCTTCGCATCATCGAACAAGCCTATCGGAAGGTGCAGGAGTTTAAAGGTGCAGAATCGGAAGTGTTCCATGCCGATGTGCCGGAATACTATCTGCCCGAAAAGAAAGATGTGTATACAAAGATGGAAGCGCTGATCTGGCACTTCAAGATCATCATGGGGGAAATCGATATTCCACCGGGTGAAGTGTATTGTTCAGTGGAAGGCGGCAATGGTGAGTTGGGATTCTACCTGATCTCCGATGGCGGAAGAGCGCCGTATCGTTTGCATTTCCGCCGCCCATGTTTTATTTATTACCAGGCCTTTGAAGAAATGGTGAAAGGATCCATGCTCAGTGATGCGATCATCGTACTGAGTAGCTTGAACCTGATCGCCGGTGAAATGGATGCCTGATCAAACCAGTTTTTAAGGAAACCCGAGATATGAATCAGTTCAGTGAAGAAAAATTAAAAGAAGTACAGCGAATCATCAACTTCTATCCTGAAGGGAAACAGAAAAGCGCCCTGATACCGGTGCTTCACCTGGCGCAACAGGAATTCGGAGGCTGGCTCAGTTCATCCACCATGGATTATGTTGCCTCCCTGCTGAAGCTGGACCCGATTGAAGTATATGAGGTGGCTACTTTCTACAGTATGTACAACCTGAAGCCGGTTGGAAAATATATGTTTGAAGTTTGCCAAACCGGTCCCTGTATGCTGAATGGCAGCGATAACATCATTCAATACATAGGCGAGAAACTGGGCATCAAACCGGGTGAAACAACTTCCGATGGATTGTTTACCCTGAAAACAGTAGAATGCCTGGGTGCCTGCGGATATGCCCCGATGATGCAAATGGGAAAGACTTACCGCGAACACCTGACAAAAGAAAAAGTAGACGCAATCATCGAGGAGTGCCGGAAGAATGCGACGATGAACAACTGATATAGGAGCGGGAGTCGGAGCACCGAAACTGCAAACTGCAAACCGCAAACAGCAAACCGCAACGTGAAACGATAAACGAGAAACGATAAACGAACAATGGGTCGAAAATTATTAATAGACAAGGCTAATATCCCGGGCATCCGTGGGTATGAAGTATATCGCCGCGAAGGTGGTTATGCTTCTGTGGAGAAAGCATTCAAAATGCAGCCTGCAGACATCGTGGAAGAAGTGAAAAAGAGCGGTCTTCGTGGTCGCGGAGGAGCGGGCTTCCCTACAGGGATGAAGTGGAGCTTTCTGGCAAAACCGGAAGGTGTTCCCCGTTACCTGGTTTGCAACGCGGATGAGAGTGAACCGGGTACCTTCAAGGATCGATACCTGATGGAGTTTATTCCGCACCTGTTGATTGAAGGCCTGATCGTTGCTTCCTATGCATTGGGAAGCAATCGTACGTATATATATATCCGTGGTGAATACGCCTGGATCGTTGATATCCTGGAACAGGCGATCAACGAAGCGAATGCGAATGGCTGGCTGGGAAAAAATATATTGGGAACAGGATTCGACTGCCAGATTTATGTACAACGGGGAGCAGGAGCTTATATCTGCGGGGAGGAAACAGCTTTGATCGAATCCCTGGAAGGCAAAAGAGGCAACCCGAGAATCAAACCTCCCTTCCCGGCGGTTAAAGGTTTGTGGGATTGCCCAACGGTGGTGAATAATGTCGAAACGCTGGCAGCCGTAGTTCCGATCATCAATATCGGGGGAGAAGAATATTCGAAGATCGGTATCGGTAAGTCTACCGGAACGAAACTGATCTCTGCCTGCGGTAATATTCGTAAGCCGGGTGTATACGAGATTGATATGACTATATCTGTAGAAGAATTTATCTACAGTGATGAATATTGTGGTGGTATAGCGAATGGAAAGAAACTGAAAGCCTGCATTCCGGGTGGTTCTTCCGTTCCCATTCTGCCGGCCAACCTGTTATTGAAAACGGCCAAAGGCGAAACGCGCATGATGACGTACGAAAGTTTGTCGGATGGCGGGTTTGCTACTGGTAGTATGATGGGCTCGGGAGGTTTTATTGTGCTGGATGAAGACCAGTGTGTGGTCAGGCATACTTTAACACTGGCGAGATTCTATCGTCATGAAAGTTGCGGACAGTGTTCACCCTGCCGGGAAGGTACCGGCTGGATGGAGAAGATCCTGCATAATATTGAATATGGCAAAGGAAAGATGAGTGATATTGATTTGTTGTGGGATATCCAGAGAAGAATTGAAGGGAATACCATTTGTCCGTTAGGAGATGCAGCCGCCTGGCCAGTAGCAGCGGCCATCCGTCATTTCCGGGATGAATTCGAATGGCACGTAAATAATCCCGAAGAAAGCCAACGCCGCAACTACGGCCTGGCAGGGTATGCGGAGCCAAGAGTCAATTTGGTGTAAAAGCGAACTTAAAGTAAAAAGTCAAAATTAAAAATTGAAAAATGAAGAAAGACTTTTTACTTGAAGAGGGAGAGAAACCATATAATATCAGACACCGCTGCTTTCATTTTGCAAAAGAGGTAGTTGAATTTGTGAAAGATTGTCAATATGAAAAAGTTTTTCATTCGCTCTTTGATCAATTAGTTAGGAGTTCGTCTTCGATTGGGGCCAATCTTGTGGAAGGAAAGTCGGGCAGTTCAAAGAAAGACTGGAAAAAATTTCTGGTTATTGCTTTGAAGTCTGCTAACGAAACAAAATACTGGCTATGTCTAATCAGAGATACCATGCAGGTTGATCAAACCAAAATGAAGGAGCTTTTGCAGGAAGCAGACGAGCTGTCAAAAATAATCGCGAGCATTATCATGAACGCGGACGATTAACCTGACAGCATTTGCAGTGATGTGGGATTTTGACTTTTGAATTTTGACTTTTGACTTTTGAATTTTGACTTTTGACTTTTTTTGAAATACCATAAACGAAACACGTTTCAATGGCTGACGAGAAGAAATTATTTAAGGTAACAATTGATAACATCACCATCGAGGTGGAGCCTGGCACGACGATTCTGAATGCCGCGAGAACGATTGGTGGAGATGTTACACCCCCTGCCATGTGCTATTACAGCAAATTGAAGGGTAGCGGAGGTAAATGTCGTACCTGCCTGGTGGAAGTGGCTGCAGGATCTACTGCAGACCCACGTCCCATGCCCAAGCTGGTGGCCAGCTGCCGTACCACTGTTATGGATGGGATGGTAGTGAAAAGCATTACCAGTGAAAAGGTACTCGATGCCCGTGCAGGAGTAGTGGAGTTCCTGTTGATCAATCACCCGCTGGATTGCCCCATTTGTGATCAGGCCGGTGAATGCCACCTGCAGGACCTGAGCTATGAACATGGCAAGGAAGGCACGCGCTACGAGTTCAAAAGAAGGACATTCGAGAAACACGATCTCGGCCCCTATATCCAGTTACACATGACGCGTTGCATTTTGTGCTATCGGTGTGTATTTGTGGCCGATCAGCTTACCGATAAGAGAGCGCATGGCGTACTCGATCGCGGAGATCATGCGCAGATCGCTACCTATATCGAAAAAGCACTTACCAATGATTTCATCGGTAATGTTATTGATGTTTGTCCGGTGGGCGCGCTGACCGATAAAACCTTCCGGTTCAAAAACCGGGTATGGTTTACCAAACCCGTCGACGCACATCGCGACTGTTCCAAATGCTGTGGTGAAGTGCAGTTGTGGATGAGAGGAGATGAAGTGTTTCGGGTTACCGCCAGGAAGGATCAGTGGGGTGAAGTGAAAGAAAGCAGTAAGGGAACTACCGGATGGATTTGTAACGATTGTCGTTTCGAGAAGAAGAAAGTGAGCGACTGGGTTATCGAAGGTCCCAGTATCGTGAGCCGTCATTCCGTTATTTCTGCCGGACACTATGTGGGAGTGAAAACACCACATGAAACATTTTCGAAGGTGATGGATGGAAGACAGCCCCGGCTTTTACTCGACATTCATAATGTAAGCGAAGTGAATAAGCCGACTGTTCATCTCAGTGAGATCAATGGCCCGGCTCATTCCGATGATTTTAACAAGAAAGCGAGCAATCCCTGACCGGATTGACACCATAACCAAGACGAATAAAGCAAAGACATGATATTACTGGCAGTAGATTGGCAATTGTTGTTGGAGAAACTGGTTCTCATTGTGGGGATTATTTCTGTTTCCCTGCTGATTGCCATGTACGAAACGTATTTTGAACGTAAGATCGCCGCATTCATGCAGGATCGCAGAGGCCCGAACCGTGCGGGGCCTTTTGGTTTGTTTCAACCACTCGCTGATGGATTGAAGCTCTTCATGAAAGAGGAGATCATCCCTAATACTTCCAACAAGTTCCTGTTCGTACTTGGTCCCTGCCTGGCCATGTTAACCGCCATGATGACTTCGGCGGTTATCCCCTGGGGCGGAACCATTAATTTTTTCGGAAGACAGGTCAATCTGCAGATCACCGATATCAATATTGGTATCCTGTATATTTTCGGAGTGGTGAGTATGGGTGTGTATGGAATTATGATCGGCGGATGGGCTTCCAACAACAAGTTCTCCCTGCTGGCAGCTCTTCGTGGAGCCTCACAGGTGATCAGTTACGAATTACCAATGGGGTTATCGCTCATCGCCCTGCTGATGATCACCGGTTCATTGAAAATGAGCGTTATCATGGGGCAACAGCTCGACAGTTGGTATAATATCTTGTATCAGCCCCTGGGCTTCCTGATTTTCTTTATTTGTGCGCTCGCCGAGTGTAACCGTACTCCATTCGATCTTCCCGAAGCGGAGAATGAATTGAACTTCGGTTATCACCAGGAGTATTCATCCATGAAACTCGGATTCTATCTGTTCGCCGAATACATCAATATGTTCATCAGCTGTGTGGTGATGGCTACACTCTTTTTTGGCGGGTATGATATCCCATTTGTAAATGACGCGCACCTGGGAGAAAAGATTGGTCAGAACTGGCTGGCAGCCCTGCAGGCTTTGTCATTATTTGCCAAAGTGGCCATCGGTATTTTCACCTTTATGTGGATCCGCTGGACCATCCCCCGTTTCCGTTATGATCAGTTGATGAACCTGGGATGGAAAGGGCTGATTCCGCTGAGCCTGTTCAATATGTTGCTGACAGCGGCAGTCGTATTGTGGCTGAAGAAGTAGCCGGGGAAATTGAAATTGTGCAGTTGGGGGTATAAAAATATATTTGCAAAATTTTCAACAGGCCTTTGTATAGACAACAGAGACCCTGAAAAAAATAAACTATGTCAACATTAACCAGCAGAGCGAAAGCAGTGGACCGCAGGCCAATGAACTGGCTGGAGAAGTTATATCTGTGGAATATTGCCAAGGGGATGTGGATCACTTTTACGCACCTTTTCAAAAGAAAGGCTACCATCAGTTATCCCGAAGAGAAGCGTGAGTTCAGCCCGGTATTCCGCGGACTGCATGTGCTGAATCGTGATGAAGAAGGCAGGGAACGTTGTACCGCCTGCGGACTTTGTGCAGTTGCCTGTCCGGCTGAAGCGATCACGATGGAAGCAGCGGAGCGCAAAACGGGAGAGGAGCACCTTTACAGAGAAGAGAAGTATGCGGCCAGGTATGAGATCAACATGCTGCGTTGCATATTTTGCGGATTGTGCGAGGAAGCTTGTCCCAAAGACGCCATTTACCTGAGTGAAACATTTGCGCCGGCCAATTACCAGCGCAAGGGTTTTATATATGGTAAACCTGATTTGCTGATCCCGGATCCGAAAACAAAGCCCCAGGAATACCAGGAAGCATTGGGTAACCGCGCTTCTGCAAAAGCCTGAGTGGCCATGTATTAATAAGATTCATTCAAGACGCTAACTGATCAAGAGAAATGGCTGTAACACAAATATTATTCTGGTTTTTAAGTGCGCTGGCTATCATTAGTGCCCTCGCCGTGGTTTCGAGCAGGAACCCAGTACACAGCGTGCTCTGGCTGATCATCGTATTCTTCGCCATCAGTGGCCACTATATTTTACTCAACGCTCAGTTTATTGGTATTGTAAACCTCATTGTGTATGCAGGAGCCATCATGGTATTGTTCCTGTTCGTGATCATGCTGATGAATCTCAATGCAGAAACAGAACCGCAAAAGAACAAATGGTTAAAACTGGCGGGAGTGGTATCGGGAGGATGTCTGATGCTGGTGCTGGTGGCAGCTTTGAAAAATGCGGATGAGAGCAAGGCGCCTGTTCAATTGTATGGTGGAGATATCGGCCTGATCGAAAAACTGGGCAAGGTGTTGTTTACGGATTATGTGGTTCCTTTTGAGATCAGCAGTGTGTTATTCCTGAGCGCGATGGTGGGTGCAGCCGTGATCGGAAAGCGGGGAGATTAAATCAGGCAACCGCCAACCGCAAACGGCAAACGGCAAACCGCAAACCGCAAACCGAAAAGAAATTATGAAAATAGAATACTATATCTACCTCGCCATCGCCCTGTTTTCAATAGGTGTGATCGGGGTATTGATCAGGAGAAATGCCATTATCCTGTTTATGTGCATTGAACTGATGCTGAATGCGGCTAACCTGCTGCTGGTATCTTTTTCAAAGATGCATCATGCCGCCGGAGTGGCTACCAATCCGAATGCCGGTATAGACGGGCAGCTATTTGTATTCTTTATCATGGTGGTGGCCGCCGCGGAAGTGAGTGTAGGCCTGGCGATCATTGTGATGATGTACCGGAATATCCATTCGGTGGATATCAATTTCCTGAATCGATTAAAGCATTAATGAACTAAGCACTGTTCCTGTTTATGAGTAATATATTACAATGGGTTTGGCTGATTCCTGTATTGCCGTTTATCGGGTTTCTCGTTAACGGGCTTTTCAGAAACAGCCTGTCTAAGACGATCACCAGTATCGTTGGCTGTGGTGCCATTTTGGGATCCTTCGTACTCAGTTTGCTGATCTTCTTCGATGGGAAGGGAACAGAAGTGGTGAAATTATTTGACTTCATTACCGTTGGCAAACTCTCCATTCCATTTGCCTTCCAGGTAGATGCCCTGTCTTCACTTTTCTTACTGATCATTACCGGCGTTGGATTCCTGATCCATTTATATTCCACAGCTTATATGCACGAGGAAAGTGACGCGCATTATGCCCGCTACTTTGCCTACCTGAACCTGTTTGTATTCTCGATGCTGTTGCTGGTATTGGGCTCCAATTTTGTTATCATGTTTATCGGATGGGAAGGGGTTGGACTCTGTTCCTATCTGCTCATCGGGTACTGGTTCAAAAGCATTGATTATACCAATGCCGCTAAGAAGGCTTTCATCATGAACCGCATTGGTGACCTTGGTTTCCTGCTGGCCATATTCTGGATGATCAACCAGTTCAATTCAGTTACCTATTCCGAAGTGTTTGCCCAGGCTGGCGGAGCCAGTGTGGCTGTCATTACGGGTATAACCTTGCTGCTCTTTGTAGGGGCAACCGGTAAAAGCGCACAGATTCCATTGTATACCTGGCTGCCCGATGCGATGGCAGGTCCTACACCGGTATCGGCGCTCATCCATGCCGCCACGATGGTAACAGCCGGTATTTATATGATCGCGAGAAGCAATGTGATGTACACGATCGCACATGAGGTAACGCTGAATGTGGTGGCTTATATCGGTGCCGCTACCGCAATCCTGGCAGCCACCATCGCCCTCAAACAGAATGATATTAAAAAAGTACTGGCTTATTCAACGGTTAGCCAGCTGGGTTATATGTTCGTGGCCCTGGGAATGGGCGCTTATTCCGCGGCTGTGTTTCATGTGATGACACATGCCTTTTTCAAGGCCCTGTTGTTCCTGGGTAGCGGCAGTGTCATTCATGCGATGAGCGGTGAGCAGGACATAACAAAAATGGGCGGTCTCAGCAAAAAACTGAAAGTAACCCATCTCACTTTCCTGATCGGCACACTGGCCATTGCTGGTTTTCCTTTCTTTTCCGGGTTCTTTTCGAAAGACGCTATCCTGCTGGCAGCCTGGGAGCACAACAAAATCATTTACGGCATCATGCTTTTTGGCGCGATGCTGACCGGTTTCTATATGTTCCGATTGCTGATCCTTACTTTCTATGGTAAGTTCCGCGGCACTCATGAGCAGGAACATCACCTGCATGAAAGCCCGGCTGCCATGACGATTCCGCTGGTTGTACTGGCTGTATTGTCTGTGGTGGGTGGATTTGTGGAATTGCCGGCTGTATTTAAAGAGGGCGGTAACCGACTGTCAGCATTCCTGGGATCTGTAATACCCCTTGCAAGCGGTCATGAAGTGTCTCACAATACCGAGCTGGCCCTGATGGCTGGTGCAACAGTGGCGGTTCTGATTGCTGTACTGATCGCATTTGCCCGATTCCGTCGCTTTGAGCCTTCTGAAAACACTGGTTTTGGAAAAGTACTCGAGAATAAATGGTATGTCGATGAGTTCTACAATGCCATCATCGTAAAACCACTTCGGTGGCTCGGAAAGAAAGTTCTTTCTTTCGTTGAAAATACCCTGATCGATGGAGTGGTGGTAAATGGTGTGGGCAAACTGGTGCAGGCTGCGAGTCGCCAGTTAAGACTGATTCAAAGCGGCCAGGTTGGAAGTTATGTGTTGTTGATGGTGATCAGCATACTGGTGTTTTTTGTGATTGAGTTTCTGATAAAAAAATAAGTTGCTGCGGTCCGGTTAGCGGCCGTGCAAAATATAAGAACATATGATACCTGTTTTATTGATATTGGTTCCTTTGCTCACTGGCATGGTGAGTTTCCGGTTAAAGGAAGAACGTCAGGCGAAAGTCTGGGCGTTGCTTTCCTCCCTGGCCGTGTTGGTGATCTCTCTTCTCGGATTGACCGTATTCAGGAACAGCGAACAACTGGAAATGAATATTGACTGGATGGGAAGTATTGGAAGCCGCTTCCATGTAGGATTGGATGGAATGGGTCAGATTCTTGCCTTGCTGACAGCGATTGCTTTTCCTGTGATTTTTATTTCTACGTATCAAAGTCATTATCCCAGGTCGGGTAATTTTTATGGATTGATGTTGCTGGCGCAGGCGGGTTTGCTCGGTGTGTTTGTGGCCATGGACGCCCTGCTGTTTTATTTCTTCTGGGAACTGGCACTGATCCCGGCTTATTTTCTTTGTTCTATTTGGGGTGGTGAAAAAAGGATACAGGTTACTTTCAAATTCTTCATCTATACATTCCTCGGCTCCCTGCTGATGCTGATTGGTATCATCTTCGTATACTATCATACAGCGGATGCCTCCTTCGACATTAAGTCTTTCTACAAAGCCAACCTGAGCATTACCCAGCAAAGCTGGTTGTTCTGGTGTTTCTTTATTGCCTTTGCTGTTAAGATGCCGATATTCCCGTTCCATACCTGGCAGCCGGATACCTATGAACAATCACCCACTGCGGTTACCATGGTACTGAGTGGTGTGATGGTGAAGATGGGATTGTTTGGGGTGATCAGGTGGCTTGCACCGGTACTGCCGAATGCATTCTGGAGCTGGGGCGATTCCGCAGCCTTCCTTTGCATGTTCGGAATGATCTATGCGTCGATCCTGGCCATACAGCAGGACGATCTCAAACGGTTGATCGCTTATTCGTCTATTGCGCACATCGGTCTGATGTGCCTGGCTATTTTTTCCACCACCGATGCAGGCATGCAGGGGGTGATGATTCAAATGTTCAATCACGGCATCAACATCATCGGTCTGTGGATAGTGGTAGAGCTGATAGAAAGACAGTTTAAAACCCGTAAACTCTCCGAGTTGGGCGGTCTGGCGCAGAAAGCACCCGGACTGGCCATTTTCCTCGTGATCATTGCCCTGGCCAATGTGGCGCTCCCGCTGACCAACGCGTTCATTGGCGAATTCCTGATGTTTACAGGCGTATTTACATCGAATGTTTCGCAGTATAACTATATCTATGCTACGGTCTCCGGGTTGAGTATCATTCTTTCGGCGGTATATACTCTGAACATGATACAGAAGGTGTTTTTTGGAAATACCAACTCGCTGACTGCAACAGGAAAAGACATCCTTACCAATGAAAAATTCGCCCTGTCGATACTGGTGGTGCTGATTGTGGTGATTGGGGTTTATCCGAAACCTTTCCTGGAATTGACAGAGTCAACGGTGCAGTCCATCCTGAGTATGATGGTTACAAAGCATCCTAAATAAATCAAGCGTTATTATTAGAATATATGAATGCAATTGTTATTTCGGCTGTTTGGGGAGTGGTGATGATGTTCACCGGCCTGTTTGCAAAAAGCAAATCGGTGGTAAGATCGGTCGCTATCATGGGAATGCTGTTATTGTTAACAGTGAATGTGCTGGAAACGCGTGGCATCACTCTTTTCCATATCAATACCCATGGCATGCTTTCCTTCGAAGGCTATGGACTGCTATTCAATTCAATTGCATTTGGATCCACCTTGCTTTATTTTATTTTGTCCGGTAAAGACATTGAGCAGGTAGGCCTGCATGTGGCCGAATATTTTGCGTTGATATTTTTTGTTTTGTGCGGGGTGAGCATTGTTTCTTCTTTCAGCACCCTGCTGATGCTGTTCCTCGGCATCGAGATTATTTCCATTCCTTTGTATATTCTGACCGGGAGCGATAAGAGAAACCTTAAAAGCAATGAGGCTTCCCTGAAATACTTCCTCATGGGATCTTTCTCCACCGGCCTCATGCTGGTGGGTATTGCGCTTATTTATGGCGCAAAAGCCAGTTTCAGCCTGGATGTAATCGCCGCCGGAACGACTTCGCTTACTCCCATGCTGGCCGCGGGATTTTTGTTGTTACTGTTTTCGATGTCGTTTAAGGTATCCGCAGCTCCTTTTCATTTCTGGACACCGGATGTGTACGACGGAGCGCCAACGGCTTTCACTTCTTTTATGGCTACCATTGTTAAGGCCGGGGCCTTTATCGCCTTCCTGAGGTTGTTCGATTATGGTTTTGGAGAAATTCAGCCGCAGTGGCAATTGCTGGTTTCGATCATTACTGCCGCCACTTTGCTGTTTGGAAATATTACCGCAGTTTTTCAACAGAGCGTCAAACGGATGCTGGCCTATTCCAGTATCGCGCAGGCTGGTTTCATGATGTTTGGCCTGGTAGCGCTCAGCGCACGCGCAAAAGAGGGACTCATATTCTATGCAGCGGCGTATAGCATTGCCACCATCGGAATATTTGCCGTGTTGTTGAAAATGAAGGACTACACTTTCGAAGGCTTTAACGGATTAGGCCGAAAGCAACCCTTGCTCGCTGCTGTTACTACGATATTCCTCCTTTCGCTGGCGGGTATCCCTGCTACGGCCGGCTTCATGGCCAAGTTTTATATGTTATCAGCAGCCATCGCAAATGGAAGGGTCATGTGGCTGGTTATCCTGGCGATTGTTTGCGCTGCCATCAGCGTTTATTACTATTTCCGGGTCATCCAGGCCATGTACTTCAAGGAAGGTGATGACCACCAAACCATTGAAGTATCCGGTCTGTTCAAGCTGGTGCTGGTTCTGGTCGCCGCCCTGATTGTGTTACTCGGACTGTTCCCGCAACTGCTGATCGACCAGATATACAGCATGGGAATCTGACCCTGGTCCATTTCCAACGGTCTGGCCCATTTTCCATTCATAAAATCATGCTGGGTTCGAATGCCATATTCGTTAACTTAGCCATATTATGGCATTCCGGGACACATTTTCGCTGGCTGTAAGAACCGTAAAGGGCAACAAGCTCCGTTCGGCCATCACCATTTTCATTATTGCGTTTGGTATTATGGCCCTCGTGGGAATCAATACCGGCATTGAGGCGGTTACGCAGAAGTTTACAGAGAGTTTCTCCTCGATGGGTGCCAACGGATTTACCATTCGTTTCCGGGAACCCCGTTTCAATTTTGGTGGTAATTCCAGTATCAAGAAGGAGAAAAAGGGCCAGCGTAAAGAGAAGAAGTCAAATCTCAATAAGCCTATTACCAAAGTACAGGCCGAGACTTTCAAACAGAACTATGAATTCCCCGCCAAAGTATGTCTCAATTTGTGGGGTATGCGGGATGCGGTGGTTTCTTACGGAACCAAAAAATCCAACCCAACCATTCGCATACAGGGTAGTGATGAAAATTTTGTAGACCAGAACGGGTTTTCCATGGCCTTTGGCCGTAACCTTACCCAACTGGATGTACAGACCGGTCGCAATGTTTGCCTGATCGGTCGGGATGTGGCCAGGAAACTGTTTGGTGAAAACCTGGAAACACCGGTGGACAAGATCATTAACATCAACAGTATTCCGTTTCGGGTGATCGGCACCTTGCAACCCAAAGGGTCCACGCTTGGCATGAGCTGGGATAACATGATAATCACCTCCTATAATAATGTTCGACGTTTCTTCAATTCCAATCCCAACGCCTCTTTCTCGATACAGGTGAAAGTGAATGATGTAAAGATGATCGAAGGGGCTATAGGTGAAGCGACCGCTGTGTTCAGGCCCATCCGCAAGCTCACCACCATCGAAGACGACAATTTCGCCATCGATAAAAGCGATAGCATTGTTGAAATGCTCATGCGTAACCTGTCCCTTATACAGATCTGCGCCATACTCATCGGTATTATCACCCTGCTGGGTGCCGCCATTGGTTTGATGAATATTATGCTGGTAGCCGTTACCGAAAGAACCAAGGAGATCGGTCTGATCAAGGCCATCGGCGGCAAAGGAAAGAGCATACGTAACCAGTTTTTATACGAAGCCATCATTATCAGTCTTTCCGGGGCCGTCATCGGCATCCTCCTCGGCATACTTGTCGGCAATGTGGTGGGCCTGCTCCTGTCCACCAGTTTCGTAGTGCCCTGGAACTGGATCATCCTTGGTGTGATTATCTGCTCCATTACCGGGTTGCTGGCCGGATTATATCCTGCGATCAAGGCTTCCCGGCTCAATCCCATTGAAGCACTCAGGTACGAGTAATTTCAGGCAGCCATACTTATTTTCCTCTATGCATAGCCGTGAACAATATTTCGGTTATTGCTAACGTATAGATTTATTGGAATTTTATTCTTATCATTGCCAGTACCCAAATAAATCATACTCATGAGGAAACATCTTTTAACAGCTTGCCTGCTTTTTTCGGCGATTAGCATTTTTGCACAATCCAATTTCGTTCCGGCCAGGGTAGTGAAGACCGGGGGCGAGAAGCTTACCGGATTGATTGACTATCAGCAATGGACAACGAATCCACGCAAGATCAGTTTCAAGGCTTCGGAACAGGCCGAAGTGATTGTTTTTACGCCGGAGAGCGTGGAGCGGTTCGAAATCACCGGTGGCGACAGTTATGTTTCTGCCTGGGTGAGTAAAGATATGCGCCCGGTAAAGGTGGCCGATATTAACCTGCTCACATCGGATATCGTTGAACAGGAAAATGCTTTTCTCCGGGAGCTGTTCAGTAATGAACGGATCGGACTCTATATTATAACCGATTTCAAGAATCATTTCTATGTGCGCGAGTCATCTGGAAAGTTTGTAGAGTTGATCTATAAATTCAAAATGGTCGTCAATTCAGATCAGATAGAGGAGCAGCCGGTTTTCAGAAATCAGCTGGCGATCTATTTCCCAGAACTGAAAGGTAACGATATGCTGGTAGCGGTTAAATACAATGAAAGCAGTCTGACCAGGTTTTTTTACCGGGCAACCAATACACCACAGAAGGCCACAGCAACCTTCAAGCCTGTTTTCAGGATAGGCGCAGGTGTGGCATTGTCTAAACTGAAGTTTAGCGGTGCCACCAAGTTAAAAGACCATGACATTGATTTAAGTGTGCGGCCACTGATTTATGGGGGCGTAGATTTGCCCATGAGAAGAAATCGCGGTGCCCTGACATTAAGAACCTTTGCCGAATTTTATCAGTTAAACTATGAAAGTTTCTATGCCCGCCAAACGGCGCCCGGTGAAGATGAGACTTATCATCTCTCGATGAATAACCTGAAAATTGCCTTTGGTACAGTTTATAATATCTATAACGGGCAGCTCAACAAATTTTACCTTGGCGGACATGTAGCTGCTCATTTTGTAAGCTATAAGGAAAATAGTTTTGTTCGAAAAGATCGAAACCTGGGTGATGTAAGGGAGGAACTGCTCTACAAATTTGAAAAGAGCTGGTTTACCGTAAATGCCGACCTCGGCGGGATACTGTATAAAAATTTTGAATTGTCTGTTAGTGCCAGGTTGATCGGATCCTTTTCGAATATCCGTAATATTAATGTCAAGCCATCTCAATACCTGGCACGGGTAGGATATCGATTGTACAGGTAGTCAGGTTAAATAAAAAGCCCCCGATTTGCGTCGGGGGCCTTTGTATGCATTGAACCTGTCTTCTTTATTTAGGATTCAGGATCTTTTCAATTCTCTCGTTCAGATCCTGCAGGTGCATTTTGCTCATGCGGTCTGTATAGAGCGGAAGAGCCGCTACGATTTCAGCTTTGAGCTGACGCAGGGTGCCCTTTGCAACAGAAAGGATATCTGATTTTTTCGGATCGATAGCAGGTCCGAAGTTGATCACGATACCACCACCTGCTGGTGTGGGGGCCGGACTTACGATGCTGCCCACTCTTTCCACGAATGATTTTTGCAGATTACGACGATAAGCGTCGATTGGTTTCCTGGTTGCCAGTTCGCTCCAGATTCCCTTACGCAGGTCGTCCATGTATTCGTCAATTCTGTAAGTACCCTGCTCACGATTAGCCGAAGAAACCAGCCTTTGCAGACGGGCTGAAGACAACAGGCTGCCCAGGTATTGATCCTGCAGCGCACTGATGCGGTCGCTGGTAGGAGAGGTGATCCTGTCCAGGATCGTTTTGTCCAGCAGCCAGGTCGGTGTTTCAAACAATTGCTTTTGCAGGAAGGCCATCGCCTCTTTCTGCTGAGCTTTCGGAACAACTGAATAAACAGGACCATCCTGGTCGGTCGTTTTGTAATCGGTATAGATACCGCCCAGGTTCATGGCCACATGGCCCATATAACGGGAGAACTGACCAAACACTTCGCCATAAATTTCACTGAGTGTTTCGTAGTTTTCTGCTTTTTCATTTACCCAGGAAGGGATCTTAGGCAACATCCACTTCAGGTTCCTGATACCATATTCACTTGCCTTCATGTTGTTGTCGCCAATACATTCTGTTTGTGCACGGGGGTCAATGCCGTCAATATGAAGGAAACGAAGGCGGTTGTTGGAAAAGCGTGCTTTTACCCAATCGTTGAGGGTTTGCTTTTCCTGGTCTTCTGATTGACCAAAAATGGGCTTATATCCCCACTCAATTGACCAGAGATCGTATTCTCCAATGCGCGGGTAGAGACCGGCAGGGGAGATATTGTCTTCAGGCTGTGCCACATAGTTGAAGCGGGCATAGTCCATGATAGAGGGGGTATGGCCATTGGCTTCCACCCAGGCTTTGTCGCGCAGTTTTTCAACCGGCACGGAGGAGGAAGATCCCATGTTATGGGGCAGGCCGAGCGTGTGACCCACTTCATGAGAAGAAACGAAGCGGATCAGCTGACCCATCAGTTCGTCGTCGAAATTGGCTTTACGGGCACGCGGATCGCTGGGGGAGGCCTGGATCAGGTACCAGTCGCGAAGCAATCTCATTACATTATGGTACCAGTTGATGTGGGATTCTATGATTTCGCCACTGCGGGGGTCATGCACATGCGGACCGGAAGCATTGGGTATATCGGAAGGCTTATAAACGATAGCCGAGTAACGGGCATCTTCCAGGCTCCAGGTGCTGTCCTCTTCTTTGGTTGGAGCCACCTTGGCCATGATCGCATTTTTAAAACCGGCTTTTTCGAAGGCTTTCTGCCAGTCGTTTACGCCCTGAATGAGGTAGGGCACCCATTTTGCCGGGGTAGCCGGGTCGATATAGTAAATAATAGGCTTCTTGGGCTCAACCAGTTCGCCTCTTTTCATCTTTTCAATATCCTCGTCTTTGGGTTCCAGTCTCCAGCGGGTAATCAGGCTGACGTCTTTAACTCCCTGCGGATCTGCATCAAAATCTGTGTATCCCGTGGTGAAATAGGCCACTCTGTCATCATAGTAGCGTGGTTTCATGGCCACTTTGGGCAGGATGACCATAGAACTGTTCAGTTCGAAGGTGGCATTGCCGGTAGGGCCGGATGGAGCCAGTCCGGGAATGGGGGATGGCATCGGCATTTTGCTGTAGGTCTTTACCGTCTTGATTTCTGTATTGGTAGGGAAAGAACGTACATCTACTATATATGATTTGTCGGCCTGCAGCCCACCGATACGCAGGGCTGTTTTGAAGAAAGGCGCGAAAAACAGGATGTCGTTGTCGCCACTCATGTAATCAGTCAGTTCGATCACAGACCCTGTACTGTCTTTGGAGAACGCCTTGATATCGAAAGCCGCGGAGATGGGCTGAACATTGGAGTTCTGCACCGTTTTGTACATGGGTTTTGTGGAATCTTTTGCGTAAACCGAGAAGGAAATATTGCGCAGGAAGATTTTGTTATTGGGGCCCTTTTCAAAACGGATCACGTTTTCGTTGATCTCGTCGCCCGCGAAGCCTATGAAACCCGAGCGGGTGTCGATAGGAGCCTTGATGATACGGTTAACTACCAGGATATCGCGGCCCAGCAGAGAGTCGCCCAGTTCGAAGAACCATTTGTCTTCTACTTTGTGCACCCAGAATAATCCCTTGCGGGTTACAGCCTTATCAGTAACCACGTCTTTATATGCTTTTGGTCCGGGTTTGGGAGGCGCTGGTGGAGTTGTCCCGGGTGTTTGTGTGGAGTTTCCCCCAGCGGGAGGCTGGGTGGTTGGCCTTTGCTGAGCCAGGGTTGTAGTGGTTGCAGCAATCGCTAATGAAAAAATCAAAAGCTTCTTTGCCACTCGAACAGGTTTCTGCATGTGTAATTAAGTTTAGTGGTTGAAGATAAGGAAAAGGCATTCACATGAAGAGTATCGTTTACATCAATGGTAAAAAAAGCAGGTATATCCAATGTTATGTCAAGAATATGTTTGATGGTATTTATTAATTCATTCATTTCCCTTATTTTTATCGCCCCCTGTGGATGTATGAATTTCCTTATCTTGTGAATCCCAATTAAAAAAAAACCTTGTCTTTTAGTTAGGAAAAAACTTTTTTTCTGTAGAATTGTGAGCTCTTAAAAAATCAGTATTATACTTAACATTCTCAAACACTAAAAACAAACAATTATGGCTGAAACAAAACCAACTGCTACTGCTAGCAAGAGTAGTACATCTGTTCAACCAAAGAAAAAGAGTAATGCGATTTCGTGGATTGCTCCTGTAGTATGTATCGTTGCGGGCTTCGTTATCTGGAGATTCATTTTAGGTAATCCTGCCAATTTTGACAAGCCTGATCTCGCTGGTGGTTTCTGGCCTGACCATAAAGGACCCAAGGGCGGATTGGTAAAGATGTATGAAGGTGGTATCATCGTTCCGATTCTTATCGCTAGCTTCCTGACAGTAGTTGTTTTCGTTATCGAGCGTTTGCTCACAATCTCCAAAGCAACTGGTAGTGGCAACATTGCCGAGTTCATCCGCAAGGTGCAGTATCACCTCGCCAACAAAAACGTTGATCAGGCTATCTCCGAGTGCGACAAGCAAAAAGGCAGCGTAGGTAATGTAATGAAAGCTGGTCTGCGCAAGTACAAAGAAATGATCACAAACACAGAATTGAATACTGAACAAAAGGTATTGAATATCCAGAAGGAAGTGGAAGAAGCAACGGCTCTTGAGCTGCCTATGCTGGAGAAGAACCTGGTGTTCCTTTCAACGATCGCCTCCGTAGCTACCCTCTTGGGTCTGTTGGGTACGGTATTGGGTATGATCAAATCGTTCTCTGCCCTCGGTGCTGAAGGTGGTGGTGCAGCTGCCGCTGAATTGTCAAAAGGTATCTCCGAAGCCCTTTACAACACGGCCCTCGGTATCGGTACTTCAGCGATTGCGATCATCATGTATAACATCTTTACTACCAAGATCGATGGTATCACATACGGTATCGACGAATCAGGCTTTACGCTGACTCAAAGCTTCGCTTCCTTGTATAAGTAATCGAACAAAAAAAGGCAGTTTCCCCTATGGAAACTGGGTAATTTCGAATCTTATAGAATCAAGTAAACGAAAACTTTGAAATCATGCCAAAAGTTAAAGTACCACGCAAGAGTACAAATATCGATATGACGGCGATGTGCGACGTGGCCTTTCTGCTTCTGTCTTTCTTCATCCTTACCACCTCGTTCAAGCCCGATGAGGCCCTGGCAGTAGTGACTCCCAAGTCGGTGTCTACCAAGGCCCTTGAGCCCAAGAATGTGGTAATGATCACGATGGACAAAGACGGCAAGGTTTATTTCAACGTGGGTGATGAAAACCCCGAAGAAAAAACAGCAGTCATTGAAGAGGTGGACAAACTCAAGAGCCTGGGTCTTAATGATGCCGAGAAAAAGGCGTTCAGAAGAAACGGTTCTTTTGTGGGTGTTCCTTTCAGCCAGTTGAAGGCTTACCTGAACCTCAGCCCTGAACAAATGAAGGGCTATAATTCACCAGGTATTCCGGTAACCGACACACTGAACAATGAACTGACCATCTGGATGCGCGCCGCCAATACAGCCTTTGCCGGTTCCAAAATGGAATTGTTGGTAAAAGGTGACAACAACGCGAAATATCCTTCTTTCCGTGGCATCATCGATGCTTTCAAAAAGAACGAGATATTTAAATTTTCCATGGTAACTGATCCGGAGAACGTACCACCCGGTACCGAACTCTACAAGTTGAACATGGATAAACCCAAAAAATAATTCCTAATCATTTAAATTTTGCGATATGGCAGAAATGGATACCTCTGGTGGGGGTGGACATAAGAAAGGGCCAGGTGTAAAAAAAGGCAAGAAATTGTCGACCAGGGTTGACCTGACACCGATGGTGGATCTGGGATTCCTCCTGATCACCTTCTTTATCTTCACCACTACCATGTCTCAGCCTACGGCGATGAAGTTGTTCCTGCCGAAGGATACGGAGAAGCCTGAAGAGCAGAACAAGGTAAAAGCGTCCGGCGCATTGACAATTATGCTCGGAAAAGCCGACCAGGTCTACTACTACGAAGGTGACGATCCGACCAAGATCCAGGGTACCAGTTTCAAGGACATCCGCGCAGTGATCATCAACAAGAAAAAGTCCACAGATCCCAAAGATTTTGTGGTGGTGATCAAGCCAACCGTGGATGCTACCTATAGAAATACGGTAGATATTCTCGATGAAATGTCTATTAACGACGTAAAAAGATACGCCATGGTGGATATTTCGGCTGATGAATACAAGCTTGTACAGGCGACTGAGCAAGCCAATGGAATAAAGTAGAACTTTATTTATGGATTCCGACAAGTATCTGAATCTAATCTATTAAAGCAACTGTTATGGATGTAAACAAAATATTAAGCGCTGATATCCTTGATATTATCTTCGAAGGAAGAAACAAGGAGTACGGTGCTTACGAACTCCGGAAGACGTATAACCGGCGTCTCGGTATCGCGTTGAGCGCTACCGCCCTGGTTATTATTCTTCTGTTCGTCGGATACCTGTTGTCCAACACTTTCACCGGTGGTGAAAAGAAGAAGATACAGGTGGAAGACGTTCAGCTCGACAACCTGAAGCAGGAGGAGCAAAAGAATGAGCCCCCTCCGCCGCCTCCCCCCAAACCACCAGAGCCTCCGAAAGTGGAAATGGCTAAATTCACTCCCCCCAAAATCGTAAAAGATGAGGAAGTGAAGGAAGACGAAAAACCACCGGAAATCGAGAAACTGGAAGACACCAAAATCGGTACTGTAAACCAGGAAGGTATCAAAGATGAAGGAATCGTTGCCCCTCCGGTACAGGACGATGGAAAAGGTGTGGTGGAAGCGCCTAAAAAAGACGAAGAAGACTACGACAAGACCTTTACCAAAGTGGAGATCGAGTCTGAATACCCGGGCGGTAATGGTGCATGGGCACGCTACCTGAACAAGAGCCTGAGGTATCCCCAGGAAGCGATCGACAACGAGATCCAGGGAACAGTTGTGGTTCAGTTTATCGTGGACAAAGAAGGAAATGTGAGTGATGTAGAAGCCGTGAGTGGTCCCAGCGAATTGCGCGACGAAGCGATCCGCGTAATCAAGAAAAGCGGTAAATGGACACCTGCCGTTCAGAATGGTCGCCAGGTTAAGTCTTATAAAAAGCAGCCAATCGTATTCCAACTCCAGACTGAAGGATAGAAATTGGCCACTTCAACAGAATTAAATCCTCTCCGCATTTGGCGGGGAGGATTTTTTATTTTTGCACCTTTATCAATACTCAAGGGATCATGCTCGGTAAACTGACAGGTTGGGACGATACAATTGTGGCACTCGCCACACCGCAGGGAATTGGCGCTTTAGGGATCATTCGGTTGAGTGGGAAGCAGGCCTTTCCGATCATGGACCAGCTCTTTCCTTCCAAAAAGCTCTCGGAACAGCCCTCTCATACCCTTCATGTTGGTCTCGTGAAGAACGGCAGCCAGGCGCTCGATGAAGCCGTGGTATCATTATTCAGAGGCCCCAAATCCTTCACCGGAGAAGACGTCATAGAAATATCCGCCCACGGCTCACCCTTCGTGCTGCAGCAAATCATTGATGCCTGTGTGGAGAAAGGAGCCCGTCTTGCCCGGGCCGGAGAGTTTACCCAGCGTGCCTTCCTCAATGGCAAGCTCGACCTCGCCCAGGCAGAAGCCGTAGCCGACCTCATTGCCAGCAATACCGAGGCTTCCCGCAAAGCCGCCCTCCATACCATGCGCGGGGGATTCTCCGAACAGCTCAGGCAGCTTCGCGACCAGATGCTCAGCTTTTCCGCCCTGATAGAACTCGAACTCGATTTTTCTCAGGAAGACGTGGAGTTTGCCGACCGAACCCAGTTCTATTCTCTTATTAATAATGCCCAGACCAGTACCCGGCAGTTGATACAATCATTCCAGCTCGGAAACGTGATCAAAAATGGGGTGAGTGTGGCCATTGTGGGCAAGCCCAATGCCGGCAAGTCGACCCTGCTCAATACCCTGCTGAACGAGAATCGCGCCATTGTCAGTGATATTGCCGGAACCACCCGCGATACCATTGAGGAAGTCATCAATATCGATGGTATTCTTTTTCGGTTGATCGATACCGCTGGTATCCGCGAACATACCAGTGATCTGATAGAAAGCATCGGGGTAGAGCGAAGCCTCGAAAAGATCCGCCAGGCCGATGTAGTGTTGTATATATTCGACAGTGCCGAAGAAACACCGGAATCCCTGCGGGCCGACCTGGACAATCTTCCTTATGAGGAGCAACACTGGATACTGGTAGCCAATAAAACAGACAGGTTGGGAGAAGAGGCGACCCGTGCCCGATTATCGGGACTCGATTATCTCGTATATATATCTGCAAAGGATCATCAGCATATTGAAGTGTTGCGGGAGCGTCTGGTGGACGTGGTACTTGCCGAAGGCCGCCAGCAGGAGGGGACTATTGTAACCAATGCCCGTCATTACCATGCGTTAAAAGAGGTTGCCCGTTCTCTCGATGACATCAAGGCCGGCCTCGACAACAAGATTCCCGGGGATTTATTGGCGTTAGATATCAGGAGGTGCCTGCATTACCTCGGCGAAATCACCGGCGAAATCAGCAACGAAGACCAGCTGGATTATATTTTTTCGAAGTTTTGTATTGGGAAGTAAAATCAGAATCCCGCTTCGGCAGATTCTTTACGCTTGTGATGTATTGTTGGCAAAATCTTCTGTAATATCATCGCCAGGAATGTTAAACCTTAAAACGGCAAACGTCTGTCTGAACAATTCGAAAAGATCAGGCAATTTCTAACTAGCTTGTCTGTTAACTGGGCATACACTTCTATCAATTACATCGAGTAACTCCAAACAATGGTTGCTGCCTGCTGAGTAGTCACTTTAAGCTCAGATGAGTTCGTTTGTATAGTAGCCGTTGACCGTGGCCAGAAAATCGAATTAAAAGCACACCATAAGGACATGCCGAACGGCCATGAAGCCCGGAAGCGATAATAACCATCTGAAAATAGCACTCAAAATCAGCCATTTGTGCAGCTTTAGGTAGTTTTATGCCGTTTGTGTGGCAGTAACTCTTGCTATTATTGGCCAAAAGCTTACACTCAATATTTAAAACATAAAGCAATGAAATTCAATCAAATAATAAAGATAAATGTGGAGGCAGTAATTTAGAGAAATTGCACATCGTTTATTTATAATTTTAATACAACTTTATTTTATAATTTTAATACAGCATTAAATTATAAATTAAACACGCGTACATGGCAACCCCCGCAGAAAGATTGGCCGGCTCTCTTGATGAGCTAAGACAGTTACAGGAAGATGGGAAAGTAGCCATTCAATCTGATGAGCTATCCCGTACTCATCGGGAAAGGTTGGTTCAGAATGGGTTTTTGAAGGAAGTAGTCAAAGGTTGGTACATTATTTCCAGGCCTGATGAAAAGCCAGGGGATACAACATCCTGGTACAGTAATTTCTGGCATTTTTGTTCCCGGTTCTTAAATGAGAAATACCGGGAGAATTGGTGTATTTCAGCAGAGCAATCTATGCAGATCCACGCAGGTAACTGGACAGTGCCTGGCCAACTCATCATAAAATCGCCGGAGGCAAATAACTTCAAAACAGAATTGCTCCATGCAACTTCCATTTTTAGTATGCGATCAGAACTTCCTGTGAAAAAGGAAACAACGGTAATAGATGGCGTACGAATGCTAACACTTCCAGCCTCATTGATTCATTGCTCTCCGGGTACTTTTACACAAAGCCTTACAGATATAAGGATAGCGCTTTCGCTGATAAGGGACTCGTCTATATTATTGACTGATTTATTGGAGGGAGGACATACCACTATTGCCGGACGCCTCGTTGGTGCTTTTAGAAACAATGGCCAGGAAAAGATAGCGGAAGAAATCCTGCAAACAATGAAATCCGCGGGCTATGATATTCGCGAATCAGATCCTTTCGAAAGTGAACTTCCAATAAAACTATCTTCCGGACAAAAATCACCTTATGTCAATAGAATAAAATTATTGTGGCATGAGATGAGAGATGTGGTGATTGAGGCTTTTCCAAAGGCACCAGGTATT
Organism: Chitinophagaceae bacterium; assembly: GCA_044226045.1. Taxonomy (GTDB): domain Bacteria; phylum Bacteroidota; class Bacteroidia; order Chitinophagales; family Chitinophagaceae; genus Endoryza. The sequence goes on from JBGAHR010000001.1 coordinate 96,173, forward strand.
CCATCCGACACGAAGGCATACATACAAAAGGTAGAAGAAATTTATTTAACCGATGCATATCACTCCTTATCCATTGAGAAGTATAAAGTCACTCCTGAACTTATTGAAAGGGTACGCAAGGGAGCATGGAATTTTCACGAATATGAAGAAGACAGAAAGCAACGGGATGCAATGGCTGCAAGAGGTTACTGGCAGGCATTCCAAAGGGTAGAGCAAAGCATAGTAAAAATTCTTCAGGGAGAAAACCCTGGAAAGGTTACGGATGCTGATTATGGAGGATGGTACCGTGAATTATTTGCACCTTCAGTAACTGCGGGCTTATTAAAACCAAGGGACCTGGCAGGTTTCAGAAATCAGCAGGTGTATATATCCGGCTCAAAGCATGTGCCTTTGAATCATGATGCGGTTCGGGAGGCTATGCCAGCCTTGTTTGAGCTGTTGGAGCAGGAACAGGAAGCATCGGTAAGAGCAGTACTTGGCCATTTTATATTTGTATTTATTCATCCGTATATGGACGGGAATGGTCGCATGGGAAGATTTTTGATGAATACCATGCTGGCTTCCGGTGGTTACCCTTGGACAGTTATTCCGGTGGAAGAACGTTCAACCTATATGAAAGCGCTGGAAAAAGCAAGCGTTGATCAGAATATTGGACCTTTTGCAAAATTTATCGGCAATCTCGTCAATGAGTCACTAAATGGTAAACCCATTGCTACTATAGCGCCCTTGCAGCCATGATTTCGGAGGTTTAAATTTTGAACAAAAAACGCAGAGCAGAAGCGCCAAATCCGGACTTTGGCTTTTGCCCGACCTTTTAATTGGTTTGGCTATGAATGTCCATTACATTTTGTATCGGTAAGCAGGGTATATTCACGGTTTCCTGATTTGATGCAAAATTCCAGGGAATAGCTTTTCACAATGGGCACTCGAATGGCTTAACTGTTTCGATTATTTGAAAATCGGGATAGGTTAAATTCTTTGCCGGGAGTTACTTTATTATAACAAGTCATTTTCAATTGCGAAGCGGACAAGCAATGCGGTATTGTTGACGTTGAGTTTTGAGTGCAGGTTTTTCCGGTGGCTGTCGACTGTATCAATGCTGATGAATAGTTTTTCAGCAATTTGCAAATTGGTTAATCCCTGAGCGATGTGTTGCAACACCTCTTTTTCTCTTTTAGTCAACGGAGGAATGGTTTGTAAGCGTTGCTCCGCCGATTTTAATGTAATGGCGGCATCAAAACTGAGATAGGTTTTTCCTTTTGTCACCATTTTAATGGCTTCAATAATTTCTTCTTTGGCTGCATTTTTAAGCAGATAACCACTGGCTCCATTTTCCATCATCTTCCTGATATATGTTCCCTGGTTGAATGTGCTCAAGGCCAGTACCATTATGCCGGGGTATTTTTGTTTTATGATTTTACAAAGATCAACCCCGTTCATATCGGGAAGGCTGATATCCATTAATATTACATCAGCCGTACGAGCAGTAAGGTACTCGAGGCAGTTGGCAGCATTGCTGGCATAGCCAGCTATGTCAATTTCTTTTTCTTTCTGTAACAACGAATAAATGCCTTCTATTACAACAGCATGGTCGTCTACTATATACAGGGTTATCATGCTCTATACCGTTAATTGAATATTGATGGAAGTTCCATTGCCCGGGCTTGAAATGATGTCTGAGGTTCCGTTTAAGTATTGAACCCGGTAGTTGATGTTTGCGATACCGGAGCCCTGCAGCACCTTCAGTTCTTTTTTATCAAAACCCTTGCCGTTGTCTTCTACTGTAATATTTATTCTGTTTTCAGTCATGGTTAATTGAGCAATAATTTTGCTGCCGCCGCCATGTTTTACTGCATTATTTACCAGCTCCTGGATGATGCGGTAGATAAATATTTCGGTAGTACTATCCAGTTTTCTGTTCTCTCCATAGTGAAGGAATAGTATGTTGATTCCTGACGATGCTTGCATGGAGCTGCAAAAATCTGCCAGGGCATCACAGAGCCCGAATTTTACCAACGCTTCCGGCATCAGGTTCTGTGCCACCTTTCGAAGGTCGCCAATTGTATTATCCAACATGCTCAGGGATCTTTCAAACTGCATTTTCGTTTCTGTGGTTAGCTGTAGATTATCTTTTACGTTCATAAAAGACAGTTTGGTTCCCGATAATAAACTGCCTATACCATCATGTAATTCCTTGGCAATACGACTTCGTTCCTCTTCCTGTCCTTTCAGCATGGCATCAATTGTCAATAGCTGTTTATCTTTCTCCAACTCAATTATTTTTTGCTTTTGAAGTTCCTGCTCCTGTTTGGCTATTTTTTGTGTTTTTTTAAGGTTCACATAGCCAAGGTAGCCGAAGAATAGCAACGCAATGATAGAAGCTCCGAAGAAAGTATTTAAGGTTGATTTTCTTTTCACGGAAACGGCCTGCAGCTCTTTTTCTGTTTGCAATTGAATAATCTCTTTTTCTTTTTTTTCTGATTCATAAACAGCGGCCAGTGTATTGATCTGGTTTATGTTTGCTTCTAAAAGCAGACTGTCTTTAAGTGCAGTGGCATTAGATAAAAGATTGTAGGCTTTAGCGTGATCGGCAATGGAGTGGTAATAATCTGAAAGACCAAGCAGGGCGTTTATTTTGCCTATTTTGCTCCCTATTTTTTCGGCCAACTGCAAGTTTTCGTCAGCATATTTCTTTGCTGCAGGGAGATTGCCCAGCTTTAGTGAAGATTTTGAAAGATAGAATAGTGCTGTTGTTTTATTAAGACTGTGCCTGCTTGTTGTTGCCACTTCATAAGCCTTCAGGTAATAGTGTATGGAAGAATCATATTCAGCTTGCTGGTAGTGTATCAGCCCCTTGTTCATATAGTAACCGGAATTAACCATCAGCTCTACAGGGTCGGGCATAAAGGGAATCATTTTGTCAAGATATACTGCAGCCGCTTTGAGTTGATTGCTACGGATATATATTTCTGCCAGTGATAACCAGGCCTGCAGCTTCATGGCATGAGCAGTATCAGATTCAGCCAGGGCCGTGTTTTTTTCAGCGTATACAATCGCTTGTGGTAAATCATTTACTCTGGAATAAATATTTGAGATAATCGTGTAAAAATTCATTGTGGTCATTTTACTCCGGCTTTCATAGTACTTCAAGGCCAGAAAGAAATGATTCAAGGCAGTATAATAATTTTCCTGCTCGTAGTAGATCCAGGCCTTTCCGCGGTGACCATCTGCGCTGCATCTCAGCAGTATCTCATTTACAGAGCCGGTTGCCATATTGATGGATGAATCGTAGTACAGGTGAGCAGTGTCCTTTTTCATCACCCCTTTAAAGTAATGCCCTTTCCATATATAGCATCTGGTAAGTCCTTCAGCGTAGTTAATATTTCGGCTGATGGCCATGGCCTCTTCACAGTAGGGCAATAGCTCCTGTCTTTGCCGGTTAATGAGAGCCGTACCTATTACATTAATAAGCGCAACAACTCTGTTTGTATCTTGTTTTGTATACCTGCTTAATGCTGTAACAGCTTTACCTTTTCTAGCTTCAAAGCCGCTTACAATGTCACTGTCAGGAACCTGTGCGGTTGCCTTGCCGAACAGCAGCCACATAAAAGTACCTGCCAGGACCAGATAGCGTAAGAATGGCATAAATGAATTGTTAAAATTAGTGATGCAAATTATGAATTAATCAGGCCCGCCTGAAATGTTCCATAGTAAATCACCCTTTTGCGGGACACAGCGGTCAACTGATATTACTATCATTCAGTTCTGTTTTTATTTTGATTCTATTGACAAATAATACGCCTGAATGAAGCGTGTGTTTTGAGGGCAACCCCTGGGCTTGACAATTTGTTGCAGGCGACCCGGTACTTTATAAGTTTCAAAAATCACGTCTTTACGTTAGAAGTTATAAGGCAAAGGCTATGAATATTTGCAGTCTTAATTTCTTTTTGTTTAAGTAAAATATCCAGGGAAAGGCCGGTTTAGTAGCGACTTGTTATTCAGTAAACCTGTTTTATGAAGAATGCATTCAAAGTTTCCACAGGTATAGTCGTTCTCTTTTCTTCTATGTCAGTTTTTGCAGAAGGGAATAGTGAGCATCGTACGGAGCAGGAACTTGAACTAAAACCCAATAACACTGTGGCAAACAAGATTACACCAGTGTACGAAGGTCATGCCAATCTCATGATTTCTATTTTGGAGGACGATTTCCCTACAATTTCAGCCAGGTTCATAGCTGCTTTTCCTGGCGCCACTAAACAACTATGGATCAAGGAAGGCAAATTGCTGTTTGCTTATTTTAGGATCAATGAGACGAAGATTTCAGCCGTTTTTTCAGAGAAAGGGCATATGCAGTATGCGGTTTCTATCCTCGACGAAAAGGATATACCGGAGAACCTGCTTCTACAACTCCGGAATGAGTATCCGCAGTTTTCTATGAGTAAGGCTAAAGCAATTCAGGCAGGCGGCTGCACTACTTACGAAATGATACTCGAGAACTCCTTTGAGTATATTACTGTTTCAGTTAATGATGAGAGTGGTATTGAGCAGATCAATAGAATCAGGAAAACAACCTTTCCCCGGAACAGCTGACAGTAAATCAGCGAGGTTATTCATTACTTCTTTTATTATGATCTGGTAGAAATGCATTTACCAGTCAAAGGTTCATTTTTGAATGACAATGATGTTTTTGAGTAACAGTAACAGGTAATCGGTATTGATGGTGGTATAATACCAAAATATATTCCGGGTGTGTGCAACGTTTGTTATGTAATACTTGTTACCCGATGGATGAACGAACAAAGAGGGCAGTTTATAAATATATAAAAAACTAACCTGGTGAGAATATTATTTTTAAAGAGCATTTTTTTCCTTTTATTGATTGTTGGCTGTATTTCCTGTAAAAAGTCCAAAGCTCCCGATTCATCCGAAGGGGAGCCGGACCAGGCTGTTTTATTAAAAGATATTAATATAGCCAACCTGCCTTCTCCTTATTATAAGTTTGAGTACGATTCTAAAGGCAGGCCGGTTACTGCCGTCGTTGCTTCCGGACTTCGGATGTATGACATTTTATACAGCGGCAGAAATATCAGTGAAATGAAGAATGATGTCGAGGTGAATAAAGATAAACTGCAATACCTCTATGATAGTGAGGGTAGGGTCAATGCTATCCAGTTTGTTGATTCTGCCGGGGTTTTATACAAAAGAGTATCTCTTAAGTACAATGATCGAAAGCTTGTTGAACTAGTTCGATATCGGAAAACGGCTGGCGGATTTGATATAGAAAGATCAATGACGTTTTCCTATTATGGTGATGGTAATCTTTGGTTTCTGATCGAAAAAAGGTACCAGCCTGGTGGGGCGGTAACTGCTACGTACATTGATAGTTTTGAAGGGTATGATGATAAAGTTAATGTAGATGGATTTAGTCTGATTCATAGCGAGCTGTTTGAGCATTTGCTTCTCTTGCCCGGAATAAGATTGCAAAAAAATAATCCCGGTAAGCTGACTCGCGTTGGCGATGGTGTCAATTACAGAATTACGTACAGTTATACATTTAATGATAAAAATCTTCCGCTAACAAAAAGAGGAGCGGCTGTAATTACAAACGGACCTTCTATGGGACAGGTTTTCGAGACTAATTCTTTGTTTTCCTATTACTAATTATAGACGTAGAGATAGGCTCAGTTAGTAGGATCATCAAACGATAAGTTAATAGAGTATGCAGAAAGTGATCATTACAGCGGCTGACGGGTACCAGTTAAGCGCTTTGTACGCAACACCTGTTGGAGAGAGTATTGGTAATATTATTCTGAGTTCCGCCACTGGGATTAAGAAGGAATTTTATATCAACTTCAGCAGGTACCTGGTGCAGAATGGTTATCGCGTGTTGTTGTATGACTATAGGGGTATCGGCGAGTCGGCTCCCGAAGATTTAAGGGGGTCATCCTCTTACATGCACGAATGGGGAACCCTTGATATGAATGCTGTACTTGACTTTTTGGTTAATGAAAAGAAACTTACAGATATTATATGGTTAGGTCACAGTGTGGGGGCACAACTGGTAGGTTTTGTACGGAATCAACAACATATCAGTAAAGTAATCTCTATTAATGCGGCATTTGGATATTGGAGGTATTTTCCTTCGCCAATAAAATGGAAAATATGGTTCCTGTGGTTTTTTGTTGGCCCTTTAATGGTGTGGACGTATGGTTATGGAGCTATGAAGAAAATTGGATGGGGAGAAAATCTTCCAAGGAATATGATGAAAGAGTGGCGGGAATGGTGCTTGAGCAAGAGGTACTTTACAGATATGCTTTTGCAGAAATTAAACTGCGACAGGTTTTATGGGTTTAAGGCGCCGATTATTTCAGTGTACGTGAGTGATGATCAGCTCGCCAATGATAAAACAGCACCGATGATGATGGAATATTTTCCTGATGCTCCCAAAGTCTTATACAAACTGCCTGTTGAGAAATATACAGCGTCAAGAGTGGGCCACGTAGGTATTTTTAAGAAGAAGTATGAAGATAGTTTGTGGCCTTTGATTACGGGTTTAATTGAGAGTTTTGTTTGAGTTTGTAAACTATAGTTGGCGATCAAAGCAAGAAAGAAATTATTACAAAAAACGACTTTATGAGTTCTGTAACCTCCGGCATTAAGACGGATGAAAATATTGACGATGTTCCATACGGTTTTAAAGTAAGCTGGATTGAATGGGATAGTGATTTCCGCAATAGCGATTTACGACACGCAGACATAATTGTTGCAGTGGATGGCAAACGCTATTTGAAGGAGAACAGGGAAAGGGAGTTTCCCAAAGCGATCGGCAGTTACCTGGAGAGCTCCTTTTGGGAAGAGCAGAACGGTAAGCATGGGCAAACGATTTCATTGGAGGTGTTCAGGGAGGGAGCAGTATATTCTATTTCGGGAAAGATTCAGGAACAACAACATTATGTAAATGCCAACAATCGGCCGACTCTTGGTCCCAATGGCCCTGCAAGAATGAGTAATGACGGTTTTTCTTCTCCATGGGCAAGCTGGTATGAGAATTTTGTGCGACATGCATCGCTTTACCTTGATGATAAAAGATGGGAGCGGTCCGTTCTTGACAACCTGAAATTATTAGCTGAACATGAGCTGTGGATGGAAAGAATAAATTATTTGGTAAAGAATTATCCCGGTGTGTTCGCGGATAGCGTGTTCCAGGATTGGCAAAAAGTCAGGAAAATTCTGGAGGGTACCATATATACTGATATTACAGATAAAGATTTGGAGTATCGTAAAATCGGGGAACAAAGGAAATTGCTGGTAAAAGAAGCAGCCTTGAAAGCTAAGGGAAAATTTACAGAAGGCTTGTCATCCAAAATGATACCTGCATTTCCGGCAGTGGATCCCGTACATGGAAATATTGCAGAAGTGGCAGGAAAAGTAATCGTATTACCCGGTGTTGGTTATAAGAATTTCATAAACGATCTTGGTAAATCCTATGCAGTAATAGGGTCTGGTAGTGATGGCTATTATTTTATCCATTTGAATAGTCAGGAAATGGATATATTCTTTAAAACCTTGTTTCATTACCAGGCGCAGGTGACACCTGACATCCCGGAAAAATTTCAGTTTGTTGCAGAGATATTGAATGAACCCGCCATGCTCAGCTATGGCGGACGACCTGTAAAAGGAATAATGGTAAAAGTTGTTGCCGGTCTTGCAGGGGAAGAGGATGTCTTTGTTGATATCAGTAAAACAGATGGTACGGGCAGGGCTGTTTTCGAAGGGGAAGAAGCTCTTTCGGCTTTTGCTGACTATCCTTTGCCGGATACAGCCTCTCCGGAACAGGTTATCGAGGCGATGATTGGCTATATTAAGCTGGGTGACCAAAAGTCATGGAAAAAGCTGTTTGCTACCTGGCAGATCTATGCTGAATGGGACGGACCGCCTTTTATGGATATGGGGCATTGGTGGCATGAGGAATCTTACCAGAACACCTGGGAAAAATCTCGTCGCCTGATCCTTAAGGATATCTATGATGCGCGCGTTTTGTACACCGGGCCGGTTAAAACAGTGGTAAACGAGAACAAAGAAACCGGCGTTCCCAAGGTTGAACAGGTGAAAATAATTGTAGATCATATTGGCCGGATTGATGGTGTTTACAGGAGTTTGTCAAACGTTTATGTCCACAGGAAATGGATCTTGCAGCGGCTGAATGCCGGGCCGTGGAAGATAAAAGAGCTGCAAGGATTATAGACGAAATATTTATAAACAACGTATGTATTTTAAAAGAAAAGCGGAAGTTCAAAAACGAGTAAAGGACGCCAGGAGCCAAATGAGCATGCCGGAACTTTCTGTTAAAGACCAGGAGGAATTCAAGAACGCAGAGGCTGCGCTTGAAACCTATTTTAACAGTCGGCAAAAAATATTGGAAGATGCGCTGCTCTTTCTAAGTGATGAATCAAAGACGGTAGAGCAACAGCGAATCCGTTGGGAGAACCACATGAATGCCAGAAGTTCTGAAGCACTCCGTGTTCTGATTGAGTTCCTTAAATATAAAAAGGAATCATCGCTTGTGACGGTCATTAGCGAAATCATGTCTCAGGAGTCTATATTTTTTATGAAGTTATCCAATATGCAGTTGTCGAGTGTGATGTTTGCGCAATTGCTGGAGTACAGGAAACAGTTTGAGATCGAGAAGAAGAATTTGAAGGATAAGTGGGAGGAGTTGAAGAATGAGAATCTGAAACTGAATGGAGACATTGAAGCCGCATCGGCAAAAATTCTGGAGGTGTATAAAGAAGCACTTGGCAAGGCCGGAACTTATAAGGATACCATTCGAAATAATTTGAAGCTTTTTTTTACAGGCCTCACAGCTGTTGGTAAAGTTACCGGAACGGTTAAAATGCCACCAGGATTTAAGGAGGCGGTGAGTTTGTTTTCAGCGTCCCTGAAGGCGGTTATGCCAAGCAGTAAGGAGCTTTCCGGCCGGTTGGACCGGCTTTACAGAAGTGAAGAAAGTGTGACGGTAATTATGTTTGGTAACACACGGAAATGTGTTAAAGAATTTCTGGAGAAAACAAATCTTGATAAAGCACAGAAGGACTATTACGAAGCGCATAAACATGCGCAGCAGGTAGCAGCCAATATGCTTACCGATGGCCAGAAGGAAGACGCGGCTATATTTGTTAGAATAGCAGAGGAAATTACCAGGAAAACCCTTACCTCTTTTACAGATGCCTATAATGGCTTTGTTAATGACTTTAAAGAGATATTTATTGGTCCGGTGGGAGATCGTACTGTGAAGGACCTCATAAAAAAGGATCGGTGGGACTGGGCAAAAGATGAGTGGCGGCGTATGAACGTTCAGGCCGAGCTGAAGAAAATATATGATGATAACAGAGACTGGATAGATGTGGATGTGTTTGACATCACTCCGGAAGTAAAGGATCAGATAAAAGCAGCACTTAAGGAAGAACGGGAAAGATTGGATTTGGCATTAAGCGAAGCTGGCGACAGGTCAATATTGGAAACGCTTGGATTGTTTCTAACGATACAAAAGGAAAGTATAGAGTCGAAAATCAAGAGTACCTGAATAAAATTCAAGATGGCTGATGAGGGAGGTATTCAGATAGAGAGAACAAGGAACTACGGAATGACACTACCTGAATACCGTTTTTACTTTTTATTGGTATTGAAGAAAAAAAAGCAATACGGATCATAATTTGAGTGATTCAATTTACCGGGAGTAAGCGAGCAGTTAAAAGCCCCATTCGGCATTCAAATTTGATGAGTTTTTTTAGTGTGACTATTCTTCAAATGTCTTCAGTACATCTGAAAGATTGCTTAAACCCCAATGTTCTGCATATTTTCCATCTTGTAACCTGATGATGTCTATTACGTTGATGACTATTTTTTTGTTTGACGGGGGTACACCCATAAATTCTCCCGTGTGGGTGCCTGATATTATTTTCCTTGTAGTTACCTTGTCTCCCTCTGAAACCTGGTCAAGTATGTCGACCTGGATGTCGGTCAATCCATTGCGCAGGACGTTTGCGATAAAGAAGATCATGCTCTCAGGGCCATTAGGGAACCCGGCAGGAGCCGAATGATTTATGACATTGTCTGCTACTAACTCCTTAAAGGAATCCATAGTGCCCTGCTCAATGATTTCCTTATTAAAACGCCTGACGATCGCTTTGTTTAGTTCTGTGCTCATTGTATAGCTTGTATTTATGGTATATAATGTCTAAAAATAGAGCAAATGCAAAGCGCAAAAAAATAGCAGGCATAAAATCACACCTTTACGGGATAACCGAAGATTTAAATTATTCTCATTTTTATAAGCAAACATTCAATAAGTGAAAAGATAATTATATGAAAAAGGTTATATCGGCCGTTACTTCCTTAGTTACTTTTCTGTTAGGCCACGCACAGGAGAAAAACCAGGATGACCTTCTTAGTCTCAGGATGCTCAACGCGAAGTTTATTCACAATTTTGTCACAAATGATACGGTATCACACAGCAAGATTATCCATCCGCTGTTTGTTTGTATAACCAGCGAAGGGCGCCTGGTGAAAAGAAAGGAGTATTTGAATTACTGGCTGCACGGTTTTGACGGTTATGTTTATTGGGATTATCGGGATGAACAGATAACCATTTTTGGCAATACCGCTTTGGTACGTTCTCAAAATAAATATGTGATAGAAAAAGATGGAAAGGAGATATCCGGAATGTCGATTTATACTGATACATATATCAAAGAGCATGGCGAATGGAAATGCATACAGGCGCAACTGGGAAATGTAACTCCTGCAAACTATGCCGGAGATGAAACGATCATAAGAAAATATGATTTTAGAAAAAGATGAATTATGTGAGACGTTCTTTTGCTGCTCGTCTCAGTTAGTTGCTTGTGGTTATAGGCGGTTTGTAAAACTCGTACATTTCGGTGCCTTAAATTCAACGGAAGTATGGGCAGGCAGATAGTTGGTTGTTTTGGGACGAAGCAGTGGTTCCTCGCTGAGACACCCGGATAAGTTGTTCCAAAAAGCGATTCAAAACGATAGTTAGCCTCTTTGAACAGGTTAGTGCTGAGGTATAACAATAAGATAATCTTGTTTGACAACTGATATAGTCATTCGCAAATAATCCTTCACGATATTGATATTTGTCAAGTAATAAAAGGTCGTAAGCAGTTGAATTGGAAAATGAATTTGGAGAATTCAAAAACTCCCGTATCTTCAACAACAGTCAATTAAGGATTTTGTAAGAACGTCAAAGGTAAACTCCTTATATAGCGGCGAAACGTTCTTGATAGTAAAGTGTGACTCTCATACCTGCCCCCCTTGTAAAACGCCGTTCAGCAATCAGCGACTGGTTAATCTAATGTATTACTCTGTATACGGGGTAAATGATGGTGTTTGCCATAACACCACCTGACACCGTATTCTTAGTACGGGTACCTGCTGTATCACCGAAACTAACTGCCAAAAAATGACTAATTCGTCAAAGGAAGATTTATCCCCTTCGATCAGCGTAAAAGAAATCAAGCTCCCGAAAGGTGGCGGAGCCATCAGCAATATTGGGCAATCGTTTCAACCAGACCTCTTTTCAGGCACGGGTACCTATTCTATCCCTTTTCCCATAACAGCAGCGCGAGGACTGGAACCGGTGGTTTCTCTTGACTACAGCACTTCCTCCGGAAATAGTGAGTTTGGATTAGGGATTTCAATGCCGGTTTCCTCGTTTTCACGCGAAACAGATAAAGGAATACCTCGTTATGATGGAAATGATCTGTTTACCAGTTCCGATTTCGGGAGATTGGTTATTGCATTGTCCAATGACAATACGAGGGATTCAACAGTAATGAAAATCGGTGAAACGAATTATACTGTTACAAGATATTTACCTCGACTTGAGAGTGTTTTTTCGAAGATAGAATTTTGGGTTAATGATGATAGTGGTGAAAGCCACTGGGAAGTGTTCTCTGCTGACAATGTAAAAAGCACTTATGGAACTACAGACAATTCGCGGATATTTAACCCGGAAAATAAACACCAGATATTCCAATGGTTAATTGATAACAGCACCGACTCAAAAGGTGATGAGATAGTCTATACTTATAAGGCGGAGAATGATGAGAATGTTCCCCCTTTTATAAAAAGTGCTGACAGGCCATTTTCGGCAAACAGATACCTGCATAAGATTCAATATGGAAAAATTCAGTCTGAGATTGGTTTTGCGTTTGAAGTGATTTTTGATTATGGCGAATATGATACTTCAAACCCTGCGAACGCATACAAGCCGGTAAGAGAATGGTTGTGCCGGCAAGATGCTTTTTCATCCTTTAAAAGCGGATTCGAAATCCGGACAAACCGGCTATGCCGGCAAATATTACTTTTCCATTGTTTTGAAAAGGAGTTGGGAAACCCTTTCCTGGTAAAGCAGGCTACACTGGTTCACCAGCAAAATCAACAGTATGGCTCGGTGTCGCTCGATTCTCTCTCGATGTTGCTTTCTGTTACGTTAACAGGACATCGCAAAAATGAGGACGGCACTATTGAATCGGCAGGTTGGCCGGCGGTATTGCTTTCGTATACGCAGTTTAGTGTTAAGGAGGATCCGTCTTTCCAACAACTCAAAATGGGCAACGGTACCATACCAGGATACATTAATGAGTCTGAATATTTACCGGTGGATCTCCATGCCGAGGGATTGCCGGGATTGCTGTATGCGGGAGCGGACTCGACTTTCTATCTCAGCCCGCTTGGTAATGGTGAGTTTTCCAAACCTGAATCATTTTCTTCATTCCCTGTCAATCGCGATGTTCAGGACGGGGGAGCATCCATTACCGACCTGGATGCGAATGGAGAACTGGAGCTTGTAGTACAGAAGGGCTCCATAAATGGATTTTATCAATGGGCGGGTAAGGGGTGGAACTCTTTTCTTCCATTTGAAAGATATCCTGTTGATCTTTCAAATCCTTTTCTGGAAAGCACAGACCTGACCGGAGATGGCAGGGAGGATCTGCTGCAGGTTGGTAAGAACGAAGCTCAATTTTACAGTTCAAACGGCAAGAAAGGATATAGTTCCTGCAGCATCGTTCCCAATTCAACAGGAGTTCCGGCGCTAATGGATAGTTATCCGGGAGAGCTTATTGGTTTTGCTGATGTTTTTGGTGATGGATTGTCGCACCGGATTCGCCTGACAGCAGGAAGTCTTGAAGTTTGGCCTTGCTTAGGGTATGGAAAATTCGGTAAGAAGATCTCTATCAGTCAGTCACCGAAAGTAACGGGTGATTTCGATAAGTCACGTATTTACTTTGCCGATATTGATGGATCAGGGACAGCTGATATTATTTATGCTTATTCCGATCGCATTGAAATATTTTTCAATTTATCCGGTAATTCCTTTTCAGATCCTTTTGTGTTGAAGCTTCCGGAGTCCATGGGACTTTTGGACAAAATCAGCTTTTTAGATATTTATGGCACAGGAACTGTCAGCTTGTTGTATTCGAAGATGAAACAGGTACCTGTTCACTACTGTTACAATTTCGTAAGCAGTGAAGGGGTAGAAGTGAGCCCGAAGCCGTATTTGCTAACGGAAGTGAATAGCAACACCGGCATGATCACAAGAATAGAGTACAGCAGTTCCGTGAAGTTTGCGCTGGAAGATAAAAAGGCAGGCAGACCCTGGATAACCAAAATGAGATTTCCGGTTCAGGTAGTGGCAAAACTCACGATAGAAGACCTGGTCAGTCAGAACCGGTCGGTGGTTAGATTCCGTTATCATGATGGTTATTACAATCCGATAGAGAAAGAGTTTGCCGGATTTGGATTTGTAGAGACCTGGGATAGTGACGAAGAAACGCAGGATTTGTCGAGTGCGCCGACTGTTTATACCAAATCCTGGCAATTTACCGGCGGATACGAACTGTACAATAAAATAATTGATCAATATAAAAAGGAGTATTACAAAGGCGATCGGCATGAACTTGATTTTCCCGGATGTGAATTTGAGAATGTAGATTGGAACAATCAGGAAGAGGCTCGTCAGGCGTACTATGCATTAAAAGGATGGGTGATGCGGACAGAGGTGTATGGCCAGGATAATTCACCGGACAGTATAAATCCCTATACCGTCGTTCAGTCCAACAGAACGGTGGTGATGGTACAGCCTCCCGCCAACAAGAAGCCGGCAGTATTCAGGGTAGACAGCAATCAGGCCATCAATTACCAATATGAAAGAAACCCTGAAGACCCGAGAATTCAGCAGGAGTTTACGGTAGAGGTTGACCCGCAGAGCGGAAAGATTGTGAAGTCGTGCAGTGTGTATCTGCCCAGAAGGTCGGACATCTTACGAGTCGTCAGGTCAACAGCAAGCCGCAATCGCTTTGCTCATTCTTCCGGCTCAGATGCCTTCTTCAGAAACGGAGTACCTATAGAAACATGGCAGTTCGAAGTGAGTGGATGGGTGCTTCCGGAATCCGGTTATTTCTCCAGGAAGGACATTGAACCGGTGGCGAAAGCAATGGATCAGCCATTGCTTTATGGAACTGTAACTATACCACCTGGAATACAAGCCCAGACACTGGTATGGAATCAATATTTTTTCTGGAACGAGTTGCAGACCAGCTATGCCCCCCTTGGTGAAATCACCGCCCGCTGTCTGCTTCATCATTCGGAGGAGGCAGCCTTTTCAATTATAAGTGTAGAAAACGGCGCTCTGCCACACCTTTCTGATGAGATGGCTGAAAAAATGGGTGGGTATATGGTTCCAGTGAAAGTCCCTCAGACAGAGAAGGAAAAATATTATTGGAATCGGGGACTGGTGCAGTATTATCATTTAAAAGATAACCCCTGGGCCTTTTTCCTACCGGCTTATGCAAGCAATGATTTTGCCGAAAGCAGTTCACCTCTTTGCTGCAGGGCTGATATTGAATACGACGGGTATTACCTGGGCATCATCAAAACATCTCAGTTAATCGACAAACAACAGGATGGAAAAAACCTGGAGAATTGGGTAAAGGCGCGCATAGATTATAACAATATGCAACCCTGTGAGACCACGGATAAAAACGATAAGAAGTCGCAGGTGCTGTTTGATGCGTTAGGTCAGGTGGTTGTCAGTTCCGTATTTGGAAATGAAGAGGGTAAGCCTGCAGGCGGAATGGCACTGTATCCGATCAATAAAGTGTACCAGTATCCGAAGGATATAACAAAAGAAGGTCTTTTACTTGATCCTTTGAATTATGTGAAAGGAGCGTGCACTTTCTTTTTCTACGATCTCTTTTCGTTTAGTAAAACCGGCACCCCTGTTTATTATCTTCAACTGGAACGGCAATCATTTTATAGTCAGGATCCCACCGGACAGGATGCCTTAACACGAACGGTGATTCAATATGAGGATGGCTTTGGCAGGAATATAGAGACAAAGGCTACTGTACAAACAACCGGCGACGGAAAGATGCAATGGCTGGTGTCGGGAAAAACAATCTATAACTCGAAAGGAAAGCCCTATAAACAATACCTGCCATATTTTTCTGATAATGGCAACTATGAAGTTCAAAAGGAAGAAGGAAACCCCACGGTGCTGCATTACGATGCGCTGTTGAGACTCATCAGAACCGACACTCCAAAGGGTTTTTTTACACGTACAGAAATCAGTGCCTGGGAAGTAGTTGAGTTCGATGAGGACGACACTGTTCTCGACTCGGTGTTTTACACTGAGTTCATGAATAAATACCCTGTAGACCCTACCCCCGAACAGAAGGAAGAATGGGAAGCGCTGCAAAAAGCAGCTGTCTTTTATAACACACCGGAAAAGCAGGTGCTCGACAACCTGGGTAATGCTGCATTTAGCATTGCCTGCAACCTCGGAAACGTTTTGAGTAGTCAGTTCGAAACTATCAATGGGGTGACAAAGGTTCTTTCCATGGAGATTTACAATCAGTTAATCAATCAGGGCTATCTTCTGGAAAGTAAAGAGAAACCCGTTGGGACCTGGATAACCCCCAAATTTCAACCCTATGAGCCTGGCTTTAAAATTACGCTTACTGGTGAGGTTGAAAAGTACTCCCTTGAGGTTTGTACGCTTCTCAGGCAACATTGCCTCACCACTCAAATTAACTGCGACATTACGGGCAGAGTTGTTCGCTCTGTTGATCCCAAATTGTATTTTATCAATCAACAGGAGAAGCAGTCTTATTTCAGTGTGCAGAACACCTATTTCATGGGGAGCTCCAATCCGGCGATTGTAGATTCACCCGATAGCGGTAGCCAGGTACACGTGAATAACATTTTTGATAAACTTTTCTGGTCATGGAGTGCCAGAAATTTTTGCCAGATGATTGGGTATGATCGATTGCAAAGGAATTCCGCTTTGTTTGTAAAGAAAATAGAAGACGATTCCAATCCAACGAGTACAGACGGGTTTAACCTGGTAGAGGTGATTACCTACGGCGAAAGTCAGCCTGATGCCAGTCTTTATAATTTGAACGGAGCCATTTATGAGACAAAGGATCTGGCCGGAAAGCTTCAGTATAAGAGTTATAGTTTAACCGGAAACATTATTTCGAGTACACGATGGGTGGCCAGCAAGTATACGGAAGCAATCGACTGGAAACAACCGGTCAGTTTAGGCGATCCCTATTTATCTCTGTTCAGCTACAACGCCATGGGACTTTTGCAAAAGACCATTTACCCCGACGGATCCGAATCGAGATGCTCGTATAATCATGGAGGTTTGTTGAAAGCTGTTTCCGTGAAGCCGTCCGGGAAGACCGATCAGCCCATGATTAAAGACATTCTGTATTATCCTAACATCGAGAAGGAAACGGTGAGTTACGGTAACGGAGTTACCGTTCAAAACAATTATGAATTATTGACGCAACGCCTGAAAACAATTTTGACGAAGCGGAAGGGAAGTAACCGCGCTTCTGGTAGCGAATCGAATATTGTTCAACAGATACGGTATACTTACGATCCGGTAGGAAATGTAACCAATGTATTTGACGACAGTGCCGAACATGTTTTTAATGCCAATCAATCTGTTCTTCCAGAAAGCAAATATGAATATGATGCTTTGTACCGGCTGATTTACGCGAAAGGCCGGCAACACCCCGGCATATTGGCCGACACGGATCCCGGAGGTCCGTTCAAGCAGGCATTTTTTACACAACTTCCCTGTGTCAACGATAGCTGTAAACTTCAATTGTTTGAAGAGAATTACAATTATGATGATGCTGGTAATTTGCTGGCGAAGAATCATTCGTCTTTATCTGCTAATTGGACATTTGAGACGCCGGTAGACAAAGCCTCCAACAGGCTGACCGGCATACCTTATGATTTATCCGGAAACCAAAAAAGCATCACAAAAGGTTCAACGGCCGAGCTCACCTACAATTGCTGCGAAAACCTGGTGCGGTACATAACTGTAAAAAGGGGGGATGGCCAAACAGATGATGGAGAGTTTTACGTGTACGATGGAGCTGAGCAACGTGTAAGAAAAGTTCAGCAATTATGGCAACAGGGAGGCGCTAAACGACTTGTTGATAAAATCTATATAGGTAATTATGAAGAGAAAAAGATCGTCACCATAAGTTCATCCGGAGGCGAAAATATTGAACTGCTCAGTCACAGCATCCGGGTAATGGATGGAGACAATTGTATTGCCATCCTGAATTATTGGACAAAAGATGATAAGGCAGCAGAGACCGACCGGACCGGTCAGTGGCAGTTTCGGTACCAGTTTGATAACCTGATCGGATCCGTTAGTGTGGAACTGGATGAGACCGGGGGGTTATTGAGTTATGAGGAATATTTTCCGTACGGTGGCACATCGATCATTGCCGGTTTGAAACAGGTTGATGTATCAGAAAAAGTCTATCGTTATTCGGGGAAAGAGTGTGATGATTTCACCGGCATGTATTACTATGGAAGGCGTTATTATATTCCCTGGATGGGGCGTTGGAGCAGCCCAGACCCCGCCGGTACAATTGATGGGTTAAACAGGTATGCATTCGTAGGCGGCAATCCTGTTACGTATTACGACGAAGCGGGATTGAAGAAGCGGACACATGAGGACCTTGAGCCAGAAATATATGAAGGTGGTGAGGGTTGGGGTTCAAGGATTCCCAAAGCAACTAAAACTACCAAGCAGATTACAAATCCAACGGGGCATCGGGAGGATTTTGGCCTCGAATTGATTGCGGCGCCCGCAAAGACAAAAAATAAAACCAGTTGGGGCAAATACTACAGGATGATAATGGAAGGAATGGACGAACTCATTTCTACTTCTTTTACCAGGGAGTTCGTGGCTGGGGCGTTGAGTAACACGCTCTCCAAACAGCAGCAAAGCAATTTTGTGGCAATGATCAACGATATTTCATCGATTCGTTTTCCCACAAAATGGTCTGGGTTTGCCTCTACCACTGCGATGACCAGCGATAAGCGTATGCAACATCCCAGCGTTGGAATCTGGAGAAAAAAGCAGGTGAAAGGCAGCTTGGATCCGCATTATCATTACGATTTGGATCGAAAGGAGCAAGTTTTACTGACGCTGCAGGCAGGTCTTAAAGCAGGTCATTCAGCCGAGCAGATAAAGACAGATATGATTATCACGGCCGTCACTTACACCCTTAACCTTTTTACAGCACCTGCTCTGGCAAAAGATCAGCATCCGGAGGTCACAAATAACAAAGTACTGGAGGAGCAAACGGATGCCAGAGAATTTCTTAAGGGCATTGCGATTTCTTTAGGTGCCAAAATCGAAACGGGGTCTACAGATGCCAAACGAGCCTGGGGCTCAGAGGCAGATCGAAGAAAAAGGTATCTAAAGAGAACAGTCAGCCAATCTCGAATCATCGTTTAAAATAGTATTTTATGAATAGTTTGAAAGATTTTCAGTTGGAGCCAGCTCTTTTGCAGTTTATGGAAAGACATCCAACTGTCGACATCAGCTCCATTAATTTTTTCGATAGCACGGCCGTTAAAGCAGCCGGCATATCACTGGATAGTGGCGACCAATTGGAAAAGGTAAAATCCCTTCAAAGGGTTTTGAGGGTTAGCCAGGATATGCAGGAAGCAGGGCTGTTGTTGAGTCACGGGTATGATTCCTCGCGAAAAATCACCTCTGTTGCCCGATCCAGGTTTGTGAGCGAAATGGCTGCTGCGCTGCCAGGAGGAAAAGCCCGGGCAAAAAAAATATATATTAATGCAGAATTGGTAACATCAAGAGTAAGCCATGCCTGGGCACATGTTAACCATATGCGGAAATCTCCGCATTTACAACAGGTAAAAGCGATGGGAATGACTGGAGACATGGACTTGGGTCTTAAAGACATTCCAAGCTATCAGGATCTTTTCGGCTCACTCAATTTTTGTGATTGCCCGGATTGCCAGTCGATACTTGGACCGGCGGCTTATCTGACCGATTTGCAAAGACTAATAGAAAAAGCAGTCACTGTTCCAAATAATCTGGAGAACTCTTCCCGTTCTTTTAATGCCCGGAGGCCAGGCATTTCAACGCTGAAACTCACCTGCGCTAATACCAATAACCTGATCCCTTATTTGCAGATCGTCAATGAGATTTTGCAGAAGAATCTCGAGAATCAGCTCAAGGAGCCGGATATCGTGAAACGACTGGATCAATTGTATTATCCCTTCAATCTGCCCTTTAATTTTCCTTTGTCGCAGATCAGGCTTTACTTAGGGCAAAGTGGCAACAACCTGGCAGATGTTTATAAGGTATATAAAAAGTCGGGCGACTGGTCAACTGCCATTGCAGCGGAAACCTTGAAGCTTTCCCCAACTGAATGGGGCAATTTAAAAGAGCAGGACCCTACTAAATTGCCGGAGATCTTGTCAAAGAATTTTGATCTGACAATCACAGAAGGCGATTTGGCAGGGTTGCAAAAGGTAGATCTGTTTTTGTCGCAGACCGGCATCTTGCTCACTGAATTGACTGATCTGTTAACACAAGGTCTGAGCCCGGAAGAAATATTTTCAGTATCGGGTACATACAAGGCAACAGAAACCGAAGACGTATTTACTTTGGTTCAGAAAGGAAATAATGTGAAAGCTACCGGAGTGTACGGAGGCAGTCCGGTTACGGTCAGCCTTGTTCTAAAGCATACTGTAGCCGAAGGAAGTTGGATTGCCGGAGCAAAATCGGGTTATTGTCTGTTCAGATTTGACCCTGATGCAAAATTATTTAAGTCCTATTGGAATGATAAGATGGGTGATCCGTGGAAGCCGGAAACAATCAGCGCCAATCGGGAGGCGAATTCAAAATCAACGGTTGGTATTATTCCTCACCAGTTGTTTATTAACTATAAGCTGGCAACCAATAAATACTTGCATCTGGAGGGAGAGGACGGAATGACGGGCGATTTAACCTCGGAAATCGCCGGATTAGATATATCGTCACTTGACTGCGTGAACCGTTTCATGCGACTTTCAAATAAGCTGGGTTGGTCTTATGCAGAACTGGATTGGCTGCTGCTTTCGGTGCAGAAAGTAAGAAAAGATATCACTGAATCGACACTGCTTGATCTGGCCGAGGCAAAGCAATTGCAAGCCAATCATGGATTGCCCTTTGATCTGATGGTTACACTCTGGTTCGACATCAAGACTACCGGTGTGGGAACAGGTCAGTTTTCAGCTGCTCCATTTGATACTATATTTAATGGGCCCGGTAGCCGTCGGTTAGAAGCAGGAGGCCCTTATCACCCGAAATATACTGATGGAGATTTTATTAATCCATTATATCAGTCGGATGTAATTGACTGGAATCTGAAAGCCAGAGATCAGGGAAGTGATAAGGGGTACGCTATCGTTTCGGCTATTCCGGTATCGGCCAGTGCACTGCGATTGATGGCTGAGAAAGTACTTGGATTAACAGAGAAGGTGCCGCTAACTGTTAAGAACCTATCGGCTTTGTACAGGCATAGTATGTTTGCCAGGTGGCTTACAATTGTTCCGGAAGAGTATGTGGCCATTCTGCAAATGCTGGGCATTACAGACAATGGCTCTTCAAAACTGGCAGAGGTGTTAACCCCCTCGCAGGTAAAATCCATAATCGGTACAGTAAACTGGATTCGGGAATCGAATCTTAACGGATTGCTGTTGAGATATTGTTGCAAGGGTATTTCCAGCCCGTTTGTTTCTCCGGGATATGATGTAAACAGATTCATCGATTTGCTTCAAGCCATTAATAAATCTGTAACACCGCTGTTGGTCGGTGCGGGTTCTTTAAGAGGTGAGGGTTTAATGGAATCCAAAGCCGGGGAATTAATGAGCTGGCTGCTGACGGAAGCTTACCTACTTTCGTCGGGCCTGGTTTCAACCAAAAAAGAACTGACAGCAGACAAGATAACACTTGATTTATCTGAGCCGCAGAAAACAAATGTTGTTCGGGTGTTGTCAGAAGCAAGAAATAAACAACAATCCGCATTTGCTGAAAGCCTTTCGTCGTTTCTTTCCTCCACAGTTACTACAACATCCGCTGTCACGCGTCTGGCAGGGGTAATCTATGCCGACGCCGATTTCCTGGAGTATTTTTTGATGCCGGTATTGTTTGCGGTACCCTCCGTTGAAGTGATAGATGCCAAAACTTCTAATCTTGATAAGACTAAAGTGATAGCTGCCTTCAAGCTGAATAATATTGTTCTCTCCGGAGAGGTAACCATTACCGGCGATGAAACTTCCGGATGGACCATTAAGGAACAGATTTCTGTCGACCCGCTCCAGACGGTTGATTATTTCGCCTACATGCAGCCAGACAAGCGTTCCATATATTTTTACCGCAGATCGTCGTTGCAAAGCACTGGGCCGTCATTCCCGTTTGTTCTTCAATATACAACAGCCTGCGCCCGGCTGTTGCTGTTATATACTTCTTTGGCAGTGGAAGATAATACAATTGAAAGCATTAGGGCAAACCGCGACGGGTTCAATCAGGTTTTTAGCCTTAACAATGGTGACCTGGAGTTCCCTATTTCGAATGCGGAATGGCTGTTCAGGTTGATTCAATACAAAAAAAGGTTTCAGGATAATACGAATCAAATAGAAACGCTCTTCAACTCAAAGGAAAACGATCAGGAAAAGGCCATCGATAAACTGGCTGATATAACCAGTTGGGAGAAAAATCAACTGAGGTTTGTTTTGAAAGATCTTTCCCTGGATAGTTGTGGCAACATTCAAAGTTTTCAAAGCCTTGTAGATGTTTTTGACTGTGTGGGATCATTCCAGTCCGACGTTCAGTTTGGAGCTGATATTAGCCGTTTAGCGCTTTCTTACACTCAAAACCCCGATAACACAATTGACCCTGGAATAATGGCGGAAACGCTACTCCAGAATCTCAAACCATCGATGTCTCAATCGGAATGGGAAGTAACCTGGGATCAGCTTGATGGAAATGTGAATGAGTTGAAACGGGATGGCTTATTGCCGCTGGCTGTTCATGAAACGGGTAAGTTGGTTACCAATATCAGGAATGCAGAAGATTTGTACGAATGGCTGCTGATTGATGTGAAGAGATCGGGTAAAGAGAGCATCTCTTATGTTAAGGAAGCACTCAATGCGGCTCAATTGTATATCCAGCGTTGCATGATGAATCTTGAGGAAGGGGTGAACCTGAAAAAGGAAGATCTGCCGGAAACATATTGGGACTGGATGATGAGTTTTCAAACATGGGTGGCGAACAGACAGGTTTTCTTATATCCGGAGAACTTCGTGGAGCCCGGTATAAGAAAGTCCAAAACGGATCTGTTTGTTACGCTGGAGAATGAGTTGAGTCAGTCGAATATAACGGACGAAACAGTAGAAACAGCCTTTACAAAGTACATGGACAGCTTTCACGACGTAGCCAGCCTTAAATACGTCGATGCTTACCATTGTGTAAAGGAGAATGAAGTCGGCAATGAAGAGAATGTATTGTTTCTTTTCGCCCGTACCAAAACGGTTCCCTACCAATACTATTATATTACGCGAACCAATGAAAAGTTGTGGTCTCAGTGGAACAAGATCAATATACCTATTAATGCGGATAATATAACCGGGTTGTATGCATTTAACAAGCTGTATATTTTCTGGACGGAGATTACCGGCTATCAGGAGTCAACATCAACCAATGATAAGGTTAACATTTCCAAGTTAGACATCTACTGCTCTTATTATGATTTTAGCGGCAACTGGAAACAACCTCAAACCATCTTATCGGATCAAACGATCAGGATAGAGTTTGAAAAGCCTATGGAAAATGGATTCGTAAATCCCTTCGGGGAGGGTACCTTCAATACCGAACAGCCCTACTTTCATCGGTTGATGGTATTGCCCGTTTCCCGGAAAAATATTCTCCAGGAGGAATGGGTTACAGGCATGCAGGAAAAGATGGTGGTATTCTTTGGCCCGATGGTAAATATTGCCAAGGTTCCCAAAGACAAATCTCAAAAAATTGATGAAGGAGTTCCTAAGCTTGTAGTCGACTACGAAAAGATGATGATTGATGAATACAAGCGAATCATTGCCATCCAGACAGAAATTGACCAATATTGGCCATTGTTTTCACCTGTCGTTGTCAATTCGGATCTTTCACATGATTTCCTGCTGAACTCAACCGAGGATTTTTTGATTGTCAATGATCGCGTGGGAATCCAGTCGGCCAGTTTTTGCCCCAAGGAACTTACTTACACTAAAGAGAACAATATTTTTAACAAGCTGGTGTACAGGAATGTGGTTAATACGATTTATACAAACTATTCGATGGGGGAAGGGGCAGAAATGGCAGGGGAAGGAACAGATGTGAGTTTGTTGGAGGATATCTCGCTGTTTCAATCAGGCATTATTCCTGTTCACAACCAGCCCGGAATGTTCTTGTTCGAGAATAATGAGGAGGTGTTTCTTTTTCAACGGGAAGCATATGCGAATATCAATCAGGTTTTAGAGGTGAGCGTTTTAAATTCTAATGTTGAGCACAAAGTAACCACCTTCTGTTACAATCCCGGCAAATTTCCAAATCTGGTTGGTGATTTTGTGGCTGAGCGAATAAGTACGGGTGCTTTTACCGATCTCAGCCGAAGGCTGTTTGTGGGTGGTTTGGATCGATTGCTGGATCTTTCTGCGCAACAGATACCAACTTCGACAGATAGTTTATTTGGCAACCTTAACCCATCGTCAGTAGTGATTCCCCCTAAATTAGGGTTGGGCAATCAGGTAGACTTTGATGGTTGCTACGGAAACTATTATTGGGAATTGTTCTTTTTTGCACCCATGCTGGTAGCTCAACGGTTGGGCAATAACCAACGGTTTCGGGAAGCGGAAGATTGGTATCAGTTTATTTTTGATCCCACCTTGCATGTAGAAAAGGTAACTGCTGAATCTTTTGAAGGTATCCTGTTGGGGCCGGGGAAGGCGAAATTCATTTTTGATTTGTGTATAGAGAAGAAATTGTTAACAGCTGATGGCGAAGTAACGGAAGCCGGGAAAAAGGCAACGCCTGCTGAGCTGAAGGAGCTTTTGAAAAACGAAACTGTACCCATAACTGACCAGGTTGCCACCCTGGTGTGGGCGGTGCTGCAGAATTATTATTTACCGAAGCCCGGAACTACCCACTATTGGAGATTTGAAAAATTTCGGGAGGAGCAGTTGCAAGCCCTTTGGAGCCTGTTAACTGATTCTGAGGAAATCAGGGTATATGATAATGATCCGTTCAATCCTCACGCAATCGCCAGGCTTCGCCCGGGCGCTTATCAGAAATCGGTGGTGATGAAATACATTGAAAACCTCACCAGTTGGGGTGATCAGGATTTTCGCCGGTACACCTGGGAGTCGATCAATTCTGCCATGATGTTGTATGAATATGCGAGAAACCTTTTGGGGCCGAGACCATTAAATATTGGTGAGTGTGATGCCCAGTTCCCGGTGAGTTTCGAGGAAATCAAGCAGGCTTATGCCAATGCAGCTGATGGTATCCCGCAGTTCCTGATCAATATGGAGAATGCTATTTCCATTTCGATTCCGGCCAGCCTGTATCCGGTCAATCCACCTAATTCGCAACCATTTAACGACATTGACGCTTACTTCTGTGTTCCGGAGAATGACAAATTTGTATCCTGCTGGGATATTGTGGAGGGTCGCTTGTTCAATATCCGTCACAGTTTGAATATTGATGGTGTGGCCCAACCGCTGCCTTTATTTGAGCCGGCCATTGATCCGATGGCTTTGGTTAAAGCAGCTGCTGCAGGTAATAATCTGCTAGATGTCGTTACGCTCATGCAGCCGGATATTCCCTCTCACCGTTTTCGCTATATGATTGAGCAGGCCAAAAGCATTACGGCCGTGCTCATGCAATTGGGGGGCAATATCCTTGGCGCATTGGAGAAGGGCGATTCGGAAAGTTTTGCACTCATGCAATCGGTCAACGAACTGAATATCCTGCAGCTGACAACATTATCCAAGAAGCAGGCTATTGAAGATTTGCAGGAGCAATTGTCGGGTCTTCAGCAAAACCTGGCCAGTGCCAGCTACAGACAGAAATATTATACAGACCTTATTACTGCCGGGCTGAATGCTTTTGAGATTATGGACCTGGCTTTAAGAAACGGGGCCATCATACCCAGTGCGGTGGCCATGGGGCTGCACGGCGGATCGATCGCTGCATATCTCGCCCCGGATATCTTCGGCCTTGCAAACGGAGGCATGGACTATGGCCAGGCGGTGTCTGCAGGAGCCCAGATATGCTCGGTGTCGACGGAGATTTTGAACCAGGTAGCCGGACTGGTATCCACGGCAGGCAGTTATGAGCGTCGAATGGAAGACTGGAGGTTGCAACGTGATCTTGCCGATTATGATGTCAACCAGATGTTGTCGCAGGTGAAAAGCACCCAGGTGCGAATAGCCATTGCGCAACAGGATCTGATGATTCATATGAAAAGTATTGAACAGTCTGAGATGGTGAATCGGTTCCTGCAATCCAAGTTTACTTCCAAGGAACTATATCTCTGGATGACCAGCAGGTTATCTTCCCTGTATTTCCAAACATATAATCTGGCGTTGACAGCGGCCCTTAAAGCACAATCTGCCTTTCAGTTTGAGATGGATACTTCAGAACTGGTCATCAATTTTAATTATTGGGATAACCTGTACAAGGGACTGCTGGCGGGTGAGTCATTAATGTTGTCTTTGCAACAATTGGAAGTAGCCCATACCCAGAAGAACAGGAGGCGGTTTGAGATTACAAAAACCATTTCGCTGATACAGCTCAATGAAGAAAAGTTCAAAACGTTCAGGAAATCAGGCGAGCTGGAATTCAGCTTCGATGAACCTTTGTTTGAGAAAGATTATCCGGACAATTACTGTCTGAAGATCCGATCTGTTTCCATATCTGTTCCTGCTGTTATTGGACCCTACGATAATATTCATGCAATCCTTACGCAGAATACAAATACGATCATTATGGATAAAGATGGGAAGAATGTTAGGGAAAACTGGATTCCGAGCCAGGCAATTGCATTGTCTTCGGGAGTGAATGATTCAGGATTGTTTCAACTGGATTTTAATGATGAGAGGTATTTGCCGTTTGAAGGTACCGGAGCCATTTCTACCTGGACACTTAGCATGAAAAAGGAATATAACAAAACCATCGACTATGACAACCTTCCGGATGTAATTGTAACGTTGCAGTATACTGCCCGCAGGTGAACCCCGGATTCAGGTATACATGTCGGTAATGGCATCAGATTTTCAAAACATAAATAACTTTTAAAAATTTCTTTATGAAGAGTAACTTTTATGAAAGGGCCCTAAAATTAGGATACGACCCAAAGTTGACTGGTGAGAAAGAGATGGTCATACAGCATACAGCGTACAGCATCGACGACCTGCGGGAAATTATTTTATTGGAACACGATAATAAATTCCCCAAAAAATCTGAAGACCGGCCAGATACTATTGAGGAGCGGGCCTATAATTATGTTTTTTTTGGGGTGCCGCTGAGTGAAGAAGACCGGATTAACATTGCGCCGGCATTCCCAATGAAATTTTCAAGTACATCCAGTGAGTCGAAAGTTGTGCAGGCTGGTGAAACCTGGGAAGTAAGTTCTTCGGACGAATCGCCGTTGATCAATGTGAAAGAGCTGAAAATGGAGCCCGGGAGTTCAATTGTCGTTTACAATGCGGAACTTGTTATGTATGTTGATCATCTCATAGTAGAGGCACCGATAGACGGCCCCGGCAGCCCTGGTTATCATATAGGAATTTTTGGGCGTACGGGAGTAACTCCGGGCGCACCCGGAGAACCGGGTGTTGCCAATTCCGGCAAAGTGGGCAAAAATGGAACCTGCATTGGCGGAGGGGGTGGGCCGGATACAAACGGCAAAGAAGGCGAAATGGGGATGGAGGGTGCTCCAGGTCTGCTCGGATCGAAGGGAGGTGATGGCTTGCCGTCAATGTCCGCTAATATTTATATCAAAAAAATCAGTGGCAGTGTTGATCAATTGGTAATCTATACCAGAAGTGGAGATGGCGGCCAGGGTGGTCAGGGCGGTAAAGGTGGCAGAGGTGGCGCAGGCGGACAAGGAGGCGATGCTGTTAGTTGCGGTTGTACTTGTACAGGTGCAGGGAAGGGTGGTCCGGGAAATCGGGGTGGTAAAGGAGGACAAGGAGGAGATGGTGGAAATTGCGTTAGCGGTAATGATATTTTTGTATCGGTCTCCTGGGAAGATGAAAAGAAAGTAAAAGCGATATCAGTAAGAGCCAATCCCGGAGAAGGTGGCCTGGGCGGGCCCGGTGGAGATGGAGGTGCAGGAGGTCAGGGAGGAAATCCTAACTCAAACGGGAGTTGCCCAACCGCGTCCAGGGGAGGCGTCGGATCAGACGGACCAGGCGGAATGATTGGTGATCCGGGCAATAGAGGTGGCGGTGATGGCTCACCAGGAAAAATTCATATTATCCCAGTTGATGAATAGTAAGAATTTGAAGTACAGGGTTAATATGTATTCAGCAACTTCGATTCCCTCTTTTCGAAATTTTACAATTGTGAAGACTTATCAAACAACCGGCAAATGATCAAGACTTGCCCCTCAGTACTATCGTCCGAATTTTTCCAGATCGCATCCCTGGGCAATCAGGATTTTCAATTGCTTAACCGATTTATTCCACAGTGCTCTTATTTTCGAATCAATACGCCGGAAGAAGCAAGGATGATTTCAAGGGCCACAGAAGTATCGAAACAGAAAAGGGCTCAGACTTTTTTCAAGGGAATAGAATATAGAGCAAGACTACCGCAGGGTTTACATGATCGGGGAGAAGCTTATTGTTTTGCAGGTATGTCACTTGATAAAAAGAGAAACCAGGCCGGGCTGGAGAATCATTTTCCCATCAATGTGCGATTAACTTCAATACCGGAAAAAATAGTTGAGGAGAATGAAGTCTGGGATATTTCAGTCTACCCATCAGATTGGGAAGTTGATGAGAGAACAGAGCTTTATAATTTGGTGAACATAGGAAAACTGATACTCAAAAGGAATGCCTCTGTTATTGTAAAAGGTAACGCGCTTGTATTCACTTGCGCTTCAGTGGAAAAATTATATCCATCTGAGAAGCCTTACGATTTGGGTATTTTGCCAACCGACCATGGTTTTGGTCTTAGAAGAGGACAATATGATGGGCGCCATGGAATCAATGGAGCTGATGGATTACCAGGTAAAGATGCAAAGTTGCCTATGATCGGAAGAAATTTTTTGGGAGCCCTGCTGCCTGATGGAATTACCCAGGAAGATATGAACGGAGCAGGCGGGCTGAAAGGGCAGGAGGGAGAACCGGGTGAATCAGGTCTGACAGGTGGCGCCTGCCGAATTGCAGAAATCAATCTTCGTTCCTTTGCTAACGAACTGCCTTTTGTTATCGGGGCAATCGGTAGTAACGGTGGGGATGGTGGTAATGGTGGTAACGGTGGTGATGGAGGCAGGGGTGGAAATGGCGTACCGGCTTTTAAAACTTTTACCGGTAAATATGAAGGAGGACATGGAGGCAACGGGGGTGTAGGTGGGAATGGTGGAGAGGGAGGAAGAGCCGGACATTCCGGCATGAGTTCTCATATTTTTATAGACGTGCCGGAAAAAAATTTGAATAAACTGTTTTTCTTTTCAAGCCCCGGAAAACCGGGCAGGCCCGGGAAAGGAGGGCAGCCTGGAAAGGGAGGATTAGCTGGTTCTTCAGATCTTTCTGAAGCGGTCAATGGCAATCCCGGAAACGCAGGCGCCCCGGGGAAACCTGGCCGGCAATTACCTGCGGCAACTATTTATGTAAATGATGAACCCTTTCTTTCTCCGGTTGCTATTAATGTTTATGATGAATGTTTGGTAAGAGACCTGTCTTTATATTCCGATAGCAGTTTCAAAACAACATGACTGTATGACCCGGCAACCACAAAAGAATTCTCCGAACGCCTGTTTTCCTGTGGTCAGTTGAAATGGCAGTAAGGAACTGTTCGAATGAACATACAGCCTTCCGCAATAATTTTCTCGTTAAAGAAACCTTTCAACACCTGGTGTTAAGAAAGTGATCTTGCTTTTAGCCAGTTCATCCTTCTCGATGATTGCTTTCAGGTGCGCCTCAGTTTCTTTGAAATGCGTCCATCCGCGATAATGAACAGGTATGGCTATATGAGGATTGATGGTTTTAATGGATCGCAACAAATCTGTACTGTTCATGGTATATCTGCCCAAACCGGTGAGGTACCGAAACTGCACCGAGCCGACATGGAAAATGCCAATGTCGATCCTGAATCTGGCTGCAATCTCTTCAATGCCCCTGAAATAAACTGTATCACCGGAAATGTACAAGGCGCCATTGGTTTGGGCATCGTACTCAATAACAAAACCAATAACTTTCCCGGAGAATATTTCGGGTACCCACCAGGGATGATGCTGAGCCGGTACCGCGGTGATCCGCAATCCAGGAACAAGCGGGGTATCGACAGGATGGGTTTCCCAGTCACGCAGCCCGGTAATTTTGGGAAAGGATTTTGAGGCAGCGACTGTAGACAATACCAACGGGACTGTAGCAGTGAATTCTTTTCCTCTCCGATCGAAATTATCCTTGTGCTGGTGATGGCTCAGCAGGACAAGATCGACAGCAGCGAGGGTTTCGCTGTTCAATGCGGGATTATCGGTCTTGCGGGAAAAAGATCCTGAGCCATGATAATAGTATCCGCCAGCTTTATCCAGCGTAGGATCCGTCAGTATCCGAAA
This sequence comes from Chitinophagaceae bacterium, assembly GCA_044226045.1. Taxonomy (GTDB): domain Bacteria; phylum Bacteroidota; class Bacteroidia; order Chitinophagales; family Chitinophagaceae; genus Endoryza. Next base: position 126,412 of record JBGAHR010000001.1, read on the forward strand.
CCCATTAATGGAAATCAGCACGCAGGCGGTATCAATATGCGTAATGGAAAGATCCATATCCTAAGGTAGTCTTTGTAACCAATTCAAAATATAATCAGCATCTTCTTTCCATGTCTTTTGTCCAAGAACAAAATGGTTTCTTCCCGCGAATTCCTTGAAATCGGTGATGGAACCATTGTCTTTTTTGTATTTTTTATAATTGCGTCTATTCAGGTGCGCGGGGATAATATTTCCTTCTGTGCCGGCTGTCAATAACAAAGGCGCATGTGGTTTTTTGAAATCCACTTTGGCAGCGCTGCCTAATCCGCCCCTGGCCACTGTTTTGGATTCCGGAATAGTGAGTTTGTTCCAGGCTTCCCATTGTTCTTCCAGTGGCATGCCATTTACAAAGGCGTATTGCCATTTTTTAAACGACATCAGGTAAGTCTTTTTCAGGGAGGTGAATAAGCCCAGCACTTCCCATCCGGATTTCAAAAAGGAAAACTCATAGGGGAATACGCCCATCGGCGGAACAGAATGAATAGCCACAGCTGCTGCCGCCAACCCGCGATCGTTGATGACCTGCGTAATGAGTCCGCCTAAGGAATGACCAATGACAATGGGCTTGTCCCGGAAGCTCTTTACAATATCGGCATAACTGTTTATTAGTTCTTTCAGGGTAAGTTTCGCCAGGTCTGTATCATGGGGTTGGCGGGCTCTTAATTCGGCTGCTGAACCATTTTTAAATGGCCAGGGAGGGGCAATGGTGGAATAGCCTTTGCTTTCAAAGTAAATCCGCCAGTCGTCCCAACAGGAATTGCTGACGAAGGCGCCGGTTACAAATACAATATTTCTTGTTTGAAGTGGCATGATGGTAGTTTAATGGTTGGTAAAATTTATTTTATAAGTGATCTCCCAGGGTTCTTTCAAACTCGCCCCGCTGTTGCAGCCCTTTTGAAAGGAGTGCGCCTATGCGTTCCTGTGCGTCTGGTTCGCTGAGCAACCCAAAGAACAGGTTCTGTGTGGTGGAAAGGACTTCTACAGTTGGCAAGCCTGCTCTCTGGTTCACCAGTTGTTTGGCAGTTGCCAGCGCTTTCCTGGAATAGCGGCTTATCCTTCCGGTGAATCGTTCTATAAAAACATCCAGCTCTGCGTCGGGGATGGCGCGATTGATCCATCCATATTTTTCGGCGAGAGTGGCATCATAGTCTTCCGCGCTGGTGATGACCTCCAGGGCTCTTGCCTTTCCAAGCAATCCAGGCAATCGTTCCATTCCTCCGCCACCGGGAATCAATCCACATCCCATTTCCAGTTGACAGAGTATTCCCTTTTCTTTACTGGCGAATCGCATATCCATGGCTTGCAGAAATTCACTCCCTACTCCTCTCGCTCTTCCGCGCAGAATACCTATCGTAATAAAAGGCGCTCTTTCTATTCGATAGGCAAAGTCGGGCCATTGCGACAGACCGGTGGCCTGTTTTTCCAGGTTCATCGTGGGAGCGTTGATCACGTCGAGGTGTGAAATGAAATAGTCGGGATCAGCGCTATCAAATACAACAACCTTGATGTCCGAATCTTTCTCCAGTTTATCGATCAATGAAGACAGGGCGTCGGAAAGTGACTGGTCAAAAAGATTCATAGGCGGATTATCGATTAATACCTTAAGGTATTCCTTGCTGATTGGCTGAATTTGCAGACTCATTTTTTATGATTTAGCAGGAAGGAGTGAATGATGCCGGCTACCATATCCGGGTATTGGTGATGTGGGCCATGTCCGGTTTGCGGGATGACGACAACCTGGGTGGTAGGCAGTTTTCGATTCAGCATAAACCAGTTTTCCGGCGGGAACACTACTTCATGATCAGCCGAAATAACCAGGATCGGTGTGGTGGTGGTCATCATCTTTTGTAATATGCCGGCGGAATCTTTTGCATAGTCTTCGAACCCCATTCTGTAATTGGCCCATAGTTCCATGCGGATATCCGTATCAGGATCGTTTGTTCTGGCTGCTATCCGGTTATGACTTGCTTGTGCTGCTTCCCTGCTGATCGCTGAAGCGGGTTCGAAGAATAGTATGACCTCATCTTCCAGGTCGTTTTTGGGTTTTGATGAACGCTCGAGGAAAACCTGTTCCATGGGATAAGCTGTTTTACCGGGTGGTTTGGTTCCAATCAGAATGGTTTGTGTTACCAGTTCGGGTAGTTCCATCGAAGCTACCTGTGCCACCGCGCCACCAAACGACCATCCGCCTAAAATGATCTTGCTGAACTTCAGGTACCCGGAAAGGTCTTTTACATCTTGGGCAAAGCCTGCCATGGTTGTTTCGGGGGCGCCGGTTGACAGCCCGAATCCGGTATAATCATAAGTGATGACAGTATAGTGTTTCGCAAGCGCGTCGAGAAAAGCCGGATCCCAACTATCGAGGTTGCCTCTGAATCGTTGACACAAGATGATGGGATCCCCGGAACCGATCATGCGATAGGCAATTTTTCGACCGTTTATGTCAGCGAACTGTGTGCTGGAATGAACCGCACCTGTTTTTGGAGGAGCTGGTTCTTTTGTTGAATTTGCCATTGGAGTGTTTTTTGAATCGCTTTGACAGCTGATTAAGATTTGCAGGCAGACTATCAGCATGTATATCCGAAATTCTGCCAACCTTGCATTCTTTTTCATACTATAGTTTTTAATCGAAGCAAATCTACCCACCTTGATCAGCCGTTCCGATTCACAGATGAAGCCGATAGTTGTACATTTAAAGCGGTTATGACAAGGTTGTTTTATGGTTCAGACTATGGGCCATTTTTGATCTGCCTTTTTATGAACGGTAGCAGAATACCAGTTAAATAGGTTTTATTCCTGCCGCGACCACTCATCCTTCACCCTATTCTCTCCTGTAGTTTCTGTTGTCATTTATTGTGCTTTTCAGGAAATTAAGGAATGCAAGACAATACCAACATAAACAGAAGGCTATTGGTAAAAAGCACCGTATTTGGTGCGCTGGCGGTGGCTTTACCCAACATGCTTTATGCGAAAAACATAGAGACAGCTAAAGTTGGCGACAATCAACCGGCCGGCCCGGTTCATGATCGCTATCCTGCTATTGCCCTGACCATTGCAGAAGAGGTGGTGAGTGTTTCACATTTCAACCTCGATCGACTCAAACAGCTTGTTGAACCGCGCCCTGAGTTGGCAAAGGCCAGTTGGGACTGGGGCTATGGTGACTGGGAGTCGGCCATCGCGGCGGCTTCGCATGTGGGAAGGGTCGATATCATTGAATATCTTATCAGCAAAGGGGCGGCACCAACCATTTTTACCCTGGCGGTGTTGGGTCGGGCAGATGCAGTAAAGGAAATGCTGCGCTCTTATCCAGGTATGCAAAAATGTGAGGGACCTCATGGTATTTCCCTGCTGCAACATGCTCAAACAGGGTTGCAAACAGATGGCGTAGATAAAACCAAAGCACAACAACTGGTCGACTTCCTGCAAGCGCTGGGTGATGCGAATGGCAGGGAATATCTTTCCCTGGAAGAAAAAGATAAATCGAAATACCTTGGCGACTATAAATACGGAGAGGGGAAAGACGATGGCTTTTCCATTCGCCTCAACATGCGCAAAATGGTATCGCTGGGTAAGTTGGGAAAAACGGGTGGCGCATTGTGGCGTATAGGAGAAAATGAATTCACTTACCAGGGCGCTCCTTCTGTCAAAGTGAAATTCGAAATCGTTAATAACCTCGCAATGTCGTTTGTGATTACAGAACCCGGACTGGTGCTGAAGGCAACCCGCGTCTGAGGATAACCGATTCCAGAGACTCTCAATACCAGGAGCCTGGTTCCCTGATTGAGTATCGTTTAATCGAGACGAAACAGTTTGCAAATTATTACAGATCTACATTGAACCAGGAATTACTCATGAATTACAAAAATAGCCCTTGTTTTGTTATTGCCTTGCAATATTTCGGTTGTAAAGTCTGGTAAAATAGTAAACGTCTTAACTTTGTCGTTTTTCCCTGACCTGCCATCCAAACTGGTTTCAGAAGATGATCAACCTATATTCCGCAGTAAAAGCAAATAATAATTTTGCTAAAATAGAAGTCAGTGAGTTGCTGTTTGTTGAGTATACCTGTATGCAGGAAGAAAACAAGTTAGGTATATGGTCAAATAACAACTATTTTGCCTTTATTGCTTCCGGAAAAAAAATCTGGCGTACGATCTATCATTCTTATGAAGTAGTCGATGGAGATATAATTTTCATAAAGAAGGGTGCTAATCTTACCCACCAGTTTTTTGATGATAAATTTTGCGCTGTTTTCCTCTTCATTCCAGATGAATTTATAAAGTCTTTTCTGACCCGACACAATTCCCTGCTCAATACCCCTCAGAAAGATTTGTCGGAGCAGGATGCTGTCATTCGGGTGGAAAAGGACGAACTACTGGGAAATTATTACCAATCAATCCGATCCTACCTGTCGTTGTCTCAAAAGCCCAACGAACAGCTGATGCTTCTCAAATTTGAAGAGTTGTTGCTCAGTTTGTTTTCCAACAGGCAGCACAAGGCGCTGACTGATTATTTTATTTCACTTTGCCAGGATCAGGAGTATCATATGGGCAGAGTAATGGAGGAAAATTTTGCATATAACCTGAAACTGGAAGATTATGCCAGGCTTTGTCATATGAGTCTCTCAGCTTTTAAAAAGTCATTCAAAAAAAACTACCAAACCACGCCGGCAAAATGGCTCCAGCAGAAAAAGCTCGAGCTGGCTTATCACAAAGTGATTAACACCGATCAGCATATCAACCAGATTTCACTGGAATGCGGGTTCGAAGATGTTTCTCATTTTATACGGGTATTCCGCAAGAAATACCAACTTACACCACTTCAATACCGCTTACAGTACAGCAGTGTGTAAACAAGGTTCAAAACGTACCCGCAAAGTCGATTTTTAAAGCTTTTCAGACAATTCCCCGGTTGCCATGTCTTTTAGCTTTGCTGCCTATTCATAAACAAATAAAAAAAATAGCAATGAAAAAGGCACAAGCAGTATTAGCAGTTAAGTTCCAATCGTCATTACGTCCCGAATCTTTATTGCGCCGATGCCTGGACGGGCTGGAAGATTTCAGAAGTGTACCCGGCCTCGTTCAGAAATATTACCTCACAGAAGACAGCACCGGGGCCATCAGTGGCATTTATCTGTTTGAAGACAAAGAAGCCCTGGAGGCATTCTGGGGATCCGAGGTGGCGCAAAGTATTCCTCCAAAATATGGAGTAATACCCGAAACACTCCGGGTAGAGAAGTATGAATTGGCTATTGTTCTCAATGAGGGGGTGGAAGCTTGATATTTCAGGTAGGAGGCATTGTGACCATGTATACGCCTGGCAACTGGTCATAATGCTTCCGAACTTTTACCTCTCACCAAATTATTTATCGATTAATTGAATGAAACATGAACAAACAGCAAAGAACAGAGGTGCATGCAATTGTTACTCATGCGGAAGAATCCGGCGATGTTCTTCAGCATCACCTAAGCGCTTTTCTGCAGAACGACCTGTCGGCCTTAATGGTCGATTACTCCGACGAATCAATACTGATCACGCCCGACAGGAACTACACAGGTCTCGAGGAGATAAGTGGGTATTTAGCCGACCTGATGGGTCATTTTCCAAAAAATGCGTCCGAAATTGAAGTAACCAGGGTTTTTATCAAGGATTATCTTGTCTATATTACCTGGCGCGGAAAATCACAAACCATTGAAGTGAGTTTCGCCACGGATACATTTATCATTAAGGCGGGCAAAATAAAGGTTCAAACCTTTGCCGGACTACTCAAGTTCATAAATTAATAAGAACTACATTTTATCAGGTGATTTTTATCCGGAAGTCAGTCAAGGCTGCCTTAGCCAATGGCGATACGAAAATAGCGACTTGATGTTTGCGGTGTTTTGTAAGTATAAACAAGCAAAGGCCGTCTCAAATGTTAATGAGGCGGTCTTTTTTATTTTAGAGAAATGGATGAATTATCCTTTCCGGATTGATTTTTTGGGTCTGAAGGATGTTTTTTAGCTTTTTTGAGTGGAACATTCAGAATAATTAATAACTGAGCCGGTGAAATTGTTTTGGAGTGTTGTTTAATTGAATGCTATGGTAAGATTCATTGTCAGAAATCGGGCTAATGGACAGGTCTCCCGGTTGCTCAAATCGGTTGTTTGGCCGATTCAAGCTACTGTTTGGCCGAAGGCTGTTTTTTGAAATCAAAGCCTGACTAAATTGGCGGGCAAACTTCATCAAGTGAATATAATTAATCGATTTCCGTTTATTTCTACTTCAGGCTGGCTTTTAGTATTTAGAGTATTAGTTGGGTTGATGATGGTAGCACATGGTGCGATCAGGCTGATCCATTTCAGTATCCCGGGTTTCGGGGAGTTCCTGGACAGCCAGGGTTTTCATCCTGGCGAGGCCTTTGCATGGATGGTAACGCTGGGAGATATCCTGTTCGGTCTCCTGGTTGTGTTTGGATTTTTCCTGAAAATTTCCTGCATCTGGTTCATCGGTCTAATGCTTTTTGGAATCGTCCTCGTTCACGGACAAAATGGATGGTTTGTAGTGGGGCATCAAACCGGCGGAATTGAATTCAGCGTTTTGCTGATCTTCTGCTTTCTGCTGATTGCGTCTACATCCCGGCAAAAAGGGCTCATTAAATAAGGTGGTTCTTGTTTGGTATCTCCGGCATTCCTGCCGGCGTTGAATGAAAGATCCCCCGCACTGGCGGGGGTCTTTTATTGAATCTTAGTACGGCCTCGGTGATGAATGTCTTTTACTCATTTCCTCTGTGTCTCTGGTAGATTCCTGTCAGTTCTCCAAAGCCAATGATGTGCTCACTCATTTCTTTTTCGAGCCTTGATTTGTGACAGTCATGAGGTAATTCAAGCAATGCATCCAGCGCATACACTTTGAAGATATAATGATGCGTTCCGGAGGGAGGACAGGGACCGCCATATAACCGATAACCGAAATCATTCATTCCTTCGATGCCATGAACATTATTTTCCTGTACCTGGTGAGTGACGGGCATATTCCAGACCAGCCAGTGAACAAAACTTCCACCGGGTGCATCGGGATCTTCCATAATCATTGCAAGGCTTTTTGTCTCCTCAGGGATATGGGCGATTGTTAACGGCGGACTGATATTTTCCCCATCACAGGTATATGAAGCAGGGATCATTTCATTTTCCTGGAAGGAGGTACTGGTAACCGTTAGCATTTTAAAGTCAACTGCCTTATCCGGCCGGCTGTGTGAGGTGAGTGTGCTCATATGATTCTTTTTATGGGCCTTCGCCCGGTGATGCTTTTTCAAAAGGAGGTGTATCGATGTCTTCATCGGGTGGCAATTGATCCGGGTCTTCTTTATCTCTTAGCGGCTCCTCCGGATCAGCAGGAGCTGAAGGAGACGAATTTTTATCAGGCGGACCAACAGTTGCCGTTTTTTTTGTTTTTTCTTTTTTTGCCATACCAATCTGTTTTTTGATCAGACTCCAAAAGGCCAGGTTTCCGGCAGTTGGCTTCCGTCGGGCTCTATGTGAAGCGGATGCAGGGCCCTGGTTTCTTCAATATGAATAAACGCATCATAACGCAAGGGGAGGATCGACGGAACATAGTTGCCATATTGTTCGTATTGCGGCTGATACACCACGCCAATTGCCCGATGGCCAATATGGTTCTCCATCAGTTTATCATTCTCCATCAGATCTTCCATGAGCAGGAGTTTGTTTTCTTTTCCGGCTTTATGCAGAAAATATTCCCAGCTTCCTTTCTGCGCTTCAGGCACTGAGGTAGTTTTCATCGGTGCTCCCCAGTTACGGCCTGCCATCACTGTTCCTTTGTAAGAACCAAATCCAACGAGCGCCACTTTATCGTCATGGTATCTTATCCTGGCAAGTTCGCCCAGGTTGAACATGCCTTCATTCACCATATCTGTGGCCCTGGCATCACCGATATGAGTATTGTGAGCCCATACAACGGCTTTGGCGTTTTTGCCTTGATAGTTCATCAGCCGGTCAAGCGTATCCACCATATGCAGATCCCGAATATTCCAGCTGTGCGGCCCGCCTTTGACCATCGCGCGATAATAAGATTCCGCATTGACAGCTACCCAGGCATTTTGTTCAACACTAAAAACATTTTCCGGGTCCGCGTCGTACGTAGGCATCCGATGCTGAATTTCTTTCAACAGTTCCACTACCTCATTTTTACATAACTCCGGAACAAACTGGGCGGCACGGGCATACGAACTTCCTTCCTCTTTCCGGTAAGGTTCAAAACAACGAAAGGCTTCTTCTGCCCATTGAAGGGCGGAGGGATCAGTTTTACGTAGATAGTTCAGGATGCTTTCCATGCTCTCCCACAGGCTGTAAACATCAAGTCCGTAAAAACCGATTTTTTTACCGCTTATTGCTGTTTGGTTGTATTGAAAAAGTCTTTCGGCCAGTGCCACGATTTCCCAATTGGCCCACATCCAGGAAGGCCATCTGTTGAAAGCCCGCAATACTTCCTTTGCGGATTTACCTGATGAGTCGTATCCTTTTATATAACGGTTTAGCCGGTAACAGTCCGGCCAGTCGCCTTCCACGGCTATGAAATTAAATCCGTGCTCCTCAATTAACTTTCTTGTGATATAGGCACGCCAGGTATAAAATTCATGCGTACCATGACTGGCCTCCCCGAGCATGACGATTCGGGCAGATCCTATCCTTTCGAACAGTGGCTTCAGGTCTGTTTTCGATTGTAAAGGGATGGCCCATTGTTGCAAGGCTGCTACGACTTCCTTTTCATCCGGAGTGGATTCTTTGGTAAAGTATCGCCTCATAATAGTTTATTATTAGCGGCAGGCTAAATGTTTGTCAAAGCAAGACGGTTTATTGGGCACAGACAATGAGGACCGTCAGGCATTAGTTTGATGACTGTCATTGAGACCCATCGTATTTATGTGTTTAATTTTGAATTCACTAAATCCTACTTTTATGTTACCGAACAACCCTACGATCAGCACGCTTCATGATCTTCTTGATTACGATGCCAGCCAGTTTAATGCCGCAGAGGTGCAGCTAAAGAATATATTGGGTCAATGGATTGGAGAGGCGGGCCAGTTGCAATTGAAGAATGTGCTGCAGAAGTATCTGGACTTTGTAGAACTTCATTTGCAGAGAATGGATGAATTTTTAAGGGAAGAAAGGGTTGGTTTTCTTAGGTTAAATAACCCTGTTATGAAGACGATGATCGAAGAAACGGAAGATAGAATCGGCCGGTGCACGAATCCCGAAGTAAAAGACGCCTGTTTGCTGGCCTGCATTCAGACGATCAATCATTTCAAGATATCCATGTATGGAACCGCCGCGGCTTATGCGGGCGTTCTGGGTATGACCAGGTTCGAATCTTTTTTTCACGAAGCAGAGATCAACGAAAAGCATATTGATGATAGGCTTTCCCAACTGGCCGGGTTCGAAATAAACAGGAAGGCCAGCACACCGATCGTGTTGCCCGGATTATAACAGAGCAGGATATACAAGGCGGGGAAATAATTCTTTTAGTGTTTTCTGTTCCTTCTTTTCCAGTCTCGCACATTCAGAAAAATGCTGAGTGCGCAACAGACCAGGAAAACGATCAGGGTGACTGTTTCAACAAGAGAGGGCTGCAATTGAATACCCGTTAGCTTATACAGCAGGAAATTGATATACGAATGAGTAGGGTTATCGAGGCCCAGCTTTTCGCGAACGTTCCAATGCCAATCTGTACAAACGCAATAACCCCAGCCGTACCAGATACCCATAACAAACCAGGAGAAAGCGGTCAGCAATATGGTCAGGAGATGCCATTTTCGGGTGGCGGGGAAGACCCATCCCAGGAGATTGAATAGTGTGAAGAGACTATGAAATACAAAAAAGAAGATATTCAGAAATTGATACCACATGATTACCGTTGCCCTGTATGGAAGGATCCTGTAATGCAATATACAAAAGCAGCAAGTAAGATACGCGAATGAAATCGGCAACAGGGTGCAACCAACCAGCTTTCCAATCGCCCCCTTCGCTTGATAGAAGCTCCCCTGCAATAGCGGGGGAGCTTTCACTTAACAGTCACCAAAAAATCATAGGATATAATAATGCTTTTCTTCCCTGGGAACGGACGCCATTCTCCTTTCCGGTACCTCCGGTTCCAGCCATCGGTCGGTCAATCCTGTTTTGGGCGTCTTTGAAAGCTGGTATATCTCAAGCAGGTTTCGCTCGATGCCGATCGCAATCGTTGTCATGGGTGTATCCGTCGGTTTGTTTTCAAAAGGATCCTGCAGGTGTATCGCCATTTTTTCAATGAGCAGGAAGCAGGCTGAAATAGCCACTACAAGAGGTACTTCCAGGAAACCAAAATATTCAATGACGCTAAATGGCAGTAGCCCGATAAACAGCAACAGGGAAAGATGTATGTATAAACTGTAGGTCACCGGAAATACAGTATTCTTGATTCTTTCGCATTTGCCCATAGAATCGCATAGTCTTGTCAGTGTCCTGTCCAGTTCAACCTGCTGATAGCTGTTTATCCAACCTTTGTCCAGCGCCAGGTGAAGGTCTTTTCCCATCTTGTCCAGCAAGGCGGCGGGAATATTTGCAGAGGATTTCAACTGTTGAAATTCCGGGTGGCTGACATGTTTCGGCAGATCTGCCAGGATATTTCCGTTTCGAAGATGATTGCCCAGGCTGTAACACCAGCCTATTTGTCGCCTGATCATTCTTTCCCGGAACTCCTGTATCTCTTCGTTATGGTAACTGTTATGGGTAAAGGAGGTTATCTGCCGGCCCAGCGTGCGTGAGTCATTGACGATGGCTCCCCAGATATGCCGGGCTTCCCACCAGCGATCATAGGCCTGGTTGCTTCTGAAACCCAGCAATAATGAAATGACTGTTCCCAATACGGCAGGTACTGCCAACGGGATTGATATCCTGACAGAATGATAGAAGTGATAAATCACAGCTATGATAATGGCATAGAGTGCAATGACCAGTATCTCAAATTTGATTTTCCCGAATACATATTTAAAGGGGATGTTTTTTTTCAATAACATAAAGCCATATTTTTTGTCAGGATATAGGTTTTCTAACTCATGTCCGAGGTTGATAAATGCGCCGACTGCTTTTCGCGAATGATGGTCCATTCTTCCCGGTGTCTTCGCTGCGCAGTAACCAGTTGCTTCACCACAGGCAGCCTGGATCTGGAGAAGAAATCAGAGGGATCAATACTGCGTGGGTGCACCTTGTTGAATACATAGGCTTCCGGCCACACCAGGGTGTCGATGCTGTTGGCTTCCATATGATGATTAAATACGGCTTGCGTATTTCCCTGCATAAACAAGAAACTTATTTTCCTGAGCAAATCCGGATGTTTTTCTTTCAATTGTCTGCAACGAACCCGGAACTGATCATTCAGGATTTCCATATAAGGTGGCCGGTCTTTCTTAAGAAGATCGTTGTAGTTGTCCGGAAGATCACAAACATGGAAGAGAAAGAGATTCATTTCGCAATTGAAATAGCGAACAGTCAAGTCAGCCAGTTTAAATGATTCGGCTGTAAAATCAGTTGGTAATAATATGTTCAGCATAGAAGTATTTTTTATGCTGTAAAGATGCAATGCGGGTGTTAGGATGACTTAAATTTCCATTTGGAAGACTGTGAGAATGGTATTAAAGTCCTATGAGAGTTGTTGAATTTTTGGGTGAGGAAAGAGATGGCAGGGGTTAACAGCCAAGCTCAGGCAGGCCTCTTATGATTTTTTAATGGTAGAAAAACGGTTACCCGGGTGCCCTTTCGCAGCACTGTATCAACCGTGAGTTTTCCTTTGTGAAGTCTGATGATCTTTTCCGTTAAAGGCATGCCGATGCCGTATCCCTGGTAGCCAACAGTATTGGATGCACGGAAGAACGGATCAAAGATATGTTCGATCTCTTCCGGGGGAATGCCAATTCCCCTGTCACTTACGGTTAATATCAATTCCGTATCTCTTGCTTCCAGTCTCACCGTCACTTCCTGGTTATCGGAATACTTGCACGCATTCAACACAATATTGTCTATAGCCATTTTTAGCAGCTCCGGATTTCCTTCCATGGTAATGCCTTCCTCGTTTTCGGGAAGATCGGGAAAATGAATTCTTACTTTATTGCCCGGGTAAATGGAATCGATATTTTCTTTTACCTCAATCAGCAGTTCGTCCATTCTGATGGTTTCCCATCTTTGTTTTTTTCCATCAAAACTGGTTTGCGCCAGTGACAACAGTCCTACGGTTAACCGTTGCAGTTTTTCAGCCTGCTGACCGATAGAGGACAGGCTTTGGCGATATTCTTCCATGGAACGCTGGCGACTCAGCGCATAATCTGTTTCACCAACAATCGCTGTTAACGGAGTTTTCAATTCGTGTGAGGCATTGCTGATAAAATTATTCTGTGCTTCAAAGGCGGCTGAGAGGCGATCCAGCATCTGGTTGAACGTATTCACTAGTTCGCCAATTTCATCTGCGCCGGCGGGCTTTTCCAGCCGGAGGTGCAGGTTTTCCTCACTGATCGCATTCACTTTCTGAATGATGGTTCTGACCGGTTGAAATGCCTTGTTGGAAAAGTAACGACCGATGCTGTAAATAATTACCAGGGAAGCGATCCAGGCAATGATCAGGATGTTCCGCACGCGGGCCATAATATCCTGCCCGAACCGGTTGGTAGCCGAATGGATAACCAGGTAGTCGCCACTCTCGTCCCGATAAAACAGGCCTGCATAGTGTGTTGACCCTTTTTCGTCAAACACCGTCTGGCCTTTGGCTTCAAATATGTTCCGGAGGAAACTTTTCCGGATGCCTGGTGGCGGGGGCGCGATCGGTTCACCCGACTGGTTAACCTGTATAAAAAAGGAATCTTCGTCGGGCAGGCTTTCCAGCAGCGCGTGTTTGATCTCCCGGATCGATTCGAGCGTATTGCGATCGGCTTCAAATTTTAATCGGGAAGCGAGCCTCGCTCTCAGTTCCAGTCTTTTGAAGAAATCGTTGTGTACAAAACTGTTCTCGAAATAATAGACCGTTCCCGAAAGAATGCTGAGAATGGCAACTGTTATGAGGGTAAACCAAAGCGTGGTTTTGGTCTGGATCTTCATCTTACGGTGTTTTGAACATATACCCCATGCCTACCACGGTCTGGATCATACGATGTTGGGGATCTTTGTCAATTTTCTTTCGGAGGTAGTTGATATAAACATCCACTACATTGGTGCCCATATTGAAATCGATACTCCACACTTGTTCCAGGATGTCCACTCTCGACAACACCTTATTCGGGTTGCGAACAAAGTATTCGAGGAGCCGAAACTCGGTAGGAGTGAGGTTTACCCTTGTTTCACCAAGATGAATGAGTTTACTGCTGAGGTTGATATGGAGATCGCCAAAACTGAATTCCTGGTCTACCGGACTGCCAGGTTGTTTGCGGCGGGCCAATGTGCGAAGCCGGGCTTCCAGTTCTGCCAGCTTGAAGGGTTTAACGAGATAATCATCTGCACCCATGTTCAGTCCCGCCACTATATTTTCGGTGGTGCCAAGCGCTGTCAGAAAAAGTATCGGTGTTTGAATATTTTTCTCCCGGATGGCTTTGCAGACCTGCAACCCGTTGATGCCCGGTAACATGATGTCGAGGATGATCACATCAAAATCATTGTTGAGGGCCATGTCCAGCCCCAGCGTGCCATCGGGCGCCACGGAAAGTCCATATCCGTTTTCGGTAAGTCCTTTGTTCAAAACCATTGCCACCGTCGGCTCGTCCTCGATCAATAGAATTTTCATCATGATAAGGGTTGTCTTTGTTGGAAAACATGCAATAAAACCTATGGCTCGCTCTTGTCAAAGAAAATGAGGTAAAATTTAGCCGACCTTAATTGGATTCTAATAAGTGTTAGGGAAATGATAAAACCAGCTTTGCAGTTGGCGGTTTGACTTTTTTGATTGTTGCTTTTTGAATTTTTACTTTTGAATTCAATTCACGCCACCTCAAATTTATCGCCATGAAATTATCCTTGTTATTAACCCTTCTTTTGGGTGTTTGTGTCGCTGCTGATGCGCAGAATACCATGCAAGACCTTTCATCTCTCAGTTGGCTGGAGGGTTTGTGGAAGAGAACTAATTCCAAAAGCGGAAAAGTACATTTTGAAAAGTGGGATCGAATCGATGATCAGCTATGGAAAGGCCAGTCATACCTGGTCAATGGATCGGATACTACGATCAGTGAAAAACTTTCGCTGATTATTTCAGAAGGCAAAGTGTACTATGTGGCAGATGTTCCGGAGAACAGCAGGCCCGTTCGGTTTCTGTTAACCGTGCTGGAGCCCGGCCATTTTATTGCCGAGAACCAGGGGCATGATTTCCCGAAGAAGATCGAATACCGGCATGATCATGGCGTGCTGACAGCACAGGTGTCCGGTGATGGCACCACTCTCCACTTTCGGTTCCAAAAACAGTGAGCCAATCTATTCCGATTTGATACTCTTTACCGGGTTGGCAAGGGCTGCCCGGATTGTTTGTACACCGATCGTCAGCAAAGCGATAAACCCGGTTGCGGCTGATACTGCCAGGAACAGCCACCACTGAATCTGTATTCTATAGGCAAAATCCTGCAGCCAGCGCGAAATAGCCAACCAGGCCAATGGGGAAGCAATGATGGCAGCTATGAGCACCAGTTTAAGAAAGTCTTTTGAAATCAGTCCCATGATGCTGTTAACGGATGCTCCCAGTACTTTACGGATGCCAATTTCCTTCTTCCTTGTTTCGATGGAGTAGGTTGTCAATCCGAACAATCCCAGGCAGGCAATCAGGATAGCCCAGATGGAAGCCACTGAAAATATCTTTCCATATTGCTGTTCTGCCTGGTATTGCTTATTAAAATTTTCATCTTCGAAGAAATATTCGAAAGGATTACCCGGGAAGTATTGCTTGTAGAGAGACTCGATCCTGGAAACAGAAGAAGCCAGGTCGCCGGTACCCACCCGGATGGTTACATAAGTGCCATTATTTTGCGGGTAGAAGATCATTGGATCGATATTACGCTGCAGACCCATATGGTTGTAATCTTTCACCACGCCCACGATCTCAAGCTGACGTTCATCCCATTGTATTACCTTATTGACCGCTTCATCGGCATTGGCATACCCAAGCTGCCGTATCCCGCTTTCATTCATCATGATCTTGTTGTTGTCATTCCACTCCACAGCGGTTTCTGCTTCGGTGAAATTTCTGCCTGCTTTTAAAGGTATTTCGAAAGTAGTGAGGTATCGGCTATCAATAATCGCAAATGAATAGGTTTTCAATTCATCGCCTTTTACTGATTTAGGTTGAGTGAATCCACTGGTAACAAAATTGTAAAAATTACCGGGCACGCTACCGGTTTGGCAATAATTCTGCACAAAACTCTGGGAAGCCAGGCCATCCAGGTAAGCTCTTTTTCTTTTGCTATAGGTGCTGTCTTTTCCCACCTCTGCGCCCCGTACCACAATCAATTGCTCGGGCTTTAAGCCGAGCTGGCTGTTCTGCATAAAATGCAGTTGCTGATAGATCATCACGGTAACAAGTATCAGTGATATGGAGATTGCAAACTGCGATACCACCAGGGCTTTGCGGAAGCCAGCTCCTTTGGCTGATTTTGTCAGCTTGCCTTTGAGTGTCTGTACAGGGTTAAATCCAGTCAGTGTGTAGGCGGTGTATAAACCGGCCAGCAGAGACCCGCCAATCATCAGCCCAAGACCTATCATCCAGGTGGGAGTGGAAATAATGGAAGAGAGTGTAAGCGTTCTGCCCACCAGCAAATTGAATAATGGCTGGGTCAGTCCTACTAATACAAGCGCAATGGCAATACTTAACAGGTAGACCAGAGAAGACTCCACCAGGAACTGGAGAATCAAACGGCCACGGGAGGCGCCTAATACTTTTCGTACGCCCACTTCTCCGGCATTGCGGATGGCGTTGGCCGTGGAAAGATTGATATAGTTGAACCAGGCTATCAGCAATATCAGCATAGCCACCGCACTGAGGATGTAAACATACTTCAGATTACCGGTGGTGGGGTATCGATCACTGAGAGAAGCCGGCAGATGCATATTGGAAACCGCCTGCAGATGAAACTTTACGCCATCTTTGTCTTCTTTGAGCTCAGCCCTGAGCGCCGTTAATTTCTTCTCTATATCGCTGATGTTTGCATCGGATCGTATCTTGAAACAGGTATTGATGAATTGTGAACTGAGATTGTCGAGGTTGGCCCAGCCATTGTCGTTCAGGTTGGCTGGGTTCTTTAATGTTTCCAGTGAAAACACCATATCGAATTTTATTCCCGAATTGACCGGTATCGTATAGATGCCCTGCACCGTATAATTCGTTTGACCAAACTGGTTATATAATGTGAGAGTCTTGCCAATCGGGTTTTCCTTTCCAAAATATTTGACCGCAACGGGTGCATTCAGGAAAACAGTATTGGCCTGCTGGAAGAGGGAGGCATCACCGACTACCACCGGGAAACTGAAGAAGGAGAAGAAATTTCCTTCGGCATATCCAATATTTCCTTCGCGAAAAGGTTCGCTGTTGTTGAAGCCGTTCTTCACGATCCCATGGGCTATTCCTTCATCATAACGACAATAACTTTCAATTTCGGGGAATCTCTCTTTCGCTCTGGAAGCCCATCCCGGCTCTGTTTCGGGCCACATATTACCATTTGGCGCTTCATTGATCAGGCGGTACATCTTCCGGATATCTTTATGAAAGCCATTCACGCTTTTTTCAAAGCTGACATATTCCAGGATCAACAGGAAGGCGGCGATACCGAGGGAAAGCCCTCCAATGGTCAGGATGGAGGTTCTGCTTTGACGTTTCAGCCTGCGAAGAGCGAGAGAGAAATAGTGTAGCATAGTTGTAAGGTTGGTAATGGTTGATGCCAATTTAGTCTGAAAAAGAGTGCCAAATCGGCTAAAAGCTGGAAGTCAGTCGCTTACCCTTCCTCCAATTTACAACAACTGTCCGGTATTGATACGTGTGAGCCTGTTTTTGATACAAAATGGGTTCCTCAGAAATATTTTTCAAACCCGAGGCCAATGCTGAAAAGCAGGTTTTCGCGCTGGGTCCGGGAGATGTGGTTGTAAGTAAAACCACTCGACAGCATCAGCCATTTTTTTAATCTGATTGAAAGAGTGGCGGAAGAACGGATGATGTTATCGCCGATGTCTTTCAAAGAGGGTTGCCAGAAATGAGTACCGTTGAGGGTAATCATATCATTGATCACCAGCCGGTGTTTGATGCGAAGCGAATTCCTGACCGTCTGATAACTTTTACGGGTTACTGAATCTGTCCGGAGGTTGCTGAATTCATACAGCAACCCATCGCTGATCACCAGTTCCCCATTGGGTTTGTTTACGAGGTTGTAGCCGATTCCCCCGCCCACCTGCGTTTGCTGGGCGATCCTGAGAGAGTAACTGCTGGTGAAACTCGCCAGCGCCCAATAATACAGCCGGCGGGTATCCTTCAGGATGTCCATATTGAGCACAGAATTAAGATCATTGTTGCTGAGGATTCGATTCTGGGTTCCGTATATCCACCCCGTATTCTGGGTGAGCGTGATATATTTTTTTTTCAACTGAAAAGACAACCCGTTATTGAGGATAAAAGCCCTGTTACTGTTGGTGCGGTTCAGCACACCGGTAATATCGTATTTGAATAGATGATGAATACTATCCGTGAATTGCCCGAAGGACGACAGTGACAAGCCCGTACACAGGATCCAGCATACGCACAACAGTTCTTTCTTCATAAAATTAACAGCTTTTTGAAAGACGGAAAATGATTCCGGTTGAGCAAATATCAGAACTTCAATAGTTTGAGAGCGTTTATCTGTCAAATACAATGCCAGTAACACTAAAGTAGTACGTCAATACGGACTGCCATTCTCGCGTATTCCGATACATTGGCTTACTTTTGGATGATCGTCGGTCGCATGTTGAATCTGTATGGAAATATTCTGAGCAATCCCCGGAAATTTCGCCAGTTTAATTGTGGTGAAACGCTCATTACTATGTACAACTGTCCGTTGCAGCACAAGTTTGTTGACATCTGGAGCGAGTACAATTATATCATCTACGTAAAAGAGGGTCGCAAGATCTGGCATACACCGCAGGGTTCGTACAGCCTGGAAAAAGGGAGTTTTGTACTCGTTAGAAAGGGCGCCTACCTCGTAGAGCAGTTTTTTGACGCGGAATTCTGTCTTATCCTGTTTTTTGTTACCGATGACTTTATCTGTAATGTGTTAAAATCGCGGTCTGTTCCCCTCAGTCAGCCAACAGATGAATTCGATCCCATAATTTCTCTTTCGGTTAGTCCTTCCATTGTGGGATTCTACGATCAGATGATCCATTATTTCAACGAAGATCATCAGCCGGATGAAGCTTTACTGGAGTTGAAGTTCCGGGAGTTGTTGCTGCTGATTGTTGAGAATAAGGCTAACCAGCAGGCCATTTCTTTCTTTTGTTCACTTGTTCGCGCGCCGCAGGCTGTTTCGCTTCAAAGAGTGATGGAAGAGAATTATACCTACAACCTGAAACTGGAAGAATTTGCGCGGCTCAGTTCCCGGAGCCTGTCGGCTTTCAAACGCGATTTCCAGAAGCATTTTAATACTACACCCGGTAAATGGTTAATGGAGAAGAGACTCCAGTACGCCTATCATCTCCTTCATAACGAAAACAAAACTGTTTCAGAAGCTTCCTTTGAAAGCGGTTTTGAAAATACTTCCCATTTCTCCCGCTCTTTCCGGGCTCGATTTGGATTCCCTCCTGCCCAGGTTAAACAGCATGCGGGGAGCTGAACTCTATAGTCAGCTTTCTGAACTTTTCAGTAGGGATACCCACCCATCCCAAACAATAGTTTTGCTCCTTCACTATTAAACCTTTTCTTAAATGGGAACAAGAGCAATTCAAGGAAAATTATGGAGTGTAGCCCCTCAATACTGGGCGCAGTTTTTTGAACCCTGGTTCATGCCGATGTACAGGGTGGCAATAGATGAACTCAAATTAAGTGATCGCGATTCGGTGCTGGATGCAGGCTGCGGTTCAGGTTTGTTCAGCCATCTGGCGATCCAGCAGGGTGCCCAATTGATCGGGATAGATGCCGCACCCGGTTTACTGGAAGTAGCCAGATCAAGAAACCCGCATAACAACTTTCTGGAAGAAGATCTGGAAGCCATGCCATTTGCAGATGAATCCTTTGATGTGGTGGCAGGATTCAATTCGTTTCAATATGCAGGAAGCTTCGACAATGCGTTGAAAGAAGCAGCAAGGGTGCTAAAACCCGGAGGCAGACTGGTATTGGGCATCTGGGACAAGCCCGAAGCCAGCGACGCCACCAATGTGCTGAAGGCGATCAGTTCTTTGCTGCCCCCTCCGCCACCAGGAATGCCGGGTCCGTTCGCACTTTCAGAAGATGGCCGGATCGCTGCAGCCTGCAAACAACAGGGATTACAGGTAGTGTTTCAAAGAACGGTTGCGTGTCCGTTTCTTTATCGCAGCAAAGAAGAAGCTGTAAAGAGTTTTATGGGCACCGGGCCAGCCGCCGCCGCGATGAATAGTCATCCCCAGGAGAAAGTGGAATGGGTGATTGGCCAGGCGATGAAACTTTACGAAGTTGCCGAAGGCATGCATTTCCTGCAAAACCATTTCCTGCTTTTTATTGCGGTGAAGTAACCTGGCTTTTATAAAAACCAGGCATAGGCCCGGCTTCTGTTCAGCACCATTGAGGGAAGCCGGGCATGATTAAAATCATCTGTTGTTCTTAAATACCTCATGGTTTCGCCGAAGGCCGTTTTCGTACTTCGTGCCATGAATGAATCGCCAGATATATCACTGGTAGAGAAGTACAATCAGCCGGTACCCCGGTATACCAGTTATCCTACCGTTCCGTTTTGGGACAGCAGTATCGATACCCTGAGATGGCAACAGGAATTAAGCAGGCAGTTCGAGAAGCACCATCAGCAGGGCATCAGTCTTTATATTCATTTGCCTTTTTGCGAATCCCTCTGTACCTATTGCGGTTGCAATAAAAAGATCACTACCAATCACCAGGTGGAGGTGGAATACCTGAACGCGCTCATCCGCGAATGGTCTTTATACCGTGCGTTCATGAAAGAGCCGCCGTTGATCAGGGAAATACACCTTGGCGGAGGTACCCCTACTTTCTTTTCTCCCGCCCGCCTCGAATTCCTGGTCAATCATATTCTTAATCAATGCGAAGTTCACCCCGATGCCGCTTTCAGCATCGAAGGGCATCCCAACAACACAACGGTTGATCATCTTGAAACGCTGGCCCGGCTGGGATTCAGAAGGATCAGCTATGGGGTGCAGGATCATGATCCCGAAGTGCAGCGAATCATCAACAGGATACAACCTTTCGAAACCGTACAGGCGGCCATTGAGAACGCCCGTCATTACGGCTATCAGTCAGTGAATGTCGACCTGATCTATGGCTTACCCAGGCAGACACTGGAGAGTATGGAGAGAACCATTCTTCAAACACTGGAGCTGGCTCCCGACAGAATTGCTTTCTACAGTTACGCGCATGTGCCCTGGACCAGTAAAGGACAACGATTGTTTGATGAAAACGATCTGCCCGATGCAGATTTGAAGATGCAGCTGTATCAGCTCGGTAAGAAATTGTTTGGACAGGCCGGATATGAAGATGTGGGAATGGATCATTTTGCCTTGCCCACCGATGAATTATTTATGGTGAAGGAGAGGGGAGCATTGCATCGTAATTTTATGGGATACACCACACAGGCCACGGGTTTATTGCTGGGGCTGGGCGTCTCCTCCATAAGCGATATAGGAACGGCTTATGCGCAAAATGAAAAAGTATTGCAGCATTATTACGATCGCATTGACCGCGAAGAGTTGGCTGTTGCGCGTGGTTACTTTCTCACAGAAACAGATCAGCATTTCAGGCAATATATACTTGATATCAGTTGCAGGGGTACGACCCGCTTCCGCCAGGATGATCTCGAACTGCTCCGGCAATTCAGCTTTCCCGAATTGAGCCTGCTGGCCGGAGATGGACTGGTTCAATTCGATGAACAGCAGGTTGAGTTAACTCCCCTGGGTCATCATTTTGTTCGTAACGTTTGCCGCGCCTTTGATTTGCATCTTTTAGCTAATATTGAAGGACAATCCAGGCCTGTCTACAGCAAGGCCATCTGATCATTCACAATTGACCTGACATGAA
Organism: Chitinophagaceae bacterium; assembly: GCA_044226045.1. GTDB lineage: Bacteria > Bacteroidota > Bacteroidia > Chitinophagales > Chitinophagaceae > Endoryza. Next base: position 147,697 of record JBGAHR010000001.1, read on the forward strand.
CATCCAGTATTGTACAGCCGAAGAGGCCGTAAGCGTTATTGAGTCCGGAAACCGCGTATTCATTCATGGTAGTGCCGCTACGCCGGTTCATCTCATCAAAGCCATGCAGGACCGCTATGAAGACCTGCACGACGTGGAGCTTGTGAGTATCACCAACCTCGGTGAGATCGATTTTAACGACCCCAGGTATAGAGGGAGATTTTTCTTCAACTCCTTGTTTGTGTCAGGTAATACGCGGTCCATCGCGAACAGTTCAGATGGAGACTATGTGCCCGTTTTTCTCAGTCAGATCCCACAGTTGTTCAGGGAACGCATCCTCCCGCTCGATGTGGCGATCATCCAGGTTTCTCCCCCGGATATTCATGGTTATTGTTCGCTTGGCACATCCGTTGATATCGCGCGGGCAGCACTCGATACCAGTCGAATCATCATTGCACAGGTAAACCCCCGAATGCCACGCACTCATGGTGATGGATTTCTTCATGCCAGCCGGATTCATAAACTGGTGTGGTTTGAATCGGAGCTGCCGGAAATTAATTATTCCTCCGCGGTCACCGATACCACGATCAACATTGGAAAGCATGTGGCTAACCTCATTGAGGATGGAGCGACCCTGCAGATGGGTATTGGCAGTATTCCAGATCAGGTGCTAAAAAATCTATATGGTCATCAAAACCTCGGTATACATACAGAAATGTTATCGGATGGGGTTATTCAGCTGATAGAAAACGGCGTGATCAACAACAGCCGGAAAGTGTTGAATATCGGTCGTTGCGTTACCGGGTTCATCGTCGGTACCCGTCGGTTATATGACTACGTTAATGATAATCCCATTATACGGGTTATGGATATCAGTTATGTAAATGATACCAGTATTATCAGGCAAAATCCCCGGGCAACAGCTATTAACAGCGCTATTGAAATCGACCTGACCGGACAGGTTTGCGCCGATTCCATCGGTACCTTTCAATTTTCCGGCATCGGAGGGCAGATGGATTTTATCCGGGGGGCTTCTTTATCGGAACGAGGCAAACCCATTATTGCTATGCCGTCCGTTACTTCCAAGGGTGTTTCCCGGATTGTTCCTTTCCTGCGGCAGGGGGCCGGCGTGGTAACTACCAGAGGGCATGTACATTGGGTGGTAACGGAGTTCGGTGCGGTGAATCTTTTTGGAAAGAATCTCAAGCAGCGTGGAAAGGCCCTCATCAGTATCGCTCATCCTTCACATCAGGAAGCACTGGAAAAAGCTTTTTATGAACGTTATTATCAGTCGGGATCTCCCTCAAATTAGTGTACCCGCAGATACTTTTCCACATTCAGCCGGTTGATATTGGTTCCTTCCACTTTCTCGATTCCCTTCTGTATAAGTGTATCGCCATGAAAGGAGACCGTGAATTCAAATTTGTTGCCTTCCCATTCGCGGGCGCTGCAGTATTCCAGAAATTCTGTGTATACACTGTCTTTTAAAGTGTACCTGCCTCCGCCGGACGTGTAAAAGGCGGCGGAATCTTTTCCTTTTACCAGGTCGTGTCCGATGAAAGAGAAGTGATCATCATTGATGATCTTGATGAAACTTTTATCTTTCGTATAGTCTGTAACGGTAGTTTGTCCGTTTTCGGTAAGAGAGCCCGACAATAATTTCCAGGTTCCGGTCAGCGGATGACTCGCTGGCGCCTGTCCGCAGGAGGCCAGGAAGAGTATACAGAAGATGCAGAAGTTTATTTTTTTCATAAACAATGATCGGGTTTTTTGTAAATGTATTTTATTCCTGACAAATTTTTTGTTTGGATATGGATTTGGAGAGTCGCCGTATCTCAGGTGAAAATTACTGTTATGGAAAAAAACAACATCCTGCAGGCCGATTTCCTTGACATCCTGTTTGAGGGCAGAAACAAGGAGTACGGCGCTTACGACCTCCGGAAAACGTACAATCGCAGAATGCGCATTGCGCTCACGGCTACGGCGCTGATGTGTTTGCTGCTTTTGGGTGGTTACCTGTTGGCCGGCACCATTGGCAATACCCGGGTAGCCATGTTTGTTACAGACAAAGAATTAAGTCGGGTAGATATCCCCGAAAAACAACCTGAGCCTCCTCCGGTAGAACCTCCGAAGCAAACACCGCCGCCCGTGGAAACCATCAAAAACCTTACACCCCGCATTGTTAAAGATGAGCAGGTGAAAGAGGAAGATATGCCACCACCTGTGGAAGACCTGGAAGATGCCAAGATCGGAAGTATCAATCAACAGGGAATTGCGGATGATGGAATCGTGGCGCCACCTGTTGAAACAGAAGGTAAAGGTATTGTAGAAGCGCCGAAGAAAGAGGAAGAGGATTACGAAAAGGTATTTGTGAGTGTTCAGATTGAATCGGAGTATGCAGAAGGAAAGGCTGCCTGGGAAAGATTTCTCAATAAAAATCTTCGCTATCCGCAGGAAGCAGCCGACCAGGAAATACAGGGAGATGTGTATGTGCAGTTTTTGGTAGATACCGAAGGAAACATCAGCAATGTGGAAGCGATCAGTGGTCCGGACGAATTGAGAGCCGAAGCGGTAAGAGTAATCAGGAAGAGTGGTAAATGGACGGCGGCTATTCAGAATGGCAGAAAGGTGAAATCATGGAAGAAGCAACCCATCAAATTCAGGATTGCTACTGAATAACCTGCTATAGAGCGATACCACGAAGCGGGTATACAAGGCTGTTTTTAGTCAACTTTGCGCTTCATTCAACGAATCCCGCTTTTGCGGGATTCTGCTTTTTTATGGCAAATCATTCCGGGCTTCTCTCAATTCATTTACTCCGTCGTTTGATTTCGTTTGCTGAGATTGTATTCTTGTCAGGCAAACACAAATACAATAGATATGCAGGCTTTAATAGAACACGTATTATTTGAGATCTACCAGTTTTGCTACCGGTGGTCCATCATCAGCTGAGAGAAATATATAGTGCCAGGATTAGCTATGCAGAAACCTGGCTCAGCGGATCATGTTGATTGAATTTGTCCATTTCATCTGCTGAATTATTGGTAATATTGTTACCATCTCAAAACTTCCCGCTGCATATGAAGAAACTTCTGCTATACCTGGCAGCCCTTGTTCCGACAGCGCTGTTGGCATTTACCCTCCGTTTCAACAATCCTGATCTTGAAGTCGTAACAACCGAGGCCGGACAGGTTTCGGGCACTACAACGAATGGAGGCATCCATGTTTTCAAAGGTATACCTTTTGCAAAGCCGCCGGTGGGTGAGAATCGCTGGAAAGCTCCGCAGCCGGTTGATAAATGGGAAGGAGTTAAATCCTGTACAGCTTATGGACCCAGCCCGATGCAGAGTAATCCCGTTCCGTTCAGCATGTGGACCGAAGAGTTTCTGATTCCCAAAGAACCCATCGGTGAAGATTGTTTGTATTTGAATGTCTGGACAGGAGCTCAGTCGGCGAAAGAGAAAAGACCCGTGCTGGTCTGGATATATGGCGGCGGATTTGTTAGCGGTGGAAGTGCTTGTCCGATTTATGATGGAGAAGCCATGGCCAAAAAAGGAATTGTTTTTGTAAGCCTCAATTACCGGGTAGGCATTTTCGGATTTTTCGCGCATCCCGAACTAACAGCTGAGTCTGGCAGAAAGGCAAGCGGCAATTATGGGTTAATGGACCAGGTGGCAGGCTTGCAATGGGTCAAAAATAATATAGCTGCCTTTGGTGGCGATCCCGGCAATGTAACCATCGCCGGTCAGTCTGCCGGTTCGATGAGTGTTAATTGCCTTGTGGCGTCTCCGATTGCCCGGGGCTTGTTCGGAAGAGCCATCGCGCAAAGCGGCGCCAATATGCTGGGAAATGTGATGGGGGGGCCTAACAATCTTCAGGCAGCAGAACAGGAAGGAGAAAGAATCACAAAATCATTAAAGGCTTCTTCGCTGGCCGAACTGAGAAGCAGATCTGCAGAAGATCTTATGAAAGTAATGGCAGGAATGCGGGGGCCCATAGTGGACGGGTATGTATTGCCACTACCGGTTTCGGAAATATTTGCCAGGGGAGAGCAAAATAAAGTAAGCCTGATGACGGGCTGGAACCAGGACGAAGGCATTGTGTTCGGTGAAATGAAGAATGCGGAAGAGTACAAGAAGGATATTCAAAACCGGTATCAGGAACAGTCCGCTACCATGCTGTCCTATTATCCGGGTAACACCGACGAGCAAGCCACTCAGTCTCAATTGGCACTTTCACGCGACATGGTTTTTGGTTTACAGAATTATACTTGGGCCAATGTGCAGGTGTCCAATGGAGGTAAAGCTTATGTGTATCGGTTTACCCGAAAAGTGCCTGCCACGGGTGAGTATGTGAAGTATGGCGCCTTTCATACCGGGGAAGTGCCTTATGCCTTCAATAACCTGAAATTTGTAAATCGCCCCTGGGAACCTGTCGACCGGCAACTCGCCGAATGGATGTCAGATTACTGGTCCAATTTTGTGAAAACCGGAAATCCCAACGGAAAAGGATTGCCGCAATGGCCTGCCTATCGGCCAGGGGAGAAAATGATCATGGATCTGGGCACCCGGGCTCATGAAGTATCTATGCCCGACTCCAAAGCGCTTGATTTCCTGTACAGCCAGTTGAAAAAATAAACACCCGTTCGGTAAAATGAAAAGAGGGCATCTTTCGATACCCTCTTTTAAATCCTTTTGCGTTCTTCTCTCGACCAAGTTATCTACAGACAGTTAAGGTAAACAAGCTGGTTCATAGGATTTGCATTTTGAAGAACAAGGAACGGTTTTCTGGATTTGGATCACTTTTCAAGAGATACTGGATTTTAGGGACGGTTTGGTTTGCTTTGGTTTTCACAGGAGGATTAACTTGCAATGCTGGATCAAAAGTACAGCCTCGTACCGGTTCCAATCTGTAGTGCAGTTATGAATATGTCGTCAATTATTCTACATGCCTCTTTAGGGGAATCATTAAAGAGCATAAGTGATTCCACCCTGTGGCAAAGCGAAAAGGTTGATTCTTTGTTAACTATAAAAAGACAAGTTTTAATAACTTGAGACGAAACACGTAGAATTACGAGTGGGTTTCCCGTATTTTTTCCCTGCTTTGGGGATATGACATAAATCAAATAAATGAGAAACCGGTTTTTAGGGAAAAATAGCAGGAAAGAGCCTGTGAATGGATGTTGGTAACGTAGACCAATAGTTGTAAATAGAAAATGATCAAATAAAACGACTGCGCTTATATGAAACTGGCATTGATTGATTACCTCATTATCGCTCTTTATTTTCTTTTTGTAGTTGGGATTGGCTGGTTGTTGAAAAAGAAAGTAAAAACCGGAAATGACTTCCTGATGAGCAACAGGAGTATTCCGCTCTGGATTACTTCACTGGCATTTATTTCGGCTAACCTGGGTGCGCAGGAAGTATTGGGTATGGCAGCCAGCGGCGCCAAGTACGGTTTGTACACTACTCATTTTTACTGGCTGGGGGCCGCCTTCGCGATGATATTTCTGGGTATCTACATGATGCCATTTTATTATGGCAGCCGGGCTCGCAGTGTTCCTGAATACCTCCGATTGCGTTTCGATGAAAAGACCAGGACTTTCAACGCGGTGACCTTCGCCGTTATGACCATCTTTTCCTCGGGCATTTCTTTGTACGCACTGGCGATGCTGATGGAAAAGATACTGAACTGGAATTTCGATGTATCCATCTGGATTGCCGCCGGCATTGTATTAATTTATACTTATCTCGGTGGTTTGACAAGCGCTGTTTACAACGAGGTGCTTCAATTTTTTCTGATTGTATTAGGTATCGCACCACTCGTGTATATCGGATTGCACCAGGCCGGTGGATGGGAAGGAATTGTTAAGCATGTGGAGGACGCCAAACTGCATCTCTGGAGGGGACTTGATCATCCGCAAAACAATCCATTAGGGATAGATGCCTTCGGTATGATATTCGGGTTGGGGTTTGTACTTGCCTTTGGTTACTGGTGCACAGACTTCCTGGTGGTACAGCGGGCGATGATCTCCCGTAACCTGAATGATGCCCAGCGAACACCGATCATTGCTGCCATCCCCAAAATCCTGATGCCGGTGATTGTGATCTTACCCGGATTGATATTGCTGGCGCTGCAAAATCAGTTCGCCGGATTTGATCTCCCACTCAATGCCAATGGAGACAAGGATTATAATATGACTTTACCGTTGCTGTTATCAAAACTGTATCCCAATGGCATTTTAGGGGTGGGGATTACTGCCCTGATCGCTTCGTTCATGTCGGGCATGGCGGGTAATGTAACGGCTTTTAATACGGTTTGGACTTTCGATATATACCAATCGCATATTCGCAAACAGGCCTCGCAGGAGCATTATTTGTGGGTGGGAAAGCTCACGACTGTGGTCGGTATTCTTTTGTCTGTCTTAACCGCCTATGTAGCGAAAGGCTATAATAGTATCATGGATTTGCTGCAACTGGTATTTTCTTTCGTGAACGCACCGTTGTTTGCTACCTTCTTCCTTGGTATGTTCTGGAAGCGAACCACGGGCCATGGTGCTTTCTGGGGATTGTTATCAGGAACCGTTGCGGCGGCCCTGACGCACGGGCTGACCACCGCAGAAGGAAAGGGAGGATGGCTCGGGCATTTCTACAATTTTTACTCAGGAACGGGTCAGGCATTCACCATTGCGTGGATATCCTTCCTGGCCTGCTTTATCGTTACTGCACTCATCAGCCTGATGACAACGCCGGCTGCAGAAGAGGAATTGAAAGGACTTGTGTACAGTCTGACTCCCCGGCAAACTGACACTGCCAAGAAATGGTATAAAAATCCGCTTTGGCTGGGAATGATTGTCCTTATCGCCACCATCGTTTTGAACATTATCTTTTATTAATTCAATCGCATGAACAAGTTATTCGATCTCCGGTTTGTTATTGGTTGTTTTTTTGGAATAACAGGGTTGTTGCTGGTTATTTACAGCCTGATACAGAAAAACGGAAGCGATATCAATTTAGGAAGTGGTATCGTCTTTATTGTATTCAGTGCGATTATGCTGTTCCTGTCTTTTCGATCCAGGGACTAGGCTTTCTTAACCGGCTTCTTTTTGATTTTCTGGTAGTACTCGCAATCTTTTTTCAGCAGGCATTCTTCGCAAAGAGGTTTGGGGCGGCATATTTCTCGTCCCAAAAATGACATCGCCATTCCGGCGTCCCAATCAGACGGAGGTAACTTTTTCATGATCTGCTCTTCGATCTTTTTGGGATCCGTTCCCTTCGCAATTCCGAGCCTGGGTGCTACCCTGACCACATGCAGGTCTACAATAACGCCTTCCACCGGTTTACCCGATTCTCTTAATATGACATTGGCTGATTTGCGACCGATACCGGGTAGTTCCGTCAGTGTTTCCAGCGTAACCGGCAGGTTCTTGTCGTCCTTTACTGATTGCGCCAGCTTCAATAGCCATCCTGCTTTCTGGTGAAAGCCCCTGACTTTTCCAATCAATGGTTGCAGTGATGCATTAGTGGCCTTTGAAAGGGATTTTATGGATGGATATTTCTTGAAAAGTGCGGGGGCTATCTCATTAATGATATGATCGGTATTCCTGGCCGACAGAATCACCATTACGATCAATTGATAGTAGTTGTGATAATCCAGCGGATGCTTCTGATGCTTGTATTTTTTCAGCAAGGGCTGAAGAATGGCAGGCCAGTTCTTTTTTTCCATGGTAAAAATTAAGGAATAAGTGAATTGGTTGTTGAGTGTTGTCCGGTGAAAATTATTCAGTCCATTCTTTTACTTCTGAGGTTCGAACTGATACCTTGTTTCAACAGGGCCGAGATAGGTTGTTGAGGAGTTCCTGAATCGAAGTACGATTTTCTGCAGCACCAAACCCGGGTCTACCATCCAGTACTTCAATATATGCCTGCCGGGTGTCAATGGCCGATGATTGATTTCAGTGATATTGATATTGTTCGCAACCCATTTCTCCCATTGTGGCGAGTTGACGTCGGGTTTGTTAACGCTTAGCAGCACCGGTTTTTCATCATCTATGGAAACGGCTATCTGCATGCCGCCGGGTTTGTTCAGAAAATTGAGAGTAGGGGAGAAATAAAACTGTATTCGGATGGAATCCTGGCTATAGTTATAAAAAGTGTAAGCGAGATGAGGCGAGCGATTGCCGGGTTGCTGTGCAGCAGCTGTTACGGGGAGTGGTGTTACGCCATGGCCTGTTCGTCCAATATTCCTGATGATTTGCCATTTGATAGCAGGTGTTGTTTGCTGGGAAGTAAAGTGATCGGCGTTGATGGAGATCAGGCCGTCTTGTTCCAGCATGTTGTTAGGGGTATTCAGTGGTTGGTTCAACACGTATACTTTTGTTACGGTGTCCGAAGGATGCGGTTCGGCTACACCGGTGCTCGGTGGAATCTCACACAGTTCCGGCAGTTTATTGAAGGCAGGTTGTTGCCAGTTGGTATAACCAATATGCGTTTGATCCATCAGGTGAGACCATTTTCCATTGGCGAGGCGGTGGTATTCGAGCGTAATGAGTGAATCCTTTTCGAAATAATGGCGCGCCTGCTGCGCATAATCTTTTACAGAAGTGTACTGATTTTTACAGGCCCACCGGTTGAGGGCAACATAATAGTACAGGTTATATAAATTGGAAAATGCTTCAATGGGATGCCATACGAGTTGGTAGTAAGCATCCTTCGCATTCGATGACAGTTTGCTTTTGATGTTTTCGGCATCGTCCAGCAATGCCTGCCATTCATTGACGACCCGGTTCCATTCGAAAGTCTGATTAAGATCGAAAGTATTGGGATCAAGGAGTTCAGGCTTTATTCTTGAACTGTATTGACCATACCGGCTCAATATGTCCGCGATCTCTTTCGAAAATCCCTGCCCGAATTGTTCCCGGGCCCATTGCTCGAGATAGGATGGAAGCTGGTCGGCGATTATCTTTTCCGGATTCCAGGCGTAGTCAAGAAAAAAAGAAACAGGTAATTCCATAGGTTTGATATCACCCACATTGACGATCCAGATATTGCGGACCTTGTATTCCCAGGCCAGGTGCATTTGTTCCCATATTCTGGGAATTGAATTAGTGTTAAGCCATTTGTAGTTCCGGGGACTGCCTACATAATCGAAATGATAATAAATACCATAACCGCCTTTTCTTGGTTTGTCCTTCAGCGACGGCAGGCGACGGATATTTCCCCAGTTATCATCACAGAGCAGCAGGGTAACATCATCCGGCACTCTCATCCCTTTATCGTAATAGTCCTGCACTTCTTTGTAAAGCGCCCAGAGCTGAGGCGTAGTTGAAGCAGGACGATGCGTCACTTCCTCGATGATCTTTCTTTGATCTCTTACTATTTTTTCCAGCAATGTGGTAGCGGTTTCGCGGCTCATCGGCTCATCTCCGTCTCCTCTCATGCCCACACTGACAATTTTTTCATTGGTAGCTCTTTGCATACCGATCGTCCAGAAAGTTCTCAGGCGAGTTGCGTTGCTGTCATAGTTCCATTTACCGGAACCGTACCGTCTCCATTCATCATGCGCTCGCATGAGTGGCTCATGATGGGAGGTGCCAATTACAATACCGTATTCTTCGGCAGTTTTGATGTTAAGGGAATCATCGTCGTAAAACGCATGACCCCACATGGCAGGCCACAGGTAGTTAGCTTTCAGGCGGATCATCAACTCAAAAACCTTTTCGTAAAAGCGGTGATTGAAGCCGCCAAACTTTTCCATCGCCCATCCACTCAATGCAGGGGCTTCATCGTTGATAAATATCCCGCGGTATTTCACCCGTGGCGAATCGATGAAGGTATAGTTCGATTGAATATAAAGCATGCTCTTCCTGGGGACCGGCACGTCCGCCCACCAGTACCAGGGAGAAACCCCCAACTGTCTTGAAAAATCAGCCGCGGCATACGCTACCCCGCGACGGTCACTGCCCAGGAGAAAGACGATCGTCTGGTTCGGCGTGGCAACTGTTTTAACCTGGTAGGCTTCCCATTTGTTTTCAAGGGGGTAAGCGGTCAGTATTTTATTGGCGATAAAATGACGATACCATTTGGAGGCAGGGGTTGCCAGCACGATCAATGTGGTGGCCGAGGAGGAAGGATCGCTCACCTGCATGGGCTTTGATCCTGTGACTTTCTCAATATCATTTTGCAGCATCCTGGCGGCAGTCTGTACCAGTAAGGGTTCGCCCGGATCGGTGAGGATGGCTGCCTTGCCAAAAGGGATGAAGCCCGCAGAGGGTTCGCTGACGAACAATAATGACTGACCATAGCATTCCTGGTTGTAAAATATCGGCAGGATCGCGAAAAGGAATACAATGAGCTGTTTCAGTCTGGTCATGTTCTGATGAATTTGAACGTTATTTACAAGGTTAGCCGGATTTTTGCGTCATTTGCTGAAAGGGGAAATGTCTGTATGTTCGCAATATCCTAAGCAATATCGGAAGGATGGGTCATATGTCCCATAGGAACAGGGAGGAAAACTTTCTTAGTACTGCTCCCATTCGTGATGATCTATCTCCAAACCTGTTTTGGGTTGATTTACCATCGATGAAAGCAAAAATCCTGTTTAATAAACGAATGGCCGTTTCTGTTTATCGTCTGGTCGTATCCAATAAAAATTCCCATTCCGCTAAACCCGGAATCCCATTCCCAATACCAGCTTGTTCGGATTCTGCATTGTGGGAAATGTTTTTTTAAACAGTTCGGCAATGAATTATATCTTTAGAGGACGCGACCTTATTAACGACTGTTTGCCTGTACTTCACAGGTAGCAAGGCAGGACTAACAACAAAACAAAACCAACTGACACATGAACAATCAATTCCTGGGAGTTACCGACTGGATTTTTGTCATCCTTTATTTAATTGTAATAGCCGCTGTTTCCGTCTGGAGTATCCGGAAGAGCAAGGAAACAACTTCCGATTACTTCCTGGCAAACAGGAACCTCGGCTGGTTTGTGATCGGTGCATCCATTCTTGCTTCGAATGTGGGATCTGAGCATATTGTTGGTCTGGCAGGGTCTGCTGCCAAGTCCGGAACCGTTCTTGGTCACTATGAATTACATTCCTACCTGGTGTTGGTGTTAGGTTGGGTGTTCGTACCATTTTACATGAGAAGCATGGTTTATACTATGCCCGAGTTCCTGGAAAGAAGGTTTAATCCCCAGGCCAGGACTTTGCTTTCTATTATACAATTATTGAGTTACGTAATTACAAAGGCATCGGTAACCATCTTTGCCGGTGCGCTGGTATTCCAGCAGTTCATGGATGTTCCGTTCTGGACAGGCGCCATCATCCTGGTAGTGGTTACCGGTGTGTATACGGTTTTGGGAGGATTGCATGCAGTTATGTATACGGAAGCCATTCAGGCCATCGTATTGCTGCTGGGCTCTGCGATCCTGCTGATGTTTGGTTTGAAAGAAGTGGGAGGATGGGATAACCTGATGGCCTCTTTACCAAAAGAGAAACTGAACATGTTCCCGCCGTTGAATGACCCGGAGTTTCCGTGGCTGGGTATTTTATTCGCCTCCCCAATTGTAGGATTGTGGTATTGGTGTACCGATCAGCACATCGTACAACGCTGCCTGGCAGCGAGGAACGAACGGGAAGCTCGCCGGGGGACCATCTTTGCGGCCTACCTGAAATTGTTACCCTTCTTTATCTTTCTCATTCCCGGACTGATTGCATACGCTTTGAAAGAACAGGGTAAATTGCAATTGACCGACACGAATACTGCTTTCCCCACCATGGTAAAAGCTATCATGCCCGTGGGTTTGCGCGGCGTACTGGCAGGAGGCTTGCTGGCCGCTCTCATGAGTTCGCTGGCGTCTGTTTATAATGCCTGCTCCACCTTGTACACGATCGATATCTACAAAAAACAACACCCCGAAGCCAGCGAAAAGCAGCTTGTTAAAGTTGGCCGGATAGCAACGGGTATTGTGGTTTTGTTAGGAATGGTCTGGATCCCCTTAATGGGTCGTATCAGCAGCGGCCTCTATGATTATCTTCAAACCGTTCAATCGTACCTCGCGCCCCCGATCGCCGCGGTATTCCTGCTGGGAGTATTCTTCAAAAGACTCAATGCAAAAGGCGCCTATTCGGCCATGGTGATTGGATTCATCCTGGGCATACTCAAGCTAACCCTGCAAATGTTTGGGGATGATCTCACTGGCATTTTGCATCAGTTCGCAACGATCAACTTCCTGTATTTCGCCATATACCTGTTCCTGTTATCTGTTGTGGTGATGGTGGTGGTCAGTTTGCTGACGCCGAAGCCCGACGAAGATCATATCAAGGGTCTGACTTTCGCTACTACAGTGGCGGAGGATAAAGCCGCCAGCCGCGCCAGCTGGAATAAATGGGATGTGGTATTGTCCCTGATCGTGGTGGCAGTGATCGTGGCTGTATTCACCTACTTCTCGCCGTTAGGGATCGCAGGTAAATAGGCCTTCAATAAATTGTACATATGAAACGGATGGAACAGACCATGCGGTGGTTCGGACCGAACGACCCGGTTAGTTTATCGGATATCCGGCAGGCCGGATGCACCGGCGTGGTAACGGCGCTTCATCATATTCCGGTGGGAGAGGTGTGGACAGTGGACGAGATTCAAAAGCGGAAATGGATGATTGAAGCGGCTGCAATGACCTGGACGGTGATTGAAAGTCTTCCGGTAAGCGAAAGCATCAAGCAGCAAACCGGACCTTACAAACAGCATATCGAAAACTATAAGGCCAGTCTGCGAAATGTGGCAGCATGCGGCCTTAAAGTAATTACCTATAATTTCATGCCGATCCTTGACTGGGTCAGAACGCAAATCGATTATGAAATGCCGGATGGAAGCAAGGCGCTTTACTTCGAGCGAATGGCATTTATTGCCTGCGATGTATGGCTGTTGAAAAGACCTGGTGCGGAAAATGATTATTCTCCTGAAGAGATTCAACTGGCTCGTGCAAGATTGGAAAGCATGAGTGAGGAAGAAAAGGAGAAATTGTACAGGAATGTATTGCTCGGACTTCCCGGCAGCCAGGAACAATTTACAGCCGAACAAATCCTGGAAGCACTCCGGTCATATCAACATATTGATGCGCCCACGCTAAAAAAACATCTTTACCATTTTTTGCGGGAAGTAGTTCCGGTGGCGGAATCCCTGGGCTTGAAAATGGCCATTCATCCGGATGATCCTCCTTATTCTGTATTGGGGCTGCCGAGAATTATGAGTACGGAAAAAGATGTGCAGGAAATGCTGCAGGCTGTGCCCTCTCCGGCAAACGGCTTGTGTTTTTGCACCGGCTCCTATGGGGCCAGGGCAGATAATGATATCCCGGCCATGCTGAGGAAGTTTGGAGATTTTGTCCATTTTCTTCACCTGCGCAATACGAAAAGAGATGATCAGGGTAACTTTTACGAAGCCGATCACCTCGAAGGGGATACGGACATGTATGAAGTGATTAAAGAAATTGTGAACATTCAGCAGAGAAGAAACCTGTCTATTCCGATGCGTCCGGATCACGGGCACCAGATGCTGGATGACCTGAAGAAGGAAACTTATCCCGGTTACTCAGCCATCGGCCGACTCAGAGGTCTGGCAGAACTAAGAGGAGTGGAGTTTGCGATTGTAAAAAGTAAAAAGTAAAAAGTAAAAAGTAAAAAGTAAAAAGTAAAAAGTAAAAAGTAAAAAGTAAAAAGTAAAAAGTAAAAAGTAAAAAGTAAAAAGTAAAAAGTAAAAAGTAAAAAGTAAAAAGTAAAAAGTAAAAAGTAAAAAGTAAAAAGTAAAAAGTAAAAAGTAAAAAGTATTATTTTTAAAAACTGTATTCAATAATTACAGCCTGCCTGTGCGGGTGTTTTGGAACGCAAAGATCGCGAAGAACCGCAGAGGACGCGAAGGAGAAACGGAAACAGAAACAGAAACAGAAACAAAAACAGAAACAAAAACAGAAACAGAAACGGAAACAGAAACGGAAATGGAAACAGAAACAGAAAAGGAAACAGAAAGAAACTGCAAACTGCAAACCGCAAACTGCAAACCGCAAACTGCAAACCGCCAACCGCAACGATAAACGATAAACGTGAAACGCTAAACGTGAAACGCTAAACCGCCCATCGGCAACCGTAACGTGAAACGCCAAACGTGAAACGATAAACCTTAATATTTCGCCGGCGTTCCGGGCTTTGGTATCGATTGCCTGATGAATTCGCGGATATGCTCGTTGCTGGTTACCAGGTCTTCTTTCCTCAGGTACATCATGTGTCCGCTGCGATAGCCTTTCCAGCTGATTCGATTGCTGAATTTGCCTGTTGGATCAATCTGCCACATATTGAATTTGGCATTAAAATAATCGCAGGCGCCATCATAATAACCTGATTGCACCATCACATGCAGGAATGGATTGATGGCCATGGCTCTACCCAGGTCTTCTCCCGTATGGTTATTCGATCCATCCCAGGGATGAACGGGTCCGAACATATTATAGGGCGCATCCGTTTTGTAATTCAGCACCTCTCTCAAATACATATTGATCGGCGGAGTAAATGCATGCAGCCAGGCGGTCAGTTCCGCGTTGAAGTCAGGTCTTTCTCCCGCGTTCTTTTTGTCGATGCCGAGGTAACGCGAATCCAGTCTGCCGACGGTAAAACCTTTATCTCTCAGCAATTCCTTCCAGAATAGCGAAGTGGAGATATCGAGATTGTTCTGCAGGATGACAGATTCGGACAAACCGGAATAACGTGCCATTTTGGAAGCGATGTTTTTCTTCTCCTGCTCACTTAGTAAGCCTCCTTTGTTGATGGCGCTGATTAATTCATTCATCGTGAAATTCTCTACTTCCGGCAGCATATCGGTCAGGTCTTTCTGCTGAAGGTCGGCAGGCAGCTTTTTGTGGTACCAGGCGGTAGCGGCGAAGTAGGGAAGACGAAGGGCCGCATCCTGTGGTTCACTTCTTTCGATACCCAGGTCTGTTGGAGAAACCAGGATCACACCATTCAAATACATCCAGTGTGCTTCCTGCAGTTCGAGGGCGAGACCGGACACGCGGGTGGTTCCATAACTCTCCCCGATCAGGTATTTGGGTGACGCCCATCGCTGGTAGCGGCTGATGAAGGTATTGACCCAGTCGCCCAGGTATTTTATATCTGCATTTACCCCAAAGAATTTTGACTTCGGTGTTTCTTTATCAACTATTCGTGAGAAACCGGTATTCACGGGATCTACATATACAATGTCGGCCACATCCAGGATGGAGTTGGGATTGTCTTTGAATCCATAAGGTTGAACCGGATATCCCTCCTCATCGATATTGATGAGAGCAGGACCGGTATAGGCCAGGTGCATCCACACGGAAGCGGAACCGGGTCCTCCGTTAAACGAGATAACAATGGGACGATTACTGCGATCCTTTACATCTGTACGTTCGTAGTAGATGTAAAATAAACCGGCAATTGTCTTACCATTTTCATCCCATACCGGCATGGTACCTGTGGTGGTTCTATATTGAACTTTCTGGCCTTTGATCGTCACTTCATGATTGGTGATCACCACCGCATCCGGGTTGAAAATAATATCGGTTCCTTTTTTATCATCCTTTACTGTAACAGGAGCTGCCGGTGGAGGAGGGGTGGGTTTGTTTTGCGAGAAGATGGTTTGTGCAAGAAACAAAAGAACAACAATGGCCAATAGCTTTCTCATATGTTTGTTTTGGGTCGTCAAACATACGTAAAAAACAACCAGCCTCCGCGGCCGGAAAAGGTCAGGAAAGTAGGTCTTTGTCGCCTTTATCAGTAGCTGCGCAGCGTGGGGCAGAGAGATTGTCTTCTGTCGCCATTGTATTCGTCGTAAAAGCCGTGACGAAGCAGGGCGAATTCAAAGGCCCCTCTGCTGTTATTGAAATTCCGGAGAGAAGATATTGTGGCATCATAGGTAAATGCCAGTCGGATAAAATTCCATTCAAAGCCAACCATCGGGATCACTGCATCGCCGGGACGCATATATAAACCACCGAGTAACTGGGTTTCGCCATCTCCGGAAAGATCAAATTGTAAATTGGCCCCGAAGACTGTTTCGGACGAACCGGCCTGCCTTGAATAATAGCCCATCGGGTTAATGATCAACCCATCGTTTATCTTATAGCTGGCATTCACAAATCCGGTATAGCGGGGTGCTATACGGGCGTCGAATCCGCTGGGATCCGTGGTGAAGAATGATTCACGCGGTCTGTTGATATGCCACGCAGAAATACCGCCATTGATATAGAGTTTATTGGTAGGGAAGTAAGCATAATTCAATCCAACCTGCATATCGAAATAATTGATATTGGGTACATCCAGTATCACGCTGGTCGGAAGTGTATTATCGAAGAAGGTGCCGTCAAACTGATCGGGGAACTTGAGTTTGGAATAGTCGATTCTTTTGTTTGCCCAACCGACATTGAAACCGGCAGACAGCAGATGTGCCTCCCCAATCATCTGGTGATAGGCCAGGGATAGATATGCCTTGGTGGAGGTCAGTGATCCGCTTCCGGCCACGTCTCTAAGTATTACCCCGCCAACACCTAACCATCCGCTTTCGATCCGGTCGCGGAATAATTGGGCATCACCCCATACACTGTACGTCTTATAGGGTACCGACATAATAGAGGACCATTGATTGCGGTAGTTGGCGCCAATGCGATAGTCTGCATCCGGAATAAAACCTGTATTCGCCGGATTGGTAACCAGTGGGGCATTGAACCATTGAGAGAAATGTAAGTCCTGCGCGCGGGAGCTGGTGAACAGTCCGAAAGCCAGCAAAAGAAGCACCAGGTGCCTGCTGCCGGGTGATTTCCGATATGTGTTTGTTCCAATCTCTTTCATCTGCTTCACTGTCTTTAAAATTAAAGTTTACCTCGAAAGGCAGGCTCTTCACAGGAAACATTTAACAAAGGTTAAATGTTCGTTATCGGATCAAAGTAATGTCTCCGGTCTTTCTCGCCTTGGTGCCATCGAAGAATTCTACATCGAGGGTATAGGCATAAACATCCATCGGTTGTGGCTTCCCATTGAAGTTGCCATCCCAGCCGCCTTTGCGATCGCCCGACTGGTAAACCAATTGTCCCCAGCGATTGTAAATTCTCCAGGTCATTTTTGCAATACCAAACCCGGCTACCCGGATAATGGAGTTTGTTCCAAACCTTCCGGGTGTAAACGCATTCGGTACATCAAACAATGGCTGCACGATGGCCGCTACCGGCGCACATACCGTATCCGTACAACCGAACTGGTTATAAACAACCAGGCAGGCATTGTAAGTGCCGGTGGCATTGTATTGGTGCAGCACCGTATCAGGTGTTGTTTTTATTACACTGTCCCCATCTCCGAACAACCATTTGAATCGAACGCCTCCGGTGGAGGTATTGGTAAAGATGGTTGGTTTGTTAACCTGCGGTGTAGTGGGCGCAAAGGTAAATCCGGCAACGGGCACCGGGTTAACGGTGATGGTCTGCGTGGTTGAATCGATAATGTTACAGGTGGCTGAATCAATGGCGATCAGCTTGACGGTATAGGTTCCTACATTATTGTACAAATGAGTTGGACTAAACTGTCCGGAGCCTGTACCGTCTCCAAAGTCCCAGATAAAGGTGGTTCCTGCCAATGATGTATTATCGAATACCGCGTTATAGGGTACACAACCCGCGGCAGGTGTTAGGAATTGAGCTTTTACATTCGGAGCAATTCTCAGATCGATCGTCATGGAATCGGGCGAATTACAATAGTTGGTATCTGTCAGCACCAGTCGAACTTTATAGGAACCGGCAGCTGCATAGGAATGCGTAACCGAACCGGTACCTGCGGTCACCCGTGTTCCGTCTCCAAAATCCCAGGTAAAGCTGGAGGCGCCAAACGGTTTGCCGCCCGGCGGTATGGAGAGGTTGTCGAACCGGTAGGAGAGCGATTGACAAGGCGGTAGCTTAACTGTATTGAAAGCCAGGTTTGCCTGGTCGTTGCGTGCAATAACATGGAGGTAAGCGGTATCGCGAATATTACAGGTAGAGGAATCAATCGCGATCATCATGATCCGGTAGGTGCCGACATTGTTATAGGTATGACTGATCTGCGGATTGGTTGAAGTCTGACGGGGGCTTCCATCACCAAAATCCCATTCATAGCTTTTTGCGTTTAATACTGTATCGCGGAAGTCAACGTTTAGCGGTACACATCCAACGGAATCCCTTACACCATTCAGGAAAGATTTAGGTCCTGCGGCTACCCCTGCAAAATTGAAAGCAATCTTTACCGCTGCCAGGTTGCAACCCTGGATGGCAGCTGCGCCATTCAACGGTGCAACAACCCCCGGCGTAGTCGGAAATACTCCTCCGCCTCCGCAATTGGCGCAGATCGCCTGGTAAATCGCGCCCTGTGCATCAAAGCGGCTGGTGCCTCCATCCACATGTTCTCCATCACCCCCGTCCTGACCAAAATAGCTGCCATATAATAATCCCGCTGCGTTTTTCTGGATCACGATAAAATACATGTCTTTATTATCTGTCAGTTTCTTGATGGCGTCTGGCGTGATGGACATACCTGCTACACCGGCGAGATCATAGGGATCAATGCCCGGCAACAGGTAACCGCCCCATCCCGATACATACACATTTTCGCATCGATCAACGAGGAAGGCTACCGGCGACATATTCGGCCGGTTGCCTGCTGTACCAAACACTGTTGAATACACGAAACCGGACAGGTCGGGCTGAAGTTTCGACACAAACTGTTTGGATCCCGGATTACTCCAGACTCCCGCAGGAACAACCGGCCAGGAGGCGGTACCCCTGGAGGTTCCCATTACATAGGGAAATCCGTTTCTGTCGAACTTGATTCCATAGATCACATCTATATTGGAAGTGCCGAGATAAGTTGATCTTCTGATCACGGAACCGTCATTGGCAATCACCGTCACGAATCCATCAATGGAACCCGCGTTGGTCGTTTGCATGGTTCCGGGTGTAACCGGAAAGTTCGTACTGGCTGTTGCGCCTGCCACATATACATCATTGTTAGCAGGATCAATTTCCATAACAAAGGCTCCATCATCCGCATTGCCACCAAGGTATGTACTCCACAACAGGTTGTTGCAGGTCGGATCGATTTTCAGAACAACACCATCCTGCGCAGCTCCTTTTGTAGTTTGAATCGGGCTGCCGACGATCGGAAAATTATCTGAAATGGTGGGAGCGGCAACATAGATATTGCCGGCCGCGTCCATTACTACTTCACTCCTGGATTCATCCCCATAGTTTCTTAACAGCGATTGCACGCCACCGGATGCATTGTATTGATGGTCGTTGATATTCACGCCATCGTTGGCGCTTCCGCCTATTCTCATCGAACCGATGAGCGCCGATCCCGCCGCATTCAGTTTTGTAACGATAATATCGCAGGCGCCCCCAGATCCAACGGTGGCGCGTGTGGTGGGGTAATTGGAAGAATAGGATCTTCCCATGATCACCAGGTTGCCCTGCGGATCAGAGAAGAGGCTGTGCGGATAGTCATTGTCGTTGCCGCCTACATAAGTGGCATATACCCTGGCCGTACCGGCCGGGTTGAATTTCATGATCCCGATATCAACCCCACGGGAACGACCGTTTCCTCCGCCACCAAATGTTGATTGAAAAGCGCCAGGTGTAACCGGAAATCCCAATCCGAAAACAATACAACCCGAAAAGAGGCTTCCATCCGGTCCCGGCGTTGCCGTGAAACCGTAGTTGTCGGCAGTACTTCCGTTAAAGGTTGAAAAGATCAGTGTCGGGTCAATGATAAGGGTAGACTGCGGATCGTAGTTTTTTATTTTAAACCGGACGGTATTGCCATTAGTGAGCACAAATTCACTGGCCACTTCAGATCGGCCTTTGGCCGGGTTGAACTGAAAACTGTAAGGCGCCAGTTCCTTTACGATGCCAACCGTGGTAGTAACCACCAGTTCTTTATTTTTCAGGGCCAGTTTAGTCGCCCCCTCGTATTTCATCTCGATATCTTCCACTCTTCCGCCCGGATGAACCATGATATCATATTTCAACCGGCCATTCTCGGAATAATATCTGACATCAATATTCGGATATACGTTCTTGTATACTACTGCCTGAAAAAGTTTTACATCACTTGCCCATTTGGAAGGGTCGTTTCCCAGGAAGTAATTATTTCGCGATGGAATTACCTTATCGGGTGTTATCTCCGGATTTTCGTTCGCGCCGGAGAAGGTAACCCGGTAGGCATGTGAATGAAGGGTGATCGGGTCGGCCGGTTGCAGGTTTACATTTGATTTATCGTTGCCTTCAAAGACAAAGCGTTTGGTTTCATGGGAGGCTCTGACAATACTCCGCAGTTCTGCCTGGTTGTGCTGGACTACCGTAAAACCATTTTTTAGCAACAGAAAGGCGCCGGATGGGATATCTCCTTTGTAACGAATGGCTGATTCCCACTGGCCCTTGTTCTCTACAAATTCAAAGCTGCTGACCTGCTGGGCCACCAGGGTTCGGGAGATGGCCAGTATCAAAAAGACTGAAAAAAGTAAGCGTTTCCTGCCCAATGTTTCCTTTTTTACAAGTTAATACAAATAGAACGTTATTCCCTGCTAATTCTTACCCTTATATAGGGGTTTTTACCAGGTCAGATGCAGTACTTGTTTGGTTTGCAGATGGGATATCTACGAAATTTTACTCCAGGCCGTTTTGCCATGGGAGATTTTAAGGTAGTCTTTTAACGGCAAATTTTCGGCCGAATCCAATTCCGGGTCCTTTTCTGCTATGTCAAATGCGAGTTTTTTTGCCAGGTCAACCAGTGGCCGGTCCTGAAAGATGTCGGCCAGTTTGAAATTCAGCATACCGCTCTGCCTGGTTCCTTCGATATTTCCTGGCCCACGAAGTTCAAGATCTTTTTCGGCTATTTTGAATCCGTCGTTGGTCTCACACATGATCTTTAACCTTTCTTTGGCATCGTTGCTAAGCTTGTTGCTGGTGAGCAGGATACAAAAACTTTTTTCGCTGCCACGACCCACACGCCCTCTCAGCTGATGAAGCTGGGACAGCCCGAATTTCTCGGCACTTTCAATGACCATTACGGTTGCATTCGGCACGTCAACGCCAACTTCAATGACGGTTGTCGACACCATGATCTGAGTATCGTGGCTCTTGAACCGTTGCATATTCGTTTCTTTTAACTCCGGACTTTGTCGGCCATGTACCATACTGATCCAGAATTTAGGTTCCGGGAAAAAGGCCTTCACATTTTCGTAGCCTTTCATCAGGTTCTCGTAGTCCAGTTTATCCGACTCTTCAATCAACGGGAAAATAATGTAGGCCTGTCTGCCGTGTGAAATTTCGGCCCGAATAAAATCCATTACCTGGTGCCTCACATTCTCATAACGATGTACGGTCATTACAGGTTTCCGGTTGGGTGGAAGTTCATCGATAATACTGTAATCCAGGTCTCCATACGCAGTCATGGCCAGGGTACGGGGAATCGGAGTGGCGGTCATGACCAGGATATGAGGTGGCACCTGCGCCTTGTTCCAGAGTTGGGCACGTTGAGCCACCCCGAAGCGGTGTTGTTCATCTACTATCGCCAGCCCCAGGTTATTGAACTGTACTGTGTCCTCGAGTAAAGCATGGGTTCCTACGATCAGGGAGAGACTTCCATCCGCTAATGACTGGAGAATCTCGCGCCTTTGCGCTTTTTTTGTGGATCCTGTCAATAGTTCCACCTTGACAGGCAGCCCCTGTATCAGTTTGCTGATATTGGTGTAATGCTGTTGTGCCAGGATCTCCGTCGGGGCCATCAGGCAGCTTTGATAGCCGTTGTCGGCAGCCAGTAGCATGATCAGCAGCGCAACAAT
Source organism: Chitinophagaceae bacterium (assembly GCA_044226045.1). Taxonomy (GTDB): domain Bacteria; phylum Bacteroidota; class Bacteroidia; order Chitinophagales; family Chitinophagaceae; genus Endoryza. The sequence goes on from JBGAHR010000001.1 coordinate 169,569, forward strand.
TGTTTTTCCACTGCCCACATCCCCCTGTAGAAGCCGGTTCATTTGCTTTCCGCTTCCACAATCATTCCGGATCTCTCTTATTACTCTCTTCTGGGCTCCCGTCAGTTCAAATGGAAGATTATTCTCATAGAATTGATTGAAAATCTCACCAACCTGAGAAAAAATTACACCTTTTGAAAATCTATGTCGGCGCGCTTTTAATAATCCCATTCTTACTTGGGCAATGAACAGTTCTTCAAATTTGAGACGCTTCACTGCCTCCTGGTAAGCTTCCGGGTTAGAGGGAAAATGTATTTGTTTGAAAGCCTGGTAACGATTGAGCAGCTTTAATTTTTGAATAATAGCAGCCGGGAGAATCTCCGGCAGATCTGACTCTTTCACCTGCTGAAAAAGTGTTTCAGTGAGTTTAGCCAGTTGTCGCCCTCCCAGGCTGCGGGCTTTCAACTTTTCTGTGGAAGGATAAACAGGTTCCAGATGGCTTTTACTTCCCACTTTTTGTGGTTGATACACTTCTATTTCGGGGTGTGTGATCTGCGGCTGACCCTGAAAAAAGCTGACCCGACCAAAAACAAGGTAGTTTTCCGCCACATGCAGGTTTTTCTGAATCCAGTTGATTCCCTGGAACCACACCAGTTCCAGCGAGCCGGTGGCATCCCTCAATTCACAGACCAGTCGTTTTCCTCTTTTTTCTCCCATAAGCTCCTTGCTGACCAGTCTTCCGGCCACCTGGATGAATTCTGTTTGCGGGGTGATATCCCGAATAAGATTTAGTCGAGTTTTGTCTAAGTGCCGATTGGGAAACAGTTCAAGGAGATCTTTATAGCTGAATATCTCCAGTTCTTTTTTCAGCAGATCAGCACGCAGTGGCCCGACGCCTTTCAGGTATTCGATGGGTGATAACAATATGTTGGGACCAGATCTCACTCTTCAGTTTATTTTCTCACATACACTTCAACCCATGCCTGAGCGGAAGGGTTGCGTGGAGCCGGAAAGCTATCTATTTTTTTATAATTAGCCTGGAGACTTTCCCTCACTTTATAAGGATTAAAATTATTCAGGTAGGGGATATATTCATATAACACTACATCATAGTGGTTCTGTTCAATGCGGTCGGTAAACATTTTTAGTTCTTTATCGAACAGAGCCACACCCTTGTGAAACCACAAGGGATAATAAGACCCTTTTTCCAGTTCAAATGGCACTTCTGCGGCCAGCGGAGTCAGCTCCGTCATGTTCAGCACTTTGGGTTTATCCTTTTTTAAGGCATCCAGTTTAAGAAAGCGATCGATCCCATCCACGGTGGGTCCTGGCAATAAAATCTTGCGAAAGGATGGCAGATCAGGAGATCGCCACTGGCTTAAAGGAATGGCAGTGGTATCGAGGTCGATCATAAAGGTATTCTTGTTCACCACATCGGCATATTTATACCCCGCATGCTCGGTATAAGTGTATTGTTGCGGCCCGCTTCTTAGAATAAATCGTTCCATGTATTTCCAGTAAACGGAACTCCACCAGAGGAAGACACCGGCTGTTGCAATCAGCAATGGTTTCCAGCTATCGAATGAAATAGACATTCTGCTGGCCAGCATCGACAGGATAAATGCAAAAGCGAAAGAGTGAAAGAATATATTATTATCAACCGGCACGTAACTGGTAACCTGGAAAATGGCAGCCTCCGCCAGGATGCCGAGCGTTAACAGGGCGAATAACATAAATGGCCTGTCGTTCCACTGTTCCCGGAAAGTTTTTTTCTGAGTAAAGATCAGCAGGACTGCCAGGAAGAGGTAGAATTTTAACCACTGTGAAGACATGAAAAATTCCTTCAGCAAATCCGACACGGAAATTCTCGAACTGTGAGGCGGCTGACCATGATTGAACCAGTAGCCAAAACCGTAGCCCGTAAGCGGAAGGATCATGATCAATCCCGTTAATACGGCAGCGCCGGTAAACACCAGCAGGGGAATCCATCTTTTTTTCTGAAGCGCATCGTACCCGAGCAGGGCCAGGCATAGAAGAAATCCCAAAGCGCCACCATCCTGTTTGGTGAAAAATGAAAAGAAAATGAACACGCCTGCCAGCGCCAGTTGAATGAATGACCATCGTCCCTGTGTATCTGCCATCAGGAACCGCATCAGGAAGGCCAGTGCGATGAACTCATATACAATAACGGTATGGTTATACCAGGGCCAGTAATTGAAGAAGGTGAAAGAAAGGCAATACACCGCAACCGAGGTGAATCTTACACCATCGGATACCCGAAGGCTTTTAAGGATCGACCGGAAGGCCAGCCCGGAAAGGATATTGATGAAGGCCTGCGCTTTGATAAGCGTTATCATTTGAGCGCCGAAGATCTTGAAGAAAACAGCCGGTATCACCCAGTACATATAACCCACCGGCATCCCGAAGTCTTTGTAGGGGATCTGTCCCTGTGACATCCTGTATGCGCCTTCCCAGCTGAGGAAGATGTTGATTCTGTAGGGGAAACTGGCAAAAACTGGCGCAAGGGCAATCAGGAAGATCAAACCGATCTCCGCCAGGGGTAATATTTTTTTCATCGACAAAATTTCAGGATAAGAATGAACATTCGGGCGTTAAATTACTGATTGATTATCAAAACCCCAACACTTGCAAGTGCTGGCTTTTGAACGTATATTAGCGGCCGGGTAAACCCACCTTATGCCTGAAATCATTAAACTGTTAAGACCCAAAGACTGGGCTAAAAACCTGTTCTTATTTATCCCGGCATTTTTTGCCCGCCAATTCTTTGTGCTTGAGAATATAGAATACCTGGTTGGCGGATTTTTCTCTTTCAGTTTCCTGGCTAGCAGCATTTATATTATTAATGATTACCGCGATATTGAAGACGATCGCAAGCACCCCAAAAAATGTAAAAGGCCGCTGGCATCCGGAAAGGTCAAAAAATCCACCGGCCTTATTCTGGCCATTTTGTTATTGTTGGCAGGTGTGGCAATAGGGTATTTTGTGGATACAACCGGCAAGTTCCTGTTTCTGCTGGGCATTTACTACCTCCTGAACCTCGGTTATTCATTTGGTCTTAAGAATATTTCCATCGTCGATATCATGATCGTCGCTGCAGGCTTTGTGCTGCGGGTAAAAGGAGGCGCTGTTATCGGACATATCGATACCACAGAATGGCTTATTATCATGACCTTTCTGCTGGCCTTGTTCATGGCCATCGGCAAAAGGAGAGACGATGTGATGCTGAAACAATCGACCGGCACCGATATGCGAAAGGCGATAAAAGGGTATACTTTGGACTACCTGAATATTGTGCTCGGACTGGTATGCGCCATCATCATCGTGGCTTACATCAACTATACCGTTTCGGGTGCCTTGTATAAAGAGTTCGGACACCGTTTATATTATACCTCTCTTTTCGTAATAGCCGGCGTATTAAGATATCTTCAGATTATCTTTGTACTGAACAATTCCGGATCACCTACTGATATCCTGTATAAAGACAGATTTATCCAAATTACCTTGCTGCTATGGATCGCCAGTTTCTTTTCGATTCTCTATTTAAAAGATCAAACTTTTTTTGGATAAGATATGGAACATGCAATTGCCAACTGGGGAAATTACCCGGTGATGAACAGCGACGAAAGATTTTTCAGTTTTGAGGATCAGCTTGTGCAACTGGTGCAGGAAGGAAAGGACTTCATTCCCCGTGGCAATGGGCGCTGTTATGGAGATGCTTCCCTTGCGAAGGAAACCCTGAACTGTCTCAAATTTGATAAGATACTTTCATTCGATACCACGCAGGGTATACTTACCTGTCAGAGTGGTCTGACGCTGGATGCGATTCTGGAAGTGATTGTTCCGAAAGGCTGGTTTCTGCCTGTTACACCGGGCACCAAATTTATCACCATCGGTGGAGCAGTGGGAAGTGATGTTCATGGAAAGAACCACCATGTGGATGGCTCCTTTTCCAATCACATCCTGCAAATGGAAATTATCCTGGCGAGCGGTGAAAAAGTAGTTTGTTCGCCAGAAAAGAATGTTGATTTGTTTGAAGCCACCTGTGGCGGAATGGGTTTAACAGGGGTGATCACCACCGTTACCTTCCGGTTGAAAAAAATAGAGAGCGCATACATCAAACAAAAGCAAATCAAAGCCAGGAACCTGGAAGAGATCATTGAATTGTTTGAAACCCATAAACACTATACCTACTCCGTAGCCTGGATCGATTGCCTGAAGAAAGGAGATCAGTTTGGAAGAAGCATACTGATACTGGGTGAACATGCCAGACTGGATGAACTGCCGGATAAGTTTCGCCAGGAACCATTAAAATTGCCAGCCAAAAAAGCCATTCCTTTTCCTTTCAATTTACCATCCTGGGTGTTGAACAGCTTTACCGTAAAGCTTTTTAACATGCTGTACTATGGTAAAAATTTCCGAAAGGAAATCAATAATGTAGTCAGCTACGAACCATTTTTTTATCCGCTGGATGCCTTTCTTCACTGGAATCGTGGTTATGGGAAGAAAGGATTTGTGCAATACCAGTTTGTACTGCCGATGGAGGCAAAACAGGGGCTGATCGATATCCTGAAAAAGATCAGCGACCGTGGAATGGGTTCCTTTTTAGCGGTGCTGAAAGTATTTGGTAAACAGGAAAGCATGATTTCCTTTCCAAAAGAAGGGTATACACTGGCGCTTGATTTCCCGGTGAGACCGGATCTGTTTCCTTTTCTCGACGAACTGGATCAGATAGTCCTTCAATACGGCGGGCGATTGTACATGAGCAAGGATGCGCGTATGAAACCGGAAGTGCTGCAGAAAGGATATCCCCGTTTAAATGAATTCAGACAGATCGTTCAACGGTACAACCCGGACAACAAGATCCGCTCTGTTCAATCGGATCGTTTATTATTGACCACTCATTAATTGCAATAAATGCCCACTGCTCTCATACTTGGTGCCACTTCAGACATGGCCGTGGCGATTGCCCGCAAACTGGCAGCTGAAGGATACTCCCTTCAACTGGCAGCCCGCAATCACCAAAGGCTGACCCCGGTGCAATCGGACCTGGCCGTCAGATTCAATATTCAATGCAGCCTCCATGAATTCGATGCGGCAGCTACCGGCGGTCACCAGGCTTTCTTCGACAGTCTAACCGTGAAACCGGATGTTTCTATTTGTGTTTTTGGCTATATGAGCGATAATGAAATAGCACGCCGTAATTGGACTGAGGCAGAAAAGATGATTGTCGCCAACTATACCGGCGCAGTATCGGTGTTGAATATCATCGGCAATTACTATGCTTCGCAGAAAAAAGGAGTGATCGTCGGGATCAGTTCGGTGGCCGGTGAAAGGGGACGCCAGAGCAATTTTATTTATGGAAGCGCCAAAGCCGGCTTTACCGCATATCTATCCGGGATGCGCAACCGACTTTTCCAGGACGGCGTGCATGTGGCGAGTATTCAGCCGGGATTCGTTTATACAAGAATGACCGAACACCTCAAACTGCCAGGCTTGTTAACCGCCAAACCGGAACAGGTGGCCGGGGCAGTATATAGCGCGATCGTCAAAAAGAAAAACGTGGTCTATGTGAAATGGTTCTGGCGATGGATCATGCTGATCATCCGTTGTATTCCCGAATTCATCTTCAAAAAACTCAAGCTTTGAAAAAGATCGCTTTCTTCGATTTCGATGGCACGATCACTACGCACGATACCTTATTGGAGTTCATAAAATACAGCAGGGGAACAACCCGCTTCTACCTGGGCTTCCTCTTGAACAGCCCGTTCCTGGTGGCTTATAAGGCCGGGATTCTTTCCAATCAGAAAGCGAAGGAGCGGATACTGACTCATTTCTTCCGTAAGATTTCCCTGACCGAATTCAATCAACTCGGGAGCAACTTTGTAAAGGAAGCCCTTCCCGGTTTGTTGCGGCCAAAAGCCATTCACGAAATTGACCGGTTGAAGCAGGCTGGTTTTGAAGTGGTGATTGTTTCTGCTTCGGCGGAAAACTGGTTGAAGGATTGGACAAAGCAGAACGGGCTTCAATTAATCGCCTCGCGGATGGAAATCAGAAAAGAATGTATCACCGGAAAATTGTTGGAAAGAAACTGTCATGGTGAGGAGAAAGTAAATCGCATTCGTCAGCAGTATTCACTGGTGGATTATCGTGATATTTATTGTTACGGAGATACTTCAGGAGATAAGCCCATGCTTTCGCTGGGCACCATTTCTTTTTACAAGCCCTTCCGGTAAAAAAAGGATCCCCGTAACAATTGTTACGGGGATCGCAGACATATTATTGTTTTACCACTTTCATCGTTTCTCTTGTGCCTTCACCGATTTGAACCTCCAGGAAGTACACTCCTTTATTCAAAGTTTGCATCGGCAGGCTTACCGAAAGCTGATCCTGTTCTTTCAGCAATTGCTTCTGCAATTGTAGTCTTCCATCCACTCCAATCAGTCTCATGGTAACAGTTCCTTTTTGTGGGTTGTTGAATGTAACGGTCACCACATCTCTTACCGGATTGGGATAATAATCGATGGCGCTTTTCGAAATGGTCGCTGCCAGGCTGACTACATTGCTGTAGCTGCTGCTGCCATCGCTGCTTACCTGTTTCAACCGATAAAAAGATTTTCCGTTCACTTCTTTGCTATCTGCAAAGGAGTATTGGTGTTGTTGCAGGCTGGTGCCGCTTCCATTTACTTTGCCAATGCTGTAAAACTGTTTGCCGTCATCACTACGCTGAACATCGAAATAGCTATTGTTCAGTTCTCCATTGGTAGTCCAGCTGAGCAGGTTTTTATGATCTTCTTTCCGGGCAGTGAACGACAGCCAGGTTACCGGTAACACCGCGGCACTGGATCTGACGATCACTGTATCGCGCGTGCTGGCGCCTGCATTATCAGTTGTTCTCAACTCAAACGCATAGTCACCCAGCATCAGGAATGAAAGGGCCGGATTGGCCACATTGGCATTTGAAATGGAGTACGTAACCGGTCCGGAGATCTTTGTCCATTGGTAGGAACTGATATTTCCGTCGGGATCATAACTCATGGCGCCATTCAGGTTAGCCGTTGACGTTATAGTTGCCTGGTCTGCACCAGCCTGGGTAACGGGAGGAATATTACTTACTGCTCCACTTGTTACCGTTACCGTAACGGTGGCAGTTTTCCAGTTGGCCCGGTCATCCACCACTTTCACTTCAAAAACATAAGTACCCGCGATATTGAGGTTGGTGATTTGGGTTAAGCCGGTTGTGGATACCGGAGAGATAATATTTCCGGTAGCAGGGCCCGATACTTTTCTCCAGATGTATCTGAGAATGGTGCCATCCGGATCATACGAGGCAGCTGCGCTCAGGTTTACTACGCCGGGTGAAGTGGATACGGTCACATTGGATCCGGCATTGGCAACCGGGAAAATATCAGGAGGAAGGCTCTTGTTCTGCGCCAGGAACCACTCGAAGATATTTGGGTTTTGCCAGTTGTATAAAGTATCATAAGCACGGTCCCAGATAAAATGACCGCCGTTGCTGAACAATGTCATATAGGGCGGAATGAGAGGGTTGGCTGCGTTTACATTGGCCACCTGGCTCGTAGTACAACCAGCGCCTACCACACCATCATCCAGTGCATGGAATGCCCATAGAGGAAGATTGGCATTCGCAATGTTCGCCGGTGTAACAGCTGAACAGGTACCGCAGACAGCGCCAATAGCGGCAAGCTTTTGTGCATTGGCCAGTGAACTCGTAGAATAGTGCCAGGTACCGCCACCACCCAGACTAAGTCCGGTGAGGATGATACGGTTGGTATCTATCTGCAAATTGGCTTTGGCGTATTTGATCATCTCTTCTACATAGAAATCCTGCCAATCGCCATAGCTGGAACTTAATTGCGGAGAGAGTACCAGGAATGTTTCCCATTTGCCATTCCAGTAGAATCGCATGGGATTACCGGCATTGATATATTTCGGAATTCCGTTCGCGGCCACCGAAGAAATCTGGGTGGTACCATTGCCTCTTTCACCAATTCCGTGAAGGAAGATAATAAGAGGATACCTGATAGATGGATCCGCGTTGTAATTGGTTGGTTTGTATTCAAGGAAGCCAATAAACTGACCGTTGGATGCAGTCAGCCCCTTCGCAACCTGTTGGGCAGTGCCAGTGACGGTAAATAGCAACATGCCAAAACCAAATAACAGATTTTTCATAGTGTACAGAAATTTAGGTACTGGATAACAGGGTTAACAATTATCCTTTGCTACGGCTACTAATAAACAATATTTCGGGAGGGTGTGGGGGTCTGATACGGATAAAACTTAAGCGGTCAGGTTATATTTCGACCGGCATAATAATTTTCCTTAAATAATTGGGAAACACCGAAAGGCAGGTAAGTAGAATTATTTGACATCATAAGGACTGGATTTTTTCATGTAGTATGGTACAAACTCTGTACCATCGGGCCGAAAAATGGCTTCCAATTCCTATAATACCATAAAAATGAGTACTTGTTGGTGAAAAATTTCGTAGTTCTTCTAAGAGTTAATCACGAATGTTGCCGCTGATCCTCCTCGTAGAAATTTTCGTATTCTTCCGAATGCAGATGCCTGATATTTTGACTCTTTTTTTTTGCAGAAATGGCACTAAAGAAAAGAGGCTGTTCCGGTCGATGGAACAGCCTCTATAGGGCCTTTCACAGGTTTAATTCCTTATTGCTTTACAAAGCGACTCGTCAGCTTCCTGCTGCCGGTAATCACTTCGGCATAATAAATTCCTGCAGACAGTGAAGACAATGGCACCGTAACATCATAATTGGGTGACTGCTTCACAAACTGGTAGCTGTATACCAGCTTTCCATTGATGTCATATACATTTATCCTCGACGGACCTGTCAATGCGCTGCTGTATCGGAGATTCACTTGTGAGATCGCGGGATTGGGATAAGCTACCAGTTGCTCCTGTACGGTGTTAGTAGTAGCTGCGCTCAGTTCGGCGACTGCTGCTGTTTTTGCAGTGGTACCGGCTGTTGTGCTGTTCACGGTAATTACCACCACATCTGTGCTCACAATGCCTGTGTTGTTGGTAATCTTCAACTGGAACTGATAGGTTCCCTGGGAGAGACCGCTTACCTGTGTAACAGCATAATTCGGGCTGCTGATCACTGCCGTAGTGGGGCCGCTCACCTGCGACCAGTTCCATTGCGCGATAAAGCCGTTTCCATCGGTTGAGCCAAGGCCATTCAGTTGAACAACTGTCACCGGCAGATTGATCGTTACATCATTACCGGCATTGGCCACCGGCGCGCCCTGCTGGATTACATTCACCATAACGGTATCCGCAGCTGTATTGCCTGCATTGTCGGTAAGGGTCAGTTTGAAAGCGTAGGTACCCGGAGCCAGGTTGTTCACCTGGGTGGCATCTGAATTAGGGCTCACAATGGTATAAGAAGTGGGTCCACTGATTCGGCTCCAGTTCCAGACAGCGATAAATCCATCCGGATCGTAAGAGCTGGTGCCTCTCAGTACAACGCTGTTGGCAGGCCACTGCACGTTTTGATCACTTCCCGCATTAGCCACGGGAGCCTGACCATTATTTACCGGATAGGAAGGCGCGCTTCCATATGCCACGGTGATGGTAACAGTATCTGCCGCACTGGCGCCTGCATTATCTGTTACTTTCAGTTCAAATTGGTAAACACCCTGTACCAGGTTGCTGACACTGGTAGTGGCAACAGCCGTGTTGGCAATGGTAGGATTGTTGGGGCCGCTGAGCCTTGTCCATTTCCAGGATGCAATGGTTCCGTCCGGATCAGTGGAAGCAGAACCATTCAAAGTAGCCGTATTGGTCGGGAGTGTAATGGATCCGTTTGGTCCCGCATTGGCAACAGGTGCCTGGTTAACCGGAACAGTGCTTCCCACTGTGATCTTGACGGTATCACGACTCAACGCACCATTGGCATCGTTAACGGCCAATACAAATTCGTAGGTTCCGTTCACCAATCCATTCACCGTCGGGCTGGCGAGTGTGGAGTTTGAAATACTGTAAGAATCCGGTCCGGTCACCTTCGACCAGTAATATGACTTGATCGTTCCGTCCGGATCATAAGAACCACTTCCGTCGAGCGTGGTGCTGCTTCCTGTGATGGTTTGATCATTTCCTGCTTTCGCTACCGGCAGTTGATTGCCGGTTGAGCCGCCGTTCACCGTAACGATCACCGTATCGCTCGCGGAAGCGCCGGTATTATCTTTTACAATTAACTGGAAAGTATAAATTCCCTGTGACAAATTGGTAACTGTGGTGGTATAATACTGCGGACTGTTGATGCTTTCTCCTGCAGGCCCGCTCAACTTCGACCAGTTCCAGTTGGTAATGCTTCCTGCCGGTGCGGAAGAAGTGGAACCATTCAGCGTAACGTTATTGGTGGGAAGTGTTATAGTGATATCACTGCCTGCCCTGGCAACCGGAGGCTGACTGGATGGGGGAGGTGTTGGTTGTGCACTACCTACTGTGATCTGTACAGTATCTCTCGCTGTCAGGCCGAGATTGTCATTTACGATCAGCAGGAACTGATAGGTTCCCGCAACCAGGTTGCTCACTGTTGGGTTGGCTATGGCAGAATTGGAAATAGCGTAGGACGTGGGTCCGGAAAGTTTAGACCAGTTATAAGAAGCAATAGAGCCGTCGGGGTCGCTGGAGGAGGCCCCATTCAAATTGGTGCTGCTTCCGGTAATGGTTTGATCCGGTCCTGCATTGGCAATTGGCGCTTTGTTGGAACTGCCCGCGCCATTGACGGTAACTTTTACATTCGCGGTATTCGTTGCACCCGCATTGTCGGTAACCGTGAGTGCAAATACATAACTACCCTGTGTAAGTCCGCTTACCGTAGTGCTCGCTGAATTTGTTGAACTGAAATTAGCGGTGCCGCCGCTGACTTTGGTCCAGCTGTAACCCGTAATATTTCCATCCGCATCGGAAGAGGCGGAACCATTTAATGATACACTGTTTGTCGGGAGCGTAATGGTTTGATCCGGTCCCGCATTGGCAACAGGCGCCACATTGCCCTGGCCGCCACCGCCCGTCAGGCTGACGTTCACCACCACCTGGTCTTTCGAAACGCCACCTCTGTTGTCTACTACCGTTAATTCATATACATAGGTACCGGCAGTGAGTAGCCCGGTAAGTCCGGTTATGCCGTTGGTGGATACAGCAGACAGAATGTTTCCGACAGAAGGTCCGGATATTTTGTTCCAGATATATCTTACAATAGTTCCATCGGGGTCGGAAGAGGAAGCGCCACTGAGTGTGGCGGTACCCAATACACTTGAAATAGTGATATCCGGTCCTGCATTGGCCACCGGCAATGTATTTACCGCAAGACTTTTATTTTGACCGAGCAGCCATTCATACAGGTTGGGATTTGCCCAGTTGTATTCCGTATCATAAGCTCTGTCCCAGATCCAGTGACCTCCATTGGCGTACAAAGTCATCAAAGGCTTTACCGGATTTCCGGCAGCCTGGATGGCTTGAATAGAACTGGTGGTACAGCCAACGCCTACTACACCGTCATCCTGTGCATGAAACGCCCATACCGGAAGTTTAGCTCCGGCAATATTAGCGGCCGACACCAGGTTGCAGGTTCCGCAAACCGGAGCGATCGCCGCCAGTTGACTGGCATTTCCCGAAGAGGAAGAAGCATATTTCCAAACGCCACCACCTCCCAGGCTCAATCCTGTGAGGTAAATTCTGTTTGGATCCACACGCAGGTTGTTTTTCGCGTATTTGATCATTTCATCCACGTAAAAATTCTGCCAGTCGCCATAAGCCGTGCTCAACTGCGGAGACAATACGAGGAAGGTTTCCCATTTGCCATTCCAGAAGAATCGCATGGGGTGACCATTTGCAATGTTTTTGGGAATTCCATTGGCCAGGACCAGGGGGAGGTTGGTTTGGCCGTCACCTCGTTCTCCAATACCGTGGAGAAAGATGATTAATGGATATTGTGTTGTCGGGTTAGAACTGTAGTCAGTGGGGGTGTACTGATAAAAACCGATAAATGTTCCATTCGACGCCGTCAGGCTTTTTGCTACCTGTTGAGATAATGCAAAAAGCGGGGCCAGCAAGAGACTGGCGATCAACAATCTTTTCATAGAGAATCAAAGCACTTTCCAGGGTGATAAAATAGTAGTTACATTCCGATGACTTCGTCATCGTTTTTGAAATTCATCGCTAAAAAATGGAAATGTTGGTTCGAAGAATTACTCGCAGCTATTCTCATTTTGTTAATGAAAATGCACACAGCGAGCATCAGAATGTCCAGAACCTTCAATAACCAGGGAGTTTTAATAGGGATTCGAGAAGATGCCATTTTTTTGCAATGACTATGCCAATTATTATAATGGCATTTTAATTTTTATCTACGATTTCCATTTGAAATGTGAATAATCGTTTCGAGTGTTAGCAACCAACAGATTAAAAAATCGATGAAGAGAAAAATATTTTTTCTCTGCCATCACCATTAAAAATGAAATGTTCATGATATTGAATTTTCTCAAAGAAAAAACTCACACAGTTATGCGGCTGTCGAATGGATTTTTATAATTCTGTAGAGAGAGAAAATTTTTTTGTAGAGGAAAGTTGATCGCGATTAAGGAGAAACACCGTGGAAAAAATTACACAGACAATCATTCTTGTTTTATTAACAAAACAAAAAAGGTGATTGAGCTTCTCAATCACCTTTTGATTTCATTTAAATATTGATCTACTGTTTTATCAGTTTGGTAATCATTCGTTTTTGTTTTTCAACCCAAACTTCCACATAGTAAACACCTGCTTTCAGATCAGCCACACTCACCTGGACATCAGACAATGTTCTTCCTTTATCGAACATGATCGTTTTAACCAGTACTCCATTATTATCGATGAAGTTGAGTTTGCACTGACCCACCAGGTCGCTTACACAACGAATGTTAACGGTAGTAATCGCCGGGTTCGGATAAACCGTTAAACCTTCGGAATAGCTGAAATTATCCACGATGGTGATTCCAACTGTATCCTTGCGGCTGGCTCCTCCATTATCGGTTACGGTCAACTCGAACACATAATCACCCACCGTCACCAGGTTGGATACAGAAGTGATCGACAGGTTTGCATTACCGAGCACAGTATTGACTGGTCCGGAAATTTGTCTCCAGCGATAACTGCTGATGGAACCATCCGGATCATAGGAGGCAGTACCATTCAATACGGACGTGCTCGAAGGCACTGCGATGGTAGTATCGTTTCCTGCCTCGGCCACCGGCAATTGATTCGGCGATGCATTTACGATTACAGTCACCAGGTCTTTGGCGCTGGCTCCCTTGTTGTCGGTTACTGTCAATTCAAATACATAAGTACCGGCCTGCACGCCAACCACCGTTGGAGTAGCCGTAGTAGAGTTAACGATCGTAATAGCACCTGGCCCTGAAATCTTCACCCAGCTGTAGGTGGCAATCAATCCATCAGGGTCATAAGAGGCAGCACCATTTAATTGTATCGTCGGATTGGGCAGCATGACGGTAATGTCAGTACCTGCCTTGGCAACAGGAGGCTGATTCGGTGCCGGGTTAACAGTTACTGTAACCGTATCGGCAGAACTTGCTCCATTATTATCTGTAACAGACAGTCTGAACGCATAGGTTCCCTGTACCAGGTTAGTCAATGCGGTAGAGGCGCTTGCCGGACTGGCAATGGTAAACTGTGCCGGTCCACTAATTCTGCTCCAGCTGTAACTGGCAATGGAACCATCGGGATCGCTGGAAGCGGTTCCGTTCAAGGTCGTGCTGTTAGCAGGAAGCGTAAGGGTAATATCTGCTCCTGCATTTGCTTTCGGCGCCTGGTTGGAAGGCGGTGGCGGAGGCGGTGCTGCATTTACAGTGACCATCACGGTATCCGCATCACTCGCGCCGTTGTTGTCGGTTACAACCAGTCGGAAGCCATAGGTACCCTGTACCAGGTTGCTTAAACCGGTGCTGGCTGCTGAAGCATTGGCCAGTGTAAACTGCGTTGGTCCGCTGATGCGGCTCCAGCTATAGGTGCTAATGGAACCATCGGGATCGCTGGAAGCGGTTCCGTTCAAGGTCGTGCTGTTGGCAGGAAGCGTAAGGGTAATATCAGCTCCTGCATTTGCATTCGGTGCCTGGTTGGGCGGTGGCGGTGCCGGATTAACAGTTACCTGAACAGTATCGCTTGCAATAGCGCCACTGTTATCTGTTACTACCAATCTGAACTGATATACGCCCTGCACCAGGTTGGTAACACTGGTGGATGCGGCATTCACATTGGCGATATTGAATTGCGCAGGACCTGCGATCTTCACCCAGTTATAAGATACAATAGTACCATCGGGATCTGAAGAGGAGCTGCCGTTGAGTGTTGTATTGTTGACGGGCAGGGTAATGCTCACATTATTGCCGGCAGCAGCGATCGGTGCCACGTTCGGCGGCGGCGGCGCACCACCTACTGTTACCTGTACGGTATCGATCGCTGTGGCTCCCTGGTTATCGGTTACGGTCAGAGTGAAAAGATAAGTACCAGCTACCAGGTTATTGACGATCGTCTGTCCGTAGTTCGGACTTACAATATTGTATTGAGAAGGGCCGCTGATCTTGGTCCACACCCACAACGCAACGATACCATCGGGGTCATAGGAACCCGAACCGTCGAAAGTCGTGCTGTTTGCCGGTGGTGTTAAGGAAACATCCGCACCCGCTTTGGCGATCGGCGCCTGGTTGGGTGGAGGTGTACCATTGTTTACGGTTACCTGTACAGTGTCATCACCGGTAGCACCGTTGTTATCGGTTACCACCAGTCTGAATGTATAGGTTCCTGCAACCAGGTTGGTCAATGAAGAACTGGCGGCTGTCGGGCTGCCGATGCTGTATTGGGCAGGTCCCGTCAGTTTACTCCAATTATAGGAAGATATGGTTCCATCCGGGTCGTTTGATCCGGATCCATTCAGTGTGGTCGAATTAGCGGGAAGAGTAAGAACTGCATTGGATCCGGCATTTGCCTTGGGCGCCTGGTTAGCCGGCGGTGGCGGTGGCAAGGCAGCATTCACTGTTACCACTATGGTATCTTTTCCAATCGCTCCATTATTATCGGTCACCTGCAGTTGGAAACTGTAAGTTCCCTGTACCAGGTTGGATAAAGTGGTAGTAGCTGCAGACGCGTTTCCAATGGTGTACTGGGCAGGTCCGCTCAATTTGCTCCAGGCAAATGAACTGATCGTTCCATCGGCATCACTGGAGAATGATCCATCCAGGGTGCTGTTATTGGTGGGCAGGGTCAGTGTAATATCTGATCCGGCTCTTGCAACTGGCGCCTGGTTGGCAGGTGGAAGGCCCGGAAGATTTACCGTGATCTGTACCGTATCTCTGCCAACTCCACCGGCATTATCGGTTACACGTAATTCAAATGTATATACACCGGATACCATTCCATCAATACCACAGGATGCATAAATATTATTGGGCATGTTGAAAGTAGCCGGTCCGCTGAGTTTTGTCCAGAGATAACCCGTAATCGAACCATCCGGATCAAAACTTCCCCATGAGCTGAGGGTAATATTATTTACTGTGATGGTCTGGTCTGAACCAGCCACTGCAACCGGTAGGAGGTTAGTACCGGGAGGGCCGCTGTTTACTGTAACTTTTACTGTATCACGACGGGCGATTGCTCTGTTATCCACTACCATCAACTGGAAATAGTATGTTCCCGGAGTGGTCATGCCGGTCAAGTTGGAAGTTACATTTGCCGGTGTCTGAATCGTGGCGTTCATCGGACCGGAAATTTGCGACCAGCTATAACGGGCAATAGTTCCGTCCGGATCAGACGAAGAAGATCCGTTCAGAACAGTATTGGTGGTAGGGTGTGTAATGGTTTGATCAGGTCCTGCATTCGCAATAGGAGGCAGGTTGGTCAATGGAAGATTGCGTGCCTGGCCCAGGAACCATTCAAACAAAGAAGGGTTCTGCCAGGTATAAGACATATCGTACGCACGGTCCCAGATAAAGTGACCACCGTCGTTGTACAAAGTCATCAATGGCTTTACAGCAGGATTACAGTTATTGATATTCTGGATAGCGCTGGTAGTACAACCTACGCCAACCACTCCATCATCCTGCGCGTGAAATGCCCATATCGGCAAATTGGCGCTGGCCATATTGCAGGCGCTCACTACAGAGCAGGTTCCGCAAACCGGGGCAATAGCGGCAAATTTTTTCGCATTGGCCACAGATCCGGAAGCATAATGCCATACACCGCCGCCACCCAGACTCAAACCAGTCAGGTAAACACGGTTGGTATCAATATTGAGGTTATTCCTGGCATACTTGTACATCTCATCAACATAGAAATCCTGCCAGTCGCCGTAACTCCGGCTCAACTGGGGAGAGAGTACCAGGAAAGTTTCGTATTTGCCGTTCCACCAGAAGGTCATGGTGCTGCCATTGGCGATGTATTTGGGAATGCCCTGCCCTAACACATTGGGCAATTCGGAGGTACCGTTACCTCTTTCGCCAATTCCATGTAAAAAGATAATGATGGGAAACTTTTCGGAAGGCCTGGAAGCATAGTCTGTCGGCTTGTATTCGTAAAAACCAATAAACTGACCATTGGCTGCTGTAAGTCCTTTAGCTACCTGCTGGGCTGTACCAGACAAACAGAGCGTCAGGAGAAATACCATGAAGCCAACTGCCTTCCTACTTAAATAGGTAGAGTTTTTCATACGGGTGGATTTTCGGATTTAGGATATATGGAGATTTTCTCGAAAGCATGGAAAAAACCTCGCAACAACCTTACCAAAAAACGATTCAAACACATGTTCCTGTATATTTTCGAAAAAAATATTTTCCCGCTGATTCACAACGGTTTAAGTTGTGTCGGCAGAGAGCTCCATTAAAATATAGGGATGGGAAAGCTTGAAAGACAACAAAATAACGTCCAAATCTGGTTAAGACGGCCGGAGTGAAAAAAATGTGGAAAAATCAGATGAAAATTAATTCTTCATTAATTCACTTTCTGCGTGAAGGACTTAGGAGTATGAAGAAATTCCTTTCGGCTCACCTTCATTTTAAATAATGCCCGCAGCATCGAAAACATCAGGACCGGTATATATAATATAGCCTTGATCGTTTTCCAGTTATAGAAGCTGGAGGGGATGGCAATCAGGAAAGTAGAGAAATAAACCGCGGTTACCAGCAGCCACCATTGTTGATCGGGCGCCAGGAAAAAGGTATGCGTGATGTTTTCAAGGACAATGACAAGCAGTAACAGAAAGAAAAATGCCAGGAAGATCAGCCTCGGCGGGATCAGGTTCAGGAATAATTTATTCCAGTAGTTGGCATCTTTGACAACCGGTCCCTGTTTGGCATCGAAGAATAATTTCAGGTGGATAATCTGGCTTTCCAGCCAGCGTGTTCTTTGTTTTTCGTATACCGCACGGCTGGCAACTTTCTCATCGAGAACATAGGCGTCTTCGATGAATTCAATGTTCACGCCGGCCTTCATCACTTCAAAATCAACTTCGCGATCGCAGGCCGGATTACCCAGTATGCCGGGTTTATTGTAGATGTTCTTCAGCGTATCAAATTCAAAGGCCATTCCCGAGCCAATGACAGTAGAAGAAAACCCCAGGGCTCTCAGTCCTTTCCGGAAAAAATGATTGTTTACTTCTTCACTCATGGCGTCGAGCACAGCCACTGCTGTGTTGCGATTCTTGGCCACCCGGTGTACCTGCACCGCCCGGAATCCATGCTGAAAGGCATCATTGATTTGTTCCAGGCATCCTGGTTTCATGATATTATCCGCATCGAGTATCAAAGCGATGTCGTATTGACCATCGGGTATGCTGTTGAGCAGTTTATTGAGTGAGCGGGCTTTTGATCCTATTTCAAATTGAACCTCGAGAACATTTACCGGAATTTTTCTCAACTCTGCGATCGTCTCCGGCTTCAACTGGTCGGCTGCGAGAAAAACATCGAAATATGCCCGGTCGTAATCATGTTGTCGGGCTTCGCGGGCTGTATGGATAATAATATCGTCTTCCTTATATGAAGGGATGAGAACAGCGATTCTTTTTTTGTGCGGGTTGATACCATAACGGGGGCTGCGTTTCAGTTTTCCTGCCACCGTAATGACGAAAAGATAACCGACGTTCAGGGCAACATAAATAAAAAGTATCCAGGTTATGATATGTACCAGCAACAGCATGATTACTCTAACGATTTATTGACAAAACTATTATGGTTTTCGGTGGAATCAAACAGGGGAATCTGTGGAGGAATACAGATTCCAGGCTACTCCGCGTAAAAAATTCCGCAAGTGTTCAAATTGTCCTTTTACCAGGTAGGTGAGGACTGATTTGGGAAGTGAAAAGAGCGAAAAGAAAAGTGTGAATATGAATAATTGAAATGTGTTGGTATTTCTTCTCATGTACAAAATCCGGTTTCGGGTGTGGTAATAGGTTTTCATGGGGTTGGATTTACCAACACTGATGGATTCTTTGTGATAGATGGTGGCGTCAGCCGTATACCAGATCTTATAGCCGGCTTTCTGAATTCTTGCCGACCAGTCCCATTCTTCGTAGTATAAAAAGAATTTCTCCGGGAACATGCCTGTTTTGGCGATGATATCCTTTTTAACCAGCATGGCACAACCGTGCGAACCCGCGGTTTCGCGAGACGTATTGTACTGACCCTTGTCTTCTTCTTTCTCTCCGATAATAGTTGTTCTTCCCGTAAACATATTCATTGGGTTGAAACCGGCATATTGAATAATGTTCGGGTGATCATAGTACATGATCTTGGGAGAAGTGACGCCGATAAGGGGATCTTCCGAGAAAGGTTTTAGCAGTTTATCGAGAATATCTTCGGTAAGAACGGTGTCGTTATTTACGATAAAGAAATAATCGCCCTTTGCCTGTCTCATTCCCCAGTTGTTTCCGCCGGCGAATCCCAGGTTTTGAGGGCTCATTAAAAGTTTAGTATTGGGATATAATGCCGGTTGGATGATGGAAGCAACGTCTTCATGGGAGGCCATATCGCAAACCAGTATCTCAAAATTCCGGTAGCGAAGATTACGGGCCGATTCGAGAAAATCGAGCGTAACCGCCGACTGGTTATAGTTTAAGGTGATGATGGATATGAGTGGCGTAGAGCTTGGCACGATGGGTTATTATGAAATCTGGGAAAAGGTATAAAGATAATCCCGCTTCTGAAAGCGGGATTATTAAATTATACGGTAAAAAATGAAAAAAATCAGGCGTTTGTTTTCTGGATCAGCGCAGAGGGTGTGTTGGCCATAATCCAGAGATCATACATGAAGTTGCATTTCTCGGCATAATCGATGTCAAGGCTCAGTCTTTCTTCGGTAGACATATCATCCTGACCTCTTTTTTTGATTTGCCAGAGACCGGTGATGCCCGCAGGTGCCATAAATCGCATAGCCCATTCGTCGGTTGTAAGGGCGGAAGCTTCGTACAAAGGCAGTGGTCGGTTACCCACCAGCGACATATCCCCTTTAAGCACGTTTACCAGTTGAGGGATTTCGTCGAGGCTGGTCTTGCGAAGAAACAGTCCCACTTTTGTGATGCGCGGGTCGTTATTGATCTTGAAGAAAACAGGATCAGCAGCAGATTTGGCATCAGCCTGATACTGGTTCATATGCTGTAATTCCTTCACCTGTAAATCGGCGCCGGTATACATAGTACGGAACTTGAAAAAGTTGAAAACTTTGTATCCGCGTCCTGCTCTCTTGGAAATATAGAAAACCGGCCCTTTTGATTCCAGCTTGATCGCGATGGCGATCAGGATCATGACCGGGCTGGCCACCAGCAGGATGAGAGAGGAGGTAACGATGTCAAATACCCGTTTTGCGTAACTTTTGGTAACACCCAATCCCCGGGCGGAAGTTTCCACCTGGTGTTTGTTGTTCAGGCTGCTGCTGCGTTGCTTTACTTTTTTCAGAAAAGCCACCTTGGCATAGAGCTTTTGACTGTTCAGGTCGCTCAGGAAGATGATTTCGTCTACGAATTCCAGGCGACGCAGCGATTCGATTTCCGTTGCAGTGGAAAAGGAGGCATCGATGATAAAAGGAATTGCGGACATATCTGCCAGCTGGCTCACGAAGCTGAAAATCTCGGCGATTTCCTTACGGCTGATAGAGGCATCTACAATGAACAATTCGGGAACCGTGTTTTCTTTGGAAGCCAGGCGATTCAGGATGAACCTGGCATTATCTGTACTCTCAGCAGCGTAGCCGGTTTCGAATGATTTGATCAGGCAGTCGATGCTGGATGTTCTGCGGCCTATATAAAAAAAGTCTGCTTTCTTCCTGTCAGCTATTTCACCGTTGGTTTTGGAAGAAATGGAGAAATGTCGGTATGTCTTCTTGATCGTCTTTTCTTCGGGTGTATACGTAAGTTCCATAAAGTAAGGTTTGAGGTTTTTTTTAAAGCTTCATAGCGTACAACTGATTAAATGGCTTGAACACTCACTTCCTGGAATTTCGCAATTTTATTGACAGTTTCCAGCAGTTCGATCGGATTAAAGGGTTTGGTGAAGTTTTCGGCTACACCATATTGTAAACACTTTGCTTTCGTTTCATTTTTGCTGAGGGAAGAAAGTACAATCATGGGGATATCCCTGTACAGTCCGCTCATGGAAAGTTGTTCAATCAGTTCCCAGTTTTCCATGTCCGGAAGTTGGGCGTCAGCGATAATCAGATCCGGCAGGTTCTTTTTCGACAGCCAATACATGGCTGAACAACCATCGGGTGCGGTAATAACCTGGTAGTCTTTTCCGAGTACAGTTTGAAGCAAAAAGCGTATTGCCTTACTGTCATCAATTGCGAGTATCTTCTTTTTCATGGGCAGAAAAATTTTTTAAGTGAACAATTCGCAATTTTTCAACAGGCTTGCATTTGGACAATGGCTTCGACAGAGGTATTGGTTCAACTATGGTAAAAAAAATAAATAATATAAACTCCGTTAATGGGTTTATACAATAGTTAATGGATTAACTAACCAGGTATTTTACAGGTAGCAGCGGCTATTCGAAGGATTTGTGGGAATCAGTATAAGCCAATCAGAGAGAACCAGAATATTCAGAGGATTTTGAATGGAGCGCCTTTTTGGCATCGTAAAAATAGTAACAATCTTCAATAAACCAAACACCCCACTATTATATTTTTATTAGTACAAAGATACCTTTTAGTAAAAGGTCAGAAATACCTGATTAGTGGTATTTTATTGTTGATTAGTTGGCAGTTTCTGCCGGCTGGCCTTTTCCCACAATACGGTCTGTTTATTACGGATAAATCTTCTGAAACCCAGGAACACAGCGAGGTTCATGAAAAGGAAATAGAAAGGGATATATAGCAATTTCACCTTTATTTCCCTGTTGGCGAAGATCCATCCGGTAATGGCCATTGAATAAAACACCAACTGCGCGAGTAAGACGAGTCGATAGAATAAATCGTTGTCAAGCCAGGCGATGGCAATATTAGAAATTAGTAAAACTACGATAGCCACAGGGCAGATGGTCCACCGAAGGATCCGGTGTGATATAAATTGAAAGAAGAGGACCGGGTATCTGAACGGATTGAACAGGTCTTTTAATAAAATCATCGCCTGGAACGCTCCGGCACAGATCCTGACCTTTCGTTTCATTTCATCTTTTATAGAAGCAGAGGGAGCTTCGGCCGCATAGGCATTGGGCTCATAACGTAATACATATCCGCGGGTGCAGACTTTCAGCGACTGTACAAAATCTTCAATAATGGTTCCCGCAGGGGCCGGTTCGAACAGGTCTTTTCTCACGGAAAACAGCTCTCCGGCTGCGCCCATGGTGCTGTACAGATCGGAGTCCAGTTTCTTCAGGAACGACTCGTATTTCCAGTACAAGCCTTCGCCTGTGGCAGCAGCCGTGTTGATCCCTTCGGTCAGAATCTTTTTTTCACCGGCCACCCCGCCCACTTTCGGATCGGCATAATGCTTCACGATTTCGCGTACGCATTCGGTGTTTAAAAGGGTGTTTGCGTCACAAAAGATGATAAAGGGCGACTCGATATGGCTGAGGCTGCGGTTCATGGCTGCCGATTTCCCCTTTCTTTCCGGCTCATGGAGCAGTTTAATGTTGGGGTATTTTCGGATAATATCCGGCGTTCTGTCGGTAGAACCGTCGGTTACAAAAATAATTTCGAGTTTATCAGCCGGATAATTTAATTGAAAACTGTTCTGAATCTTCTCTTCTATGTAGTCTTCTTCATTATAAGCAGCAACCACCAGCGCAACTGCTGGAAGAAAATCAGGGTGTTTGGGGATTTTTCTTTCAAAGAGTTGTTTAACCTTCACCAATAACCAGAGCAAAATTCCATAACCGACATAACTGTAAAAGATGATGAAGAAGCTTACCCAAAAAATAATTTTTAATAGGAGAATGTTTGTCATGAATCTGTCTTAACGGGTCGGTGAGGGTATTTTGTGCGAAGAAAATCAAAAGAAAGTACAAAAGAAAGCTGCGGGGTAAAAATCATACTACTTTTTTGGTATACGACATATACGAACTTATTTCTGTAAGAATTTCACTTTTTAAAAAATAGTATTATTTTTGAGCTTCTTGACAAAACCTATCCAACCATCCTCCCGAATTTCCCGGATACGCTTACCTCATTATCTTGCGATAAGACCAGCCTTGTAACACCTCCAATATACCTTCCCTAACAGCTAAAGGTGCCTCGTAATATCCTCATTTAAAACCCTTAGTTAGGCTATAGGTAGTTTAAAAGTTATAATTGTCGCGCATTATGAAGAAAGTATTACTTCTTACCACAATTGGAGTATTGTGTCTGGTTGCCCTTGCAAACGCACAGAACGTTTTCAACCCGAACGACAAAAACCGTCGCTGGGTAAACAATGGCACCAACTTCAGCAATGATTCCACTGCTCTAACGGCCAACCCTAACCCAGATATCGCGGGTTTACAGAAATGGGTATCCGTAAAAACATCGGGTGTTGACAGTAACGCCTGGGGAAAAGATTACAAAGCTTATTTCATCAACTATAATGGAGTGAAGCTGGCTTTTCGTTTGAAATATCCGAAAAGTTATTCCAACCCCGACAGTGTTAACAAGACTTATCCGATCATGTTGTTCTTTCACGGGGCAGGGGAGCCCGGCTGCCCTACCAATGGTGGTATATATAATAACGAGAAACAAATGGTTCACGGAGGCCAGCGCTTCCGTAACGCCGTTGAAGCAAACCAGTTCGATGGATTTTTATTATATCCACAGGTGGTAGTAAACAG
The DNA here is from genome assembly GCA_044226045.1 of Chitinophagaceae bacterium. GTDB lineage: Bacteria > Bacteroidota > Bacteroidia > Chitinophagales > Chitinophagaceae > Endoryza. The sequence goes on from JBGAHR010000001.1 coordinate 192,888, forward strand.
CAATAACTGCTGGAGTGACTGGGGTGTGGCGGGCTATTCCGTTAACTATAACGGAGTGATCGCCATTCTCGATTCAATGGCCAAGTACATACGGGCCGATATCGATCGCGTATTTGTAGACGGTCTGTCAAACGGTGGGGTAGCTACCTGGTCCATGACTGCCGTTTTCCCACAACGCGTTACCAAAGCAGCCCCTTCTTCTGCCGCGTCCGCTCATACCAACTGGAGCGATTTCGTACACATTCCGATCTGGTTCGCTACCGGCGGTAAAGACACGAACCCGAACCCTTCTTATGCGCAAAACAGCTATGACAACCTGAAAAATATTGGAGCCAATATTCGTTGGACACTTTATCCTGATCTCGGCCACTTTACCTGGGATACACACTGGTCTGAACCAGATTTCCTGCCGTATATGAACGACATGCACAAGGCAAACCCCCTTGTGTATTTTCAACGATATGATTTTTGTCCGGACTCGGCCATCGATACCCGAATAGGTATAACGGCCGGCTTTTATGCGTATGAATGGCAGAAAGACGGAGTGACTATCGCGACCCGTACCAATGGCGTAAACACGATCATCGATAATTCTTCGCTGATCTCATTCACCGGTAATGAAATCCGGGTAAAAGCATTCGGTACTTACCGCGTAAGATTCAAGCGCTCGGCTACGGCAGACTGGAGTCTTTTCTCTCCGAAACCTGCTGTTATCTATTCAAAAACACAAACCGTTACTCCTCCTATTGCCGTTGATGGATTGCGTTCAAAAGTATTGCCGGCAGTTGATGGCAGCAATTCTGTTCCCCTTACATTGCCAACCGGCTATTTTGGGTACCAGTGGATCCGTACAGGTGACAATGTAGTAGTCAGCACTTCCAATACATTTACGGCACCGGTGGGTCAATACAAAGCGAAAATTATTGAGCAGTTTGGTTGTGGCAGTGCTTTCTCTCCGGTATTTAATGTAGTTCCTGCCAGCGGATCTCCAAAGCCGGATGCGGCAAAGAACCTGTCGGCATTCTCTGCTTCTGTAGGATCCATTCAACTCGATTGGAACGAAAACCCGAATGCAGGTCAAAACGAAACCGGATATGAAATCTACAGGGGCACTGCCAGCGGCGGACCCTACAAGCTGATTAAAATAACGGCGCCGGATGTTACAACCTATATCGACAACGCTATACAGGGAAATACACAGTACTTCTATGTAGTGAGAGCGGTGAGTGACTTTGGTGCAGCTGCCAACAGTAACGAAGCTTCTGTGGTAACACAGGTAGATAATACACCCCCGACTATTCCGGGTAACCTGACTGTAACCTGTGCCAGCCGTACGAATGTTTCATTGAAGTGGACGGCTTCCACGGATAACCTGGCGGTTGCCAAATACGATATTTACGTAAATGGTGTGAAGTTGTATTCCACCACCAACACCTATATTGCCATTAATGAACTCGATGCACGCCAAACGTATACTTTCAGCGTTCGCGCGAAAGATGCCGCCGGTAATGTATCACAGCCCAGCACGGAAGTAGTGGCCAATACCATTGCACAGGGCGTTTGCTACAAATACTTCACCAACCCGGTTGGCCTTACTGAAATTCCAAGCTATGCCGATCGCGTACCGGTAGCGGAAGGAATCGCTCCCAACGTAGCCTTTACTGCGGGGGGTACAGATAACTTCGGTTATCTCTGGGAAGGGTATATTCGAATCCCCAATACGGGCACCTATCGTTTCCAGATCTGCTCAGATGATGGAAGCAAGTTCTATTTCAATATGCCTTACAACCCGACCGCTGCTGAAACGATAAATAATGATGGTTTACATGGTACCCAGTGTGTCAACAGTTCTGCCATTTCACTCACTGCCGGTCAGTATTATCCAATCGCCGCAACCTTCTTTGAAGAGGGTGGTGGACAGGCGATGACCTTTAACTGGTCGTTCAATAGTGGATCTTATACTGCTGTTCCTAACACAGCTTTCCAGGAGAACCCGACTTATACACCGGGTGGATCAGCTCCTGTTGCTCCTTCTGCCGTGAAAGCAGTGGCTAACAGCTACAAACAAACGACGATTACCTGGGCAGACAACAGCAATAACGAAACCGGTTTTGAAGTCGTTCGTTCTACTACTTTGAATGGTACTTATAATCCGGTAGGAACAACAACGACTACCACCTATATCGACTCTAACCAGACAGCCAATACGACGTACTTCTATAAAGTGCGTGCCGTAGGCTCTTATGGCCAGTCTGCTTATACGTCTGCTGAAACCATCTGGCACCTCGACAATAATTATGCAGATGGAATGAGCAGTACAACCCGCACTTTGGCTGGTGGTGGCGGTACCGCCAATCCAACCTTCAGCACAGATCGCGCAGAAGGTAGTCACTCAGCTTCACTGGATGGCACCAATGATTTCATTTCTGTAAATAACAGCACCAGCGGCGGATTCCCCAGTGATGGAGTATTCAGTCAACGTACGATTTCTCTCTGGGTCAAACCAGCAGTTACAACCGGTAAGAGAATATTATTTGATTTCGGTGGCGCCGACAATGGTATTGCCCTTCGCTTCAACAGCAACGCCCTTGAAGCAGGTATTGCCAGCGGTAGCGTAAGAAGCACTGTGTCTCTGGCCAATTTCGCCAGCAATGGCAACTGGATCAGCGGCGGATGGAATCATCTGGCAGTTGTTTACAGCACCAACACCATGCGTATTTATATTAATGGTGTACAGGTGGCAATAAATGGTACCAACTTTAGTTTCAACAGTATTTCCGCCAACAGCAGTTCTGCCTCAAGAATCGGTTATCCCGATGCAGCTAACGCTTTCAATGATGCGCAGAATACTTATGCATTCTATCAGGGTCTTATCGACGGAGTGCAGGTTCAGGTGAATGAAGCGGCTACTGCCAACCAGGTTCTGGCTATGAAGAATCTCACTTATGGCCAGTCAATGGATACCACCCTGGCGGCTCCTGCCGTTCCGGCTTCACCCACCGGGTTGACAGCAGAGGTAATTGGTAAAGATGGAATCAACCTGCAATGGAATGACAATTCCAACAATGAAACCGGATTTGAAATCTTCAGATCTGTCGGCGATCAGACCAATTACAGATTGGTGAAGACAGTTCCCGCTGGAGCAACCGCCACTATAATTTATAGCGATACAGCCCTGTTTGCCAATACCACCTATTATTACCAGGTAAGAGCAGCGGGTTTAGGGGGTCCTTCAGGATTTACCAATGTGGCCAATGCGAAAACATTGAACACACCGCCTGTGATCACACATATTCTCGACTTTACGATGAAATATGAAACATCTTTCACCTTACCGATCAACGCGGTGGATGAAGATGGTGATCCAATGACCTTCCAGTTCGATAACCTGCCCTGGTTTGCACAGGTGCAGAATGTCAGCAATGGTAATATCAACCTGGTAATGACACCAACCATTGGTGACCAGGGTGCCTATACCATCACTGCTTATGTAAGCGATGGCAACGAAGGCTATGATACCACTTATTACACCATGGTAGTGAATGACAATACCATTCCGACGATGGCCAATATACTGGACCAGACCGTTGACGAAGGAAAAGTGGTTACTATTCCGGTAAATGCCAACGACCTGGAAGGAAATGGTTACATGGTCTGGAGTTTTGACAATATGCCTTCCTTTGCCACATTCGTAGATAGTGGTAATGGTAAAGGTTCAATTACACTGAAGCCTGGCTATTCCGCATCAGGTGTATACAATATGACTGCTTATGTGGATGATGGAAACGGAGCGTGGATAAGCAAAACTTTCAAAATCACGGTGAACGAGTTCGATCCGAACGAAAGCATCCGTGTTAACTTCAGGTACTTCACCGGTAATGCGCCAACCTGGAACGATATCGACCTCTTCTCGTTGCCGGCTCCTTTCAATAAGGGATCATTGGTGACCGTTAAAGGAGCAGTCAGTACGGTGGGTATACAGGCATTGACTAATAATTATAACGCTTCAACTGGCGGTACACAAACCGGTAACAACTCAGGAATCTATCCTGATGCGGTACTGAGAGATTATATTGAATGGGGTCTGTATAACTTCAATTCAGCCGATACACTCAGATTGCGTGTATATGGGTTGGATACAGCGCGCCGTTACAACTTTGTTTTCTTCTCTGGTTCATTGAACAACTGTTGCGGAATCAACGCCAATACCACTACCAAATTCCTGATCGGAAACGATGTGGCACAGGTGAATTATTACCTCAACACCTCGATGTCCGATACCATCTACCAGGTTAAGCCTAATGCTTCCGGCCAGGTAACCATTACCATGGTGGGTGACCCCAACACACTCGCTGGCGGTCTGCTGAATGCGATGGTTATCGACGCAGCTTATGACGATGGTACCACACCAGCCAAACCACTGAACCTGACGGGTGATTTTGTGGAAAATGGTGGTGTGAAACTGAACTGGGTAGACAGAGCGTACAATGAATTCGGTTATAAAGTATATCGTTCTACAAACCAGGCGGGTCCCTATGCATTGCTCAATAGTGGCATGCAGAACAAGGATAGTGTGAGTTATGTAGACCTGACTGCACAGCAATACACCACCTACTATTATTATGTGGTAGGCTATAACAACCACGGCGACGGTTCTACCAGCGATACCATTAGTGTAACTACTGAAAATAACCGCCCTGTGATCACAGCCCTCAGCAGCTTCAAAGTGAAGACAGATGCGTCGATCAATGAAGACTTCTCTGTAGTGGATGTGCCAACAGATGTATTGACTGTATATATCGAAAACCAGCCTTCATTTGTAACACTGACGGATCTGGGAAGCGGTAACTACCGTATCAGTGCTTCACCCACCATCGACAACATGGGTCAGCAATTCCTCCGCCTCGTAGCGAAGGACGACAAGGGTGGTGTAAGCACGCAGAACTTCATCATCACAGTGACGGATAAGAACGTAAGATCCATCTTCGTCAACTTCGGCGACTATGCGAAAGTGGCGCCGGCTCCCTGGAATAACTTCCTCCACTACGGTGGTCAGGGCCAGGTGATCAACGGACTGGTAGACGAAGACAATGTGCCGACCTCGATCAGCATGTCAATGACAGACGGATGGTCAAGCCGATTCCTCACTGGTCATAAGACAGGTAATAATACCGGTGTGGTGCCCGATACTGTATTGTCTGGCGGTATCTACTATAGTGGAACCAATGCCCGCGCCATCACCATCACTGGTTTGTCTGGTGGAACCAAACGCTATAACATTGTAGTCGTTGGCAGCCAGAATGAGGGATTGGAAGCCGTGATGAGAGTGACTACCAACGTAGGAAGCCAGAGCGATACATTGAATGCGAAGTATAACACTAATATGACAGCCAACCTGAACGGTCTGACCGCCTCCGGTGGAGCCATTACGGTGAACTTCAACAAGCTGAGCACCGGCAATACCAACATGTATCTCAACGCGATTATCATAGAAGAGTATGAGTCTTCCATCACGCTGATGAACCCGGTTAACCTGTATGTGGAACCGAAAGACAGGACCACAGCGGTTATCAGCTGGAGCGATCGCAGTAATAACGAAAATGCGGCAGATGGATTCCAGTTGCAACGTGCTACAGACTCCCTGTTTACGCAAAACGTAACCAACATCGCGATTGCCGGAAACAACTCGGTTTATACGAATACCGGGTTGACTCCAAACACGAAGTATTTCTACAGAATTCGTGCGAAGAACGGTGCGAGCACATTCTCCGATTGGAGTAACCAGGAGAAGACCATCACACCATTGAGCATGGTATATGTGAACTTTAATCAGAACGTTCAGAGCGCGGGTTCACCCTGGAATAACCTGGAAGCATTCCCGGCGCCTGGTGTCAGCTATACAAACCTGAAGAACCAGTCTAGTGTGAATACTGGTTATACGCTCACCATCACCAAAACGTTCAATGGGGAGAACAACGCGGGTATGTCTACCGGTAACAACTCCGGCTTCGGCGGACTGGTTCCTGACCTGGTATCACAATCCGGATACTGGATGGATAACCTCCAGCAGTCTCAGGTGAAGCTCTCTGGTTTGAACCAGGGCAAACGTTACCGGATCGGTTACATCTCCAGCTCAAACTGGATCGGTGGAGACCTTACTGCAACCTTTACCGTGAATGGACGCACTGTATATATCAACTCATGGCAGAATACCAGCAAGATTGTATATATCGGCGACCTGCAGGCGGATGAAAACGGAGAGCTCTATCTTAATATCTCCACTACTGAACCAGCGGCAAATGCATACAGCAGTGGCCTGATCATCGAAGCCTATGACGATGTAAACGGAGGTGCAGTGCTGAATAGTGTTAATCCGAACGGACTGGTGAACAACGTAGCTACCGAAGGACCGACCAACCCGGTTGCAGTAATAACGCCAGATGGCAAAAAAGTAGATATTACAACTTATCCGAATCCGTTCACTGATATGATCAACCTCGATTTCAGTAACGATGCGGCTACCAATAACATTGGAGTGGATATTTACGATTTGTCTGGAAGTTTGATTATGAAGCGTAACTTTGGCCAGTTGCCACAAGGTCCCAATACCCTGAGAATAAACACGACAGAAGGAAAGCTGTCGACCGGAGTTTACCTGGTAACGCTTACCGTTAACGGCAAGCCCGCAGCAGCCGCCAAACTGGTAAAAACCAAGAAATAAGAGCTGAAAGGCTTTTGAAATAAGTCCAAAAATCCGGGAACCACACTCGTTCCCGGATTTTTTTGGTACTTTTTCACCTGAAATCACAAAACGACCCACATGGATCTCCTGTATTTACTTTATTCGCTTCTGCGAAAAAAATGGATCATTCTACTCTGCACCGTTTTCGGTGTGGCAGCCGGTTTTGTTTTCTTCATGTTTCGCCCCAAAGAATACGTTTCACTCGCTCAATATTCCACTGGCTTTACCATGGAACAAAAGGTAAAGATCAAGCAGGAAGACATGTTTAATATTTATGAGATCGATACCCGTTTCAACAACGTAAACGTGGCTTTTGCTTCCGACAAGGTGTTCGGAATGATCTCCTATAAGTTGCTACTGCACGACCTGGAAGATAGCGTGCCCTTCCGCCAGCCTAAGAAAACAGAAAAGAACTACGTATTACTGACTCCTGCCAATATCGAAAAAGCCAAGAAAATACTGCGTAACAAGATCAACGACCTGCAACTACTCAATTATTATTCGCCGGATGAGAAGATGGTGAAAGATCTGATCGACCTGTACGGATACGGACCTAATTTCCTGATGAAGAGCTTAAGCCAGGATCGGGTAGGCAGAACCGACTTTATCGAGATTTTTGCTAATTCTGAGAATCCTTTCCTTTCGGCGTTCATGGCCAATACCGCCGGCCAGCAGCTGATTGGCTTCTTTAACCAGATATATGGACTGCGAACAACAACGGCTTCCAATAAACTGGATAGCCTGGTGGATGCCAAAGGGCATATTGTTGACAGTCTCACTCAAAGACTGAAAGAATACAAGGATAAAATAGGACCCACTACCGGTGAGGCGAAAGCAACAGCCGCCATGTCGGTTGTGCAGGAACTTATTGGAAAATACCAGGAAGAGACCGGTCGTTTAAACCGACTTCGCGGTGAATTGACGGCCATCGAAGAGCAATTGTCAAGCCTGGGAACCGGAAACGATAATACCAGCGGCGCAACAACCAGTAACAATAACCGCGAAATAAAAAGATTACAGGACAGAAATATAGAACTGGATAAACAACTGGCTGGTAAATCAGAGGAAGATAAAAAGAAAATACAGGATGAGATTGACGCCAATACCAGCAAGATCATTCAGCTGTCGGCTGGCAGCAAAACAACCGGCGGCACTACCAGCGACCGTGATCGCCGCAATTTGAAAAGAGATGAACTGATTGCCCGAAAAATCGAATTGCAACAGGATATTCTCGCCGCAGAAGCCAATGTGAAGGAGTATAAAAAGGAGAAAGATACTTACGAGAACATGACCAAACAGGATGGCGGCGCCGAGATTCTTTTAAATGAACTTCAATCAAAGGTTGAGATTGCCCGTAAGGAATGGGAAGGGCTCAGAAACAGTTTGCAGAGCAAGATCGACTTGGAGTTGAACCCGGAGAACAACTTCAAGCAAACATTGATTGCAGTGCCGGCCGATAAACCCAGTCCTTCCAGGAAACTGATCATTTCGGGTCTGGCGGGTTTCCTGATGTTCTTCTTCTCCAGTTTTGTGATCCTCTTACTGGAATTCCTGGATTCTTCCTACAAAACGCCTACCATGTTCCAGCGGGCAACCAAGTTGAAAAACCTGACCAGCCTGGTGGATATCGATCTGAAGCATCAGAATCTTGAAACGCTCATCAACACACCGGCTGCAGATTTGAAGAGCAAGCCACAGCAGGTTTTTTTAGAGAACCTGAGAAAACTTCGTTTTGAGTTGGAAAATTCAGGTAAGAAGGTGTTTCTCTTTACCAGCACAAGACCGAAAGAAGGCAAATCGATGCTGATTGAAGCATTGGCCAATATCTTCAGCCTTACCCATAAAAAAGTACTGATCATCGATGCTAACTTTTCCAATAACACCCTCTCTGAAAAATTCGGTGCAGGGCCGGTATTGGAGAAATTCAGCGTCAACGGACAGCCGAATGCGATCGATAAGATACTGTCGGCTACCGGCGCTACCACCATTCCCAATGCGGATATCATTGGCTGTGGTGAGGGCAACTATTCACCTGCGGAAATCCTACCTCCACATCACCTGCTGGAAAGCCTGGACAAAGTAACCAGCAAGTACGATTACGTTTTTATCGAAGCCGCTTCTCTTAACCACCACCCGGATGCCAAGGAAATTTCAAAGTATGTAGACGGAATCGTGGCCGTTATCTCTGCCGAATCATCACAGGCGCAGAGCGACCGTGAATCCATTGAATACCTGAAAAGCGTTGGCGACAAGCTGGTGGGAGCTGTATTTAACAAAGTGCAGAAAGAGAACATCGATCTTTGATCTGACAGTAGCGCTCAATTAAAACCTTATTCAGCGTGTGGGATTATTTATTTAATAGTAAAAAAATTTTGAGTCGGGACAGGTATCCCTGGATCGACTATGCCAGGGGGATTTGTATCATCCTGGTCAGTTTCCGTCATTTCTTCAGCGGATTGTTGAATGGTGATATCGATGTTCAGCAGTATCCCTCGCTGTCATATCTCAATATTTTCTTTTTCAGTTTCCGGATGCCTCTGTTTTTTATTGTGTCCGGTATTTTTCTTCGGAGCAGCCTTCAATCCAAAGGACCCGGCAGCTTTGTGAAGAGCCGTACGGAAACGATTCTGTATCCGTTGATTATTTGGGGGATTATCCATATTTCGCTTCAGCTTCTTTTCGCAGATTACGTAAACGCGCAACGCCAGGTTGGCGACTATTTCAAACTTATATATCAACCCCGCAGCGTAGAGCAGTTCTGGTATCTCAACGCCCTTTTCTTTGTAAGTATCAGTTATGCACTGATTACCTACTTTGGCAAAGTCAGTCACTGGCAGCAGTTGTTGCTGGGAATAGGTTTGTATGGGGTGGCAGCCTACCTGCACATGAATAAGATTGAAGCTGGTTTTCTGACAGATGTTTGCTTCTTCTATATCTTCTTTGCCGTTGGCGATACGATATCAGCTTTCATGATGGATCCTGCCAATTTCAAAAAACTCGCGTCCTGGAAAACCCTGGTGTTCATACTTCCTTTCTTTGTGTTGATACAGCATTTCTTTACACTGGCCAACCTGAGAAAGGGCGATGACTATTATGTTCAGAATTTCATGCCGATGTATTTTGCATTGGCTGCCGTTGTGGGCGGCGCCTTTGTACTCTGCGTATCGTTCCTGTTGCAGAAATACAACAGCCTCCGTTTTCTCCGGGTCATCGGTTATCACTCGTTATACATTTATGTAGCCAACCTGATGGTGACTGCCACTGTTCGCATTGTATTGATGCGTTTACTGCATGTCAGCAATATACCCCTGCTCCTGATCATCGGAACAGCAGCAGGCGTTGTCATTCCGATCATTATTTATAATCTGGCTCAGAAAGCCGGCTTGTGGTGGCTGTATAGCTGGAAAAAGCCAGCCCGAACCAGCCGCGGAAGCTTGCAGGTAGTGGGAAAAGACGGCGGATTAACGAAACCCCTGCAGCCGAGAGTTAATCAAAGCATCAAGGAAAAATCCAGATAAGATCATGAGTGCTGAAAATTCAAATAGTCAGAATCCGGTTGTGGAGAAAATCGCCACCCTATTTATTGCGTCCTTCATGATCGCGATGTTTCTAAAATTCATGTTTTTTTAGTGGAGAGCAATCCTATATACAAAGCGGTGGAAGGAGTCCAGGAATGGGCGAGGTATAATTTCCTTACCCGAAAGCTGAATACCGGCTTTGGCTTGCTGCTGTTTTTTGTGGCGGCTGTTGCTATTAGTTACCTCGCCGTACTGGTGGATATGAAATTGGCGGTGGTGGCGGTGGGCGCTCTGGCAGGCGTATTGCTGATGGTGCTTTGTTTGTTGTATCCCTTGTTTGGATTTTATTTCACGTACTTTATTTCCATATTCATCTCACTCCCCGAAAAGCTGATCAGCAGCGGAGCGGTGATACCTACGGGACTGATACCCGAATATTTCTCCTATATCACTCTGGTAGGAGTGATCACGAAGCAGGAATACCGCAAAGAAATTTCGAAGAAGTTCTGGACACATGGAATCACTATATGGATGCTGGTTTTGCTGGCCTATTATTTACTTGAGTTTTTCAATCCGGCCATGCATGGAAAACTCGGTTGGTTCAACTTCATACGAAAGCAGGGTAGCCTGTTCGCTTTTTTCTACATTTCGTACTGCGTCATTAACAGCCGGCAGATCATCAAACACATCACCAATTTCTGGATATTCATCAGTGTAATTGAAGCCTTGTACGCCTGCAAGCAACAATGGTTTGGTTTTTTCTCTTTCGAAAACAGGTGGCTGATGGCAGATCCGCTCCGGATGGAGCTGTTTATTAACTGGGGCTTTACCCGTAAGTTCGGCTTGTTGTCGGATCCGGCTTCCTCAGGTATCCTGTATGCCGCCTGCGGTTCATTTATCCTGGTATTGGCATTACGGGAAAAAAAGGCCTGGAAAAGATTCTGGCTGGCAGTTGCCTCCATTGTAAACCTGTTGGCCTCCTCGTATTCGGGTACCCGTACGGCCACGATGATGATCGTAATGGCTATCTTGTTTTATGGCATCTATACCCTTTACGAAAGAAAGACCATCATTTTTATGGCATTCTGCGGGCTGATGTTAACCGGTATCCTGGTAGCGCCGATTTATGATAATGCCATCATTAACCGGATTCGATCAACTTTTGAACCCTCAAACGACAATTCGGCCCTTATCCGCGACGTTAACAGGAAATCCGTTCAGCCATATATTTACCGTCACCCTATCGGCGGAGGAATTTATACCTGTGGAAACCTGGGAATGTTTTATAACCCCGGCCACTACCTGTCGCATGTACCCCCGGATAGCGGATATATGCAGATATTGATGGACCAGGGCTATATCGGTCTCATTTTTACCCTGTTTTTTTATTTTACCATACTGAGAACAGGCACCCGGTATTTTTACAGAGTGAAGGATCCTGAGCTGAAGACCCTGTATATTGCCAACCTGGTGTTTATTTTCTCCATCATGGCCGCCCAGATTTCGCAAATGGCCATCCCTATGTACCCGAGCGTGTTTTACCTGTATACGGCATTTGCATTACTGTTGAAGATGCAGTATTTTGACAGCGCCAAGACTGAACCCAACAATCATGAATAAGAAAGTATTAATTGTAGCCTTTTTACTGATCAATAGCCTGGTTTTAGTGGCCCAGAACCCACCGCGACGACTTGGTTCCACTTATCATACAGATAACGACACTTCACAGATCACAAACATCCGGGAGAAACTGGTTCAGCTGGCCATGCAGAACCCCAATTTCGAGATTGCCGACCGGAAAGTGTCGATTGCCAATTACCAGCTCAGCAAAGCAAAAGGAGAGTGGTTATCGGTTATTGTTCCCAGCGTTAACCTCAACGAACTGACGCTGCAGCCAAAAGGTTCCGGAAACCAGTTCCTGCCTCTTTGGAATGTGGGCGTTGCTATACCGTTGAATTTCTATACACAAAGAAAAAATGAAGTAAAGGTAGCCCGTGAGAACCTGTATATTGCCGAAGCGGAAAAAAACCAGCGCTATCGTGAGATCAGGACACAGGTACTGACCAAATACGAAGACTACCTCATGTATAAAGACATTCTCGACCTGCAAAGCCGAGTTACCCAGGATGCCTACCTGAATTATCGTCAGAAAGAACAGGATTTTAAAGACGACCTGATCGGTGTGGATGTGTACAACAATGCATTTGCCCTTTATAAAGAACAACAGGTACGCAAATTGACAGACATCAGGAACTTTAATGTTTCCAAACTGGAACTCGAACAAATGATCGGCATCCCTATTGACGATCTTCTCCAGAAAAAATAATTCAATCAACCGTTTGGCCGGTTTCCCAGATATGAAGAAAGTCCCCGTACAGGTTTGGGTATTTATCGGGTCCCTTGTTTTCTTCCTGCTAACGCTCGCGGAAAACTTCTCCGGGCCTCATGATTCTATCACTTATCTCAATGGTATTGTGGATGGCTACCCGCTGGTAAATCAGCATCACCTCCTGTATCACTATGTGGCCTATTGCTGGATGCATTTCTGGCATTCGCTGTTTCCCTCCGTCAAAAATTTTTATCTCATCGAAAGCTTTTCCGCTTTTTGCGGAAGCTGCAGTCTCATGGTCATCTTCTCATTTTTTTACCATCGGTTTCGTTTTTCCGTGATAGCCTCGCTGGCTTCCTGTTTGCCGGTAGCATTTTCTTACGGATTCTGGTTTTACAGTATCAATATCGAAGTATATGCGCCGCCAATATTTTTTATCCTTTACGCATTGTATTTCCTGTCAAAAAATGAACTGAGTCGCAACGACTGGTACAAAGTGATTGCCCTGCACATCCTGGCGATTCTTTTTCACCAGATCAATATTCTCTTTGCGGTGGTCATTCTATACCGTCTCTGGACAGATCGGAAAAAATTGAACCTTACCCGCTGGCTGGCCTTCTATGCGGGGGCCGGTGTATTACTGGTGGGAGGCGCTTATTTTATTGTAGGCTGGATCGTGGAAAAGCAAAATACCCTCAGCAGCTGGATTGCCTGGCTGAAAGGGTATGCCGGCGGAGATACCTATTGGCATAAACTCGATAGCAGTACGCCGATAGATATCGGATACGGGTTCTCGCACGCATTTCTGGGTGGTCATTATATTTTTCAACTGCCACCGGTTAAGCAAATGCTGAAAACCTCGCTCTCGAACCATTCATTGAGTGATGAACTGTTCCTCGCCAGGTCGATCCCCGAATCGATGGCTGTTTTCCTCACGATTCTAACCATATTGCTGGCGCTTCTAAGTGCCTACCTGCTTTTTTATTTCCTGCGGAACTATTCTGTTATTCAAAAGAAAACAGGTCGTATTATCAAGCCCGTGATACTGACGTTCTTTGTGTACAGTATTTTCTTTGTATTCTGGATGCCGGAGATCCTTGAGTTCTGGATCCTGCAAACAGCCCTCCTGTGGCTGGTGTTGATTGGCACCATGAATCTGGGTGAAAAATGGAAGTCATTAAAACCTTTTCCGACGGCGCTGAGCATAGGATTCCTGCTTTTCTGCATCAATTATTTCGGAAGTATCCGCTGGATGCAGCACAAGGAGTATGATCTGTATTATGTGAAAACACAACGACTGCAGGAACTGGCGACAGACAAAGATGTCATCGTGTTGCAGGAAGGCTGGATCGTAAAGGATTTTCTGCATTATTACACCAGGCTCCAGGTGCTGTCTGTTCCTGAAAAAGATTCTTCCTGGGTACCTGTCAATGAAGCGATCAACCGGTCTCTGCAAAATAATGGGAGTATTTTTATCCTTCCTGAAATCAATAACCGGCTGCATGCACCCGATACCCGCTACCTTGATTCGTTACGGGCTGTTTACAGCAATCGGCTGATACTGGTAAGACCCGCTGATCCGCAGGTCTGGAAAATCCAGTAGATTCTTCTTTCATACCGTTCACGCCACTTTAACGATTTGCCATCGGCTTGATTTTTATTATATGCAGGCTTTATACGATTTTTGTTCCTGATTGCAATTCAAATACTGAAACGATTCATGTTGGAAAGATTGACTCCCGCACTGATAGAACAACTTCAATCGATCGTAGGCAGCGAATATGTCTATGTTGACGAAGAGCGACGTTCAAATTATGGTCACGACGAAACCGAAAATCTTTTATTTCTTCCGGAAATAGTTATCAGACCCCGGCATGCCGCAGAGGTAAGCCAGGTAATGAAATTGTGTAATGAACATAAAATACCGGTAACCCCGAGAGGAGCCGGTACCGGTCTGAGTGGCGGAGCCCTGCCACATGCCGGAGGCATTCTGCTGTCGACCGATCGCATGAATTCCATTCTTCACATCGATGAAAGAAACCTCCAGGTAACCACCGAACCCGGTGTGATCACGGAAGTACTGCAGAATGCGGTGAAGGAAAAAGGACTCTTTTATCCACCCGATCCCAGTAGCCGGGGTTCCTGTTTCATCGGGGGAAATATTGCTGAAAACAGTGGTGGCCCGAAAGCGGTAAAGTATGGAGTTGTGAGAGACTATGTACTCAATCTCGAACTGGTTTTGCCGAATGGGGAAATCATCTGGACCGGTGCCAATGTATTAAAGAATTCAACCGGTTACAATCTCACGCAGCTGGTGGTGGGTAGCGAGGGTACATTAGGCATCGTTACCAAAATCGTGCTGAAACTGGTTCCTTTTCCGCGATATGATTTACTGATGCTGGCGCCTTTTCGTTCCCTGGAGAAAGCCAGTGAAGCAGTGAGTGCCATCTTCAGGGCCGGCTTCACACCCAGCGCTCTGGAACTGGTGGAGATCGATGCTTTAAAGATTGTCAGCGAAATGGTAGACAGTTCTGCCGTACCGGTCAACGATGATATCGCTGCTCATCTGATCATTGAAGTCGACGGCAACCAGGCCGACGTACTGATGAACGAAATGGAGGCTATTGCAGGTTTGCTCGCCGAATATGATGCGGGCGAATTGTTTTTTGCTGACGATGCCCAGCAGAAAGCCGAGTTGTGGAAATTGAGACGCAGGGTGGCAGAGGCCGTAAAGATTGCCGGTTATACCATTGAGGAAGATACCGTAGTGCCGAGAGCAGAACTTCCCGCGTTGATCCGCGCAGTAAAAGAGCTGGGAAATAAAAACCAATTCAAAGCCGTTTGTTACGGACATGCGGGTGATGGAAACCTGCACATCCGCATTAAAAAGGAAGGAACGCCGAACAGTTATGGCGACGCGGATATGGAGCGATCCTTAAGAGAGTTGTTTGTGATTGTAAAAAGCCTCGGCGGCACCATCAGTGGCGAACATGGCATCGGCCTCATTCAGAAAAAATATATGGACGTGGTGGCCGACCCCGTAACGCTGGCCATCATGAAAGGAATTAAAAGAACATTTGACCCGAACAATATCATGAATCCGGGTAAAATTTTCGATTTATAAAGACAAATCATCATCTATGAAGAAAACAGGGATGTTGGCGGTATTGTTACTTTGCCTGGTTGCCGCCCATGCGCAGTATGAAGAAACAGAAAAGAAGGGTTTTCAAAAAGAAAACCTGTTCACCGGAGGCAGCATATCACTTTCATTTTTTAACGGCACCTTTATCATTGGTGGCAACCCGGTATTCGGGTATCGGCTGGCCAATTGGGTGGATGCAGGAGTTGTGGTGAATTACCAGTACACCGGAATCCGGGATTATTTTACCACGGGCGACAAGTTAAAACAGAACATCTTCGGGGGAGGCGTATTCACTCGTCTGTACCCTGTGCGTTTTATTTTTGCCCAGGCCCAGTTCGAACACAATTTCATCAACAACAAATACGATCCCGCGCCCAATTCGGGGATCACGCTTTCAAAAGACAAAACATCCGCCAATAGTTTTCTGATCGGCGGAGGGTATACTTCGGGAAGAGCGCCTGATGGCAGAAGCCCGTTTTTTTATTTGTCCCTGTTGTTTGATGTATCAGGCAACAAGAATTCGCCCTATGTAGATAACCAGGGCAGGAGTGTTCCGGTGATTCGTGCAGGGTTTAATATCCCATTGTTCCAGGGCAAAGGAGGATTTTAACCGATTCTGTTGAAGATTTCCACTGGTGTCTGACACACGATGATCCGATCGGAGATCTGTTCGTAAAGCAGACCTTCTTTTTGTGCATGTTGCAAATGCGCGATCAGGTGGTTGTAGTATCCCGCAGAGTTTAACAGGTAGATCTTTTTGTTGTGGATCTTTAACTGGTTCCAGGTAAGCATTTCAAAAAATTCATCGAGTGTACCGAAACCGCCGGGCATTACAATGGCCGCGTCGCAGAGGTCGTACATCATTTTTTTCCGGGCATGCATATCGGGTACTACTGCCAGTTCGGTGAGACCTTTGTGTTCCCTTTCCCATTCAATGAGCAATTTAGGTATCACTCCAATGATATGACCTCCATGGGCCAGGCAGGCATTGGCGATTTCTCCCATCAGCCCCACATTGCCACCACCGTAAATGAGTTTGAGTTTCAGTGCGGCAATCAGTTTGCCCAATTCACCGGCATGTTGTTGATAAAGGGGATTGTTTCCATACTGAGAGGCGCAAAAAACAGCCACTGATTCAATGTTCATAGGTAAGTATTGGAGGTAAATGTCAGTTATTATTTTTTCATTACTTTGAAACCTGAATCGAAAGTAATAATTAAAATCAACTTATGTCTCCAGGCCTGTTATTTGGTTTTGTGATCGGATATTTTGTTTTATTGTTGGCGGTAGCCTGGCTTACCAGCCGTAATTCCAATAATGAGTCGTTTTTTATTGGCAACCGGAACAGCAACTGGATGCTGGTGGCCTTTGGCATGATCGGGACTTCCTTAAGCGGGGTCACTTTTGTGAGTGTACCCGGAGGCGTGGGTAGTGGTAATTTCTATTACTTCCAGGTGGTGCTGGGTTATCTCCTCGGATATGCTGTCATCGCCTTTGTACTGATTCCCCTGTACTACCGGTTGAATGTAACCAGTATTTACACTTACCTGGAAAGACGCCTCGGCATCAATGCCCATAAAGCAGGCGCCTTCTTTTTTATCCTTTCCCGCACCGTGGGAGCAACGGCCAGGCTTTACCTGGTGATTAATATTCTGCAAACCTTTATACTCGACCAGTTGGGCGTTCATTTTATTGTAACGGCCCTGGTCATCTTATTGATGATCCTGCTCTATACCTTCGAGGGCGGAGTAAAAACCATCATTTATACCGACACGCTGCAAACCTCCGGAATGCTGATCGGACTGGTGGTATGCATCATTGTTATCCTGAAATCGCTGGGAACGGATTTTTCCGGGGCATTATCCCTCATGCACGAAAAAGGATTCAGTAAAATCATCAATACAGATGTCAAATCAGGCTCGTTCCTGCTCAAACACCTGCTCGGCGGTATGTTTATAGCCATCGCCATGACCGGGCTCGACCAGGAAATGATGCAGAAAAACATAAGTGTGAAAACCATGAAGGATTCGCAGAAAAACATTATGACTTTTTCTGCTGTTTTGCTCGTGGTGAATTACCTCTTCCTGGTACTGGGCGGAATTTTATATCTGTATGCGGCCAACAAGGGAATCAATGTGCCGCCCGATGACCTGTTCCCTACAGTAGCCCTGAGCGATGCTTTCAGTGGAACCATCGGCGTGATATTTATCATTGCCCTGATCTCGGCGCTGTTTCCAAGCGTGGACGGTGCGATCACTTCGCTGACCAGCTGTTTCTGCATCGATATCCTGAATCTTCATAAATCACAGGCCGACGAAAAAGCGAATAAGCGTACCCGTTTGAAAGTGCATTTCACCTTTGCCTTTGTGTTTTTTATCATGGTGTTGTTGTTCAAGGCGATCAATGACAAGCTGATCATCGACTTTATTTTGAAGTTTGCGGGCATCACTTATGGCCCCTTGCTGGGATTGTTTGCATTTGGTATACTCACGAAGAAAGAACTGAAGGGTAACCTGATCTGGTCGGTTTGTATTATCGCTCCGTTACTGGCGCTGGCACTCGATGTGTTGAGCAGCCCGGAATGGTACGAAAAGAAATTGCATGTTGAATTGGGGCTGAAAGAACTGTCGGACAAGCTGTTTGATGGTTATAAGATAGGTAATGAACTGATCCTGATAAACGGTATTCTCACCTTCCTGGGGCTGTTAAGCATTTCTAAAAAAAGTGAATCGCTGCAAACTAAAACAGGCTAACAATCGTTTTAACAAGCAGATGCCATCCGTTATCGCAAAGCGACAGGGTGGCATTTATTGTCTGAACCCTTTAATAACGTGAGTATGAATGACACGATCAAGTTAAGCAAGCAGAGAAGATGGTCAGAATCTAAAGCACATTCCAGTTGGCAGATCTTTAAAATTATGGCGGAGTTTGTTGATGGCTTTGAAGCACTCGCCAAAATAGGACCCTGCATCTCTATTTTCGGATCCGCGCGAACAAAGCCCGGAGATCCCTATTATGAACTGACGACAGAGATTTCAAAAAGACTTTCAGAAGAAGGATTTGGTATCATTTCCGGTGGCGGACCAGGTATCATGGAAGCGGCCAACAAAGGGGCGCAACTCGGAGGAGGAAAGTCTGTCGGATTGAATATCGAACTGCCTTTTGAGCAACAGGCTAATCCATATATCGACCGCGATGCCAGTCTTCATTTCGATTATTTCTTCGTAAGAAAGACCCTGTTTACCAAATACTCCCAGGGATTTGTGATGATGCCCGGTGGTTTTGGTACGATGGATGAGTTTTTCGAAGTGGCCACCCTCATCCAGACCGGAAAGATGTTGCAGGTTCCTTTGATACTTGTCAGCACTTCCTATTGGGGCGGTCTGATGGACTGGCTCAAAAAGACCATGCTCGAAAAAGAAAGCTACATTTCCGAGGCAGATCTCGATCTGCTGAAAGTGGCAGATACCCCCGAACAGGTAGTTGAGCATGTGCTGAATTTCTACACCAAGCATCCTTTGCAGCCAAACTTCTAATATAGTTACAATGCGTCCATGGCAGGCACTGAACGTTTTATAAACGTATCTTTGTACAAACTCTTGCTTTGGACCTTGTAAACCTATTGGCGCAGGCCTATTCGGAGAAATACACCTCAAGCCCGGATCTGGTATTGGAGGAACTGGCAGACCGGACTTATCAAACGCACCCCCAGTCTCACATGCTTAGCGGGAAGGTGCAGGGCCGTCTGCTTGAGATGATCTCCTGTATGATTCAGCCCCGGCGGGTGCTGGAAATCGGCACTTTTACCGGTTACAGCGCACTTTGCCTCGCCAAGGGCTTACCTAAAGACGGTTTATTGCATACCATCGAAGTACGGGAACAGGAAGCCGAGGTCGCACGGTCTTATTTTAAGCTTTCTGTTTGGCAGGATCAGATAATTTTGCATTTAGGAAATGCGTTAGAGATTATTCCCGGGTTAGAGGAAACCTGGGATCTGGTGTTTATTGATGCCGATAAGGTCCATTATATTGACTATTACCGGTTAGTGCTGCCGAAACTTCGACCCGGAGGTATCATTTTAGCCGATAATGTCCTCTTTCACGGTGAAGTGCTGCAGGAATCGGTAAAAGGAAAAAATGCCAAAGCCATCCAGGAATTCAATGACTGGGTGATGCAGGATGATTCGGTGGAAAAAGTGTTGCTGACAGTTCGGGATGGTCTATACTTAATTCGGAAAAAATAATAGGGAATGCGGAGGAAACTATCAGGATTATTAGGGTTGTTTTTTATGGTTGCTGTTGCCATGGCGCAGAATAACCCCGCTGTAATCGAGTATATCAATACCTATAAGCAGCTGGCTATCGAAGAGATGCTTAGAACCGGTGTGCCGGCTTCCATTACGCTGGCACAGGGAATACATGAAACCGAAGCCGGAAGAAGCGACCTGGTACTGCGTTCCAACAACCACTTTGGCATCAAGTGCAAAACCGGCTGGAATGGCGACAAAGTATACCATGATGATGACGCAAAAGGAGAGTGCTTTCGAAGCTACGCCAGCGCGAATGAATCTTATATTGATCACTCCAATTTTCTGAAAGTCAGCAGACGATACGCCTTCCTGATTGAGCTGTACCCGGTAGACTATAAAGGGTGGGCCTATGGATTGAAGAAGGCAGGCTATGCTACCAATATCAAATATTCCCAGATTCTCATCAAATACATCGAAGATTACAACCTGCAACAATATTCGCTTATTGCTCTGGGTAAGCTTTCGCCCGAACAGGAAATCCTGGTGGGCAATACTGGCAAACCGACTACTGAAACATCTGCAATCAGCCAGCCAGGGCCTCATATTCAGGAACCGCCTGTTCTGGCTGAACCGAGCTATCCGCAAGGAGAATTTACGATCAATCGAACAAAAGTTGTTTATGCCGCCGCCGGCACCTCCTTACTGGCGCTGGCAGAGAAATATGATATCAGCATTGGAAGGCTGCTCGATTTCAATGACCTCGATCAGGAAGATGTTCTGATTCAGGGTCAGTTGATTTTTTTGCAACGCAAAAGAAAAACCGGTTCCAACGCCTATCATGTGGTGGAACCCGGAGAAAGCCTGTACATCATCAGTCAACGCGAAGGAGTAAGACTGGAATCGCTTCAACAGCTCAATGGTTTGGAAAAGCATATGCAACCCGCTGTGGGAGAAAAAATATATCTCCAAAGCGCCGCTCCTGCCACTCCCAAACTGCAGGAAACAGTCGTTGATCAGCCTGCGCCAAATACCAGAACCGAAGAGGTGGTCAATAACACCGAAAAGCCGGCAGAGAAAACCGGTTTAACGGTTATCAGGCGACATGTGGTGAAAGCCCGGGAAACCTTATATGGAATTGCCAAAACGTATAATACGACCACCGGGAAGATCATGGAATGGAATAATTTGAAAAATACGGAACTGAGAAAAGGGCAGGAACTGATCATCTATAAAAATTAACGTATGCAGTTAATACGTGTACACGATAAACAATTTGAACCATACCTCACTGCTGAAGAAATTGCTTCCCGGATAAAAATGGTGGCGCACCAGATCAATGAAGATTATGCCGACAAAAAACCACTTTTCATCGCCATTCTGAACGGATCTTTCATGTTTGCTTCCGATCTGTTCAAGGAAATCAATATCGACGCTGAAATCTGTTTTATCAAGCTCGCCTCCTATAAGGGAACCAAATCCACCGGCCATGTTATTACAGCCATCGGACTGGATATGGATATCATTGGCAGAGACATTATCATTATTGAAGACATAGTAGATACTGGTAAAACGCTGAGTGAGTTTTTACCACAGATTTTTCATCAGCAGCCGGCTTCAGTCAAGATCGTTGCGTTGTTGCACAAACCGGATGCAACCGTGTATCCGATCAAGATTGACTATCTCGGTTTTACCATTCCAAACAAATTTGTGGTTGGTTATGGACTCGATTACGATGGGCTGGGAAGAAATATCCGGGAAATATACCGGTTGAAGGAATCGTGATCATCGGAGACTTAGGTAAACCCTGTTTTCACATACTGGTAACCCATATCTGAATTATCCAATTGAAAACCCGGCTTGTCATACTATTGATTGGCATCCTGCTACATTCCATTTCTTCCAGCGCTCAGTATTACCTGAGAGGGGAGATCCGGGATGAAAAAAGTGTGTTGCTCCCCAATGCCAGGATCGTCCTGCATTCTACGGGATACCTGTATAGTTCGGGAAGTACCGGCATCTTCGGTATCATGATCAATAAGCCCACTGATTCACTCACCATTTCACTCGACGGATACCAGACCCTCTGCATTAAAGTCGACGCTTCGCAATACCAGCAGGTGGTGCTGAAAACACTATTCACTTCTGTAGCCAGTCATAACAAACTGGTTTCTTTCACCAAGAACCTGACCTGGGAAGAACGTAAAAAGTGGAGTGTGGGAGGAGAAACATACAGCTCGCTGATCGAGAATGAATTTTTGCCCGCCCGGAAGTTTCCCGAAACAGGCTTTGCCATTCATACAGATAAAGCGTCTTACAGCAATATCCGGCGATTCCTCAACATGAACACCACCGTACCGCCTGATGCGGTCCGGACGGAGGAAGTGCTGAACTATTTCAACTTCACCTACCAGTCACCACCGCGCGACAGTACTTTCGGGTTTAACTCATACTACACCGATTGCCCCTGGAACCCGCAAAGCAAATTGCTTTACCTGCAGGTGTGCGCACAGAAACTGGATTCCAATAAAATTCCTCCCAGTAACCTTGTATTCCTCGTTGATATTTCCGGTTCAATGGATATGCCTAACAGGCTGCCCCTGCTGAAATCTGCTTTCAAATTGCTGGTCGATAACCTGCGTGCAAAAGATACCGTGTCGATCGTGGTGTATGGAAGTACCGTGGGCGTATGGCTGACCCCTACATCGGGTGATCAGAAAGAAAAGATTCGTCAATCCATTGAAGAATTGTACCCCGGAGGGTCAACTCCCGGAGAGTCTGGTATCAGAACCGCTTACCGGGTAGCAAAAAGTCATTTTATTCCCGGCGGAAATAACAGGGTGATCCTGGCAACTGATGGCGATTTTAATGTAGGGCAGGCCACAGAAGATGAACTGGACAAACTGGTTACCCAGCATCAGCAGTTTGGGATCTATCTTACCTGCCTGGGTGTAGGTATGGGAAATTACAAGGACTCCAAACTGGAAGTACTCGCCAAAAAAGGGAACGGCAATTTCGCCTACCTGGATAATGAAGCAGAAGCAGAAAAAGTGCTGGTGAAAGAACTGACCCAAACCTTGTATTCGGTTGCTGATGACGTTTATCTCAATGTAAAGTTCAATCCGGATATTGTAAGTGAATACCGGCTGGTCGGATTTGATAACAAAGCCAAGGCCATGACTGATACATTGAGTAAAGTAGAAGGAGGGGAAGTGGGCTCCGGTCATTCGCTCCTGGCTTTATTTGAGATCAGGACTTTTTTCGACATGACCGAGATTGCCGGATTTCAGAAAGAAGGACTCGCCAATATTACTGTCACTTACAAAAATCCCTCAGATACTATTTTCAGAAACAGCCATTACCGCGTACCTCTTTTGTATTCGGAATTTTCTGAAATCCCCCGGCCTTTGCGCTTTGCCGCTTCCGTTACCATGTTCACTTCCCTGTTGAAAGATTCCAGGTATTCCCGTCGTATCAATTGGGCTGATGTAGCCGCATTGGCTACGCAGAATTACAATGAACAGGATGCCATTCAAAAAGAATTTCTTACACTGGTAGAAAAAGCCAGGAAGATCTATGGCAAAAGAAAGAAGAAGAAAGCGGAGGAGGAGTGAGGCGTTTCGCGTTTTACGTTTATTGTTTCACGTTGGTTGGCAGTTTGCGGTTTGCTGTTTGCGGTTAAATCGTCTCGCGTTTTGTACTGTAGATTTGACTTTTGATTTTTTTGAATTCGCCATCCGTAATTCTTCACCGCATTGGCTCTTTGACCAATTGACCAATTGGCAAATTGCCTTTCATCCGCCATCCGTAATCCGTCATCCGTCATCTTAACGCTTTCTCTTACGAAAACATTTCCCTTACTTTATCAAAAAAGCTTTTGTCTGACTTTTCCGGTTTGGGTTTGAAGTTGGGCGACTGGTTCAACTTTTCGAGCAT
>JBGAHR010000112.1:0-3237 GCA_044226045.1 Chitinophagaceae bacterium
TTACGGATTACGAATTACGGATGACGGATGGAGATGCAATTTGTCAATTGGTCAATTGGTCAATTGGTCAATCACTGTTGTCCGGGGAAAGTCATTGAGTACCTAATGCCACGCTGAAATTATCATTTTTTTGCCACTTTTTGAGAAATGAGCCCCTTTTAGGTGAGCGGGAGCGAGAGCGTGAGCGGACGTAATAGGAGGGAGGTTTTTTTCCAGCGAGTCTCTGACGGGACTTTTTTTGTTTCGCCAAAAAAAGTCCCACAAAAAAAGGCGACCAAGGCCGATATACAGCCCGGTTACCGTTGTCTATCGCTCAGCTTCGGTTCTTCGGTGGTGAACAGCGATAGAATAAAGCCAGGCAATTGTTGTAATTCAGCTATGGAATTCTTATTCGTTATCTCGGGATTTGCATTTGGAAGTATTCGGATTCCTGTCTATTGGCAAATTGGCCCATTGGCTAATTGACAAATTGTGCACTCAGCGATTTCCCCGGACAACAGTGACTTTATTCCCTTTTAATTTCGGTTTCTCTTTCTGTTTCTCTTTCTCTTTCTCTTTCCGCTCCCGCTCTCACTCCCGCTCACAAAAAAAGCCTCCCTATAACAGAGAGGCTTCTTCGTACCGGAGAGCAGACTTGAACTGCCGACCTTCGGGTTATGAATCCGATGCTCTAACCAGCTGAGCTACCCCGGCATAGGGCACCCGTTTTACCGGATGGGCGGCAAAAATAGAAAAAACGTGTTAGAATCCGAAATGATAATTCAGGAATTTAACCCTTTTAAAACGAAGGAGTTGATTTGGTTTTCTTCATCTTATCGAACAGCCAGTAACTCACCCTGGTGCTGAGCATTCCCAAACCGGCGCCGGCTATGACATCCGATAGCCAGTGTTTGTTATTGTACATTCTCATTACACCTACACCGGTGGCCATGGCATAGCCCGAATAACTGAGCAGGGGCGACTGGCCTTTCAATTCCTGGTACATGAAGGCTGCCCCGCTGAAAGCGGTGGCGGTATGACCGGAAGGGAAGGAATTGTTGCCGGATCCATCGGGTCTCCACTGACCGGTAATTTTCTTGAGGGAAAAAACGGTTCCGGCCATAATAGCGGTTGACATGCCCAGCAGGATCGCCCGATCTCTGAAGCTATGGGTTGTCTTTACACCTGCTGCACTCAGTGCAAACACACTCGCTGCCGGCGCAAATTGAAGGTAGTTATCAATAGAGGTATGGAAATGCGGGCTTTCTTCCCTGATTTCCTGTTTGGTGCTAACATTCAGTTCCTGCAATTCTTCATTGTGCAGGCTGGTGAAGCCGTAGAGCAAGGCAGCCATCGGCACCAGGATATGATTGGGTTTGAAATAGTGCTGACGAACCGGTGCCTGTTGCCAGTCAATAGTATTGACTTCGGCATTAAAAGACGCGCGACGCATTAATAAAAGAGAATCCGTCTGGCCTACACCAACAAGAGAAAGCAGGAGGGTAATCGAAAGAAAAACAGGTTTCATGTGAACAAGTTGATAAACACTCAAACCTACCATTGTAGCAAATATTGCACAATCGTCTGTTATCTCTTTGTTATGACAGATTATCTGTTAGCTTCCTGTAGTTCCCTGGCTACAACCCTGCCGGGATAGGCTTTTAAAGCATTTTCCAGGCAGTCCATGGCAGCCTGAATGGCATCCACATTCAGTACATAGGCAAGGCGAACTTCATTTTTACCCAACCCGGGTGTTCCATAGAAACCAGAGGCAGGGGCCAGCATCACTGTTTGATTTTTGTAGGAGTAAGATTCCAGCAGCCATTGACAGAAAGTGTCGCAATCATCGATCGGTAATCGGGCAATGGCATAAAAAGCGCCGCCCGGATTGGGGCAGAATACACCTTCCATGGCATTCAGGCGGCTCACCAGCGCGTCTCTTCTGCGCAGATATTCTTTTTTAGGTTTTTCGAAGTAATCATCAGGAAGATCTATGGCCGCTTCACCCATGATTTGTGCGAGGCCCGGAGGACTCAATCGGGCCTGTGCAAATTTCATGGCGGTATCGTATACTTTTTTATTTCTTGTTACAAATGCACCCAGACGCGCACCACAGGCACTGTATCTTTTACTGATGGTGTCCATCAATACTACATTTTCATCCAATCCATCGAGATGCATGGCGCTCACATATTCTCCATCATAACAAAACTCACGATAGGCTTCGTCACTAAACAAATAAAGATTGTGTTTCAGGCAAATCTCTTTCAGGGCTTCCATTTCTTTTCTGCTGTAGAGATAGCCGGTAGGGTTATTAGGACTGCATATGATGATACCCTTGGTGCGGGGAGTGATTACTTTTTCAAACTCGGAAATCGGGGGAAGCGCAAATCCATCTTCGATATGCGAGGTTATGGGAACAACATTTACACCGGCCGCACAGGCAAATCCGTTGTAGTTCGCATAAAATGGTTCGGGCACGATCACTTCATCACCGGGATTGAAGCAACAGAAAAAGCCAAACATGATGGCTTCCGAGCCGCCTGTTGTAATGATGATCTGGTCGTGGCTTACTTTGATACCCACTTTCTCATAATACTTCACCAGTTTGCGCCGGTAACTTTCATTACCCGCGCTATGGCTGTATTCCAGAACTTTGATATCCGCATGGCGAACTGCATCCAGGATTGCAGGAGGCGTTTCAATATCCGGCTGGCCGATATTGAGGTGATATACTTTAACGCCTTTTTTCTTGGCGGCTTCAGCAAATGGAACCAATTTTCTGATGGGGGAGGGCGGCATTTGTTCGCCCCGATGACTGATCGTTAACATGCGGCGAAGATAAGAAAAGCCCGGAAGTGAATGGTTGAATTTCACGCTGCCTGCACGACGTGGCAGTAAGAAATGTATATCTATAAAAAAGCAAAGGCCCGCTTCCTGCGGGCCTTTGTATAAAAATATTGACGATCATTATCGATCATTATTTGCCTTTTGATCCGCCTTTTGATTTCTCATATTTGGCGTAATCTTCCGGGTTCAACACCTCACCGGTAATGGTCAGTACGACATACCCATCCACGCCTGCAATCTTCACGCTGATTGTTTTATTGAAGGCGCCGAGTGAGCCGGCATTGAATCCCGCAGTAATCTTATCACTTTTTCCTTTTGCAACGGGCGCCTGTGGCCATACCGGAGTGGTACATCCGCAAGAAGGCTGCGCAGTTTCAATAACGATGGGCTTATCGCTAGTATTGGTAA
>JBGAHR010000059.1:0-25322 GCA_044226045.1 Chitinophagaceae bacterium
CCGCTCTCGCTCCCGCTCTCGCTCCCGCTCCCCTAAAGGGGGTTCATTTCTCAAAAAGTGGTAAAAAGATGATTATTTCAACTTAATAGGTTGGACTTCGACACTTTCCCCGGACAACAGTGATTAGTCAATTTGCCAATTCGTCAATGCAATTACGGATGACGGATGGAAAACAATTGGTCAATTCGTCAATTTGCCAATTCGTCAATGCAATTACGGATGACGGATGGAAAACCATTGGTCAATTCGTCAATTTGCCAATTCGTCAATGCAATTACGGATGACGGATGTGGCAAATTCAAAATTAAAAAGTCAAAAATCAAAATTAAATGCGATTTGACATTTGTGAGTATCCTGCACAAAATGATCCGTGAAACATTTAAATGCAAGTCCCAATCTGTAATCGGTCATTTCATTGATACATTCAATAATTGGATTAATGGCAATTTGCATTCCATCCGCCATTCGTATTAATCTTTGACGAATTGGTAAATTGTATTTCATTCGTCATCCGCCATTCGTCATCCGTAATCCGTCATCCGTCATCCGTCATCATCATTGGCTCATTGACCAATTGTATCATTGGCCCATTGCTAAAACGGGTATCCTATGGCCAGGTTAAACACAAGATTATCGCTTCTCCAATCCGGATCTCCGGGTCTGAATTGCGGAAGCACCCATCTTTGACCTTCGGGTAGCCAGGGTTTGCTGAATGGAAAGGCAATATCCACTCTCAACACAAAAAGGTTGATGTCGTATCGCAGTCCGATGCCTCCATCCACACCCAGTTCTTTCCAGAAATTTTTCGAAAGTTGTGCCGAAGAGGGATATAATAAGGTTCCCCGGGTCCAGATATTACCGGCATCGAGGAAGATGGCTGATTTAAGCTTGCCGGCAACAGCGAAACGAAGCTCCGTATTCATCTCCAGTTTGTAGTCGCCACCAATTTGCGGATACAGCAATTGCTGCAAGGCGGAAGTCTGGGTCGATCCGGGACCAATACCCCGCGGACGAAAGCCCCGGAGACTATTGGCACCCCCGATAATATATTGACGGGAGAAAGGCAGGAAATCGGAGTTGTTGTAGGGAAGTCCCGCACCGACAATCAGCCGGTTGGCCCAGTGCACTTCCCTCGACAGGCGGCGGGTGTACCTGGCATCAATGTCTGCTTTCACATACTGCGCATAGTAGGCTCCGAACAGTTTGCCGTTATAGAACTGTCTGTTGCCGCTAACTAATCCCGCCAGGTTGCCCGCTATTTCAATATTGCCATTGAAGTAGTAGATGTTTTTAGCGCGGGAGAAACTATTGCTAACTGTATAGGAATAAAATGATCCGAGGATGATCTCCGGCAGGTTGGCATAGTACAGCGAAGGAAGAACCGACAACTGTTGCTGATACACTTCCGAAAAGTTACGGGCATTGTTAACCGTAATTGAAATGGGCGCGATGGTATGCTCTTTGGAGACCGACTCCTTCCAGTAAACCTCGTATTGGAACCGGAAGTAATTCCTGGTATACAGCGCCTGTCGCCTCAGCCATTCGTAACCCAATGTAAACCGGGTGCGGGGAGGAAAAGGATTTTTTTCACTTAACTTAAGAAACGGCACCACATATCTCGGAAACGTCAACGACACTTCTGTGCCGAGGCGATAATTGTTATTCTTGCGCAGCGAATCGTTCAGCGAGGCTTCCAGCGCTCCGTATACTTTGGTGTTGAAACTCTCGGCAGCTTTAAAAATATTTCGATGACGCCAGGTAACATTCAATTGACCACCTGTAAAGGAATTCGTTTTGGTGAAGGCACCAATTTCGGTTTGGATGGTCTTGTTCTTATAAGGGGTCAGGTAGTAAAAAACATTCAGTAATCCGCTGGTGTCGGTACCTCCGGCAGGTTCATACCGGTTCTTTACAAATTTGAAAACCCCCAGGTTGATCAACCTGTTCTGGGTGTTGTTTTGCTGCTGCAGTGAATACGTATCACCGGGGCGGAAGGTAATGGCCCTTGCAAACAACACGGGTTTGAACTGGTGAACGGTGTCCCTGATGTACAGCAGATCCTGCATGATCATACTTTTCATACTCGTATCAGGCGGCGGGCTGATGAGTGTATAATTGGGGAAAACCACCACTGCATTTATTTTCTGGGGAATAAGTGCCCGTGCAGGAGTTGATTTTTTCACGGTCATGATCAGGTTGGCCGTCCGGTTTCCGTTGCTGGTATCGGTGTAGGCCACCAGGTAATCGGGATTGAAGAAGTAGTAACCTCTTGTTTTAAGCCGCAAATCAATTCTTTCCCGCTCGGCCTTTATCACATCGAGTTGAAATCTTTCCCTGCTGTTAAGGAGAGACCGTCTGCTGATGAGCCGGTGAATATCTTTTCCGATCCGGCTGCTGTCGAGACGCCATTCAATGTTACCAATGGTGTAAGGATCGCTGCTTCGTACCTCGTAAATGGATTTGAATTTGTATCCCTTCACTATGGTATCGCCCTCCACCTTACTGCCGAAGTAGCCGTTGTTTTCCAGGTAAGCTTGCAGGTTAGCGGCTGTTTGCGAAGGCTGTATCCGACTGCTGAGTACCGGTGGTTCGCCGAGTTTGTTCCTCAGCCAGAATTTCAGTCCCTTTTCTTTTTTGGGTTCTCCAATGGCATACCAAAACCAGACTTTGTAAGGGAAACCGAATATCATTCTGTTTTTCCGGGGAAGCACCAGCGGCGATAATTCTTTCTTCAATTTTTTAGGGGACACGGAAGAGCCGCTGTCGATGCTGATCTCTATTTTTTCTCCATCGTACAGTTTCTCTCCGGCCGGCAGCTTATGACTAACGGAACAGGCAGTCATAGTGATCGCGGACACAACAATTAATATAATTCGACGCAATAAACTCATCTATTCATCGCTTTGTTTGGCTTTACGGAACAATTCTTTGAATCGGTTATAGGACATAGTGATACTAAAGGTGATGCCTGTTTCCACAAAATATCCGTCCATGATGGCTTCGTACTGGTTTCGCCGGTAGGCGCGAAGAACGTACCGGCCATCCTTCGATAATTTGTAACTGGTGGAGATATCGGGGATAAACTGCACACTGCTTTCTGTTTTGGCAGCGGGATCGGATCCTTCCAGTGTGAAATTCTTTCCCACTGAAATAGTGAGGCGATCGTTGAGGAAATTGGAGGAGAGAGCCACATTCAGATCTGTTCGAAGCAACTGGTTCTGGTCGGACTCATAATTACGCAGATCCAGGTCGATGTTCACGCCCTTGATCAGATCGGATGCAATCTGGTCCACCGCTTCTGCCAGGAATTTACTGACGCTCCTGCGGGCCGCGTCGCTGGGATTGAATCCACTGCCTGCAAAGAAATCACTTGATTGTTCTCCGATGAAACGGTTCAGGATCAATAATGCAAAAACCTGTTTATTGATCGCAGATACGTCATACCTGATCTGGGCGAGCTTGTTGTCGATGGTGGAACTGAGCGTTGAGTTGACGCCGGCAATTCCTTCTTTAAGACGGATATCAAACTCCAGCTGGGGTTTGAGCAGGGGCCCTTTTATTTTCAACAACACCTGGAATGGAATTTTTTGGGTAAATGCTCCACCGAGACCCGCGGTTGACTCACCCACTTCATTACCGAGTAGTTCGCTGGGGCTGGCCTCTACTTCATACACTGCGGTAATATCGGCGATGCCATCTGTGGGATTTCCGGTAAATGTGATGGTTCCTCCCGGCTGTAACGTGAATTTTCGTTTCAGGAACTGGTAGGTCATATTATAAGACCCTTCCTTCAATTGATAGATACCGTTGATACCGAGTTTGCCGTTTTCGTCTACCCCCGCGTTTAACTGCGCGGTGCCTTTGATCAGCAACTGGTCGTTGGTAACCGGATCAATAATTATTTTTACGGCGGCATTCTCTTTTACTTCGAGATTCAGGTTGTACCGAATTCCTGTCAGTTCGGTTTTCTGAACAGTATCACCTGCATGGAAGAACTGACCACTATCCAGTAAATGCTGCAGGGTGTCCATATCAACAAACACCACCACGCTCTTCCGGTCATCGAGGTAATTGTTGGCCTGGGGAACGGTAAAGCTGATATTACTTTTATCTTCCAGGATAGCTCTTCCCTGTACATCCGCTGCGGAAGAGGAACCTTTTACGATGAGGTCTGCATCGATGATGCCTAACCCGGACAAGGTACCCTGTGCGCTGGCCGGTGCATTGATGGCGATAAAATCGTTGGTTTTTACTGCCAGGTTCAGGTCAAATTCAGTGTTGCGGATAGCTTTTGCGGTACCACTGATAGTAAGCGGATGTCCGGCTGAATCGGTGATGGTAAAATTATTGAACGTTACAAAGGGATAGTCAAACCGGATCTGCTGACGGTTCAACCGGTAGGGAACATTGAAATCCGTGTAGACCAACTGTGTGCTGTCGAAATTCAGGTAGCCGGTCCAGCGAGGATCCTTTACGGGTCCTGATACTTTTATATTTCCATTAATGGAGCCGGATGTTCTTGAAATCCTGCCACCGGAAGCGGTCTCGATTACTTTAGCAGTCAGTTTTTTCAAATCAGCGGTTACATCCAGCTGTTGTGTATTTACATTGATCTCTCCCCGGATATCAGCCTGGTTGGGGCCGCTCAACTGTCCGTTGACCTGAATGAGTTTGCTGGCATTGAGTTGAGTGCTCACCCGAAGGTCACCAACCATGGTTTTCTGCAATGTCAGGTTTTGAATATCAACTGAGCCTTCCATAGCTGGAAAACCTTCAACAGGCTGCCGGATGGTGGCATCCACGGTGAGCGACCCGTCGGCAATCAGTGAATCGGAATTCAGCAGGTAAAGAAGGTTGGCTATTCTGAAGCTGTCGATCCCGATTTTAATCGGCGAACCGGACTGACTGGAAACATTGTTGATCCTTAATGACTGCTTTTCTCTTCCTATATAGAAATGTTCAAAGAGAAGGTTTTTGTCTGCATAATACGTGATACTATTTTTAGGGTCGATATCCCAGGTCTGGTGATTCAGGAGGAGGTTGTCGGACAGTTTGAATTGCTTTTTATCCTTCCCCAGGATTGCTTCGAGTCCAAATCCATAAAACTCTTTTCCATTTTGATCATTGGTAACAAAGGATATTTTCAGGAGACTGTCCTGGTACTGGCCAGACAAGACGGGATCATTCAAACGGGTAGAGGCGAAGAGCACTTCTTTGGCTTTTACTGAAAACAGGTAACCGGTGTCTTTACCCTGTGCCTGTATCATTCCTTCTTTCACGCGGGTTGTTCCGTAATCAATGTGTGGGAGATTACCATGAAGGGTTAATCCCGAGTCCTGCTGATCGCTGTGGAAAGAAGCGTCTATTCGTACCGGATCCAATCGATGAAGATCCGGCAGGAGTTTGAGGAGCAAGGGATGTTCGTTTATGCGTAAGCTGAAATCAGCCTGTTGAGGACGCGTCGTATCGTCTTTTGCTTTTTCACGGGAGATGTATTCGGTGATTTTTTTATATAAACCTTCATAGTCATAAGCACCTTGCAAACTGGCAGAGGCGAAAGGCGCCAGGAGGGTAATAAAACTGCTGTCGTTTCTGCGATAGGCGTTTAAAGATAGTGTGTCAGATATAAACGCTTTGCCGTTTCTTTCAACAACAGTGCTATCCAGATAAATACTGGCAGCGAGGGTATACGGGTGGAGATCCGCTATATCGATTTTAATATTGGAAGCGATTGAGATGCTGTCTTTACTCCAGCCCAGCGGGTCAAGGTTGATTCGCGCGATATTGATATTCCCTTTTAAAACGGGATAACGGTTTGAAATAATGCCTTCCAGGTTTAACCTGGCCTGCAGGTTCGGGTCGTTGGCGTTGATGCGGGTGTCAAAAATATTCCGGTGATAATTTCCTTCGAAGTCGATATCCTGGTAAGTATACTCTTTAAAGCGAAACGCCTCGATACGACTTTTTGTATAGATGGTCAATTGATCAGGATTGGTTCCATGGCCTTTCACATAAATAGATGCTGTGAGATTACCTGCCAGGGAATCCTGTTGGACCCATTTACCGGTGGCGAGGTCCCGGCTACGGATAGTTGCTTCATAATTTAATTGTTCGGGTTTTTGCAATTGATCAACATGACCGGTTATGCTGAGATACCCGAAGGACGATTGCAGTTGCAGATCGGGGTTTACCTGGTTCAGATTACCTGTCAGATGGCCGGTGAGGGTAAGAGAAGCAGGGATCTCTATTTTCTTATCCGCAATCTTTCTTTTTATTCCATAAGATAGCAGGCTCGATTGAACAAAGAGACGTTTCAAAGAAAGCCGGTATTGGATTGTTCGCGGTTGATCGAGGTTGTTCACCACTCCATTTGCTGCCAGCAGAAATCGACCATCTTTTAGTTTGCAGGAAAAGGCATCCAGTTTCATCCGTTGAAAACTTCCGTTCACGCTTCCATCGAGGTACAGTTGATCCTCCTTCGATAAAGAAACGGGCCAGTTGGATTTATCACTGATGCCGAGCGCTTCCACATCTTTCCAGCCAATATAGGAGCTGTCGAAGTTCAAATTGGCGAAGGATTCCACCGGGCGACGCTCCACATAGTGAAGCAGTCCTTTTGCTTTTACCAGTGAATAGTTTGTTTCCAATAATGGATCTTTCAATTCGATCAGGCTATCCATTTTAATCAGATCACCCCGGATATTCTTTACGGTCGGACCATTCCTTACGGTCAGGCTGCCGCTGCTGATCAGTGTTTTTAAATTCGATGGATCGTACAGGTTATTCGAGGCCTGCAGGGAGAATTGACGGATGTCGAGATGGTTGTAATCTACACCTGCTTTCTTTTCCGCAAAGAAGTTGTTGTGGTAATGGATTTCGTTGTTGCGCAAATCCAGGTGTGCACAGTCTATCTTCCAGTCGTTCCCAGGTGATCTTTTACTGCCAACAGAATCGGTGGATGGTTTCTGAAATGTTTGCAAATCGAAGTTCGATTGATACAATTCCAGTTCGTTCACGCCGAGCTGTTCACCAGCCAGGTTGAAATTAACTTCCCGTAGACCGAGGCTGTCAATGTGGTTATTTGTCCGGAACCGGTCGTTGATTTTTGCATATTGAAAACTTACATTCTTCCAACCCAGCTGAGACACCCTGATGACAAGAGGAGAGGGGCTGCCGACAGACTGGCTGTTACTTTCGATTGGTTTAGCCAGGGATGAATCAACAATATTGACAGATGTTCCTGCCAATTCAACATTTCGGATGGCAAAGGAAAGACGACTGATAGCTGTTTTTTCAAAACGACTTACCAGTTTATCTGACTGTGCCTGCAAATAAAACCGGCTCAGTTGATCGGTTATTTGCATCCGTATATTTTTCCATTCGATCGATTGAATGGTCAGGGCTATTGGTTTTTGCGTGGTATCGCTCGTCTCTTTGGATGAGAAAGCATCCACCAGGAATTGAAAATTATAACTGGAATCGGAAGCTGTTCGTGTAAGATTGAGATAAGTGTCGGCAAGGTACACGCGATTGATGTTCACCTCTCCCGATAATAATTGAAGCATGGCCATGTCTACTCGCAGTTCACCCCCAAATAAAAGAGTATCTCCGCTTTGGTCTTTCAGCAACACCCGGTGAAGTGCCAGCCAGTCAGGGAGGCGGTAATCGAGTGCTCCAATCTCTATACTCACTTTATAGTGATGGTACAGGTAAGCCTGCACCCGGTTGCGTACAAAATTTTTACCGGGCCTGGTATGCAGAAAAAGAACTCCGATCGTAATAAAAAGTAATACGAACAGCAATACCCGGCCCGTTATTTTAAATACTTTTTTAACCATCCTAAGTAACAGGATATCAGGAAAAACCGTACCGAAAGTAAATCTGTTTTCCACGCTGGTTTTTTCGAGCCGACGGGGAATTATTTCTACAAATCGGGACTTATTTTAAAGTTAACTCAATAAACGGGGATTTAACTATTACATGGGCGGATGTGTGATCAGGATCATTTCAGACATTTTGGTATAATAATGGTAAGCACAACACAATGATGATTAAGAAAATTTTATTGGCCGAGGACGATCCGGATGACAGAGACATGGTATTGGAAATTCTTTCAGGAAGGGAAGACATTCACCTGATGCGGAGTGTCAGTACCGGTGTTGAATTGATTACTTTCCTGGAATACCTTTCGCAGGATGATCAATTGCCCGATTTGATCATCCTGGATCAAAATATGCCGCGAATGAATGGAAAGGAAACGCTCAAGTTGCTACGGGCCTCTTCCCGCTATTCAAAAATTCCTGTTGTTGTTTTTACGACCGATAGTGCCAATTCGTTCGCCCGTGAATGTATGCGGTTAGGCGCTACTATGGTGGCGACAAAGCCCGACAATGTTCGTGAGTTCCAGGAAATGGTATTGAAGTTCCTGCCTTTTGCAGAAAATTACCTGGAAGAAAAAAGGCGCGATAAAATTTAGTTTAACCGAGTCTGTTTAATTCCTATTTTCCGGTAATTAAATCAATCAGCCGGATATGGATATGTCTTTTAATAAAATGAAGTTCGCCCTGTCATTGCTGGGGCTCCTGACAGGTTTGTCAACCTTCGCCCAACCCCCACAAAACACCACACCCGCTCTCGCTCCCACTCCCGCTCCCAACTCCGCTCCCGCACCCGCACCCGCTCTCGCTCCCACTCCCGCTCCCAACTCCGCGCCCGCTCCCATCCTCCCTGTTCCTTCTCCCCGCCAGATGGAATGGCACGAAATGGAGATGAACGCATTCATTCATTTTACGACCAATACATTTACAGATAAAGAATGGGGTTATGGAGATGAAAGTCCTTCGATATTCAACCCAACATCACTTGATGCGAATCAGTGGGCGACTACCCTCAAGCAAGCCGGGTTCAAAACGATGATCCTGACCTGCAAGCATCATGATGGTTTTTGTCTCTGGCCGAGTCAGTATACTGACCACTCTGTCAAAGCCAGTCCATACAAAGGAGGTAAAGGAGACATAGTGAAGGAAGCCAGCGATGCTGCCCGGAAAAGCGGGTTGAAGTTTGGCGTTTATTTATCACCCTGGGATCGCAACCGGGCCGACTATGGTACTCCATCCTATATTACTTATTACCGCAATCAGTTAAAAGAATTGTTCACGCAATACGGGCCCGTTTTTGAAATGTGGTTTGATGGTGCGAATGGAGGAGATGGTTACTACGGTGGTGCTCGCGAAGCCAGGAAGATAAATGGATCAACTTACTATGATTGGCCCTCGACACTGGCTATGATTCAGAAAATGCAGCCCGGCGTAATATTTTTCAGTGATGCCGGCCCCGGCGTCAGATGGGTTGGAAATGAAAGTGGGGTTGCAGGTACTACCAACTGGAATATGATCAGCGTCGATACTCTTTTTGCAGGCAAGCCCGGCATTGAAAAACTGCTCAATACCGGATCGGAAAACGGTAACAAATGGATACCCGCGGAAGTGGATGTGTCTATCCGTCCGGGATGGTTTTATCATGCTTCGGAAGACGACAAGGTAAAATCCGGTAAACGGCTTTTTGAGATCTACCTCACTTCTGTTGGAAGAGGATCAACCTTATTGTTGAACATACCACCCGACAGGAGGGGGCTGTTTCATGAAAATGATGTGGCAGCACTCCGGGAGTTTCGTAAAAT
The DNA here is from genome assembly GCA_044226045.1 of Chitinophagaceae bacterium. Taxonomy (GTDB): domain Bacteria; phylum Bacteroidota; class Bacteroidia; order Chitinophagales; family Chitinophagaceae; genus Endoryza. The sequence continues at coordinate 9,680 of JBGAHR010000059.1, forward strand.
ACTGGATGCTGCCTTCAAGACAAACCTCGCAACCGGTGCCTCTGTAAAAGCAAGCGCTTATCGTGGCCAATCATCTTTGTATGCACCTTCCAGGATGCTCGATAACAACAAAGAAACATACTGGGCAACTGATGACGGACAGACGAGCGCCTCGATTGAGCTGGACTTCAGGAAAGAGATTCCGGTCAGGTACCTTTTACTGCAGGAATACATCAAATTGGGTCAACGGGTGAAATCTTTTACCGTGGAAGCCTGGAAGAATGGAGAATGGGTGCAGGTGGCCAAAGAAACCACTATTGGATATAAAAGAATACTGGCTTTTGATCAGTTAAAGACCGCCAGAATACGGATCAACATCGAAGATGCCAGAGCCTGTCCGTTGATCTCCAACCTCGCTGTTTATTGAGTCATCCTGAGACGAGCGAAAAATGGAAATGTTACAACCCGGTAATATTAGTCATAGGCGATTGTAAAAGTTTAACAAACGGTCTCATTAAAATACTCATATGACCGCTTAAACCAAAGCCCTTTAAAAGGGGATATGCGGAGGGTATATTTGTATTGGTAACCGGCTGGCCGGGCCATAGTATATCATGTTAAACAGGAAGATATTTTTTCTGGCAGTGAGCTTGTTGCTCTTGCAGGGCTTTGTTATCAAAAAATCCCTGCCCGATGTTCCTGTTTATCCGGGTTTGTTTTCACCGCGCGTTCCTCTTTTGCAAACCAGTGATCCTTTTCTCCATACTGATACCGCCAGTTGCAGCATTCCGTTCACATTAGCCGGAAAACTGATCCTGGTAAAGGGACATGCCGATTCTACCGTCGGTAACTTTATTTTCGATACCGGCGCCCAGGATCTGGTGCTCAACAGCACTTATTTCCGCGATTACAATATTGACCACAGCGCAGATGAAACCCAGCAATCCATAACCGGCCAGGGAGGCTCCGTGCTGAGGACCACCGTAAAATTATTCAGGCTTGGCACCTTCAAATACTACCAGGCCGAGGCCCAACTGGTCAGTTTGCGGCAAATCGAGAATGCCCGCGGTGTCAAAATACTGGGCCTGCTGGGGGTGTCTATGTTTAAGGATTGTGAAATTATTATTGATTACAAGAACAGCCTGATTCATCTTCATCATATTAAAAAGAAGGAACGCAAGACTTACCAGCATGAAATGATCAATTCCCGGACCGTGATTGCTGAATATCCTTTTGATCTGGTTGACAACCGAATACTTGTTTCTACCAGTCTTGGTGGAAAAAAGCTGCCATTTGTGGTGGATTTTGCTGCTGAAAGTAATATTATTGACAGCCGGCTTCCCAACCGCATACTGGATAGCATCAACGTAAACGGAAGGGTATTGCTGACCGGAGCGGGCAGCCGTAAAGTGGAAGCGCTTACGGGTGATGTGAGTGATCTGAAGATCGGCAACTTTTCGATCAACAGTCTTCCGGTCATCATCACCAACCTGGAAGGCACCTGTTTTGGGAAAGATGTTTGTATCAATGGAGTGTTAGGATATGAGTTTCTGTCGAGATACACGCTTGCGTTTAATTTTGCCAGGCAAAGAATGTATATTTTAAAGTAATGAAAAGAACCTTACATATCAGTGTTTCGAGGCTGATGGCCGTCATAACGGTCTTCTGCATACTCTTTTCATTGCCGGCTTTGTCTCAAGTGCCTCTGAATGGCTATTTCAAGGTGCGCGACAATGCCATGTTTATCTCCTTCAACAAGAAAGCCAAGGTCGAATCATTGGATACTTTCGCGCGGAAATTCAATTTGCTCGATATCGGATTGTACGAACTGCTGCTGTACAATCGAGGCGACTCATTAAGAAAGAACGGATGGGATATTGACTATACCAATCCAACCGCCTTTTACATCAGCAAGCCGTTGGATACGGCTGCCTATGATCGCAACCCGGAAGGGAAGATCGTATTCTCTGCGGTACCCGCGCCGGAGAACTGGCGGGTGATTGGTGGTAATAAAGTTATTTATGGCATCAACAAGTTCAGAAAGGAACCATTCCGCTATAAGGACGGCATAGTATATTTTGTGTTAAGAGGCTATACGGATGCGCGCAAAGTGAAACTCGCCGGCAATTTTACCAACTGGCAATTCAATGCATTCCCTATGGAAAAAACGGCCGATGGGTGGATGGTAGCCGTAAAATTGAAGCCGGGTCAGTACTATTATAAATTTATCATTAATGAGGGAAGGTGGATCACCGATCCGGATAATGAATTGAAAGAAAATGACGGAAGAGGAAACATCAATTCCTACTTCTTCATTCCCAATAAAACATTTTTGCTGGAAGGATATGAAAACGCGCGTGAAGTAAACCTGGCCGGAAACTTCAATAACTGGGATCGCAATAATATTCCTTTACGGAAAGAGAAAGTAGGGTGGGTGGTTGACCTCTACCTGGACGAAGGAACGTACGAATACCAGTTTATTGCGGATGGTAAAATCGTCGATCCGGACAAAGGAAACAAAGATGTAGCCATTTCCAATGATGGGGCGTATGTTTTCAAACTAAGCGGGTATAACAATGCACGGAAAGTTTTTGTTGCCGGCGATTTTAATGACTGGAAACCTTCACAGCTTCCCATGAAGAGAACAGCAGCAGGGTGGGAGCTTTCTTATGTGCTGGGGCCTGGCAATTACCAGTATAAGTTTATTGTAGATGGACAATGGATCACTGATCCGGCCAATCCTTCCACAGTGGAAACAAAAGATCGGAAAACAAACTCCTTCATGGTGGTCGGAGCAAACTATACATTTGCCCTGCCTGGATATTCAAATGCCAAAACGGTTTATTTAACCGGTGATTTTTGTGAATGGGCTCCCAGAGCCATACCTATGAGAAGAGGCCCCAAGGGTTGGGAAGCATCGGTATTTCTTGGCAGAGGAAAACATACGTATAAGTTTGTTGTAGACGGTAAATGGATTCTGGATCCGAATAATAAGTTGTGGGAAGATAATGAGTTTGGAACCGGTAATTCGGTGATTTGGTTAGAGTAGATGCGAATTACGCGAATTATGCGAATTAGGCGAATTAGGCGAATTATGCGAATTAGACGAATTAGAATTGACCAGCCTGCTTCCGCTTGCGCCATCCGCTCTCGCCCCGCTCCCGCTTGCGCTTGCGCCATCCGCTGCTTCCGCCCCCGCACGCGCTTGCGCCATCCCTCGCTCCCGCTCCCGCTTGCGCTTGCGCCATCCGCTCCCGCTTGCGCTTGCCCTTGCGCTTGCGCTTGCGCCATCTCGCTCCCGCTCCCGCACGCGCTTGCGCCGCCGCTTGCGCCATCCGCCATCACTTCCTTTCTTTCCCCGGGTTGTAGCCGAAATATTTTTTGTATTCGGTGGTGAAGCTGCTGATGTTTTCGTATCCTACGGCGAATGCTGTATCTGTAACCGAGTATTCATGATCTCTCAGTAGTTGTTGGGCATGTTTCATTTTTTGTTTTTGTACATGACCGAAAACCGTTTGTTGAAAGATTTCGCGGTAGCCTTTTTTTAGTTTGAATTCGTTGAGTCCAAATTTTCTGGTGAGATCTCTTAAGGAGAAGGAGTCAAGGTAGTGCGAGTTGATGTATTCATTCACCGCATAAAGCCGATCCAGGTCCTGCCTGTTCCATTTGCCGGTACCAGGGGAGGGGTGACACAATAGATTCAATTGCAGAGATACCAGTTCCAGCAGGCGGCTTTCCATCATCAGATACCGCGCGTTCCCGCTGAGCGGGGTTTGTCGGAACCCATGCAGTAGTTCCGAGACCGCATTCGTACAGGAAAGAGCATTGGTTGAAAAAAGGAAATCGGTTTTTTGTGATACCGTTTTTTCAAGCCGGTTGCAGAAATCGGAGCAGATGTCTGTCAGAATACTGAAAAGAAAATCGGGCTCGTACCGGATGGTAGTTGCTACGATCGGTCCTTTCATGGTATGTATTCCATCAAAAAAGGCGCGGTATTGAAAATTATGGCTGAGTTGACTGAACTGCACCGGTTGTGAATAGTTACTCAACCTCGATTCTATTTCTCCTTTTCTCACAAAAGCGGACTCAATTCCTTCTTCGGGTGATGAATCATTCAGCTGTATGGGTCTTTCGCTCTCCAGGTGGAATTCAGTCAGCAGCATTCCCGGCGACTGAAATGACCAGATACTTCCTTTGGCCAGGTTTTTTTCTTCGAAATGAAACTGCTGTTCTGTATAACGGCTCCCCGAAAACAGGCACTCGTGTTTTCCGGAACCGAAGAATTCATTCCATTGAGCCAAACTGATCTTATCCATGTAGCGAAAATTAAAATCCGTTTAAATAAAGAGGAAAGCTGTGTGTGAGACCAAACTTTGCCACTCCAAATTATTTAGCCATGAATTTCTTTTCACGCAAAAAGCGATGTATTGACGAAAATGCCGGATCGACTGTAGCCAAAAGCAGGTTGCGAAGTCTGCCGGCCTATTTATTTTACCCGGTAGGGGTATACCGAATCTGGAAGAGGCCTTTTCCGCTTTGGGCCCGACTGTTCTATACCCTGCTGTGGTTGCCGGTGTTCCTGCTGGTGTTTTTGTATTGTTCCATTCTTTTGTTCGCTGCCTTCCTGTCGCCACTCGACCGGTCTGTGGGTGACAGAAGAGAGAAGACCATTGTCAATTCAGAAGGTAACTATGCAGCTACCTTCATCCAGACCAGCCATTCAACGGGTGGGGCCTATGAACTGGTGGAGGTAGAACTCGAACCTCATGGAGGTAACGACTGGCACTATCATTCGCGTTTCAATGAAACATTCACTGCCCTCGATGGAGATATCCGGATTGGAAGAAACGGAACGGAGACGATACTGAAGCCCGGTGATTCCACTACTGCCTTTCAATCTGACATGCATTTTTTCAAGAACGCCAGAGATCAAAAATCCAGGCTGCTGGTCAGGATTGCCCCGGCAGGGGGATTGGAGAAAACACTTCGGGTGGCCTATGGGCTCATCAATGATGGACTATTGAAAGATGGTATGACGAAGAACCCCTGGCATATGGCACTGCTACTGGCCTATAGCGAATCGTATCTACCGGGAATGCCTACCTGGTTTCAGGAACCACTGATCAATGCCCTAGCAAAAATTGCGCAGTGGAAAGGGGAGGACCGGGAGTTGTATAAGTATTTTAAGTGAGGATGCGAATTATGCGAATTACGCGAATTACGCGAATTACGCGAATTAGACGAATTATGCGAATTAGACGAATTAGGTGGAGCAGGAATTGACCAGCCTGCTTCCGCTTGCGCTCCGCGCATCCTTTCTATTTCGGCTCTCGCTCCCGCTTGCGCTTGCGCCATCCGCTCCCGCTTGCGCTTGCGCCATCCGCTCTCGCTCCCGCTCCCGCTTGCGCTCGCGCCATCCGCTCCCGCACGCGCTCGCGCCACCCGCTCCCGCACGCGCTTGCGCCATCCGCTCCGCGCATCCTTTCCCTTTCTGTTTCCCTTTCCCTTTCTGTTTCCGTTTCCCTTTCCGTTTCCCTTAGTGTTCATTTTTCCGCAGTTTGCGCGAATTTCCTGAACCATCCGTTTGTATCGAGTAGTTGTGCGGGGCTTCCTTGTTCAAGGATTTCTCCGTCTTGTAAAACGATGACATGGTCGGCGTCTTTTACCATTGAATAACGGTGGGCGATAACGATGACCGTGTTTTCTTTTTTTATCTGGTCGATGGTGTTTTTTACTTCCGCTTCTGTGGCATAATCCAGATTGGCTGTTGCTTCATCCATGATCAGGATGCGGGGCCGGTCCACAATCACCCGGGCAATTTGAATTCTTTGCTTTTCACCCACCGATAGTCCAAACCCGTTTTCTCCGACAATCGTATGCAGGCCGTCCGGAAATCTTTGAAGGGTGGCATCGAGTCCGGCAGCGGAAGCCGCCGCAAATACTTCTTCATCACTGGCACCTGGCTTTTTATAGCGGATATTATCGGCCAGGGTTCCGCGAAATATCGCGCCATCCGCCGTTACCATGCCGATGTGTTGCCGGACAGAGGATTCATCCAGATCGCGAAGATTCTGTCCATCGATCAAAATGTCTCCAGATTGCGGCTCAAATAATTTCAGGATAAGGTCTACTGTGGTGGTTTTACCGGCGCCTGATGTGCCCACCAGCGCGGTAATTTTGCCGGGCTTTGCCACAAAGCTCAATCCTTTCAGTACTTCTCTCTTTTTTTGATAACCGAAATGAACGTTTTTGAATTCAACCTGTCCCGCTTCTATTTGTAATTGCTTACCTGTTGACACAGGTGCTTTTGTATCCAATAGACGAAAAGCCCTTCCAACAGAAGAGATATTTTGCTGGATATCGGCCCAGATCTCAGCCAGGTTATCGATGGGAGAGTACAGCATATCGAGATAGGCCACAAACATGACCACATCACCAGGCGTGAGGCGATGATTCAGGGCGAGGTACCCACCGTAACTCAACACCAACGCAGTGGCCAGGTGGGTAAGCAGTATTTGCCAGAAGGCATATTTGTGCGACAGGAAAGATCGCTTGAGGTAATCGTCATAGGCATCTTTTGCTTCGCGGTTCAGACGGTTCATTTCACGCTCTTCCGCCCCGGATAGTTTAACCGTTTTGATCCCGCTTAAAGCATCCTGCATTTTGGCCGACACTTCTTCCCATTTCTCGTAGTATCCGGCCAGGGTCATTTCCAGTTTTTTGGTTGATTTGATGGTGAGCCAGATATAAATAGGCACTACGGAAAGCGCCATCAGGGCCAGGATATAGTTCTGCCAGAACATAATGCCGATGATGCCGGTAAGGCTCACAATCTCAGGTATGATATTCTTCGTGAAATGGGTAACGGTACCGGATATCTCTTCACTCTGATCAATCTGTTTGTGTAAAGCAGCGCTCGATCTTTTTGCAAAAAAACTAAGCGGCAACCGGAGTACATGCCCGAAAGTTTTCTGGATGAAATTTCGCTCAATCGTACACGATAGCCGTATGTTCATGTTCTCTCCCCACCACCAGAGCGCCAGGCCAATGATGTTGATGACAAACAGAAACAACACGGACCACATCAGGGTATTAAAAGCCTGCTTGGGGGTACGGGGTGCAACATAGGTGGTAGTGTGTGGTTCCTGGATGATTCTTGTTTCGGGCACTTTCTGCTTCTGCCGGATGGTAATGACTCTTTTGCCATGATGTCTGTCATGCGAGGGTCGTTTCAGGGTTTTGAGGATGATGGTATCCTTAAGCGTGCGTATGGTATCATACGTGTAATAGGTGGTGTCCCTGATATTGGCGAGGCTTTCTTTTCTGCCCATAAACCGGTCGAACATCCGGATCATCGGCGCCTGTTCTTCATCCGTATCGCTGATGGATTCTATACCTGCATCTTTCCGGGCCTGGTCCACAAACAGACCGGCAATATCATTGATGGCTTCGCGGTAGATCAGCGGCTGAAGAAGCGTTACGCCGGTTGCGGTCAGACTGATCAGGAAAACCAACAACAGTTTTTTTCGGTAAGGAAGTACCAGCCGGAATATGTTGGACCAAACGGCTTTTTTTATTTCTGGATTGTTACTTGACTGGTTACCGGGCATCTGGGCAGGGGATTTACACAGTTATGAAATACTTTAATAAATATAACGAACCGTCTGTATAGCGCTGTCAACCATTCATCAGCCGGATCGCTCCGGAATGCGGTTGAATTCAATTCAGCTTTATAATACAGGGTTATCTGTTTGTTAAGGATCTTATTTCATTCACAAACAGATGACTGAAATTACGAAATCGTTTGCGTGGATTAAGATTCAATTAGAACGGTAAACGATTGGTTAATCGGTTACAGCGCGGTTTTTTTTCTTTTATTTTCGTGCCCATGTCAAGCCGGATGGATACGATGGATACCTGGATGAGATGGCAGAACCGTCTTTTTGTACTGTTGATAACAGTGCTGGCGGTTTTGGCGGTATGCAGAGAAGAATCAACTGCAGGCCCTGGTCAACATCCGCTGATCACAGCCATTCAGAAAACAACTCCCCATCTGACTGTGTTGACCTGGCACTGTGACAGCCATGTCAAAATAAAGCATCCCCGTTACAACAAGCGATTTCAGAAAAGTGATTTTCTGGAACTGGGCTTTTCGGTGGAAAAACCTTTTGTTGAGTGTGCATCGTCAACAACTGCTGGCGTATTGTTGTCTCTCTTTCCGAAGGATCATATTTCGCATATTACTTCCCGGGGTCCTCCGGTGACTGTTCTGCTTTCTTAAGATCCTTTATTTCTCTTTCTCACCCTTAAATCATTTTATGTCGCATTTCCGTCGCCAGGCCCAGAGGCTGGCAGGGGTTGTTGCAATGATCTGTTTCTATTCAGGTGTGCAGGCACAACCCAGAAACTATTCCCTGGCAGAACTGATTGACAGCGCGCAAAAGAACCTGCCTGTCTTGTTGGAAAAGGAAGCGCTTATCAATGCCTCACAGGCACAACTTACCGATACAAAGCACAGTTTTCTTCCCAGAATGAGATTGGCAGAGCAGATAAATATCGGTTCTGACAATTCGTTGGCGGGGCCATACTTTTCTTATGGAATCATACCGTCTGTTTCAGCCGGAGTAAGAGCTGACAATAAACTGGAGGCTGCAACGGGCAATATGGGCATACTGTACAGCGAATATGAACTGTATAATTTCGGATTGAACAAAGCCCGCATTGAAAACGCGCAATCGCTTATTGAACTTCGAAAGGCAGAAAAAGATCAGCTCTCCTATAATGTAACCTATGCTTTGGCAAAGTTGTACTTCAACCTGCAAAGATCTCTTCACCAGCTTTCCTTCGACCGGCAGAACGTACAACGCTACGAACAGATCTATTCTGTTATACAGGCTTTAACCATCAGCGGTATCCGACCAGGATCTGATTCACTGCTGGCAGGAGCGGAACTGGCAAGGGCCCGCATTAATGTAGACCTGGCCATAGGCAAGGTCAATGAATGGAAAGAAAAAATTTCTTTTTATACCGGCATTGCGGCAAACCGTTTGGATATGACAGCCAACCTGGATGTTTTTCAAAAGCAAAGTTTCTTTACAGGGAGCACTGTGATCGATTCTTTATACAATCCATTATTATTGGTCAATACCCGGTACAGCCAATGGTTGCATAGCAATAACAAAGTCATTCAGAAAACATTTCTGCCCCGGATTATGCTCACGGGTGCAACCTGGGTGAGGGGATCCAGCATCGGTTTTGGAGATCAGTATAAATCGTTGTCTACCGGTCTCGGATACCAGCGTTTTAACTACGCGTTGGGGGTAGGTGTCGTGTATGATCTTTTCAATGGAATCTACCGGAAAGATAAATTACGGATCAATCATTATCTGGAAAAAGCAGGGGAGGCGTCCTGGCAACAGCAATACCAGTCGCTGCAATCTGCTTCGCGGCAGGCCGATCAGTTACTGACCGCTACACAGGCGGGGCTCGACCAGATGCCCGGCTTATTGCAGGCTGCCAATGCCACCTATCAGCAGAAGCTGGCTCAATACCGGGCCGGCATCATCGCACTGGTGGATCTTACCAATTCTGCATTTGTGTTATACCGGTCACAGACGGATTATATACAAATGCTTACAGACTGGTACACCACGCAACTGGATAAGTCGGCAGCCACCGGCCAACTCAACAATTATATTTCTACCATTAAATAATTAAACGGCATGGTTCGATTTGCATTGAAAAGACCGATTTCTGTCCTGGTGTTGTTCATGGGTTTTCTGCTGTTCTCGATTGTTGCCATCCGTTCAATTCCCATTGATATTTTCCCCCGGTTAAACCTGCCCACCATTTACGTGATAGAATCGTATGGTGGTATGTCGCCGCAACAGATGGAAGGCTTCTTTGCCACCCGTATGCAGGATCAGTTCCTGTATGTAAACGGTGTGAAAAGTATTGAAAGTAAAAATATACAGGGCCTCACGCTCATCAAACTCAGTTTTTATGAAAGTACCAATATGGCGGAAGCTTCCGCTCAGGTAGCGCTGCAGATCAACCGGGCTTCCAAGTTTTTTCCGCCGGGCGCGCTTCCTCCGCAGGTGATCCGTTTCGATGCTTCTTCTTTGCCGGTGGGTCAATTGGTGTTCAGCAGTAAAACAAAATCGCTTAAAGAAATTTATGACCTGGCCGTCACCCGTGTGCGGCCTATGTTTGCCTCTGTAGCCGGTCTCTCTGCGCCGCCCCCGTTCGGGGCCAATTCCCGCTCGGTGGTGGTAAGTGTCGATCCCGCCAAATTGCGCCAGTTCAATGTATCTCCCGACCAGGTAGTGGAAGCGATCTCGAAGAATAACGTAATGACTCCTTCGGGAAACCTGCGGGTCGATAGTATGATGCTGGTGACCTCGGTTAATTCCCTCGAGGAAAAAGTGGAGGATTTCCAGGATATTCCTGTTTTATCGGATGGAAGCCGCACTGTATTCATCCGCGACATTGCCACTGTTGCGGATGCTTCTGATGTGACGGTTGACTATGCACTGGTAAACGGAAAAAGGAGTGTGTACATTCCCGTTGTAAAAACGGCCGATGCGTCTACCTGGGATGTGGTTCAATCGCTGAAGTCGAAAATACCGGCGATGCAAAGCTTCCTGCCGGATGATGTAGCGATCAGTTATGAGTTCGACCAATCGGTGTTTGTGATCAATTCTGTCAAGAGCCTGCTCGTGGAAGGAGCCCTTGGTGCTTTACTAACCGGTTTGATGGTACTATTGTTTCTGAAAGACTGGCGGTCGAGCCTGGTGGTGATCATTACCATCCCGGTTTCTATCCTGATTTCGGTATTCCTGCTGAAACTATTTGGTCAAACCATCAATATCATGACCCTAAGCGGTCTTGCATTGGCAATCGGGGTATTGGTCGATCAGGCAACTGTAACGATCGAAAACATTCACCAGCACCTTGAAATGGGGAAGGGGAAGAAGCAGGCCATCTATGATGCTGCGAAGGAGATTTCCTTTCCGCTATTGCTGATCCTGCTTTGTATTCTGGCAGTGTTCGCGCCTTCTTTCGTAATGACAGGTGTACCGAGAGCCATGTTCCTCCCGCTTGCCTTGTCGATTGGTTTTGCCATGATTATTTCATTCATCGCTGCTCAAACACTGGTACCGGTTATCTCGAACTGGATGTTGAAGGAGGAGATGTTCCGTTATCGTCATAACCAGTTGCATGCCCATGCCGGCCTCGCATTAGATGAACAGGAATTGCGAGAGATCGAACACCATGGCCGGGAGGAAAGAAAGCATCCGGAGAAAAATGATGTTTTCCAGCGTATGAAAGTGGCGCTCGCGTCGCGGCTGGATAAGTGGATGCCGAAACGCAAGGGAATCGTGTTGCTGTATCTCGCGGTTACGTTGGGAGCTTCCGCCCTTTGCTTCTTTAGCATTGGCAAAGATCTGTTGCCCCGGACAAACAACGGTCAATTGCAGATCCGGATCAGGGAAAAAGATGGCACCCGCCTGGAACAAACGGAACGGGATGTAAAATCGATCCTGAATGCGATCAATGAAGAAGTGGATGGTCATGTAGCCATCAGCTCAGTGTACGTGGGATTGGTGCCCAGTAGTTACGGTACCAGTAATATTTACATTTTCAACAGCGGAACGCATGAGGCGCTTCTTCAGTTAAACCTCGATGAAACATTCCGGATGAACCAGGACGAGTTGAAAGATCGTCTCCGGAAGCTGCTGTCGCAAAAATTTCCGCAGATCAGTATTTCATTTGAACCGATCGAGCTGACAGAAAAGATCATGGCACAGGGCGCCTCTACTCCCATAGAGGTAAGAGTTGCCGGAAAGAATTTTGAAGATATCCGGAAGTTCACCTATCAACTGCAAAATAATCTCAGGACGATTCCTTTCTTAAGAGATGTGCAGATCGCGCAGCCGCTTAAATTTCCTGTCATCAAAATAAATATCGACCGGTTCAGGCTGGCCCAGATGGGTTTAAACCTGTCGGAAGTGGCCAGGAGCGTAACGGATGCTACTTCTTCTTCCCGGTTTACCGAGAAAGTGCAGTGGCTGGATACGAGGGTATCCTATACTTACCAGGTTCAGGTGCAGGTACCCGAATACATTATGAATTCCATGGAACAGTTGCAATCCATTTCCCTCGTGAGAGGACAGGCACGACCCCTGTTATCTGATGTGGCTACGTTTTCTGTGGATACCCTTCCCGGTGAGTACGATCGTTCCGGTCCTGCCAGGTTTTTAACCGTGAGCGCCAATATTTATAAAAAGGACCTGGCCAGTGCCAGCCAGGCTGTGCAGAAAGTAATCAATGACATGGGTACGCCACCCAAGGGAACGACAGTAGAGTTGAGGGGGATGTCTTCCCTGCTCAATGAAACACTCAGCTCCCTGCAAAGTGGTTTGCTGGTAGCCATTATCGTTATCCTGTTGTTGCTGGCCGCCAATTACCAAAGTTTTCCCGTAGCCCTTTCGGTATTGTCTACCGTTCCCATGGTGTTGCTCGGTGCGCTGCTGTTGTTATTGGCCACCGGCGCCACGCTGAACCTGCAATCTTATATGGGTATCATCATGAGTACCGGTGTATCCGTTGCCAATGCAATATTGATTGTAACCAATGCAGAAGCGCTGCGACTGGATTTCAAAGATCCTTTCAAGGCGGCCTCGGTGGCTGCCAGCATTCGCCTCCGTCCGATACTCATGACCAGTATGGCGATGGTTGTGGGAATGATTCCGATGGCCAGTGGGTTGGGAGAGGCCGGTGAGCAATCCGCTCCTCTTGGCCGGGCTGTTATCGGAGGACTGATCGCTTCTACCGTGGCCGCCCTGTTTGTGGTGCCGCTGGTATATGGATGGATCAGGCAGAAAGCATCTTTTCAGTCCGCCTCTCTTTTACCTGATGATCAAAAATCTTAATAACTGATAAATATGTACAAGCAAATTTTAACAATAGCGCTGGCATCCTTCACCATTATTTCCTGTTCGGAAAACCGTGCCGAGTCAGGAAAGAAGAAAGAGGCGCCTCCCGTCCTTGCACCGGAGATTGCCATTGTAGAGAAGGGAGAGCTCAATGCCAATGTGAAATTGCCCGGGCAACTGGCGGCATTCAAGGAGGTAAGCATTTTTCCCAAAGTGAATGGATACGTAAAACAGGTGTATGTGGATATGGGTTCAAAAGTGGCGGAAGGAACGAAGCTGATGATCATTGAAGCGCCGGAACTGCAGCAGGCTGCTGCCGCTGCCAGTGAAAGATATGCGAAAGCCAAAGCGGATTTCATGACCGATCGGGAGAAATACATCAGGCTAACCGTTGCCGCCAAAACCGAAGGCGCGATCTCACCCATGGAATTGTCTGCTGCCCGCTTAAAGATGGAAGCCGACAGCGCTATTTGTAATGCCGAACTGGCCAACTGGAATATGCAGAAGGTGATGTTGGATTACCTGCAGGTAACGGCTCCTTTTTCCGGTCTCATTACCCAGCGCACGGTACATCCCGGTACCCTGGTGAACGCAGCGATGAAAGACAAACCCATGTTGGAATTAAAACAGTTGAATGTTTTAAGGTTACAGGCAGATGTACCCGAAAATCTGTCCGTCAATCAAAAAGTGAATGACAGCGTTCAATTCACCGTGAGCGCCTTTCCGGGAGAAGTGTTTTCAGGACGTATTTCCAGGAAATCAAACAACATCGATCCCAGGTTCAGGTCTGAACGGATCGAGATCGATGTGCCCAATCCGGGTGGACGACTGGCGCCCGGCATGTATGCGGAATTGAATTTCAGGTTGACCGGAAACCAGCCCTCGATCCTGGTTCCTCAAAAGGCAGTTATAACCTCTACCGAAAGAAAATACATCGTTTTGCTGAAATCAGGTGAGAAAGTAAAAGTGGATGTCAGCACAGGCTTGAAATCAGCAGATAAAATACAGGTGTTCGGCACAGTGCATCCCGGTGATTCCGTTCTGGTAAATGCGACTGATGATATGTAAAACACCAGGCATTCCTTTAGCTGGCTGCTGACCTGCTTTCAGAGAGCGAGGGGGATAATTTATGTTAAATTAAAAAATACCAATACTAAAATTACCGGCTGTCAGTTATGCTATGTAAATGCCGCTTACATGAGCCTCAGCCGCAACCAATTCTTCCTGTTTTTATTCCTGCTGGTAACCCTTCCCTTTTTGGGAGAGCGGTTTTTATGGCTGACGCGTTCCAAAAAAGCGCAGGGGGTGATGGCCTTTATCAGTCATGGGGAAATCGGTTCTACCATGGGCATGACCACCTACTCTGTCATTGATTTCGCGGCCAACAATCAACGGTATTCGGTCAAGAGCAAACTCAATCTCGATCTGAAAGAAGGACAAACGATTCCCGTCCGATATCAGCCTTCCAATCCGGAAGACGCGCTGGTGGATGATTTTTATAGTATCTGGATGTGGACCATTGCCTATTCCGCCTTTCCGTTGCTGATTATAATTGGCATTTACCTTATCCCGGACAGATTGGACTCCCCCTTTCCCCGGAGCCGCCGGTTTGTTGTCGGAGGAAAACCCTTCTTCCGCTTGATTCCTGCCCGGGCGTTATCGTAATGTGAAAGACAGGAAGCATGTTGCCCGCCGCGCCCGAACTGACTAATTTTAGGAATCATCAATCCTACGGTCATGCGTTTCCTAATTATTATCCTCGTTGTTGCCCTGGCAATGACTTCTCTTCCATTCTGCCAGCATCCGGCAAACAGTAATCCGGATATCCGGTCAAAGCCCGATAGTATGAAGAAGAGAGAGGAGCATGCGTATCGGCCTGGACTGGGTGAATTCATGAGCAGTATCCAGGTACATCATGCGAAATTGTGGTTTGCCGGCATAAACCGGAACTGGCCGCTGGCTGATTTTGAAATTCACGAGATCCGCGAGGCCATAGATGATATCAGGGAGTACAACCAGGATCGACCCGAGATTGGACAGCTGCCGATGATTGAACCGGTGATCGATACGGTTCTTCGATCCATTCAATTGAAAGATGAAAAACTCTTCAGGCAAACATTCACTTCTCTAACGGCTACCTGTAATGGCTGTCACCAGGCCACTCAACATGGGTTCAATGTAATCGTCATTCCCACTCAGCCGCCGTACAGCAACCAGGATTTCCTGGTCCACTGATCACTGTGTCAATACAATTTCGAATGACGGATGACGGATTAAAAATTCAAAAGCACAACTAAGATAGCCATTGCTGAATCGAAACAATTGCCAGGTATTTGTTGAAATTCGGTTTGCAGTTTACAGTTAGCGGTTTGCTGTTCATTGGCAAATTGGCTCATTGACTAATTAAATCCAATTCGACATCCGTCATTCGTCATCCGTCATTCGTCATTCGTCATCCGTCATTCGTCATCCGTCATTCGTCATCCGTCATTCGTCATCCGTCATTCGAAATTGTACTGACACAGTGATCAGTGGACCAGGAAATCCTGGTTACTATAGGGCGGCTGAGTGGGAATGATGACTACATTGAACCCATGTTGAGTGGCCTGGTGACAGCCATTACAGGTAGCCGTTAGAGAAGTGAAGGTTTGCCTGAAGAGTTTTTCATCTTTCAATTGAATGGATCGAAGAACCGTATCGATCACCGGTTCAATCATCGGCAGCTG
>JBGAHR010000060.1:0-25482 GCA_044226045.1 Chitinophagaceae bacterium
TTGCGTCTTACCGCTGCTGATGCCCCGCTGCATTATGCTCCGAACCTGGTAGCCGCAGCCCTTCCGGATGTTCCCCGCACCATCAAGCTGGTGAAAGAAGTGATGTACATGAAGAAGTAATTCGCCAATTTGTCAATTGGTCAATTTGTCAATTGCATTACCATTGGCACATTTATTAATTGATAAGTCACTGTTGCCCGGGGAAAGTGTCGAAGTCCAACCTATCAAGCTGAAATAATCATCTTTTTGCCACTTTTTGAGAAATGAGCCCCCCCTTTAAGGTGAGCGGGAGTGAGAGCGAGAGCGGAGTGGTGAACATCGATAGAATAAAGCCCGGCAATTGTTGAAATTCAGTTTCCTGTTTATAGTTAGCGGTTTGCTGTTCATTGGCAAATTGGCCCATTGGCTCATTGACCAATTGCGCCTACAGCGTTTTCCCCGGACAACAGTGATTGACCAATTGACAAATTAGCTACTTGTATTCAATCCGTAATTCGTAATCCGTCATCCGTAATTCCAATGGCAAATTATTATTTGTTTTCTTTTTCCATTTCCAGTATCGTATCGTATTCCTGGCGTGGGACTGATTTTGTATCAATTACCAGATAGCCATCACTGAGCACCTGGAATTTTACCGATTGCTTTCCGGCATAGGTTTTTATCGACTTTATTTTATAGGGAACCTGCAGCAACATTCTTTCCTCTTTCTGATCGAGTAAATGCAAATAGACTTTATTTCCTTTTTCAGTAACGGCACCCCAGCTCTGTGGCTTGATGAAACCGGCTTTCGTTCCGTAAATGGTCTCGCCATTTTCCTTAAGCCAGGAGCCCATGGCGGCCAGTCTTTCAGTGAATTCGGGTTGCACTTCGCCATTAGGCATGGGCCCGATATTGAGCAGGAAATTAGCTCCATAACCACTGGCTTTTACCAGGTATTGAACCAGGTTTTTCGCAGACTTATAATTATGGTCAGTGATGTTGAATCCCCAGGAATCGTTAATGGTTTCACAGGTTTCGAGAGGGAGGGCTGAAACGGATGCTCCGCCAAAACCGGTGGTATTGAAACCAGGCAGATCCTTTTCAAACATTTGAAAATCTTCACCGGGTATCGGACTCAGGTGGTGATTGTTTCCAATCATGCACTGCGGTTGTAATCGATGGATGAGCGAATAGATTTCATCGTATTTCCAGTCAACTTTCGATTGATTATTCTTGTCATGGTCATTGTCGAGCTGGTCCCAATGCCCATCAAACCAGATCCCTGAAATTTCTCCATAGTTGGTGAGCAACTCGGTCAACTGTGCCTTCATGAATTGAATATAAGATGGCCAGTTGCTTTTTTCTGTCCGGCCGGTTCCTTTTCCGGTTCTGCCAGTCTCGTACTGGTAATCGCTCCTGTACCAATCGAGGAGGGAGTAATAAAAGAAGATCCTGATACCCTGGCGGTGGCACTCATCGGCAATTTGCTTTACGATATCTTTTTTGTAAGGAGTATTGGTAATTTTCCATTCACTTTGATGAGTATCCCACAGGCTGAATCCATCGTGGTGACGCGTGATCAGGGTAATATATTGCATGCCCGCCTGTTTGGCGGCGCCGACCCATTTGGCAGCATCGAAATCAATGGGATTAAAAACCTTCAGCAGACGACTGTAATCCTTCACCTGGATATTCCGGTTGTTCATCACCCATTCACCATGCCCCAGCACACTGCTCAATCCCCAATGAATAAACATGCCAAAGCGGGCACTGTCGAACCATTTCCTGGCTTCCAGGTTTTGAGCGGAGGGAACATAGTTCTGCGCTTTTACTGACGAAGAAGTAGTAACGGCAAAAATCAACAGGAAGAGGAAAGGAATGATTCCGTTCGTTTTTTTCATTGCAGCCAATTTTGATCTTTAAATATAAGTCGATTCTTGCTGAAAGAAGGACTCAAACGATTGCGTGGAAATGGGGGGCAGAATTCAAAAGTCAAAAATCAAAAGTCAAAAATCAAAAGTCAAAAATCAAAAGTCAAAAATCAAAAGTCAGAATTCAAAAGTGAGCAATGATAGACATTAAACGCGAAAAGTTCTGGAACGCAAAGCACGCGAAGAACCGCGAAGGACGCAAAGGGAAATTCAAAATTCAAAATTCAAAATTCAAAAGTCAAAATTCAAAAGTCAGAATTCAAAAGTCAAAATTCAAAAATCAAAATTCAAAAGTCAAAAGTGAAAATTCGAAAGTCAAAAATCAAATTCCCTCTCCCTCGGGAGAGGGTTAGGGTGAGGGGTATTTGGGAGCGGAGAAAGAAAAACGCATCAGAATTCAAAAATCAAAAGTCAAAAATCAAAAATCAAAAGTCAAAAGTGAAAATTCAAAAGTCAAAAGGGAGTAGTAACGATAAACAATAAACGGTAAACCCGATCGGCGGATATGACTCGCCTGAGGAAAGACGGAGCGGGAGTGAGAGCGGAAAGAAGAATGCAAACCGCAAACCGCAAACCGCAAACTGCAAACTGCAAGCCGCCAACCGCCAACCGCAAACCAACGTGAAACAATAAACGCAAAACGATAAACTGCTGAACTTCACCTCTATTTCACTATCATCTCAAATGCCATCAGTAAAACGTAGATACTTGCAAATACAAAGCCTCCCAGGAGGGCCAGCTTCATGATCGTACTGCTTGCAGAAGGAGTAGACTCGATATTCAAAGAGGTTCTCATAGAAAGAATGTTTGGATGATGATTTTTTTCAGGATATCTAACGCTAAAATAACCCGCTGTCTTTATACTTGCAATCGGTCTTTTACGAATCTTTAACGTGATTTCCTCACCATTCCCTCAACTGATGCGAGAAAAATGTCCATTCCGGAAGCCTGATTGAACCTGTCTGACTGGCTGAAAACCATGGGCTTAACTTGGGAAAGGAGGGGTTCAGGACAATATGGATGTCCTGGGCAGGCATATAACTGTTAGCTAAGAGGAAAATTTTCTCCCCTTCAGGGTTAATTGCGACATCCACGACCAGGGCGGCATGACCCGGAAACCCGCCTTTTATGAAAACCTGCCCAGCCTGGATAGCAGACAGATCCCTTACCGGTTTCAATTGTTTCTCGAGGGAGGCCGTGCCACACCAGTTGAAAACATTTTCGAGGTATTGGTCAAATACTGGCCGCGATGGAGCCGAATGCAGTGTATAGACCCGTCCATTATTGTCCTGGAAGAAGATCTCACTCCACCGGCCCAGGCTGAATAAATACTCAGCCCGCAACCGCATGACCGCATCGGCGCATTGCTGAAGGTCTTTTTTACCTACACTTACATCCAGTACTGCATACTGGGCCGATTGATTGCTTTTTTGCTGACTATTGTACAGATAAACTGTTTTGTCCTTACGTAGCGGCAGGTTGCGTAACCAGTCGCCAAAAGAATTTTTTTCTACGGAAACCCGGTAATATCCATCCGGAACGGGAATTTCCGAAATTCTGGCAAAGGGATTGATAATAGCAGTATCAGATACGATCGAAAGACGCGGAATGGAGGAAGGCGCGTGCCGGCAGCCAGTCAACAGCAATGAAACGGCCAGGATGAGCAGGTTCGGTGTCATAGTAGTATTTTTGCAAGACTTCCTTGGAAGCGAAACAGTAATAAATCCACAGCAAAAGATTGTTAAAGCATGAGCAACATCCTGATTATTGATGATGAAAAAGCGATTCGGAAGACTCTCGGAGAAATTCTTTCTTATGAAGGGTATAAAATAGAGGAGGCAGGAGATGGGGAAGAAGGACTGAAAAAATTCAAGGAAAAAAATTACGATGTCGTTTTGTGCGATATCAAAATGCCCAAGCTCGATGGAATCGAGTTTCTCGATAAATGCCGCGAAACCAACCCCGACATACCGGTGATCATGATCTCTGGCCATGGTACTATCGAAACAGCGGTGGAGGCAGTGAAAAAAGGCGCTTATGATTATATTTCGAAGCCACCGGATCTGAACCGCCTGTTGATCACCATCCGCAATGCGATGGATAAAACCAACCTGGTAGCAGAAACGAAAGTGCTGAAGCGAAAGGTGAGCAAGGTGGAAGAAATGATTGGCGAATCAGGGCCGATTGTTCGCATTAAAGAAACTATCGACAAAGTTGCTCCTACCGATGCTCGCATACTGGTTACAGGAGAAAATGGTGTTGGTAAGGAACTGGTGGCCCGTTGGGTACATGAGAAAAGTAACAGGGCAGGGGGACCGCTGATTGAAGTGAACTGCGCGGCAATTCCCAGCGAGCTGATCGAAAGCGAATTGTTTGGACACGAGAAAGGATCCTTCACCTCGGCAGTGAAACAACGCATTGGCAAATTTGAACAGGCGCATGGCGGCACCCTTTTCCTCGATGAAATAGGTGATATGAGTCTGAATGCCCAGGCAAAAGTTTTGCGCGCCCTGCAGGAAGGAAAAATTACGCGGGTAGGTGGTGATAAAGACATTAATGTGGATGTTCGCGTGATTGCTGCCACGAATAAAGACTTATTGAAAGAAGTGGATGAAAAGAATTTTCGACTGGATCTTTACCATAGACTTAGTGTAATCATTATTCACGTTCCTTCCTTGAACGATCGTCGGGACGATATTCCCTTATTGGTAGATAAATTCCTGACTGATATCTGTGCCGATTACGGTATTGCCAGGAAAGGAATCGATGAGGAGGCATTGGAAGCGCTCAAAAAACACAATTGGACGGGAAATATTCGTGAACTGCGGAATGTGGTTGAAAGGCTGATTATTTTGTCGGGTAAAACGATAACCGCCGAAGATGTTCATAGCTATGTGCTGCCTAAAAAATAGAAGGATCAGTCGTCCATTTCTGCAAAATCATCCATTTCTTTTTCACTCCGAAGGATCGTAACATTGGGTGGGGGGTGACTGATTTGTTCAACACAACAGCCCGAACAATAAATTTGCTGAGCCGGCAGAGCTGCCGACAATTCCATGAGATAAGTAGCAGGATCTTTTTTGGTGAGATTGGTGATTAAATGAAAATAAACCCTGCCGGGAGATTTAACCTGGCAATACTCCTTCAATGTTTCAATACTGGTTCCGCAGCCCAGGTAAGCAACCGGGGTTCTGTTTTTTCGAAGCAGGTAATGGGTGTAAAGCAGTGGAATTTCATGATGTTCTCCTTCGGGATTGAACAGTACCACTTCTTTCTTTCCGCCGGGTAACGATTTGATCGAAATTTCCTGTATGGCGATCAGGATGCGGCGACTGATCAGGTCACTCGCCAGGTGTTCCTGCGCCGGTATCACATGACCCGTAAGCCAGAATAAGCCGATCTTTTCGAGGAAGGGGAATACCAACTGTTTGATGCAGGAGTCAAATCCGAATTCATGGATGGCCTGAATGAGGGTGCTGTTGAAAACGCATTCGTCCAGGTCGAGTGACGCTTCGAATAATCTGTTAAAATAGAAATCCATTTGTTTTTCCGGGCTGTTCTCACCCAGGGCTATCCGACGAATCTCCTCCGTCTGTAAACCGGCAATCCTGGATATTTTGTGACCCCGATGGTAGAGAAAGGCAATTCGCAGCAGGTGTTTAAGATCCTCAGCATCATAGTACCGGTGACTGCTATCCTTTCTTTTGGAAAAGCAGAGCCCATAGCGTTGCTCCCAAATACGAATGGTATGCGCTTTGATATTCGTCAGATTCTCAATATCACTTATGCTGAAAAAATTCATGGTTTCTGTAACAAAATAACACTTATACCGACAAATATAGGGTCTATGTGTATGCCGGAAAAACTCAAAAATCAGCTGGTTGTTTTTTTGCAAATAGGGCTGGCCGGCATCGCAGTTTGGGAATTATTATGGTATTTTTGGCCCACTTTAAAATGAGTTAAATGGCACAAAGCGAGTTATTTGTTGTAATCCTGATATCCTTCTTGCTGGTCATACTGCCCGCACCGGGTTTGTTTGGCATGTTTAAAAAAGCCGGCGTTCCCGGATGGAAGGCCCTGGTACCGTTTTACAACACCTGGGTAATGCAGGAGATTTCCGGCAGGCCCAAACACTGGTTTTTCTGGCAGTTCATTCCAGTCGTTGGCTGGTTCATCACCCTTGGTATTTTCATCGAGTTTGTAAAGCCATTCGGCAAATTCAGGTTCTGGCAACATACTGCCGCCTCACTCGGCGCCCCACTCTATATGCCTTACCTGGGATTTAATAAAACCGATAAATTTCTCGGAACTGAAATAGTAAAAAAACACAAAAAATCGGTTACCCGCGAATGGATCGATGCCGGTGTTTTTGCCGTTGTAGCAGCTACGCTTATCCGAACATTTGTTTTCGAAGCTTACACCATTCCAACAGGATCCATGGAGAAAACCCTGCTGGTTAATGATTTCCTTTTTGTAAGCAAGTTCAGTTACGGCCCGCGGATCCCGAATACGCCACTGGCTATTCCTTTTGTTCATCATACCATTCCGGTTCTGAAAACAAAGTCCTACTCCGAACTGATTCATATTCCCTACACCCGTTGGTTTGCACATCCGGTGAAAAGAAATGATGTAGTGGTGTTTAATTTCCCAGCCGGTGACACACTGACCAAAGAGTATGATTCCGAATTACCCTATTATGATATCCTGGAAGACCGGAAGCAATACTATATGGCCCAGTTAAAAAGCCAGATTGCAGATCCCCGGCAACTCAGCGCCATCGCAGAGCAGAAGGCAAGAGCGGATGTATGGGAAAGCCCTGACTACACCATCATGACAAGACCCGTAGATAAACGGGAGAATTATATCAAGCGATGTGTGGGCATACCCGGAGACACCATCGAAATAAAGGACAGCTATCTTTTTGTCAATGGTCAACCGGCTTTTGTATCGCCCACCTCCGCGATAGATTATATCGTACCGGCCACCCGCGAATTGACAGTAGAGGAACTCGAAGGAGAAGGGATCAGTCTGAAAATGACCGACAGGGAATCGGATTTCCAGAATGTATCGGGCTTTACTTATCGCATCAATCTCAGCATACAGGAATATGAGATCATCAAAAAAATCCCGGGAGTAAAGGCCGGTGAAATTCATCGCGACCTGGCGACCGGATTCGACTACCGTATCTTCCCCAGAGATACCACCGTGGCTAACTGGAGCATAGATAATTTCGGACCGCTCTGGATACCCAAAAAAGGAGTGGAAATTCCATTAACCACCCGGAATATCGCTTTTTATAAGAGGGCGATACAGGTTTACGAAAATAATACCTGGGAGGAAAAAGAGGGAAAGATTTTCATCAATGGAAAGGAAGCAAAATCATATACGTTCAAGATGGATTATTACTGGATGATGGGCGATAACCGGCACCGTTCGCAGGACAGCAGATTCTGGGGCTTTGTTCCCGAAGATCATATTGTGGGAGAAGCCGGCATGATCTGGCTGAGTTACGGTAAGGGTATTCGCTGGAACCGCCTGTTCAGCATCATACATTAACCGATCGCTTCAAATGTCTTAACTTTAAATCCTTTCTTTCACAGAAAGGATTTTTTTATCAGTCACAAACCAACCCGGGATGAGCAGAAAAGATTTCAACTTTTCCTACGATCAATACGATTCCATTCAGCAGCTGGATTCCTCGGACCAGGAGTTGCTTCGCCTTGCCAGGGAAGCCACACAAATTGCTTATGCGCCTTATTCAAAGTTCAGGGTGGGAGCAGCTGCCCGCCTCATAAATGGAAAGATAATCCTGGGCACCAACCAGGAAAATGCTTCCTATCCGGTGGGCATCTGCGCAGAGAGAACCCTGTTGTCTTCTGCTGCCACACAGTTTCCCGAAATGCCCATCACTACTATGGCCATCAGTTATCAGAACGAACATAACGACGGTCATTATCCCATCTCACCCTGTGGCATGTGTCGCCAGGCCCTGCAGGAATTCGAAGAAAGAACGCAGCATCCCATCCGGCTCATACTGGCCGGACTCGAAGGAGCTGTTTTTGTTATCGACAAAGCCACCCATTTGTTGCCGCTGGCTTTTTCCGGTAAGGAATTGAAAAAGTGAAATCAGGATATTTTTAGTTGGTCTTTTTCCTTCGAACAGTCAGAAATGTAGTCTGACAGGCATGTACAACCGAAAATGAAGGTCTGTATGTTGCTTTCCCTGGTAAGGATTTTTTCAGCACTTATCCTTGCCGGGTGGCCGATCGATTCGGAAACGCCGGGATCAAACGCGTCAGCATCACCAGTATCATGCCCACGAGCCAGTAAGCAATGATCACCAGCAGCATATTTCTCATGGCAACAGGATAACCCAACACGGCAACATCTGCAAAATAATAAGGGTATAAACCGGTAATGGCACCCCTGAGTAATGAATAGACGACATAAACGGCCGGGTACAGCAACCAGTAAACCGTATGTATATACCGAAGACCTGCTTTCTGAGAGAACAATATCCAATAGAACAGATACAGCAGAGGAACAATATAGTGTAATGTAATATCGACAACTTTCTGCCAGCCCTGGGGATTCCATACTTTGGCCAGGAAAAAATGATACACCAGCATTACAATGAAGATATAGACCGTAATAGCCGCTTCTATGGTCGGTCGCTGCAGGTACTGTCCTGCTCCCGACCGGGGTGCCAGCAACGGCACCAGGAAAGCTGCAGTTACCACTATGTTTGACCATATCGTCATGAAGCTTAAAAATCGGATCGTTTCAGAAACGAACAGGGAAGCTTCAGACACTGGTTTAATGATCAGGTAGTATTGTACAATCAGCCCGAACAAACCGATGCCGGCGCCAATAAAACGGTAGAATGATCGCATGCATTAAGGAGTATGTGATTTATCAAAACTCATGATTACCGTGTCTCCCGACATCAACTGCAAGGTGGTATCTCTTATAATCTGATAAGAGCGCACTCTTTGCAGGTTGGTTACAAATACATTCTCTCCATTACCCTGGCAGAACATTTTTGTCATGGCCATTGGTTTATCGAAAATCAACCTGCTTCCTTCGAGGGTAAACTCACCGCCAAATGAGTTGCAGCCGGAATTACCCGAGACCCTTTTTTCGGAAACAGCAAAACTGACAAAGGGATTTTTGCCTGGAAACAGAACCTGGAAGGAATCCCGTATTCCATCGATCAATCGCAACTGCCAGGCGCCGTTGAGTTTGGTAGAATCAACAGGGAGGGAGGCTGTGGCAGCAGTTGGAGAGGATTCGGCTGATTTCCGGGGAGCTCCAT
Source organism: Chitinophagaceae bacterium (assembly GCA_044226045.1). Lineage (GTDB taxonomy): Bacteria > Bacteroidota > Bacteroidia > Chitinophagales > Chitinophagaceae > Endoryza. The sequence goes on from JBGAHR010000060.1 coordinate 9,226, forward strand.
TACAAGCTGCCAGAATCGAAATGACGATCACCAGGGATAAGGTTTGTGTTCTCATGGAATAGTTGTTTAAATATTCTGTTCAAACACGATACCAGGCTATAAGTTCAGGACCGCAGTATTTTTTCAATCTCCTCCAGTTCCTGGTCTCTGAACGACAGGCGGTTCAGGCTATCAAGATTATTGTCTAACTGAGCCACCGAGCTGGCGCCAATCAGTACGGTCGTAATTCTCTTATCTTTCAACAGCCAGGCAATAGCCATTTGTGCCAAAGACTGGTCTCTGGATTCTGCCAGGGCATTTAACTTTTTCACTTTCTCGATTTTCTCAGGGGTAACTTCCGCTACCTGCAGGTGGCCGCTGGATTTGGCAGCGCGTGAATCTTCCGGAATTCCCTTCAGGTATTTGTTGGTCAGCAAGCCCTGGGCCAGGGGAGAAAAAGGTATACAGCCCACACCGTTATCTTCCAGTACTTTTAATAAACCATCTTCCACCCATCTTTCAAACATAGAATATTTGGGCTGGTGTATAAGACAGGGTGTACCCAGGCTTTTCAATATTTCAATAGCCTGTTTTGACTCAGCGGCAGAGTAATTGGAAATTCCTGCATACAGTGCCCGCCCGCTTCTCACAGCATGGTCGAGCGCGCGCATCGTTTCTTCCATCGGAGTATTGGGATCGGGTCTGTGCGAATAGAATATATCCACGTAATCCAGCTTCATTCTTTTTAAACTCTGGTCGAGGCTTGACAACAGGTATTTCCTGGAACCCCATTCGCCGTAGGGGCCGGGCCACATCCGATAGCCGGCCTTGGTGGAAATGATCAGTTCATCGCGAAGATGCCCGGGAAAATCCTGCTGAAGAATCTTTCCAAAATTCTCTTCGGCAGATCCCGGCTCCGGCCCGTAGTTATTGGCCAGGTCAAAGTGAGTGACCCCTCTGTCGAATGCCCGGCGAACGATTGCCCGGCCATTTTCAAACACATCCACGGAACCGAAATTATGCCATAGTCCCAGCGATATAGCCGGTAACAGCAAACCAGAATTTCCGCACCTGTTGTAAGGAATCGATTGATACCGGTTTGAATCGGGTGTATACATAATTTATAAATGTATGTTGAGGATTGACTACTTTTTTTTATTCGCCCAGGTTCACCACCACACGGCCCATGGTATTTCCCTGTAATATACTGTCGATATACTTATCATTCAGTTCTTCGAGAGAGACTTCTTTTACAATCGCCTGTAGTTTATCTTTTACATTCCATTCTTTGGCCAGCTTATGCCACAGCAATTCTTTCAGGTGGATGGGCATTTCCGCAGACCCGATGCCGATCAGGCTCACGCCGTTCAATATAAACGGATATACTGTAGTTTCCAGTTTGGGAGAGGAAACCAGGCCGGTGCTGGCTACGCAGCCTTCCAGCTGACAACCTTTTAACAGCGTGGCGAGTGTATTTCCTCCTACGGTGTCGATGGCGCCTGCCCATTGCGATCGGAGGAGCGCCTTGCCAGACTGGTCATTTACCCAACTGCGCGGCTGTATTTTTTTTGCTCCGAGATGTTGTACATATTCAAGCGCATGATCCTTTCCGCTTACGGCGATCACTTCATAGCCTGCAGTGGAAAGGATGGCAATAGCCAGGCTGCCCACACCACCGGTGGCGCCGGTAACAACAATCGGTCCGTTAGCAGGTTGCATGCCCATTAATTCCATTTTGTAGAGCGCAGCACCGGCAGTGATACCCGCCGTTCCTATTACCATCGATTCGCGCAAGGTAAAGTGATGAGGTTTTCGAACGACCCAGCCTACCGGTACTCGAATAAACTGACCGAATCCGCCGGGTGTATTCATGCCCAAATCATAGCCGGTTACAATTACTTCATCCCCGGCCGCAAAACTGGAATGACGACTTAATTCTACCACACCGGCCGCATCAACGCCAGGAGTATGAGGAAACTTTCTGGTTATGCCCTTATTGCCGGTGGCAGAAAGGGCGTCTTTGTAGTTGAGTGCGGAATATTTTACCCGGATAATCACATCCCCGGGTGGAAGTTCATCGATGTGTCGTTCAACAATGGATCTTTCAAATTGTCCATTATCCAGTTCTTTCACCAAGAGTGCTTTAAATACCATCAGTATATTTTTTCAGCTATGATCAGCAGCAGGGTTACCTGCATCCGTTGCGGCAAATTAGTGAATTGGCTCATTAAATTTACTTTACTCAGAAAAGTGTCTGTACCCCGTGTGCGATTTTATTTTCATGATCCAGCAGCCATTTTTTTCGCCATAAACCACCTGCATAGCCTACCAGGTCATTTCGTGAACCGATCACCCGGTGACAGGGGACTACGATGGCTATCTGGTTTTTCCCATTGGCAGAAGCCGCGGCTCGAATCACTTTTGGATCTCCCAGTTTTTTGGCCAGGTCGAGATAACTGATGGTTTTGCCGTATCCGATCTGGCTTAATTCATTCCAGACCTTTTGCTGGAACTCAGTGCCTTCCTGTTGAATGGGAAAATCAAATTGCCGGAGTTCGCCGTTGAAATAGCGAATCAGTTGTTCGATGGCAGATATGATAGATGGAGGAAGTGCATGAGTGGAACTGGTCACCGGAAGATGCTGAACATTATCAATAAAACTCATTTCAGTAATATAATGTTCGGTACCCGACACGCGGATAACACCAACCGGTGACTGGTAATATGTATGGAAAATTTCCATCAAGGGAAGGGGGCCGGTGTCAACCGATTTTCCAACCGTTTTCCACTTTCTGATCCGGCTGTAATAAAACTACATCTTTTTTATCAGTATAAACCCCCAATACCAGGCATTCACTGAAAAAATTGGCGATCTGTTTGGGCGGAAAATTTACAACAGCTACCACTTGTTTGCCTACCAGTTGTTCTTTTTTATAGAAGGTCGTGATCTGCGCACTCGATTGTTTTACTCCCAATTCTCCAAAATCAATTTTTAATTGATAGGAGGGCTTTTTTGCTTTTGGAAAATCACTAACTTCCGTGATCGTTCCGACACGAATATCAATTTTTTCAAAATCATCCCAGTTAATCGTCATTGAATTATTTTTCACAAAAATAAAATACTATTCATGAAACGTACAGCCACTGCAATTTGGAATGGGTCAGGAAAAGAAGGAAATGGTACGCTGACCTCGCAAAGTAAAGTCCTGAGCAATACAAAATATGATTTCAAATCCCGTTTTGAAGATGGTACTTATACCAATCCCGAAGAATTGATTGCGGCCGCTCATGCGGGTTGCTTCGCCATGAAACTCAGTTTTGTGCTGGGTGCGGCCGGTTTCACCGCCGAATCCCTGGAAGCTACCGCCACAGTTGAATTGGATCCGGCCAAGGGAATCACCAGTTCCAATATCAAGCTGAAGGCGAAAGTACCGGGTATTGATGCAGCAAAATTCAAGGAATGCGCCGACGATGCAAAAGCCAATTGCCCGGTCAGTAAAGTGCTGAATGCTTCTATCAGCCTGGAAGCTGAACTCGTTTGAGAAACGAGTACTGAATTTTGTCACCAGAATTGATTTGTTATGCCATCTGAAAAAAGGAAATCATCCTCCCGAAGGAAATTCATTCGTGATGCATCCATTGCGACAGCGGGAATTTTCATTGTACCGCGTCATGTGCTGGGCCGTGGATTTACGGCTCCGAGCGATAAACTGAATATAGCCGGCATCGGCGTAGGAGGCAAGGCGGAAGTAAACCTCCCTTATGCCTTCAACAAAGGAGCCGAAAATATCGTAGCTCTTTGCGATGTAGATGATCGCATGGCAGTTAATGCCCGGAAGAAGTGGCCACAGGCCCCTTATTACCGCGATTTCCGCGAAATGCTGGAGAAAGAAAATAAAAATATTGATGCTGTTATAGTCACCACACCCGATCACATGCATGCCGTAGCCGCACTCACGGCGATGAAAATGGGCAAACATGTATATGTGGAAAAACCACTCACCCATGATATTTACGAGGCCAGGATCCTGACGGAAGCTGCCCGCAAATACAAAGTGGTCACTCAAATGGGAAACCAGGGAAGCAGTGGCGATGATACCAGGAATGTGGAAACCTGGATACAGGACGGATTGATCGGTGATGTTCATACGGTACACGTCTGGACCAACCGCCCAACCTGGCCACAGGGAATTCCAACACCTGTGGGAAAATTCGACATTCCCAAAGAGCTGGACTGGAACCTTTGGCTGGGCACCGCACCTATGCGTGATTTCAATCCTATTTACCTGCCGGCAATCTGGAGAGGCTGGACCGACTTCGGAACAGGCTCACTGGGTGATATGGGTTGTCACTTCATAGATGTTCCCTTCCGTGCTTTAAAACTGGGGTATCCTACCGCTGTGGAGTGCAGCGTTACGCGTACCTATACGGGCTTCTTCCAGGAAGTCATTTACACAGACAGTTATCCTTTATCATCCAAAATTCATATTCAGTTCCCGGCACGCGGATCGATGGTTCCGGTAGAAATGGTTTGGTACGACGGCGGACTGCTTCCGAAACGGCCCAAAGAACTGCTGCCGGATGAAAAATTCGGAGAATGGGATGGTGGTATTCTGTTCGAAGGCACCAAGGGTAAATTAATGGCCGGTCTTTTTGGTCGCAATCCAACACTTCTTCCTACCAAACTGATGAAAGAAGTAAAGCTGCCGGCTTCCAAACAACCTTTTGTACCCGGTGGATCCGAAGGACACCAGAAACAATGGACCGATGCCTGCAAAAAAGGATACGGAGCCTATACCAGTTCCAATTTCGATATCGCCGGCCCGCTGACTGAAACCGTGTTAATGGGTAACCTGGCGGTCCGCAGCTTTTTCCATAAAGAGAAAAATGATTTCCCCGGCCGCAAACAATTATTGTGGGATGGAAAAAACATGAAAATAACCAACTTCGAACCCGCCAACCAGTACGTAAAAAGAACTTACAGGGAGGGATGGGGAGAACTGACATTATGAGAGCGGGAGCGGTGAACGGAGTGGGAGCGGTGAACGGAGCGGGAGTGGGAGCGAGAGCGGAAAGAGAAAGAGAAACAGAAAGGGAAAGAGAAAGGGAAAGAGAAAAGGGAAATAGAAACTGAGAGAGCGGAAGCGTAAGCGAGAGCAGCCTCTGCGTTTTCAGTGTTCGTATAATTCGCATAATTCGTATAATTCGTATAATTCGCGTATTCGCGTTTAAACAAATACTCATCAAAAAATGAAAAAGAACAAGCACAGCAACCGATCCAGGCGGGATTTTATTCGTAACAGCTCCCTGGCTGCCGCCGGATTTTTTATTGTACCCAGACATGTTTTGGGAGGCCCTGGTTATATCGCGCCAAGCGATAAATTAAATATTGCCGGTATCGGTGTCGGCGGAAAAGGTGAGAGCGATCTGTTTGAATTCTCCAAAAGCCCGAAAGCCAATATCGTGGCTTTGTGCGATGTTGACGACCGACAATCTAAAAAATCAAGAGAACGTTTTCCCAAAGCGAGATACTACAAAGATTTCAGGGAAATGCTCGACAAGGAAAAAAATAACATAGATGCCTGTTCGATTTCCACACCGGACAATACCCATGCGGTGGCAACCCTCGCGGCGATGCAATTAGGCAAACATGTTTACACCCAAAAGCCACTTACGCACGATATCTACGAAGCGCGTATCCTTACCCAGGCGGCCAAGAAATACAAAGTGGTAACGCAGATGGGTAACCAGGGGGGAAGTGGCGATGGTGTCAGAAGAACCCAGGAACTGATCAATGCCGGCCTGATCGGCGATGTGTATAAAGTAGAATGCTGGACCAACCGACCGGTATGGCCTCAAGGTATCCCCACCCCTTCAGGGAAGTTCGATGTGCCTTCGGAACTGAACTGGGATCTGTGGATTGGTCCTGCACAAATGATCGATTACAATCCCGCCTACCTGCCATTTAACTGGAGAGGATGGTGGGCCTTCGGAACCGGCGCCCTGGGTGATATGGCCTGCCATATCATGGACCCGGTGTTCCGCTGTCTCCCGATCGATTATCCAACGGATGTGGAAGCCAGCGTAGCCACGATCTGGAAGGAAATGTGGAATGATTCCGCTAACCCTGATAGCTGTCCTCCTTCTTCCATCATACACCTGACCTACCCAAGGAAAGATGGAAAAGGTAATATCAAAGTGTCCTGGCATGATGGTGGCCTGCTGCCGCAAAGACCGGACGAACTGTTGCCCGATGAAGCATTCGGCAACTGGGATGGTGGGGTATTGTTTATCGGCACCAAAGGTAAACTCCTGGCAGACTGCTATGGAGCCAATCCACGCCTGCTGCCTACCACCCGCATGAAAGAAAGCCTGCCACCGGAAACCATCAAGCGCGTACCGGAAGGACACTATGTGCAGTGGGTAAACGCCTGCATCGATGGCTACGGAAAAGGGGTAACCAGTTCTCCTTTCGAATTCGCCGGACCTTTCACAGAAAGTATCCTGATCGGTAACCTCGCCATCCGCAGCTTCCTGATGCGTAACCCGAATGGAAAAGGATGGAATGATAAATACCTGGGAAGAAAACGACTTCTGTGGGATGCGAAAAATATGAAGATTACCAACTTCGACGATGCCAATCAGTTTGTGAAGAGAAATTATCGCGATGGCTGGACCCTGACGTTGTAATTTGTGAACGTATCATAACAGAAAGCCCCTTCATCAAGGGGCTTTTTTATTTTTCGAAAAGGGAATCAGTCCTCAGCTTTGTCTTCCAATTGATCAAGAAGATCAATGAATGCTTCGGGTGGAGAAATCTCCAGCTTTTCATCTTCCAGTTCATAAGGAATATCGATGAGCTCATTATTGTTATACCAATATAATTTCGGGTTGATGGATCCCGGCCCCTCTTCATTCATTTTCCTGATGACAGGAGCAAGGATGCGAATGGCCTCCAGCACTTCCTTATTTTCAATTGGATAAAAAATGATGGTATGACGGGTGGGTATACTTACAAGTGAACCACAACGACCATTCAGTATCGGGTATTCATCCATCGCGAAGAGTACATTACCCGTATAAAAATGTTCCTCATTGATCAACAGGAACCGGATATTATCCAGGGTATCCTCGGTAATATCAAAGGGATAATTGTTAAAAATATTCCTGACGCCAATCTCAAACAATTCTTCATTGGTTTTATTCCAGAGGATGGCCTGCTCAGGTCTTACATTGGTGATGGATTCCGGCAAATCGAAAACAAGCGCACTATAGATATCGTCGGCGATATATTGGCCGATGCCCAAATAATCTTCTACCTGTTCTACGTAAGATTCGTGATAGAGCCGTACTGCCAAAAATGGTCTGGCATAGTCGAAATCATGCGCTTTCGCGTCGAATTCTTCCTGGAATGCATTGATGCGTTGCATTCCGTCGAAATGATTTTTCACTATTTCGCGCCATTCTTCCGGTGGGAACTGGTGGCAGGATTGTGCGATATTCTGCAGGCCAAGGCTTTCTGCTCCGAACCGCTCATCGTTCACTTCAACGGTAGCATCTGAAATGGCATATTCGAAGTTTTGCGATTGGAAGTAGTCTTCTACTATTTGAATAAATCGTTGGTAAGCTTCACTGGTAAAAAAACTCGCCCAGTCCGGTGGTGGTTCGTCTTTCTTGTTTCTTGAAAACATACGGAAAGGTAGATAATATTTGGCGCGTTAAGCGAACCCTCTACCGCTGACAATTATCCGACCTTTTGATCGAAGTTGAACAGAGGGTTGATTATTCGGTGATCAGCTCGATGAGTTGTTTGATCTCTTCCTGTTTGTAACGTTGCTTTTCACTGCTGAAACATTTTCCAAACTCTTCCAGCAGGATCTGTATGATTCGTTTGTTGCTGATCGGTTTAAAATAAGAAGAAATGGCGGGGACGTTGATTCTTTTAAAATAGTTCTCTACGTCTTTATGGGTGAACACATGACCACTCAGGGGGTCAATAAAAAATTCTGTTTTATAAAGAGGATTTTCAGTGAGTCTTTCGAGATTGTATTCTGCTTTGAAATATCCCAATACAAATTGTCGGGGAATGTTCACCGCTTTAACCGGCACGTCAAGCAATTCACTTAAAATAAGGTACAATATTCCATTGGCGATACTGTTGCCTCTCTTGGTTTCGAGTTGCTTATGTATCAGGAATTCATCTGTTTGCTGGTAATTGACTTCCCCTCCGCGTAAATTGAAATAGTTGTACAGGATACTGGTCAGTACATTGATCTGTTCCAGCGGAGTGAGGTAACTATTTAGTTCGAGCCAGATATTCTTGCGCAGTTTTTCTACATCCTGGTATACATCCCCTTTACTGAGTTCGGGATATTGAAACCTGGCTACCAGCAAGGCGCCGGTCAGTAAATCCTGGTGTGCGTTTCTGTTCCATTCAGACATTTCTTCGCAGAGATCGCGAAAGTGTAACCGATGAATGAGCAATTCAATTCTTTCCTGCGTTCCTTCACTGATGGTATTTTCCCAGAGATTTTCCAGGTTTGGAATGATGCCTTTTCCATAGTCGACGATGCGGCTCGACACCGCGCCAAAGACTTCTTCATCAGGATCATCGATCAATTGAAATAAGGCAGTGATTTCTTTGTTTTCTTCCATGCATTTCAAAATTGAACCGTGGATTACGATGCAATTTGCATCGTCAATATCGGCTATTGATTAAAAATGCGCGCCGGTTTATTTTCCACATTTCCACAAAAGTTCAACCGGTACGGGTTTTAGAGGTCTGCATCCAGGGGAAGATGTGCATCCAGCAAACGATTCAGTTCCTGTTGATCACTTTTTCCCTGAAGGGTCCTTTTAGGGATAACGATGGCATGGTGTGAATTCGTATATAAAAAATAACTGCGGGGCGTCTCTGCTCTTTTCACAATTCCTTCCCATTTATAGAATGTTTCCGATTTGTCATCTCGGTCTAAAATTCCGGTATCCTGCAAAATCACTTCACAATCACCGATGATGTGCTGGTTTTCCGGTTGCCTCAGCAGGTTTTCCGTTCTCTTCCGGATGGAGCGGCGGATCAAAAAAGGGATCAAAGAAAAATAGGCGATGGCCACCACGCCAAAAACGACCAGGTCGACCCAGCGATTGTGCGATTTCTTCACGGAGATGTACAAAACAGCAACAGCCAGGTAAAGCAGCAGGATTTTGAAGTAATAGGAGATACGATACTGCAGCCGGTGGGGTGCGGACCACATCGTGAAATAGTTGAATTCAAAATATTCCTCAGGGCTGAGCTGGTATTTCAGATGAAGCATGCATACTTTTTACAGGATAACCGGGACAATTTAACAGTCACGGAAAAATCACTTTCCTTTTTTCGCAGCTTTTTTCTTCGTTGCAGCAGCTTTGGTGGCGGCTTTTTTGGGAGTGGCTTTTTTGGCCGCCGCAGCTTTCACCTTTTTAGTGAAAGCACCTGGCACCTGGGCCTCAATCATATTCTTGATTTCCTCAACCGGGATACTGGTCAGTTCCTCGGCAGTATATTTGCTGTCGTCGGCTTTTCGACCAATCTTCAACATTTTTTTATTGAAACGGATGAAGGGCCCCCAACGACCATTTTCAATGGAAATTTTTTCTTCCGGCCATTGTTGAATAAAGCGGTTCGCTTCTTTCTTGACCTTGGCCTCGATCAGTTCGTCGATATCCGACTTGCTGAGATCATCAAAATTGTAGCGTTTCGGAACGTTGATGAACATATCGTTCCATTTAATATAAGGACCAAAACGACCTTTACCCTTGGTTACCGGCTTCCCTTCGTATTGCGCGATAGGAGCATCTGCCAGTTGTTTTTCCTTGATCAGCTCGATGGCCCGATCCATATTAACTTCCAACGGATCTTCACCCCTCGGAATGGATATAAACTGCTCTCCGAATTTGATATACGGACCGAACCTACCGGCATTCACGGATACATCCTGACCCTCATATTCTCCCAATGCCATCGGAAGTTTGAAAAGATCCAGTGCATCTTCAAGCGTAATGGTTTCGATACTCTGGTCTCGTTTCAAGGCTGCGAAATGCGGTTTCTCTTCTTCGTTATTAGATTCCCCGATCTGAACCATCGGTCCGAATCTGCCCATACGGGCGATCACCCTTTTGCCGGAGGCCGGATCAATTCCCAGTTCCCGTTCTCCTTTGGCTCTTTCCGCCGTTTCAATGGTATTCTCCACATCCTTTTTGAAAGGCTTGTAGAAATCGGAAATCATCTTGTTCCACTTCATTTTTCCCTCGGCCACCTCATCAAATTCCTCTTCAATACGGGCAGTGAAACTATAATCCATGATATCATCAAAATACTGCTTGAGGAAATCGGTAACAACCAGACCAAGGTCGGTCGGAAACAGTTTTGATTTCTCCGCGCCTGTATTTTCGCTTTCAGTCAGCTTTTGAATATTGTCTTTCTTCATCACGAAGACCCTGTATTCCCTGCGAACGCCTTCCTTATCTCTTTTTTCTACGTATCCTCTTTTCAGAATGGTAGAAATAGTAGGAGCGTAGGTGGAAGGTCTTCCAATGCCCAGCTCTTCGAGTTTTTTCACCAGTGATGCTTCTGTGTAGCGGGGGGCAGGGCGACTGAATCTTTCCACTGCTTTCATTTCGTTGAGGGGAAGTTTCTGCCCTACAGATAAAGGCGGCAGCATGCCTTCCTGTTCTTCTTCTGCCAGGTCATCATCGTCGCGGTCCTCGCGGTATACTTTCAGGAAACCGTCGAATTTAAGTACCTCACCCTGCGCTGTCAATTCCTCTTTATTGGTGGATATACCGATTTTAGCGGTGGTTCTTTCCAATTCAGCATCGGCCATCTGGCAGGCCATGGTTCTCTTCCAGATCAGTTCGTACAGTTTTTTGCAATCCGCATCTTCTACGGTGGTATTCTCCATATAAGTGGGGCGAATGGCTTCGTGTGCTTCCTGTGCGCTCTCGTTTTTGTTTTTGAACTTGCGGAACTGGTGGTATTCTTCCCCGTACATCGACTTGATGGTATTGGTAAGGTCGGCCAGGGCCGTATTACTCAGGTTCACACTGTCGGTACGCATATATGTGATCTTACCACTTTCATACAGCTTTTGGGCCAGCAGCATCGTTCTGCTAACGCCATAGCCCAGTTTGCGCGAGGCCTCCTGTTGTAAAGTAGAAGTGGTAAAGGGGGGAGCAGGTGATTTCTTTGCAGGCTTTACCTGGATGTCGTTTACCGTATATTGGGCACCGGTACAACTTTGCAGAAACGATTCAGCATCTTCCGCACTGTTTTGTTTTTTCCCTTCTGCTAAAAAAGTAACCGGTTTGTCACTTACATCTTTTGCGGTAAAATAAGCTTCAATTTTAAAATGGCTGGTAGCCGTGAAAGCGTTTATCTCTCTTTCTCTCTCGGCGATCAGTCGAACGGCCACACTCTGAACACGGCCGGCGCTGAGGTTATTACGCATGCTTATTTTACGCCATAAAACAGGGCTCAGTTCAAAGCCCACAATACGATCCAGCACCCGGCGGGCCTGTTGGGCCATCACGAGATTCATGTCTACAGTCCTGGGATTGTCTACTGCCGATTTGATGGCGGGCTTGGTAATTTCATGGAAAACGATCCTTTTGGTTTTAAGCGGATCGAGACCCAGCACTTCGCAGAGGTGCCAGCTGATGGCTTCTCCTTCGCGGTCCTCATCCGTTGCCAGCCATACTTCGTTTGATTTCCGGGCGAGATCCTTGAGTTCCCGAACTACTTTTTCCTTGCCCTCCGATACAATATATGTAGGCTCAAAATTCTTCTCCAGGTTGATGCCCATTCCGGCTTTTTCAAGGTCTCGGATATGTCCAAAACAACTCTTCACCTGAAAATCCTTACCCAGAATCTTTTCGATGGTTTTAGCTTTCGCAGGTGACTCCACAATCAATAAATTCTTCGCCATACTCTATATATCAATGGTTTTTTACAGGCCTCTCGGCGTGCAATTTTAGTGTATAACGGCGAAAGCAACAAATTGGTACACCCGTCCAACGGCAGAAAAAGCCCTGATTATTACCAAATTTCCAATAATTTAACGCGTGTTTTGTGGCTGGCATCTGTTGGTTTAATCAAGTCAAATCTTGCTGGAATTGAACAACTCATATTCGATTTTCTCTGTCGGTGATTCGGCCATGACCGTGGAACTGGGAGCAGTTATTGATCCGGGCATTAATAATTTGGTATTATCCGTGGCCAATCAACTGACCCGCTATCCGTTTACAGGCATTAAAGACATCGTGTCGGCCTATTCCACGGTAACAGTTTACTACGATCCGATACAGGTTTCGCTGAAAAGCCAGGCAGTTTCGCCCCATCAATGGGTAAAGGAGCGACTGGTGGAAGCCTGTGAAAAAGCCGATCCCGATTTTGTTCCGGATGCTGCTTTTCACCGAATTCCGGTCTGTTACGACCCTGCATTCGGAACAGATATGGTTGAGTTGTCAGACCGCCTGGGGCTTTCCATGGATGAAATTGTTCAGATGCACCTCTCGGTTTCCTACAGAGTATACATGATCGGGTTCCTGCCGGGCTTCCCTTATCTTGGAGAAGTTCCGCCTGCATTGATAACAGCGAGAAAACAGAAACCGGCAACGGTCAAGGCAGGCAGCGTGGCCATCGCAGGAAGCCAGACCGGCATTTATCCGTTTGAAGGTCCGGGAGGCTGGAATATCATTGGAATAACCCCTTTTAAGTTTTTCAATACCAGTGATGCGGTACCCGTACCTTTGAAAGCCGGCGACATGGTTGAATTCTATTCCATTAAAAAGGATGAGTATCTTTCCCTGATATCATGAATCGGGAGGAACATCGATCCGACAATTCTATTATTCAAGTAACAACTCAACCGAATGTCCATCCTTGTTTTAAAACCGGGTCTGTTGGAAACTATCCAGGATACTGGTCGATTTGGTTTCAGCAAATGGGGCATCAACCCGGGCGGAGTAATGGATCGGTACGCCGCACAAGTAGCCAATTTGCTGGTCGGCAATCCCCCGGATGAGGCCGTACTGGAAATCCATTTTCCCGGCCCTCAGTTGTTGTTCGAACAAACCTCTTTGATCAGTATTTGCGGCAGCGATTTTACGCCGATGCTGGACGGTATTCCGATACCGGTTTGGCAACCCATTGTAGTAAGAAATAATACGGCCTTGCATTTCGACGGACTCCGTTCCGGAGGCAGGTGTTATCTGGCCCTGCATGGAGGATTTGAAGTAGAGAAATGGCTGAACAGTTACAGTACAAATTTGAAAGCCCATGCTGGAGGATACCTGGGGCGGAGACTGGAAAAAATGGACCGCCTCTTCTCCAGGGAAAGCAGGCTGTATTTCCCGGCCTGGATCAAAGAAAACCAGGATATGGCCGCTTTACACTGGCGAGCCGATGTACAAAAAGTCTACGAACATCCGCACGATATATATATTACTGAAGGACATGAATTCTCGCGGCTGACGAAAGAATCCCGCGAAGACCTGATCAATGAAAGTTTCCTGGTGCACCCCTCTTCAGACAGGATGGGGTATCAGCTTAAAGGGGCTTCTCTTCAATTGCAAAAACCGCTCGAAATGATTTCATCAGGGGTCAGCTTCGGAACGATACAGTTGCTTCCCAGCGGCCAGTTGGTAATACTGATGGCCGATCACCAAACTACCGGAGGCTATCCACGAATTGCACATGTTATTTCCGCGCACTTACCCAAACTGGCGCAATTAAGACCCAGTGATACCATCCAGTTCAGCAGAATCTCGATGGAATACGCAGAAGCCTTGCTTCAGTCACAAAAACGTGATCTCACTGTTTTGCAAAGATCCTGCATGGACCGATTAAAGCAGTTGGTATGCTGACAGTCGATTTGAATGCCGATATGGGAGAAGGAATGGACAATGATGCTGCGCTCATGTCCTGGATAAGCTCGGCAAATATCGCTTGTGGCGGACATGCTGGTGATAAAGAATCGACGAGAAAGACAATTGAACTCGCTATTAGTCACCAGGTATCCATCGGAGCCCATCCATCTTATCCCGACCGGAAAAATTTTGGAAGAACAGATCTGCTGGGCAAAACGATTTCTATCAATGATATTCCTTCCATCATCATTGAACAGGTTCAAAGCCTGATGGAGGTTTGTAAGGAATTCAAAGTAAGGTTAACGCATGTAAAGCCACACGGTGCTTTGTATAATCGGGCTGCCAGGGATCCGGAGCTGTCGCTTGCCATCCTGGACGCCGTAAAAACCTGCGATGATGGCTTGCTCATTTACGGACTGAGCGGAAGTATCATGGCCGGTTTAACGAACAAGGTGGGGCTTACATTCGTACACGAAGTATTTGCCGACAGAACCTATCAACCGGACGGCTCTCTGACTCCGAGAAGCAGCCCGGATGCATTGATTACCGATCATCAGCAGGCATGTCAACAGGTATTGTCAATGCTGAAAGAGAATATGGTCAGATCTGTTGATGGCCGGTTAATTCCGATAATTGCTGAGTCAATCTGTATTCATGGCGATGGGTTGCATGCCGTCGGGTTCGCCCGCACCATTCGTCAGTCGCTCGAAGCCGAAGGCATTCAGGTAAAGTCACCATCGCGATGATGCAAATCTTATTGACGTACGTTTCATGACAACAGGAAAAAAATATTCTGCCATTGCCGGAGCGGCTTTTCTGATGGCCACTTCCGCCATTGGACCCGGGTTCATCACCCAGACAACGGTATTCACGCAGCAGTTGCTGGCCAGTTTCGGGTTTGTGATTCTTATATCCATTTTATTGGATATCGCTGCTCAATTAAACATCTGGCGGATTGTAGCCGTTGCAGAATTGCCCGCGCAGGAAATTTCAAATAAGCTAATGCCGGGACTGGGTCATTTGCTGTCGATATTGATCGTATTGGGAGGACTCGCGTTCAATATTGGTAATATTGCCGGGGCCGGACTGGGTTTCAATATTCTCTTTCCATTAGATCAGGCCATCGACAGACCTGTAATTGGCGCGATCATCAGCGCGGGGATAGCCATCCTCCTGTTTTCTTTGAGAGATACGGGTAAGGCACTGGATTGGTTTGCCAGGATACTGGGATTGGTGATGATCGCCTTAACACTGTATGTTGCCTTTCGATCAAACCCTCCCTTGAAAGAGGCCGTTCGGTATAGTTTTCTTCCCGTTAAAATGGATGTAAATGCGATTCTCACCCTGGTAGGAGGAACCGTCGGTGGGTATATCAGTTTCGCGGGCGCTCATCGGTTACTCGATGCCGGTATAAAAGGCCGTGAGCAGCTTCCTTCCGTTACAAAGGGAAGTGTTCAGGCCATTTTACTGGCTTCCGGCATGCGGGTGTTACTGTTTCTCGCAGCTTTGGGTGTTTTGGTGACCGGTGTGTCGCTCGATCCGGGTAACCCTGCCGCCTCTGTTTTTCGAATCGCTGCCGGTGAATGGGGTTACAAAATATTTGGAATCGTACTTTGGAGCGCCGCCATTACATCAGTAGTCGGGTCGGCTTATACTTCTGTATCTTTTCTGCGTTCCGTTCATCCCTGGTTAAACAGACAGCACCGGTGGGTGCTGTACATATTTGTGCTTTTTTCCACCCTCGTATTTTGCTGGATTGGCAAACCCGTCAAAACCTTGTTAATTGTCGGGGCCCTGAACGGGCTGATCTTACCGGTGGCGCTTGCGATTATGTTGCTTGCCACAAGAAAAGAAACCATAGTAGGAACCTATAAACATCCCGCCTGGATGACCATCATTGGCTGGTTGGTTGTTGCGATTATGAGCTGGATGGGGATTCAGGGGATACGGTAGGGTGTTGTGGGGTGTTAAAATTGAAAAGTCAAAAATCAAAAGTTAAAAGTCAAAAGTTAAAAGTCAAAAGTTAAAAGCCAAAAGTTAAAAGTCAAAATTGAAAAGTCAAAATTGAAAAGTCAAAACTGGCTGCGGCTTTTAATTCACAGAAGGAACGCAAAGGGCACGAAGAACCGCTAAGGACGCTAAGTGAAAATGCAAAAGTCAAAAGATGAAAATCAAAAAGTAAAATAACAAAAGGATTATAAGTCAGATGAAATTTCATCAGTCCTTTGGTTGGGATAGGGAGCAAGAACATGAAACGTGAAACGTCAAACGAGAAACGCTTCAACCACCAACCGTAAGTTACCAACACTATCTACATGTATACTGCAAATTATAGGTGTATGTATCCGGTGTGGGATATCCTTCACGAGTTGT
>JBGAHR010000061.1:0-25107 GCA_044226045.1 Chitinophagaceae bacterium
ATCATCTTTTTGCCACTTTTTGAAAAATGAGCCCCCTTTATGTGAGCGGGAGCGAGAGCGGGAGAGTAAGTATACGAGAGAGGTCTTTTCCGGTGAGTCTCAATCGGGACTTTTTTTGTTTCGCCAAAAAAAGTCCCACAAAAAAAGGCGCCCAAGGCCGATATACAGCCCGGCTACTTTAGGTGAGCGGGAGTGAGAGCGGGAGCGACTAATTCAATTATTTCTTCGGAGGTGAACAGCGGTAGAATAAAGCCCGGCTATTGTTGAAATTCAGTTTGCTGTTTATAGTTAGCGGTTTGCTGTTCATTGGCAAATTGGCCCATTGACTCATTGACCAATTGAGCTCTCGGAGTTTTCCACGGACAACAGTGATTGACCAATTGTCAAATTGCGTTTCCATCCGCCATCCGCCATCCGTCATCCGTCATCCGTAATTCGTCATTTTATTGCCTCATTGACCAATCCACCCATTGTCTAATTATTCCTTATTGCTTCCACCGCTTTCCTGACTACAGAATCGTACTGGTTGTTCAGTTCATAATAGCCTTCTGTCCGCCAGATCTGCATGGCCATATATGTCTTGAATCTTTTGTTGACCTCTTCCAGGTCTTTAGGGTTCGAAAGGGAAATATTTACTGAGTCGCGACGGGAGTAATTGATAAGTTTCTCCCCGATGGAAGGATCTGTTACAAACTTTTGAGCAAAATCTCTCGGTGTTTTGAACTGATTGAAGTAATCCTGGTTTTGCAGGAAATAGTCATAGACAAATTTGGAGAAGATCTGCCGGTTGCCAAAAACGCCTGCAATACTTGTAGGAAGGCGGGTGGTATCAAAGGCAACAAAAACATCGGGGGTAATGCCTCCGCCGCCATAGACGGTTCTTTTCTTCACGAGGGTTTTATAAGCAGGGCCGGTATGTTTGGAGGTGTCTTCCGAGGATGACTGACCATTGTAAAAACGG
Organism: Chitinophagaceae bacterium; assembly: GCA_044226045.1. Classification (GTDB taxonomy): domain Bacteria; phylum Bacteroidota; class Bacteroidia; order Chitinophagales; family Chitinophagaceae; genus Endoryza. The sequence continues at coordinate 962 of JBGAHR010000061.1, forward strand.
TCATACACTTCTTCACTGTACTCTTCGTGATTCTTCGCAAAAGGCTTTTGAATATTCCGGCCCGCAGGGGTGTAATAACGGGCGATAGTCAGTCTTAACTGAGATCCATCACTCAGTAAAAATGGTTCCTGCACCAGTCCTTTGCCAAACGTTCTCCTGCCCACCACCATCGCTCTGTCCCAATCCTGGAGGGCGCCGGCCAGTACTTCGGTAGCCGATGCGCTGAATTCATCCACCAGCAATACCAGTTCTCCTTTTTCAAAAAGTCCTGGTCTCTTGCACCTGTATTCTCTCCGTTCGGAATGAACGCCCTGGGTGTATACAACGAGTTTTTCACCATCCAGGAATTCGTCGGCAATGTCAACGGCCTCATCGAGGATACCGCCACCGTTTCCACGCACATCCAGGATCAGTTTTTTCAAACCCTGTTTTTGCAATTTTTCCAGTGCCTGCATGAATTCCTCGTAGGAAGTGCGCGAGAACTTGTTGAGGTGAATAAAACCTGTTTGATCATCCATCATGTAGGCGGCATCCACCGCATATTTTGGAATGGTTCCTCGCTTTACCGTGGTGGTGATGATGTTTTTTCCGCGAAGCAATTTGATATTGACCGAAGTCCCCGATTCACCCCTGAGCAGTTTCCTGATTTTTTCCGAACTGATATGGGTTCCTGCCACTACGGAATCATCTACCTGGATAAATTTATCGCCGATTTTCACCCCCGCTACATCGCTGGGGCCACCCTGTAATACATTTACTGCATTGATGGTGTCATTGATTATATAGTATTCCACTCCAATGCCCTCGAAATTCCCATTGATATCCTCATTGGCAACGGCTGTAAGCTGGTTGGGAATATATATTGTGTGCGGATCGAGCTTTTCCATCATAGCCTGAATGGCGTCTTCCGTAAGGGAATCGGTATTCACCGAATCTACATATTTCGTTTTCACCAGGGTCATCACCTCCTGAAGAGAGGTGGCCTTGTTACTTCCAAAAAACCCCTGTGTTTCGGGTATATTCTTTCTGAGCCTGTAACCAATAAACATTCCGGCAATCATTGTTAGCGCAAAAAACAGTGGCCACCAAACCTGCAATTTTTTCATTCGTTCGAATTATTTTAATGCCTCAACTTTTGTGATCTTTCCGCCCCATTTCCAACGGGGAGGTTTAGACAAACGTTTGTTGTATTTATCCAAACCGGGGCGAAGTTCATAATTAATTCTCAATTCTGAACTTTACCTTCGTTGAACGGTAAGGCAGGATTTTAAATTAAAGATTGAAAATATGGCAATTCTGTTAGCAGATAGCGGGGCTACCAAAAGTGAATGGTGCCTGATAGGTCCTGGTAAACGTAAAAAAATAGTGTTTACCCAGGGGATTAGTCCTTATTTTCTCAATGCAGCCCAGATTGAGTCGATCATTCGCAATGAACTGCTTCCTTCCATCAGGAATGCGGAAGTGGAAGAAGTATATTATTATGGCACGGGCTGTTCCAATCCCGACAATGCCCGACTGGTAAAAAAAGCCATCAGCCGGGTGTTTACCTCCGCACAGGTACAGGTTACACACGATCTCATGGCGGCCGCAAGGGCCCTGTGCGGAACAAACAAAGGTATTGCCTGTATTTTGGGCACGGGCAGTAATAGCTGCTATTTTGATGGGAAGAAAATTGTCCGTAACAGTCCGGGTCTGGGCTATGTTCTCGGCGATGAAGGAAGCGGCGCCTATCTCGGCAAAAAAGTACTTCAATATTATCTCTATCAAACCTTCGATGAAGATCTCCGGTATCGGTTCGATATAAAATACGCCACCACGGCTGTGGATATCCTGGAAAGCGTATATAAAAAGCCGTTTCCCAACCGTTACCTGGCCACCTTTGCCCTCTTTCTTTCGGAGAACAGAGGCCACTTCATGATCGAGAACATCATTGAAGACGGGTTAAACGACTTTTTCTTCACACATCTATGTAAATATGGGGAAAGCTGGAAACACCCGATTAATTTTGTAGGAGGAATCGCTCATGCTTTCAGCGATGTTATTACCGATCTCGCACACGGGTATGAGTTTGAAATTGGAGCAATCCTGAAAAATCCCATGGAAGGACTGATAAAGTATCACACGGCAAAAAAGTAATCAGCATTAACCAAAACGGAAGCAGTTTCATGTCGGAGTTTATTAAAGTAACAGAACAGGAAAGTGAATACCGGCACCTGGATAAGATGAGCATTCTGGAAACACTCATCAATATCAACAAGGAAGACAAAAGAGTGCCACTGGCTGTTGAAGCGGCCATTCCCCAGATTGAAAAGCTGGTAACGATCATTACCGACCAGATGCTGGCGGGAGGTCGGTTGTTTTATATTGGCGCCGGTACCAGCGGTCGCCTGGGCATCCTCGACGCCAGTGAAATTCCCCCAACCTATGGCATGCCTCATGGCCTGGTGATTGGCATTATCGCCGGCGGCGATGAAGCGATCCGGCGACCCATTGAAAATGCAGAAGACTCCACGGAAGATGGCTGGATCGATCTGGCCGAGCATGACGTAAACGAAAAAGATGTCGTGGTAGGCATTGCCGCCAGTGGAACAACACCCTACGTTATCAGCGCCTTGAAAGAGTGCCGCAATCGAGGAATCATCACGGGTTGTATTACCTGCAATGGCGGAAGCCCCCTGGCCGATGCGGCCGATTATCCCATTGAAGTGGTGGTGGGACCTGAATTTGTTACCGGAAGCACCCGTATGAAAAGCGGAACTGCACAAAAACTGGTTTTGAACATGATTTCGACCACCGTTATGATCCAGATCGGAAGGGTGGAAGACAACCGCATGGTCAATATGCAGTTAACCAACCAGAAGCTGATCGACAGAGGTACCCGAATGGTGATGGAAAGAACCGGAATCACAGATTATGAACAGGCTAAAAACCTGTTGTTGCAACACGGGAGTGTAAAAAAAGCGGTAGACGCTTACCAGCGATAATCCTTTCGCAGAAATAACCGACCGACAGCATAATTCTTCTTTTTTGGGACGGGGAATAATGGTAAATTATGATCATTATTAACCGGCCGTTTGTTCCCGCCTGCAAACGGACTTAAACGCTGTCTTATGAAGTACACGATTCTACTCCCGCTTCTATTGGCTTCAGTAGCCGTATATGCACAGCAAAAAAGAACCACCGCTTATGCGATCACCAGTTCTCAGCAGGGCCAGTTTGTCTGGACAGAAGTCAAACTGATCGATCTGCAAACAGGAGAGGTGCTGCAACAGGTTTACGAAAGCCAGCGGGATCAGTACCGCATTTTATCCGCCCGCGAAGGCAAACAGATAAAAGTAAAGAATGACGCCGGACAGATCACTGATCAGCAAAAGCTTCCGTTCTCCACCTTTTCTGCTGCCTGTGCCTACGACAAAAAACACAACAGGCTGTATTATACGCCCATGTTCATCAACCAGCTCAGGTATATCGATCTCTCTGCCAAATCTCCGACGGTTTATTATTACGAAGGGGAGAATTTCAGTACTGCCAGTTCGCTTAATAATGAGGCCAATCATATCACCCGTATGGTGATCGGAGCTGACGGAAACGGGTATGCGCTGAGCAATGATGGCAATCACCTGGTAAAATTCACCACTGGTAAAAAAGCCGTCATTACAGACCTCGGTCCTTTGCAGGATGATCCATCTAATAATAATATCTCCGTTCATAACCGTTGTACCAGTTGGGGCGGCGACATGATCGCATCGGCAGATGGCAGTCTTTATGTTATTTCTGCCAATCATTCGGTGTTTCGGGTGGATGTAAAAAGCAGAGTGGCGAAATTCATTTCCAGTATAGAAGGCCTGCCCGGCGGGTTTACCAGCAATGGAGCCGCTATCAATGATAAAGGTTTATTGGTGCTCAGCAGCGCCAATTCAACAGACGGATATTATGAAGTTGACTGGCAAAACTGGAAGGCAAAAAGCATCCAAAGCACCGGAAAAGTGTTTAATACCTCCGATCTCGCGAATGGTAACCTGGCATTCGACCGCGAACAGAAAGCAGACAGAACTCCTGTTTTAACCCGGCTTAGTTCCCCGGCCAACGGAATTTCCATCTATCCCAATCCCGTTACAGAAAGAATGTTCAGGGTACAGTTCGATAAAAACGAAACAGGCCGCTACAGTATACAGGTACTTGACCTGACCGGACGGGTGCTGCAGGAAAATGTTGTATCAATAGCCAATAAAGGTCAGGCAGTTGAAATTACACTCCGAAGCAAACTGGCCAGAGGGGTCTACCTGGTTAAAGTGTTAAGCAATAACAAAAAAACAGTACAGACAGACAGGATTCTGGTAGATTAAACATTCATGGTTGTATTGGGAAAACGCTGAGGGCGCGATTGGTCAATTAGTCAATGAACCAATGTAATTACGGATTACGGATTACGGATGACGGATGGAATACAATTGGTCAATTGGTCAATTGGTCAATACGATTACGGCTTGTTGGTTTGCGGTTTGCGGTTTGCAGTTTGCGGTTTGCAATTTGCAGTTTCCCTTTCTGTTTCCCTTTCTCTTTCCCTTTCTGTTTCTCTTTCCCTTTCCCTTTCCCTTTCTGTTTCCCTTTCCCTTTCCCTTTCTCTTTCCGCTCCCGCTCTCGCTCCCGCTCCCGCTCTCGCTCCCGCTCCCGTTCTCGCTCCCGCTCCCGCTCTCGCTCTCGATCCCGCTCCCGCTTCTTCGCTTTTTTCCCCGGACAACATTGATTAAACAATAAAAAATATTTGGAATCCCTTTGCGGAAGGCTGTAAATTGCTGCAGCCTTTTTTTATTGAATCAACGAGGATGAAGCGATGCACGATATTGAACCTTTTTACAATTGGCGCCACATCTATGTGAGCGAACAGGATGAACGATCTCCATTTTTTGGCAGGGTATATTCTGAGTTTGAATTTTCACAAACCATTTACAATTATTACATCCATCCTCAATGGGATGAATTTGGCAGCAGAACGCTTTTCATGAAAGTGCTGATGGCCGACTACGACGAACACTATGTGGTGATCGAATTGATCGGCGAATGGAATGATGCGATCGAGAACGATATTATGGAGCTGAAAAGGGAAGTGGCAGACGTATTTATGCAAAGTGGTATTTACAAGTTTATTCTGATTGCCGACAATGTGCTGAACTTCCACAGCAGTGATAAGGAATATTACGAAGAATGGTATGATGAAGTGACCGAAGAAAATGGCTGGATCGTCATACTGAACATGCCGGAGCAAACACAATACGATTTTAAAAGAGCCAAACTCAACCGGTTTCTCGAGTTGATGGAGATCGACAACTGGCGAACCTATAAGCCCTTCCATCTTTTCAAAAAAATAGATGAAATAGAATCAAAACGCCTCGAATAACAAACGTTAGCTTATAGAAATCAGAAAGATTTATCTTAAAAATCGCCGTAATTTTTTTGCGGGAATACTTTACTTACTTATTTTTGGAATATGACATCAACAAAGCGCTATTTCGGTTTTTATTTTTATTACTTCTTTTTTGCAAAGAGGCCGGGATTGCTTTTGTTGAAAACAAAATAGAATAAACTGATAACAACATAAGAATCCCGGCTAAAAGGCCGGGATTTTTTTTTGACTCAGGGAAACAGAAAAATGAATTGATCAAATGAGTAAAAGGGTCTCTATCCAGGGTTATGAAGGAAGTTTTCACCAGGTAGCTGCGCGACAATTTTTTGGAAAGGAGGTGGAAGTGATTCCCTGTGCCACCTTTCGCGAGGTGATCAGGATCGCATCAAACAGGAAGGAAAGCGATGGCGGACTCATGGCTATCGAAAATTCCATAGCAGGCAGCATCCTTCCCAACTACAATCTTCTACAGAAATCCAGTCTTCGGATCACCGGCGAAGTGTATCTGCAGATCAAGCAAAACCTGCTTGTTAACCCTGGTGTAACGCTGGAAGATATTCGTGAGGTTCATTCACATCCGATGGCCATTCAGCAATGCCTCGAATACCTCGATAAATTCAACTGGAAGCTCATTGAAACGGAAGATACCGCGCTCAGTGCACGTCATGTACATCAGCACAAGAGCAAACATGTGGCAGCCATTGCCAGCAAACTGGCAGCTGAATTATTTCAATTGGAAATGATTGCCCCTAACATCCACACCATGAAAAATAATTACACGCGTTTCCTGGTGTTGCAAAGGGAAGAAGAAGGCCATCTCATTGAGGAGGCCAACAAAGCATCTGTAAATTTTCATACCGATCACTCACGCGGCAGCCTGGCAAAAGTGCTCACCAGGATTGCAGAAGGAGGGATCAACCTTAGCAAACTGCAAAGCTTCCCTATACCTGGTTCCGACTTCCAATACAGTTTCCATGCCGATATGGAATTTGATTCGCTCGATCAGTTCAATGAGGTAATCAGCGCCATCAAACCCCTGACAGCAGCTATTAAAATATATGGAATTTATAAGAAAGGAAAGTGAAGCGCAAATGAGAGCGGGAGTGGGAGCGAGAGCGGGAAGAGAAAGAGAATGGGAAACCGCAAACCGTAAACCGCAAACTGTAAACTGCAAACCTGAAACGATAAACCATAAACGATAAACGACCAATGATTTCAACAGCAAGGCGACTAGACGGCATCGGCGAATATTATTTCTCTCAAAAACTGAGGGAAATTGAAGAGCTCAACAAGCAGGGAAAGGCCATCATTAATTTGGGAATTGGCAGTCCGGACCTGCCACCGCATCCGGATGTGATCAAAGTGTTGCAGGATGAAAGCGCAAAGCCGAACGTACATGCCTATCAGTCATACAAAGGCTCTCCGGTATTGCGGAAGGCCGTAGCAGACTGGTATCAGCGCTGGTACGGAGTATCGTTACAACCGGATTCGGAGATATTGCCGCTCATCGGCAGCAAGGAAGGTATCATGCATATCTGCATGACTTATCTCAACGAGGGCGATGAAGTGCTGGTGCCTGATCCGGGTTACCCAACTTACAGAAGCGCGGTGAAGCTGGCCGGAGGGGTTTGTGTAGACTACGAATTGAAAGAAGAAAACAATTACGAGCCCGATCTGGAGAAACTGAATAATAACAACGGTCGTATCAAGCTGATGTTTGTCAACTACCCGCACATGCCTACCGGGCAGTTGCCTTCCATGAATCTTTTCAGGCGATTGGTGGAATGGGCCAGGAAGAACCAGGTTTTGATCGTTCACGACAATCCCTACAGTTTTATCCTGAACGAACAACCGGAAAGTCTGCTGAGTGTGGAAGGTGCAAAGGAAGTCGTCCTGGAATTGAATTCGCTTAGCAAAAGTCAGAATATGGCCGGTTGGCGGGTGGGGGTTTTATGTGCAGCCAAAGAAAGAATCGATGAAGTATTGCGCTTCAAAAGTAATATGGATAGCGGAATGTTTCTTCCGGTACAACTGGCTGCCGCCAGGGCACTGGGCCTGGGAAAAGACTGGTATGAAAGCGTAAATAAGATATATGCCGAAAGAAGAAAGATTGTTTTTGAGTTGCTGGATGTACTCCATTGCCAGTATTCAACAAAGCAGGCCGGAATGTTTGTTTGGGCAAAAATTCCAACAACTGTCAGGTCGGGATTTGAGCTCAGTGATGAAGTGCTTTATCAATCCAATGTATTCATCACACCGGGAGGCATCTTCGGGAAAGCAGGCGATGCGTACATAAGAATCAGTCTTTGCAGCCCGGTGGAGAAGTTGACGGAAGCGATCAATAGAATAAAAAACACCCGGAAACAGACAGCCAATTAAAAATGAGCAATCAACAAATGTTCAATACAGTTACAATAGTAGGAGTCGGATTGATCAGTGGCTCATTCGCCCTGGCGCTTAAGGACAAAGGACTGGCAAAAAAAATTATAGGAGTCAGCCGAACGCAGGCAAGCATTGACAAGGCTTTGTCTTTGGGTATCATTGATGAGGCCCTGCCATTGGAAGAGGCCGTAAAACAGAGCGATCTAATATATGTGGCCATACCGGTAGATGCGACGGTTCCAATGATGGAGAAGATCATGTCGATGGTGAAAGAAGGGCAGATCGTGGCAGACGCCGGATCTACCAAACATTTTCTCTGCGAATCGCTGAGAAACCATCCCATGAGGAAGTGTTTTGTGGCCACACACCCCATGTGGGGAACCGAATACAGTGGGCCGGAGGCGGCTGTAAGAGATGCTTTTGCCGGCAGGGCCTGCGTGATTTGTGAAAAGGAACTGAGCGACACCAGTGCCGTCAATAAGATGGAGGAAGTGTATCGGCAACTCGGAATGCATATCGTGTATATGGAGCCCGATGCCCATGACATGCACGCGGCTTATGTGAGTCATATTTCACATATCACTTCTTTTGCACTGGCCAATACGGTGCTGGAAAAAGAAAGAGAAGACGATGCCATTTTTGAACTGGCGGGGGGTGGTTTCGAAAGCACCGTCCGCCTGGCCAAAAGTAACCCCGGTATGTGGGCGCCGATTTTTATGCAAAACAGGGAAAATGTACTGGATGTATTGAACGAACATATTTCCCAGTTGCGCAAATTCAAGGCCTGCCTGGAAAAGGAAAACTATGAATATCTGTGGGAATTGATGGAAAAAGCCAACCGGATTAAGAGAATCATTAAGTGATCCGGACGTCAGATAGCCGGGTTTTTAAACAGGCAGACCAGGCGAAAGCTTTCATTATCATAAAGTAAGCAGTTCTTTGAGTATCATGATTAATTAGGCCGGGCGGCCATTTTGAGGTACCTTTGCCGCAAATTTTAGAATAGTATGATGACTTTTGAAGAGTTGGGTTTGGATGCAAAGTTGGTAAAGGCTACCGACGCACTTGGATTCAAAAACCCGACAGCTATACAGGAAAAAGCCATTCCTGTGTTATTGAGCGGAACCAAAGATTTTGTAGGGCTCGCCCAAACCGGAACGGGTAAGACAGCTGCGTTTGGATTGCCTTTGTTACAACTGTTGAATGCGACATTGAAGCACCCACAGGCTTTGATCGTTTGCCCCACTCGTGAACTGTGTCTGCAGATCGTAAACGAGATGGATCTGTTCAAGAAATTCATTCCGGGCATGAATGTACTGGCCGTTTATGGCGGTTCTTCCATCGGAATGCAGATCCGTGATTTGAAAAGAGGTGTTCAGGTGGTTGTAGCCACCCCGGGCCGACTGATTGACCTGATTGAAAGAAAGGCGATCAACCTGGAACAGATTGAATATGTCGTTCTCGATGAGGCCGACGAAATGCTGAACATGGGATTCCAGGATGATATCGAATTCATTTTGCAGAATACACCCAAAAGAAACGCCACCTGGCTGTTCAGTGCTACCATGCCGCCGGAGATCAGGAGAGTGAGTAAGAAATACATGACGCAGCCTGTTGAAGTGACTGTTGGAAAGGTGAATACGGCCAATAAGAATATCGATCACCAGTTCTACGTTGCGAATGCGCAGCACCGTTATGAAGCGCTGAAAAGGCTGATCGATTTCAATCCGGGTATTTACGGAATTATTTTTACCCGTACCAAAGTTGATGCCCAGGAAATTGCGGAAAAGCTGACTAGAGAAGGATATGATATCGATGCGCTGCACGGCGATCTGACCCAGCAGCAACGGGATAAAGTGATGGGTGAGTTTCGGGAGAAAACACTGCAGTTGCTGATTGCAACCGATGTGGCGGCCCGTGGGATCGATGTGCAGGGCATCACGCATGTTATCAATTATGAGCTGCCCGATGATATTGAAGTGTATACTCACCGGAGCGGACGTACCGGAAGAGCCGGAAACACCGGTATCTGCATGAGTATCGTTCACTCCCGTGAGATCGGCAAGATCAGGCAGATTGAAAGAATGGTTCAATCGCCTTTTCATAAACTGGAAATTCCGGCGGGTAAGGATGTGTGCAGAAAGCAGTTCTTTTTCTTCATGGATAAACTGTTGCAACTGGACATCAGCCATGGCGACTATGAAACCTATGTCCCCATGCTGGAAGAAAAGTTTGCCGCAGTAACAAAAGAAGAAGTGCTGAAAAGAGTGGCAGCCCTGGAATTCGATCGCTTCCTGAAGTATTATGAGAACGCCGAAGATCTGAACGTTCGGGAAAGACGTGATTTCAGGGACAAGAATCTCGCTGGCGATGGAAGAGACCAGGGACGAAGAAGGGATACCCGGGGTCGTGAGTTCGGAGGTAATGGCGATTACCAGCGCCTGTTTGTAAACCTCGGAACCAAGGATGGATTTTATAAAGCCAGTTTCCTCCAGTTTATCCTCGACATGAGCGACCTTAGAAAAGAAGTGCTGGGAAGGGTCGATATGAAGGAAATGAATAGCTGGATAGAGGTAGATCGGAAGGCTGCACGCCAGATGATCGAATCGATTGACGGCAAAAAATACAAGGGAAGAAGGATTCGCATGAACGATGCGAATAGCCGATAGTTGTTTCGTGCTTCGTCTGTCAGTGAATCGCGCGAAACAACTCCAATCGGATCTTTCGAAAAACATTCAAAAGACAAACGAAGCATATGCAAGCAACAACATCAACAATGAAAGAAGTAACACAGCAGGCCTGGAGCAAAAGGCCGCTGATCATCTCCGGCCCCTGTAGCGCCGAAACGGAAGAACAGGTCATTGATACTGCTACCAGGCTGGCCAAAACCGGCAAGGTAGATGTATTGAGAGCAGGAATCTGGAAACCCCGCACGCGTCCGGGTATGTTTGAAGGCATTGGAGCAAAGGGATTACCCTGGCTGCAACAAGCCAAGAAACTCACAGGGCTGCCTACCACTGTAGAAGTGGCAACAGGAAAACAGGTGGAAGATGCGCTTACCTTCGATGTTGATATTTTATGGATCGGTGCCCGCACTACAGTAAATCCTTTCAGTGTTCAGGAAGTGGCGGACGCCCTGCGAGGGGTGGATGTTCCTGTTCTTATCAAGAACCCCATCAATCCGGACCTTGAACTTTGGACAGGAGCAGTGGAAAGAGTAGCCAAAGCAGGCATTCGCCAGATCGGACTCATACATCGTGGTTTTTCTTCTTACGGCAATACCGAATACCGGAATGCACCCATGTGGCACCTGGCCATCGAAATGAAAAGACGCAATCCGGACATGATTCTCATCAACGATCCTTCGCATATCAGCGGACGCCGCGACATCCTCATGGATGTAGCCCAAAAAGCCATTGACCTCGATTTCGATGGCCTTATGATAGAAAGTCATATCGATCCGGATAACGCCTGGAGCGATGCCAAACAACAGATCACCCCGGAACGCCTCGGTGAAATGATGGAAAGCATCATCTGGCGTAAAGAAGATATCAACTCCGAAGAGTTTCATGCGGCCCTGGAAAAATTGCGTCAGCAGATCAATAACCTCGATGATGAACTGATGCAGATCCTCGGACAGCGAATGAAAATCGCCGAAAAAATTGGCGAGTACAAGAAAAATAACAACATTACCATCCTGCAGACCAATCGCTGGAATGAAATCCTGGAGCGGGCTTTTACAAAAGGAGACAAACTGGGACTGAGCAAGGAGTTCATCACAAAATACTTTGATGCGGTGCACATGGAAAGTATCAACCACCAGAACCGAATCATGAATTCCTGATCTGTCAACCAGGCCTTTTTATCAGTCTTTTCCTATGGTAAAGAAAACAATTCAATTTACGCAATCGAAGGTCGATTATTACTTCGCTTATGGAATATCGCACCTGGATGAAATCGTTGATCGCAGGAATACCGTAATCATCACAGACGAAAACATTCATGCCGCCCATGCCAAAAGATTCAGGAACTGGAATTGCATTGTGCTGAAACCAGGCGAGGAATTCAAAGTGCAGCAAACCGTGGATGCGGTGGTGGATGAACTGATTGAAATGGGAGCCGACCGGCAAACCACCCTCGTGGGCGTTGGAGGCGGAGTGGTTACAGACCTGACAGGGTATATAGCGTCTATCTATATGCGAGGAATTCGTTTCGGTTTTGTTCCCACTACCATCCTCGCAATGGTAGACGCATCCATTGGCGGCAAGAACGGAATAGATGTAGGTGTTTACAAAAATATGGTGGGTATTATACGTCAGCCTGCTTTTATCCTGCACGATATGGTCTTTCTGAAAAGCCTGCCGCCATCAGAATGGGTGAATGGTTTTGCGGAGATCATCAAGCATGCCAGCATAAAGGACGGCAGGATGTTCGCCCGGCTGGAAGCCGGAACGCTTCGGTCGTTTCAAAAAAGCCAGACTGCCATTTGTGAACTCGTGCAGCAAAACGCCCTGCTGAAATCAAAAGTGGTGCAACAGGATGAGTTCGAGAAAGGCGACCGGAAGCTGCTCAATTTTGGTCATACTCTTGCTCATGCACTGGAGAACCAGTATGAGTTGTCGCACGGTCAGGCTGTTGCCATCGGCATGACCTATGCCTGTCATATTTCGGAACAGGTGCTGAAGTTTCGGGATACGGAAAGAGTAGTGAACCTGATCGAAAAATACGGGTTGCCAACCTATGCGGAATTTGATAAACAAATGGCATTTGACGTGTTGCAGAAGGACAAAAAGAAAGTCCGTAACGACATGAATTATGTGCTGCTGGAAAAGATTGGTAAAGGAGTGGTAAGAACACTTCCCATGGACCAGTTGAAATCCATTATACTTTCTCTGTAATTATTTGTAATTGTTAAACTGATCATGAAAGCTACTATACACCCATCGTCTTTGCGGGGAGAGATCCTGGCTGCGGCTTCGAAAAGCTCCATGCAAAGAGCCTGCGCAGCAGCCCTGGCAGCTACCGGCACTTCCGTGATCCATAACCCGGGCCATAGTAACGATGACAAGGCTGCCCTGGACATCATTCGCAGAATGGGGGCCGCCGTTCTGGAAGAGAAAGATCGGGTTACCATTAAAATGGTCAAATGGCAGGGAGCCGGCAAAGGTGAAAAACTGTCCGTTCATTGTGGAGAAAGCGGGTTAAGCATAAGAATGTTTACACCGCTGCTGGCCTTGAGTGCTGCCGATATTACCATCAACGGTTCCGGAAGTCTTGTGTCCAGGCCGATGGATTTCTTTGACAAAGTTCTTCCTCAATTGGGAGTATCTATCATTAGCAACGAGGGTAGGCTGCCATTGGTGGTGAGAGGACCGTTGGTGCCAAAAAATATTGAAATTGATGGTTCCCTTTCTTCTCAATTTTTGACCGGCTTGCTGCTGGCTTATGCAGCGGCAGATGCCAGTGAGGTAACTATCACCGTTTCGAATTTGAAAAGCAGGCCTTATGTTGACCTGACCCTCGACGTTATGAGACAGTTCGGTCTGAAGGTGCCTGTAAATAAAGGGTATCAGCAATTTTATTTTGAAAAGAACAGTCATGCCAGCCCGGAAGGTATTCATCAGTACACAGTGGAAGGTGATTGGAGCGGAGGGGCTTTTCTGCTGGTAGCCGGAGCCATTGCCGGCCCGTTGGTAGTAAAAGGACTCGACACAGAATCAACGCAGGCAGACAAGGCCATACTTACCGCGTTGCAGGATTCGGGTGTGAATATGAAGATCGATCGCTTCGAGATTGCATTAACGCCCGGATCGTTGAACGGTTTTCGCTTTGACGCAACAGATTGCCCCGATTTGTTTCCTCCATTGGTGGCCCTGGCATCCTATTGCCAGGGAGACAGTATCATCACCGGTGTAAGCCGTCTCGCTCACAAAGAAAGCAACAGAGGGTTAACCTTGCAGGAAGAATTTGGGAAGATGGGCGTAGAGATTATCCTTGATGGCGACAGGATGACCGTCAAAGGAAACGCAAAGGTTTCAGGAGCGGTTGTTCATTCCAGACACGATCATCGCATAGCCATGGCCTGCGCGGTGGCCGGAATAAAAGCGGATGGCGCCGTTACGATCGAAGAAGCAGAAGCCGTCAATAAATCCTATCCTGATTTTTATGAACACCTCAAAGAAATGGGAGCTGTTGTATCTTTATCTGCTAACGAAACAATTGATCAGCCTTGAATACATTCGGACAACAATTCAGGATTTCCATTTTTGGTGAATCACACGGTGAATGTGTAGGTATTACCATTGATGGCTGCCCGGCCGGACTTCCCCTGACAGCCGAAGACCTGTTGCCTGATCTGGAGAGGAGGAAAGGAGGCAAGCAAAAAGGTACTACGCCCAGGCAGGAAGCGGATTTTCCACTAATCAAAAGTGGTGTTTTTAACAATCACAGCACCGGATTCCCGATAACCCTGTTATTCGAAAATAACAATACCAGGAGCGAGGATTACCAGAAACAAAGAAGTATACCCCGTCCGGGGCATGCAGATATGGTGGCACACCAGAAATTCGGAGGCTTTGAAGATTATCGGGGAGGAGGTCATTTCAGTGCCCGGCTCACCACAGGACTCGTAGCGGCCGGAGCCATCGCCAAAAAATTAATGCCCGGCATAACGATCCATGCCGAAGTGATTGAAATAGGAGGAGAGAAAGACCTGGAGAAAGGGTTGCAAAGAGCCATCGATGCAAAAGACTCTGTGGGAGGAATTGTTGAATGTCGGGTAACAGGCGCACCTGCCGGATTGGGAGAACCTTATTTCGACTCCATTGAGTCGCAACTGGCTCATATCCTCTTCGCCATTCCGGCTGTAAAAGGCGTTGAGTTCGGGGCAGGTTTCCAGGCAGCAAAAATGTTCGGCAGCGAGCATAATGATGCCATCATCGACCGCGAAGGTCACACCCGCACCAACCATGCCGGCGGAATGGTGGGTGGTATCAGCAACGGCAATGACTGGATCTTCCGGTTAGCCATCAAACCCACTTCTTCCACCCCCAAACAACAGAATAGCCTGAACTGGGACACCGGCAATCTCGAAGATTTTTCCATCAAGGGAAGACATGATCTCTGTGTTGCCCTGAGAGCCCCGGTAATTGTAGAAGCCGCTACCGCAATCGTGATAGTGGATTTCATGCTCAGAGAACAAAAGATAAACAGGGTTGCGCAGCAGAAATAATCCGCAAACCGCAAACCGCAAACCGCAAACCGACAAACCGCAAACCGACAAACCGCAAACCGACAAACCGCAAACCATAAACATTATCTTACACATCAAACGAAATTGCCAATGCCGATCATCTATCACGTAACGACCGCAAATGAGTGGAATGCCGCCCGGGAAAAAGGACAGTATGAATCGCTTTCCCTGAAGGAAGAAGGGTATATTCACTGCAGCCTCGAAAAACAGGTGCCCGGTGTGCTTCAAAGATATTTTGCCGGAAAGACCGGACTCGTGAAGCTGGTTATTGATACTGATAAACTCAAGAGCCAGTTAATATACGACTGGAGTACGTCCAATGAAGATACCTTTCCCCATATCTACGGCCCCATCAATACTGATGCGGTGATTGAAGTGATCGCTATCTGATTATCTCCACTTTTTACAGGCGAAAATGCACCCGGGCAGTTCGCCCGGTTTCGAGCGAAGTCGCAGATATGGGTCGGAAATTCCCCATCCCCCTGAACGCTGCTGACAAATAGCCTGTTGACCGAGGCCGAATAAAAACCGGCATTAAGTCGGTTGGTAAGTGATCCTTCAGGCTTTGTTATACCTACTCACCCTGATAGCTCAGCTTTTCGATGTGGCGACAACCAAAAATTTGACCGATACGAGGCCAAAACAGTAGGACTGATGCAGGATTTTCTATATCATTGCAACCAGTTATTGAGAAGAACCATCTCTTCAAATAAGTTACCATCTTTCAATCAGAAATGTTCAGAATGAGTAGGATACAGCCGCAGGTTCCCTCAATTATTTTCTTATTCTTCCTTGTGTTCGTGATCGCTTGCCAGGAGCAAGAGGCTCCGAACCCAAAAGAGAAGGATATTGTTGAAAAGCCTGAACAGATCGATATCCGCAAATCAAGAAATATCGAGTCGGCTATCCGGTATGCGCTTCAACACAATGGACGTATCAGCGATTCTTTACGACTCAGATTGGATACTTTGGTTGGTTCGATCTATGAGAAAGGGAACTACCGCCCGCTGTGGTCGAACGAAGAAAAATTCTCCGCACTGGCTGATTCGCTCCTCAGGTTTATTGAAGATTGCAGAGAATTTGGTCTATTCCCAACCGACTATCATAACCGGGCATTGCACAGTCTCCGCGATCTGCTGGCTACCGATTCCACCGCACAAAAAGATGCGGTTACCTGGTCAAGAGCGGATATGATGTTAACGGATGCCTTCCTGCTGATCAGTAAACACCTCAAGCAGGGCCGCTTGAAATACGATAGTGTGACGCTCAGAAAAGACACCGTGCTTTCCGATACTTTCTACCGGAATGCCTTGGCTGACTTACAATATTCCAGGGATATCCGTTCTGTATTCCGGAAGCTCGAGCCCAAGAACCGATATTATGATTCTCTGAAAGTGGGACTGAAGTATTTTCTTGATTCCATCCAGACTTTCAAACGCTACACCCGGGTTATTTACCCCAACAAGGATTCGGTAGCTCTATATAGTCAATTGCAAAAGCGACTGTTTGAGGAAGACATCCTTCCTTCACCAACCGAACAGGTAGACACCGCAACCTGGAGATCGGTCATTGCTTCCTATCAGAAAGCGAAAGGGTTGAAAGTAACAGGAAAGCTGAATGAAAACACCGTCAATGCACTGAACAATACCGCCTGGGAACGATTCAAAAGGATTGCCATTAATCTCGATCGGTTTAAACTTTTGCCCGATTCAATGCCGGCGAAATACGTTTGGGTTAATCTTCCCTCGTATTATATGAGACTTATCGATAGCGATACGGTAGTGTTTGTATCGAGAGTAGTGGTGGGCAGACCCGCTACCAGAACACCCCTGCTGACCAGTCGCATTTCAGACATGATCACTTATCCGCAATGGAATATTCCCACCAGCATTATTACCAAGGAAGTATTACCCGGCGTAAAGAAAGACCCTAACTATTTCGCAAAGCATGGATATTCTATCATAGATAGCAAAGGAGATGAAGTAGACCCGGCCAGTGTTGACTGGAAAAGATATACCAAAACGATTCCCTACAAAGTGATACAGGGAAGTGGCGACGCCAATGCCTTGGGGATTTTGAAGTTCAATTTCAGCAACAAGTACAGTGTGTACATGCACGACACCAACCAGCGCTACCTGTTCAAAAATGCGGCCCGATCCTTAAGCCATGGCTGTGTAAGGGTGCAGGAATGGCAAAAACTGGCGCATTACCTGATTTTAAATGACAGTCTCAATAAGAAACCCAGCATTCCAGTCGTCAGTTCCGACTCTCTAAAAGCCTGGTTACAAAGGAAGGAGAAGCATTATCTCCCTGTCAGGACCCCTGTTCAGGTCTTTTTCCGCTATTTTACCTGCGAAGGGGTGGGTGGAAAAGTCAAATTTTATGAGGATATTTATGGGGAGGACAAAATTCTCAGCGAGAGATATTTTGCCGATAAATCAATCCAATAAAATAGTCCGATGAAAAAAATCCAGATCATAGGTTGGCTGTTGCTGGCCCTGTTGCCTTTCATGGGTCAGGCGCAACAACAGAAAGCCGTAAAAAAGAAGACCACCACTACCAAAAGGGTTAGTCCACCCAAAACAATCCCAAAACTTCAATACGGAATAGCCAGCTTTTACGACAACAAATTTGAAGGCCGCAGAACCTCCAACGGAGAGCTGTTCACGCAGAAAAAACTCACCGCCGCCAGTAATACCCTTCCGCTTAATTCCTGGGTGAAGGTCACGAACCTGAGTAATAAAAGATCGGTTCTGGTGAGAATCACCGACCGGATGCACCCGAAGAATAAAAGACTGATCGATCTAAGCCGGTCTGCCGCAGTCAAACTGGGCTATATTGGAAAGGGGCTGACAAAGGTAAAAGTCGAATACCTGGGTCGGGAAAGGCCGGAAGAGGGGCTTACCACAAACTGAATAATTAATTTCCTTGTTTAATTAGTACCAGTTATTTTTGTTAGCAATCAACAAAACTAGCTCGTATATGAAGAAAATCCCAGCCTTCATAGCATTACTGCTATCTGTCAGTGTATCCGTATTTGGCCAGGATAACGACTACATCCAGAAACCCACTTTTGGAGTTCACTTTATATTCACCGATTTTCAAACCGCTGCAGCTGTAAGGGCCAATTCCCTGGGCGTAGTACTGAAGAACAGGCAATTCGGCAAGATAAAAACCATGTCTCCCGGATTGGCGCTGAACTATATTCAGGGTATCACCCGCACTTTTGATATCAGTGCTTCACTGGCGGGCTCATTTGTTGACTATCCTTTCCCCAATAAGAAGAAAGTGGGAGCTGATAAACTGTTGCTGGAGGCCGATTTTTCCGTAAGGGCAAAACTGATCAGCAACCGCTCGATCATCAACCCATACGTACAGGCAGGTTTGGGCGCTTCCAAATTTCAGGGATATTATGGCGCATTCGTTCCGCTCGGGGCGGGGCTCCAGGTGAATATTTTCAATGAAGCCTATTTATTGATTAATGCACAGTACCGGGTTCCGGTTACAGAGATCACCGAATACCATTTCTTCTGGGGCATCGGTCTCGCCGGAAACATCGGCAAAAAGAAGAATTAATAGTATCTGACATAAATAAAAAACCCCGAAGAGATTCGGGGTTTTTTTATTAAATAACCAGCATCGCGTCTCCATAACTGAAGAATCGGTACTTGTCTTTTATCGCTTTTTTATAAGCTTCCATGGCCAGGTCATAACCGGCAAACGCACATACCATGATCAGCAGGCTGGTTTTCGGCAGGTGGAAGTTGGTAATAAGAGAATCGGCAATGTTGAAATTGTACGGTGGGTGAATAAAGGTATTGGTCCAGCCCTCCGACGGCTTCAGGAGTTTCTCGGCGGTGTAAGAGGATTCAATCGCTCTCATGGTGGTAGTACCAACAGAACATATTCTGTGTCCGCCCTTGATAGCCTTGTTTACGATAGTGCAGGCAGTATCGTCTATCCGGTAATACTCCGCATCCATTTTATGTTTGCTCAGATCTTCCACTTCAATCGGCCGGAAAGTGCCCAGGCCGGTATGCAGGGTTACCTCCGCAAAACGGATTCCTTTAATTTCAAGTCGCTTGATCAGCTCGATACTGAAGTGCAGGCCGGCAGTAGGAGCGGCAACGGCACCCTCGTGTTTGGCGTAAACGGTCTGGTATCTTTCCTTGTCTTCCGGTTCCGGCTTGCGTTTGATGTATTTTGGCAAAGGGGTTTCGCCAAGAGTTTCCAGCATCTGGCGGAATTCGTCATCTGTTCCATCCCAGAGAAAACGAATGGTACGGCCACGGCTGGTAGTATTGTCGATTACTTCGGCAACCAGTTCGTCTGTTTCTCCAAAATAGAGTTTATTTCCAACGCGAATCTTACGGGCAGGATCAACGATTACGTCCCAAAGCCTGTTGGGTTTGTTTAGTTCGCGAAGAAGAAATACTTCGATTTTGGCGCCGGTTTTTTCCTTGCGGCCATACATGCGCGCCGGAAATACCTTTGTGTTATTCACTACAAATACATCCTTGTCGTCGAAATACTCGAGTACGTCACGAAAGTGTCTGTTTTCAATCTGGCCTGTGTGGCGATGAACCACCATTAAACGCGAATCCTCTCTCTTCTTTGCAGGCTGCTGGGCAATTAGATTAAGTGGAAGGTCAAAACGGAATTGGGATAACTTCATGTAGCTAAATGTTTAGATAAAGGGCTACATGATTGACAAACTTGGGGGAGACCAGGTGATCGGTTGACGACACAAACCAGGTCTTACGGCACCAGGTTTGACATCATGTAATGCTATTTTTCAAGCGTGCAAAGGTAAGGTTCGGCGATCAAAATCAAAAAATTAATATTTAAGCCTGTCGCTTTACCGCTACATCCGGCGGGAGGGGATAGAGGCCAGGAGGTTACGTGTATAGGCTGTCTGAGGGCGGTTATAAACCTCCTCAGCCGTTCCGATTTCCTCAATTTTTCCCTTGTTCATCACCATTATACGGTCAGAAAGGTAATGAACGACCGACAGATCATGGGAGATGAAGATGATAGTGAAACCGAATTCCTTTTTGAGGTCGTTCAACAGGTTCAGGACCTGCGCCTGTACGCTTACATCCAGGGCTGACACCGATTCATCACAAACAATGAAAGAAGGCTCCAGGGCCAGCGCACGGGCTATAACGATCCGCTGGCGTTGTCCCCCGCTGAACTCATGGGGGTATCGATCGAAATGGTCTGCTTTCAGGTCAACCTTTTCGAGCAGCGAAACGACTCGGTCTCGCCGGCTGCTGGCTTTTCGATCCAGGCCATGAACCAGCAGGGGTTCTGCAATGGCTTTCCCGATGGTCATTCGGGGATTCAGGGATGAAAAAGGATCCTGGAAAACGATCTGCAGGTCTTTGCGGATGTCTTTAAGTGAGCCGGAAGTCAATTTTGTAATGTCTTTATCCCTGAACCTGATTTTGCCGGCACTGGGCTCCTGCAAGCGAAGAATGGTTCTGCCCAGGGTTGTCTTTCCGCAGCCCGATTCGCCAACGAGCCCCAGCACTTCACCTTCATATACCTCAAAACTTACCCCGTCAACGGCTTTGGTGGAATGAATAACCTTTCCGAAAATATTTTTCTTTCCTGCAAATTCTACCGTTAAATCTTCAACCCGTAAAATCACTCCAGCCCCTTTCTGGTTCTCTTTCTGTTTCTCTTTCTCTTTCTCTTTCCCTTTCCCGCTCTCGCTCACACTCCCGCTCCCGCTCCCGCTCCCGCTCCCGCTCTCACTCTCACTCCCTTTCCCGCTCCCAAGAAAGTCGCTCACCACCGGCAGCCTTTCTCCCTTGGGATGCAGGGATGGACGGCAGGCCAGTAAGGCGCGGGTATAGGGGTGTTGTGGTTGTTTGAAAAGATCTGTTATGCTCCCTTGTTCAACAATGGAACCTTTGTACATCACGATTGCGCGATCGGCAATCTCCGCCACCACGCCGAGGTCGTGGGTAATGAATATGATTCCCATTCCGGTTTCCCGTTGCAGGGATTTTAGCAGGATCAGTATTTTTTGCTGAACGGTCACATCAAGCGCAGTAGTGGGTTCATCGCAAATCAGTAATGCCGGCTGGCAGCTCATTGCCAGCGCAATCATTACTCTTTGTTTCTGGCCGCCACTCAACTGGTGGGGGTATCGTTTGATAAGCTGATCAGGAGTTGGCAGACCGACTTTTTCAAACAGCTTGATTGTTTCCTGCCGGGCTTCGGCGCCGGATAATTTTTTGTGCCAGCGCAGGGCTTCCATGACCTGGTCACCGACTGTCAGCACAGGGTTGAGCGAAGTCATGGGTTCCTGGAAGATCATCGCAATTTCATTTCCCCTGATTTTTTGCAGTGAGCTCTCTGACTCTTTCAGAAGATCTACTGAACGGTCATTGTTGTGGAATTCGATTGATCCCCGAGGATAGCGGGCAGTTGCCGTTGGCAATAGTTGAAGGACGGATAGGGAAGTAACGGACTTGCCAGAGCCGGATTCTCCTACTATGGCCAGGATCTCGCCCCTGTTCAACCGGAAGGAGATATTTTCAACGGCCGTTTGCCTGCCCAGCTCTGTTTCGAACCGGACCTGGAGATTTTTTACCTCTAATAAAGGAAGTTGAGTCATATCGGTTGTTAAAACCGCAGATGGCGTACCGTCATGGCGCCATTGATCAATTGTTTGAGAGAATCGATACCGATCCGGATATGTCTTTCCACAAATTCACCGGTCACCTTCTTATCACTTTCTTCTGTTTTGACCCCTTCCGGAATCATGGGCTGATCACTCACGAGGAGAAGAGCGCCGGTTGGAATTTTGTTATAAAACCCGACTGAAAAAATAGTGGCCGTTTCCATATCGATGGCATAGGCTCTGATTTTTTTCAAATATTCTTTAAACACTTCATCGTGCTCCCACACCCGGCGGTTTGTAGTGTAAACGGTGCCGGTCCAATAGTCCACTCCATAATCCCGAATGGTGGTGGAAACGGCTTTTTGCAGGGCAAATGCCGGAAGTGCCGGGACTTCTGCCGGGAAATAGTCATTCGAGGTACCTTCCCCTCTGATGGCGGCAATGGGAAGGATCAGATCGCCAATATTGTTTCTTTTTTTCAACCCGCCACATTTGCCGAGGAATAATACCGCCTGCGGTTCAATAGCGGTAAGCAGGTCCATAACGGTGGCCGCGGTAGGGCTGCCCATACCAAAGTTGATGATCGTGATTTCACCGGCTGTAGCGCATTGCATGGGCCGCTCCAGTCCGATTACAGGGACGTTATGCCAGTCGGCAAAAAGCTTTACATAATTGCTAAAATTGGTCAGGAGAATGTATTTCCCGAAGTTCTCCAGGCTTTCACCGGTGTATCTGGGTAGCCAGTTTTCCACTATTTCATTTTTCGTCTTCATATTGTTTCGTCCGTTAAATCTCTAAATTTAGTTATTTCGCCTGTAATGATCAGAATAGACTATCCTCAACATGAATTTCGCACCAAAACGGAGGGCAACCTGGACTGGATCTTCGACGATTGGCGGAAACGTTGGGTCAGGCTGAGCCCCGAGGAATGGGTACGTCAGAATTTTCTTCAATACCTGGTAAAGGTAGCAAAATATCCCGCCGCCCTGATTGCAGTTGAAAAGGAGATATACGTGGGGGAATTGAAGAAAAGATTTGACATTTTAGTCTACGATGATGATCACCAGCCCTGGATGCTGGTGGAGTGCAAGGCCATGGAAGTGGCTTTAACCGAAGAAGTGCTTAACCAGGTATTGCGTTATTCCATAACTATTCCTTCGCCCTTTATCCTGATCACTAACGGTCATCATTGTGTGGGATGGAAGAAAACTACTTCCGGCCTGACCTCAATTAGCATTCTCCCCGGAAGATCTGAGTGAAGCTCTATGTTGTTTTACATGAATTTGTCGGTTGAAAATAAACGTTATAAAATTTAATGGAAATAAAATACCAGTTTTTGCGTTAATGTCGGGATAATTGCCTACTTTCACTTATTCATTATAGTTGTAAAAAAATAATAAATTATGCCCAGAATCCTAGCCTTAGCTATCGTAGCCCTCGCTCTTTTCTCTTCCTGTAAGAAGGAATGTGAGGATTGTAAGAAGTGCGAACTCCCGGAGTGCGCGGATGCGGATCTTACCAAAGGACTGCTTGCGTTTTACCCATTTAACGGGAATGCCAACGACGAAAGTGGTAATGGCAATAATGCCGTTGCCATGAATGGTGCACACCTGTCAACCGACTTTCTCGGAAGAGATGCAAAAGCTGCTGAATTTGATGGAGTAGATGATTATTTTATCGTAAAAGACAATGGTAAAATTAATACCCCCTCTGTTACTGTTTCCATGTTTTTTATGGTGACCGATGTCAGCCGCAGACAGGCTGGTATCAGCAGAGTTAAGTTCGACAACGCTTCGGCCACTTCCTGGGGAATAGGCCAGAGTCTGGATGAAACCAATAAGTTCGATTGGGTAGTTAAAGACAAGAACAATGATTGCAGCAAGATCGCTGCGTATGAGCCCGAAACCGTTTTATCGAGCCCTGAAACAATGATTCCGGGACGTTGGTATCATATTATTGCAACCTTTGGCGCTGGAAAGCAGTCGATCTATGTTGATGGCGTTCTCAAAGGAACAAAAAATAGAACTTTCCAGGATTTGTTGCAGTGTACTCAGTCTGAGCTGGTGATCGGAGGCTGGTGGGCAGGCGATATCGTGTCTATGAAAGGAAAGCTCGACGAAATCAGGATTTACAACCGGGTCATCTCCGAGTGTGAAATCAAGAAGCTTACGGAACTGTATCGCTAATACTTTTCGAAAATTATTCATATCAAGGGTTGCGTCACACGCAACCCTTTTTTTGTTTATTTGGGTATCTGCCTCTCAATACTCAGGAATGACGTTGTGCCCTGTATCGAGGTGAGTACATATTCAAAGCGATCTTTTGTCAGGTTGGTAATATTTATATAACCGCTGGCCGGAGGTAAAAACTGGAATAAAAAACTGATACGGGTTTTCGAAGAATCAGTGAAATGCCAGGAAATCGGACTTACAACGCCGTGATTGTCTGTGTACCAGCCTGTTCCGTCAATATTG
>JBGAHR010000062.1:0-24096 GCA_044226045.1 Chitinophagaceae bacterium
GTCATTCGTAATCCGTAATCCCATTGGCTCATTGACTAATTTACAAATTCACCAATTGGCATATTGCATTTCCCATCCGTAATTCGTCATTCGTAATCCGTAATCCCATTGGCTCATTGACTAATTTACAAATTCACCAATTGGCATATTGCATTTCCCATCCGTCATCCGTCATCCGTAATCCGTCATCCCATTGGCTCATTGACTAATTGACCAATTATCTAATTATCCCTCCATCTCTATATGCACCGACGTTCCCGATTGTTCTGACGACTGTACATCCAGCTTTCCTTTCAGAAATTCTATTCGGTTCAGTATATTGGTCCAGCCGATACCTCTCGAACGGTTGAGCAAGGCAGTATCAAATCCTTTGCCATTGTCTTCAACAGTGACCGATAGTCGTGATCCATCTCTTGCCACCTGCACAATCGCCTCGGTTGCCTGCGCATGCTTGATCGTGTTATTCAATAATTCCTGCACAATTCTATACACAGCGATCGCCGTGGTCTGATCAATGGATACATTTTCCATTCCAATCGACTGGTAAGTTACTTTCAAAGCGCCACTATTGACGATATCTGTACAAAAATCTTTCAATGCGGTATCGAGGCCGAATTTCACCAGGGCTTCCGGCATCATATTGTGGGCCACTCTCCTCATTTCTTTGATAGAGCTGTCCAGCATATCCATACTGCGCTCAAACGCCTGGGCGTTGTCTGGTGTCATGATCATGTTACCTTTCATAGTATTCAATGAATATTTTATTCCGGAGAGCATGCCGCCCAATCCGTCGTGGAGATCTTTGGCGAGTCTTGTTCTTTCCTGTTCTTCGCCTTTAAGAACAGCCTCGGTGGCGGTTAATTGCTTTTCAGTTTCCAGTTCGCTTATTCGTTGTTGCTGAAGTTTTTGTTTGTGGCGATAGTTTCTGATCGACAGGAACAAAACCAGGATCAGGGAAATGGCGCTGCCAATAAGTATATAGTTCAAAGTACTTTTCTGCCTGATAGTCAATTCCTGGATTTTTCTGTCGGACTCAAGCTGGATAATCTGGTCTTCCTTTTTGCTGGTTTCGTACATTATTTCCAGGTCATTGGCATATTTCTTATTAGCTTCCGAACCGATTGAATCCGACAATGTTTTCCAGTCTTTAAAATACCCGACTGCCCTTTTGTATTCTCCTTTGGCCTCATAAAATTTTGCCAGGTATTCCAATGCGATGACGAGCTGAGAAGACTGGTGCATGGAATCAGCCTGTCGGTAAGCCTCGAGTAACATAGGTTCCGCTTTCTGAAACTGCTTTTGCATGGTATATACCCACGCAATCTGCATTCGGGACTGAATAATTGAAAAGGCTGCATGATTTTTCTCTGCAACGGCTAACGACTGTTGAAATTCCATTCTGGAAGAATCCAGTTTGTTTAGATTCATATAGGTCAGGCCGGCCACCAGGTGAAAGCTGACCAACACATCCTGTGCGTGGTAAGGGGAATAATATCTTCTTGCCTGGTTTAAAAAATAGAGACCGCTATCGTATTGCTGGTTGTTCACCAAAGCAAACATCATGTAGGTGGCGCCTTTAAACAGGCTCAAGGTATCACCGGCTTTCAGTGAGATCTCATAGGCCTTCCTGCTGTACTCCATCTGTTTGATGTACTCGTTTTGTTCTTTATAGAAACCAGACAAGTTCAGATAGCTGTTGAGCAGCTGAGGATAACGCTTCAAGCGCTCAAAAATGGCAATCGCTTTCATTTGCCATTCTACTGATGCCTTATAGTTGTTGCGGTTACGGGCGAGGTTGGATTTTTCGCTGTACAACGCTGCTTTACGAAATGCTGTGTCCGGATGGTTGGAATGATCCAATAACCAAATTGCACTATCGTAACTGTTTTCTGCCTGCTGGTATTTTGCAACCGTATTCTCCAGTATCCCCCTGTTGTGATACAGGCGGCTGGCCTGGTAATTATTATTGATTTTCCTGGCCAGGGCAATCCCTTCATTGTATAGTGCCGCAGCCTTTGCAGTATCAATGCCTTCATATTGTATGGCCAGTCTCATTAATGATATAGTTCTGACCGTATCGGGGATGGATTGTTTCAATTGTTTCTCCAGGCTGTCAACAATCTTTTGCTGGGAAAAGGAGGTTGTTGCCTGAAAGAGCAATACTATAAGCAGAAAGTGTACACGCATAAAAAAGGGATGTATCACAGTTTACAAATAAAAAATAATAAAGCAATTCCACACCTCCCTGTTTTGTGGGATTTTTTTACCACGCAAACAACCAGGATTCTTGTTGTTTAAAACAACCACTATTTGAAAAATCATGCTTTTAGGGGATTTGCCTCTTTGCCAACTTGTGAAATATTTGTGTTGTCAATCCCACTCCTATTTACAACCCGCTGCTCAGATTCATCCAACAGGTCAACATTCGTTCATCATATCAAAATCTAACTATTATGATACGTGTATGCTCCTTCCTTGCAGCAGCCCTGGCGCTGTCCTTATCTGCTTCCGCCAAGATCTGGCGCGTCAATAACAATCCGGGTGTAGTTGCCAATTTCGTGAATACCAATGATGCCGTTGCTTCTGCATCCGTGGTAAATGGTGATACGCTTTATATTGAACCCTCCGCTACCAATTACAATGGGATCAGCCTTAGCAAACGCCTGGTATTTATTGGCGCCGGATACCTGCTTGACCCGGCCAATTCCGGCAATGCAGGCTTGCAGGTTGGCATAGATGCTTCTTATATCGGCAGCGTCAACCTAAGCGAAGGATCCAATGGCAGCCGGTTCCTTGGAATCAGTTTCTCCAGCATATCTTTCGGCACTTTCTCCACTGCAGTCAATGTAACGGTTGAAAGATGTTACTTCGTAGGGGGTATCTTTTTAAGCAACAGTACCTATTCCAATATTTCTGTCCGAAAGTGTTTCTTCAACAACGCCAGGATCGAAGGAACGCAGGGTACCGTAAGTAATTTTACCTGCGAAAACAATCTTTTCTATTCCACTTTCGCTTACCTGAATCTGACCACATTAACCGGTTCAAATAATATTTTTCGCAACAATAGCTTTAAAGATGTTGGCGCCACGCTCACATTGGTCAATGCTTACCTGGCAAACAATATTTTTGGCTGCACAGGCGGATTTACTTTAACGAACACAACCATTAAAAACAATCTCTTTGCCACCAACGTAACACTGCCGGGTACAGCCACCAATAATCAGTTGAGTGTAAACATGACCAATGTGTATGAAGGAACAACCGGTGGTCTCGACAATCGAATGAAATTGAAAGCCGGCTCACCGGCCATAGGTGCAGGTCTGACAGTTGGCTCGGTGACCAATCCCGATTGCGGCGCATTTGGTGCAACAGATCCATACAAGATATCAGGCATTCCGAATATTCCAACCATATACTCACTCACGGTTCCAGTGTCTATCCCCTCCGGTAGCCCTACCATGAACGTTACCCTGAGTACGAGGAACAATAATTAATACGCTCCCGATTTTACTGTTGCATGTCGAAATGATGTGCACCTCAACAATGGGGTGAACCATTTTGCCTGTCCTATTCTTTTAAATCATTACGATGAAAAAGCTACTCTATATAGCAGTCTTGTGTCTGCAGGTGATTATTCTGCAGGCACAGGATCCATCCTATCCCAGTCCGCCCGCTGCAGCGGGCAACCTGGTGGCAGGTGAATATTTTATTGATACGGACCCGGGCATTGGCGGAGCTACGGCCTTTTCCGTGTCAGCATCTGTCGATATACCCGGCATACCCCTGACAGTCAATATAACCGGTCTGTCCAATGGCATCCACCGGATTTTCTGGCGAGTCCGAAATCAGGAAGGTTCCTGGAGTATGACCTATTTCAGGGAATTCCTTTACGATGCCGATTTCACTTACGCCCCCGCACCGGCGGCGCCACAGAATGTGGTGGCGGCCGAATATTTCATAGATACGGATCCGGGCATCGGAAGTGGAACTGCTATCTCTCTTTCACCGGGCGTGGATGTTAGCGCCTTACCGGTCACCGTCAATACAGCCAGCCTCACCACAGGCATTCATCGTTTGTATGTAAGAACCAGGAATGCAGAAGGAAAATGGAGCATGAGTTATTTTAAAGACTTCCTGTTAGATTTTGATCCTGCTTACCCGGCAATCCCATCCGCCCCTCAAAACATAGTGAAGGCGGAATATTTCATCGATACAGATCCGGGATTTGGAAGTGGCACGGATATTCCGTTGACACCGGGCATTGATATTGCCAACCTTTCGGTTTCTGTAAATACCAGCAGTCTGTCAAATGGTATTCACCGCGTATTCATCCGCACCCTGAATAACGAGGGAAAATGGAGCCTTGTTTCATTAAAGGATTTTGCCGTTGAACAGGATATCAGTTATGCCCCGGCACCACCCGCTCCACAAAATATTATTGCTGCAGAATACTTTTTCGACAGCGATCCGGGATTTGGCGCCGCTACCCCCATCAGCGTCACGGCAGGAGTGGATCTGAACAACCTCTCCTTTTCAGCCAATACGAACGGTCTCGCTATTGGCACACACCGGTTGTTCGTACGCACCCTGAATGCGGAAGGGAAATGGAGTCTGGCCTATTTCAGCGCCTTCCTGGTAAATAACGACTTCGCCTATCCGACGCCACCGGCAGCAGCACAAAACATCATAGCTGCGGAATACTTCATAGATACCGACCCCGGCCTGGGCAGCGCAACGGCCATTACAGTCAACCCCTCGACAGATATCAGCAACCTGAATTTCACCGTCAATACAACCGGTCTCTCCAACGGCAAGCACACCCTCTATGTACGTACACGTAGCCAGGAAGGATACTGGAGTATAACAGCAAGGGATACCTTTGCCACCAGCCTTGTAAGCGTGCAACCCGATTCCATACAATTTGGAAATGTTCCGATTGCGAATGCTGTTTCGAGAAACATCACCATCAGTAATGCGAGTAATGCGGTACAAACGGTCAGCAGTATAACTGCAGCAGCACCCTTCTCCACCACTTTCAGCGGAACGATCAATATACCGGCATTGCAATCGATCACCATACCGGTAACATACAACCCTTCTGCAGCTGTTACCAGTTCCGACAGCGTGAGAGTGCAGACAAGCGGCGGCTATTATGCGGTTGCGGTGAGCGGTACCGGTGTACCGGTTACCAGCAGCTGGACCATTGAACCAGCGGGTGGACACAACTACGGCAACGTGGTACTAAACGCAACCAGTGGATTTGATTTCACCATCAGGAATACGGGCAATGTTCCCGTTGTACTGAGCAACGTCACACTTTCCAACCCGGCTTTCGTACCCGTTTTCACTGCCGGAACGAGCATCGCTCCCAATGGAACCGTTTCGCTGCGAATCAACTTCACTCCCACCACCGTAACGACCTATACAGCACAATTGGTTATTGTATCATCCACTGCCGGAGTAAGCAATGTAACCACTGCGGTGAGTGGAAACGGTTATTCGCCAGGCACACCGCCGACCATTACTTTCCCCGGAACCAATCCATACAATGGCACATCAGGAGTAAATCCTGCTGTGGGCCAGATTGGATCCTATACTTACAAAATGGTGTATACCTCTGTTAACAATAAAGCGCCGAACAGCGGCTTCCCCAAAGTGGGTGTCGACCTTAATGGCGACCAGGATTTTGATGACCTGGGAGAAGGTGTGTTTACGATGGCAAAAGAAGGCACTGGTGTCAATTATGCCGCAGGCGTCACCTACACTTATACCTTCACGCATAGCAACAACAACAGCACAGCGGGTTACCGGTTCTTTGCGGAAGACAGCGATGGCAATACCGCTACCGGCAGCCAGGCTGCTTATGTAAGCGGCCCGGTTATTACCGATCAGCAGCTCGATCTGCGCCTCTTTGCCAATGACATCAGTTTCAGTAAATCCAACCCGATCCCCGGAGAAACTTTTACATTAACTGCGGTGATACATAACAGTACAGCTGTGCCGGCAGTCAATGTGCCGATTAAGTTCTATCGTGATACGATACTGCTGGATAGCGGCATCATCGCATCCGTAAGCGCATTTGGTAACGCCACCATCAGCAAGGCATTCAATTTTGGAGCGGACGGATTCTACCCGATGAAGGTGTACATCGATCCCGACAATACCCTGGGTGAATCCAGCCGCCTGAACAATTACGCGATCAGACCTATTATCGTGGGAACGCCCTTGTTACCGGGCGGAATCAACGCGACAACTTCAGCCGTGGCACAATTCTGCCCGACGGTCAGCGTAACCATCAGCGGTCATGCAGATTACTTTGGTTCTGCCAATCCAACCGCGGTTGCAGGAGCTCAGGTAACCATCAATACCGGTACTCAAACTATTCTCACCACAACGAACGCCAATGGCGATTATAGCTTCCAGATACCGTCTGTTGCCTGTGGTGGTAACTTAACGTATACGATCTCTGTGACAGATTTCACTTTCACCAGCAGCACAGTGACCAATAGTGTACCGGTTCCCTGCCCGGCTATCGGCGCTTGTTTACCCCCGAGATCCAACGGCGGCGTTCAGGCTTCCGTTAACACATCGCGTTGTGCTTCCATTGTTGGTAGCAACGCCACCATGAATTTCACTGTGAAGTACCGGGAAAGAGATATCAATAATATGTGGGGATTATTCGATGAAATCATCAAGGATACGTTGAAAGTGTTCCAGGATGGCGTGCTGACACAGGTGATTCCGGCAGCTGACTACACGCATGCGCCAGGAGAAGAAATAATTATCCCGGTTACCCTGCCATTAACCAGTACAGCGCCAACTACCATAAGCGCGATACTTACCTATACCTATATTGAATACAAACAAATTCCATCTTCCATCTATCATGGTGAAAGAACAGCCATCACCGCAACCGGTGGTGGAACCATAACACCGGAACCCGCAGTGCCGGATTTAACCGTGGCCAACTTCCGGCAAACCAGTTTTGTTTCTTTCCAGATCGATGAACAAAACATAAAATGTGTGGCGGCCGGCAGTCATAAGGTCAGCATTTTCGACTCGCTGCCGGGTAGTACACCGGTATTGCTCAAGACAGTCCCTATCAGTTCGCTGGCGCCGGGCACTGGCATTACCATTACTCATCTTGATCCCTCTATCGCACCGGGAACACATCACATCATTGTGATAGCCGATGCTGATGGAGAAGTACCTGAAGCTGATGAAACCAATAACCGGATGGTGTTTACCATGGTGGTACCCAAACCAGACCTGACAGTCACCTCCATCAAGCCGGTGAACAGTCAGTTGAACGCAGGTTCCGCAACCCGCTTCCAGGCAACGATCAAAAACACCGGCAAACAATCCGACAGCTGCTCTGTTCAATTCCTTGTTAACGGGGTACAACTCGGCGGACTGATCCCCGTAAAATTTGTGAAGGAAAAAGATTCCATCACCATCCTGTCTGACGTGTTTACCGTAACGAATAGTGATCAGACCTGCGGTCCGATCATCACGGTAGTGGCAGACGTGAACAATGATGTCGACGAATCCAATGAAGGTAATAACAGCAGGACTGTTCAACTCAGTGCAGACCTGGCGAGTTACCAGTTGAGTTCGGAAAAGGGATCAGTTTCCAATCCCGCTATTGTAAGGGTAAATACAACCGGTCAGTTCTTCCCGGCCATCCGCAACCTCGGTATCCGCGATGTAACGAACGTAAAAGTGAGTTATCGACTGAGCGGCTCCACCCTCTCCGGTGAGTTGATACCGGTGGTAAGAGCCGGCGAACAGTTTGCCTCTTACGGACTATTCAGCCATATGTTCTCAACACCCGGCGACTATGTTGTCAACGTAGTTGCAGATACCGCCAACGATATTTGTGAGATAAGCGAATCAAATAACATCGGATCATTCCATATCCGGGTAGTGGATAGCAAGATGGATCTTGAAGTGTTGTCACAATACATTTCACCCAGTAGCCTCAATCCGAATGCGGGTCAGAATATCAGTATTGTGGGAACCGTTCGCAATACGGGCGGAAAAACAAGCGCACCGTCTGTGCTGCGATTCCTGGTAGATGATATTCAGTTGGGAAATGATATTGTAATCAATTCCATTGAGCCGGGAAAAGACACTACCGTAGCCGCATCAGCGCTTTATTCGTCCATCATCGCGGGAGTTAAAATCATGAAGATTGTAGCGGATCCGCTGGACGTGCTGGATGAGGAGAGAGAAGACAATAACCTCGCCACCCGTGCGATGATTGTGGGAGATGCCCCTGATATGGCAAAAGCTTCGTCCAATGCCATCCGGTTCAATCCAAGCGGATTTATTGCTGGCGACAGCGTGCTGATTTCTTACAGCATCAAAAACAATGGAACACAATTCGGCACTGCCTGGGTAAGATTCACTGTAATGGATGAAACCGGTGCTATTACTGCCCTCGATAGTGTTCCATTCAGTCTGGCCGCCAATAGCAGCGCCATCATCAGCAAGCGTATGATCATATCAGAAAGTAAAGGAAGAGTAATTGCGCAGATCGTGAACTGCAGCCCGATGGAATTCGATCTGCTGAACAATGACGATACCCTTGAATACTCAACCGTAAGAATGCTTACCGGCAATGCCACCGTAAATGGCGACCTGGACATGAAAGCAGCCAACGACCAGGTATTTCCGGGATGGATTGGTGGTAAACTGGTGCTCGGCGATTACGACCTGATCGTAAACGGCAAAATCATCAACTTCGATACAGCGCATTTTGTCATTACAAATGGTACTGGTAAACTTAGATTCGTCAACAACCTCCCGGCTAACACCTACCCTGTTGGCACAGCGATCTTCCGTCCGAATTTTGTGAAGATCAACAATGCTGGTGTGCAGGACAACTTTAGCATACGCGTTCAACCATACGTGTTACAAAAAGGAACGTTTGGTGATACGGTAAAAAGCGGCAATATCAATGTAACCTGGTTTATTGAAGAAGATATTCCGGGCGGATCCAATGCCAGCGCTGAATTCCTATGGAGCGCGAGCGATGAACTACCCGGATTTGACAGAGCCAACAGCAGAACCGCTCATTTCGTCGGTAACTGGGCACTTGGCGCCATCGGAGCGGCAGTCGCAGATACGAACGGACAGTATAGCAGAAGTCAATCCGGATTCAATTCCTTCTCACCCTTCACCGTGACCAGCGGACTGGGGTCTGCACTTCCCCTGAGATTCATCACCGTGAATGCGGTGCAGTCCGGACAGGATGTTTGGGTAAGATGGACTACCGAAACTGAAGTCAACACTTCTCATTTCGAGATCGAGTTCAGCACTGATGGAATTCGATTTGTCAGTGTGGGTCACGTGAGCAGCCGAAACCAGCCCGGCCAGCAGCGATATGAATTCAAACACGTGTCGCCACAGGGAATGGTTCTTTACTACCGGATCAGGCAGGTAGATATCAACCAGCAATTCACCTACTCGAAAGTTGTAACGCTTTCTTTAAGCGCATCCGGCACGTTCGTTCTTTATCCCAATCCGGCCACCCAATTTATACAGATCAGGGGAATGGCCGCTACCGAAGTACAATCCATTCGTGTATTCTCTTCAGATGGAAAGGTAACAGGTGCTTACTGGAATCCGTCCAGCCTGTCGATTGATGTTTCGAGGTTGAAAAACGGGCAGTATACCCTGGAGATAATCACCAAAGACCGGAACAGAATGCTCAGAACTTTCATCAAGCTATAATTGTTTTTTCTTCATGCACACTTATACGCCCTCCCGTTTTCGGGGGGGCTTTTTATTGTGTGATCTTTCGGCCCATGATCTCCAGGTTATTGTTTAAGACAACCGTCTTCCCGTTCTTTATGGTAAGGCTTCGACACTTTGCTGCAGCATTTAAAACGGGAGTGAAGGAGGTTTCTTCACTGATTTCAATATCGGTAAACCGGTCCGGTACTTTTCCGGTATTCCAGTTATTGGGGTTATTCCAATCAGCACTCTGTGTACCCTTCCAGATAGCCACGGTAGAAACTTCCCTGAAGGAAAGTAAATATCCCGCCGTAGTCAAGGTGGTATCGTCAAAAACAGGCGTTCGCCCTTGCAACGTAAACTGGGCAGCATCCCAGGATACCACACTTGATCCTGAGTCAATCGTTAATTGATTCAGATTGCCATCATAAGACCAGCTGCCAGTAATTGAATCTCCCAGAACGGAAACACCGGAATAAGTGCCATCTGTATTGAAGACACAACGAACGGCATTCATCTTCCAAAAATTAATGGTATCGCCTTGTTCATAAATTCCGAAGAGCGTATCGTTGTCATCATACTTCAGTTTCATGGCCGAAATTTCCCAGAGTCTGTCTGTAAAATCAGAAACCGAACTGGCATTTCCAGTAATTCGTTCAAGCGGGAAAGCCTTTTCTGTTCTGTTTTGAAAAATTGCCTGCAGGTTGCGCGCAGCCCGCTCATCGACATTCCTGAACATCGATTCGCCCCAGACGTCATTAATCTTGCCAAACAATTCACCGATGGCGCCCGGTTTATCACTTACGCCTTCTCCGAAAGTCAGAATCTTGATCTCGTCGCATTCCTTTTTCAGGCACCGGGTTACTTTGCCCGGATAGAAGATATGTCCCGGCAGGGTATAATTCGTAATACACTTGGTGAACTCGTTTGTCCGTACAAACACCGGGTCGAAATTCGATACGATGCCAGGTCCCTGCAGTGCTATCAGGGTGCTGATCAGTCGAATTCTTATATCACTGCTATTGCGGCCCAAATTAACGGCCCAGGAATAGGGTCTTGGCAACTTTATCGTTTCGCATTCGGAGGGTATTGGACGATTATAGGTTCCCTGGGGAAATAAAAATTGAGAAAGATTGACGCCGCCAAACCTGCCCAGTATTCCGGCCTGATCGGTTTGAACGATCACCTGGTTGGTCAAATCTGATTTGTACGCATTCCAGTATGCTTCCAGGTCACAGTTAGCCCCTTTGCAGACTGTTTTTTCCAGGTCGTAAAAATGATGATCCGGTTGAGATTCGGCAAAAGGCGTGCAGGCGTTACTTTCGACAAAATTAATCTCTGGTCCGCGGCAGGAACTTCCATAGGGATCACCACAAGGCTTGATCAACACTTCCACAGGTATGGATTGCAGTGAATAACAACCATTGTCCACCTGCCTGGCCGCCCAATAGTGTTTGCCGAGGATGCCGTTGCTGATGTTTAGATCCATCTCACTGTTATAGGTTCCTGTCTGGTAATTGTAGCCCAGGTAAAGCGGCCCTGTACTATCCCAGGAATTGCAGTTCTGTCGATACCACGACAACTGCCTCAAATCCGATTGAAATACTCCTTTACCATGGATGGTAGCATCAAAGTTATTTTGGTTTACAACAAGCCTGGCAGGTGTTACTGTTGGAGGAGTCTGTTCGGCCACTTTAATGACAATACTTCCGGTATAAGTGCGCGTATAAACCTCCTCATCGGTTATACAAGGAGGTATTGTACCCTTTTCATAAAGATGCCGGGCATCCCAACTGATGGTATACACGGTTGTTTCAGTAGGCTGTACTTTAATAATGATCTTACTGTGAGCGGGACCGCACCCTTCTCTCTGAATATCTACGCTAACTACCCCGGCGCCGTCAACCAGGGGGCTGATGGGTTTTTCCACTTCACACTGATAGTGACAGTCTACCAGTTTGTATCGCAGATCTTCTGTCCATAAAAAGTACGTACCTCCGTTCTGGTAAATATATTCAAGACTCAAAGTCACTGTTTCTCCCTTGCAAATGGTTGTTTTACTGGCGGAGATCTGGGCCTCAAGGTTCAAATGATTCTGCGAGTAAATACCGGAATAGGATAAAACAAAGAAAGCCAGAATAACATACTTAGGTACAATAGCTCTTCCTGAACTCATAGATAAGGTTTGGGCGTTTAGTTGTAAGGTTAATGATAAAAATAACCGATTCCGGTGATGAAACAGCGGGAGCAGATTTTGTTTAAGTGAAAAAATGCCCCCCAACTGAAAATCCAGACAAAATCTGTCTGAAAAAGAGGCTTGTACGTATTCCTTCCATTTTTTTTACGAACTTTCAAATCAACTGATCAACTGTATGATAAAAAGGATTCTTTATACTTCGTTTCTCCTGGCTTTTTTGTCAGCATGCGACGCCCACCATTCCGTTTCCAAAGATTTATCAACCGGGCTTCAAACCAGCTCAAACGGCCTAAAAGCCGAATCGGTTTTCTTATCAGATGAATACGACAACAGACTTGGCACAAACCAAATCCATCTGGGAAGCACGATCAAGATTGTTGCAACAGGTGTGTCTGCTTTAGTGATAGAAAACGGAAGAGTGTATCCCGGATGTTCTATCGAAGTGACGGGGAAAGATGGAAAAAATATTCTGCATATTGAAGATGCTTTTGACGACATGCCAGACGGATTCAACAAAGATTCCGCCACAGTATTAAAGGCGCGGTTGACAACCGGGTCTCCAATGACCGCCGGGGAGAAATACCAGTTTCGTGCGGTCTTCTTTGACAAACGGAAAGCTGGAAATCAAATAAAATCCGAAATTGAATTAGTGATGCAGTAATCTCCTTAATTAACCAGCCTATGAGCCCGCAAATCGTCAAGCTTTTGTATGACCTGACGGAACTGTCTGACCCGGGTTTACAAAGAAAAAGGTGGCTTGGAATGGAGGCTCCCGATAGCTCCTCCTATTCGGAACTGATGTCCAGGTTATTCGAAGACAACGAACTGGAAGAGTTTGTCAACCATCCCGATCCTTCGTCAAGGATCTCCCCTCAAACCCTGAAGGGACTGATTGCGTTAAAAAATAACCTTGAACTATATCCGGAGAAAGAAACGGATGAAGAAATTTTAAACGATCCCGCCTGGAGGCAGATCACCGTACAAGCCTCAAAAGTCCTGCGAAGCTGGGAAATGGATATGGGAAGCTGAGAAGCAATTGGTCAATTGGATAATTTGTCAATGTACCAATGATGATAGCGGATTACGGATTACGAATGACGAATGACGAATAATCGTATCAGTGCATTGACAAATTTACAAATTGGCATATTGGCAAATTACATTTTTCATTCGTAATCCGTAATTCGTAATCCGTAATCCGTAATTCGCAATCTGCTTTTATTGGTTCGTTTTTACGATCTTCTTTGACTTCGTTCCATCTGCTGTGGAAACCTGCAATATATAGGTACCGGTAGCGAGGCCCGACAGATTGGTAATTTCGATGTTATTCATGCCCCTTGTTACATTCTGGCGAACAGTTCTCACTGCTTTACCATGCTGATCAGAGATCACGATAGTGGCAACCGAATTTTGTGAAGCGCTGACTTCAAACTTCAACCGGTCATTGAACGGATTGACGATCGACAGCAGATCAAACGGAATAGTAGACACACTCACCAGCCTGATGCGACTGTTCTTAAAGCCACCGGGTTCTTTTACCACCACACGATAGTACGCGAGGGGGTTCAGCTCTTCCGGGTCAGTAAACTGGTAGATGCCATTTGTATTGTTCGCTTTGATCAAAGCGATCTTTGTAAAGTCAATTCCATTCGAACTCTTCTGCAGTTCATAGGTAGTCTGGTCTGTTTCATTGGTAGCGCGCCAGTTCAGCACCGCATGACGGTTCTGAACAGCGGCATCGAATGAAACCAGGTTTGTCTTTAATACCCACTGACAGTTATTAACCATCACAATGATATTGGCGCTGTTGTAGAAAGAACAGCCACCGTACAGGTTCGCCGGAGTAGTGGCCACCCGTATTCTGTATTGAACCATGTGCTGACTGGAATCGGCCAGGAAGCTGGGGAATACTGCATTATAAACATAGTTACCACCAGACAAAGTAGGGGTACCTGTACCCATACTCAACGTATCTGCCCAGGTTGTTCCATTATCATGGCTTACCTGCCACTGGTAGTATACATAGTTGTTGAAATAACTGATCACATTACAATTCAGGTCAACCTGCTGGCCATAACAAACCTGTGAGTTACCAGAAGGAACCAGGTTCAGGTTAGGAGTACAGGTTGCCAGGCTGATGTCGTCCAATGCCCAGTCGTTACCACCGCCGCCCGGCGCGTTATTGGTAATAGCGAATTCAATATTGGTTTGCGAGGCTCCTGTTCTGAACACGAAACCTTTCTTCACCCACTGACCGGTATACAGGATGTTTCCGGTAGTATAGTGATTGATATTGTCGATCGACATACTCAGGTTCGGATACACACCGGAAGAATCCCCCGGCGCGGTAGGAATATACCCTGCAGGAACCGACACGCCCGAGGCACCACGCCCAACGGAATCGATACCACAACGGGAACAGACATTTCGCACCCAGAAAGACAACTCGTAATAAGTATTGGGACAAAGACCTGAAATCGGGTATTTGAATACGGTATCCAGGTTATACGCCGAGTTAACCAATAGCATGTATCCGCCTGTATTGCCACCGGTAGTATCCGCTGCCGGGTTACCCGCCAATGGGTCAGATGCGCCGGTATGATCTCCGACCACATCCCATACACCAAAGATGCGGTGTGTGCCGGGAGATTCCGGTTTCGGCCATGCGTTGCTGGTAGAGTAACCCGCCGCGTTGTTACTCATGTTATTCGTAATGGTATATTCAAAGTCACCCGGCTTGCCTCCTACCTGTGTAACATAAGTATAGCCCACCGGCATATTCGGAGAAGCAGATCTGTTGATCGTATTACCGTTTCCAAAGGTGCCGGTATAGTCGCCGTTTATTCCATTGTCAAGCACGTTCACACCGGAGGCGTTGCTGCAAAGACCGTTATTGGTATATACAATTACGTTATTCTGGTTGAAGGTGTAGGTATTGACCGTTGTGGGCGTTGCAATATTTGAATAAGTGAATGTACCTCCACCGAGACTAATTACTGAATTGAGGCTGGCGGTAACCACTACCCGGTAAGAAGCCAGCATGACGCAGGTACCTGATACAACGGGCACATGGGTATTCCGAATATGTCCTTTGCGTGTAGCCGTAGCGGGGTTATCACCGGAATTGTATCCCATGTTAATCTGGATCGCACTGCCGGTAATCCAGCCGGCATCGTCTCCGGCGGCATCTGTGAATGATTTATATATCTTGCCTTCATTGGTGAGAATAGCCAGCGATCCCGGAACAAAACTTGTACCCGCAGGCACATTGTCGAAAAACGCGCAACTGTCGAGCGCGCTGGTAGCCCGTACTACAACTGCCGCGCGTATTTCCAGCACATCACCGGGTTCTACTGTACCTCCATTATTTCCCTTGGTAATATTGATAAAACTTTTACCAAAAAACAGCGTAGGTGCTGCGGTTGGCGGATTGGTAATACAAATCGTAAAACCGGCATTCGCATTCAGCGATACACTATTAGTGCTGTACACCCTCACATAATAGGTGTTACCCACTGTAAGATTATTGGCATAGGCTATCAGAGTAGTTGAAGTGGGAAGGGGCATTGCGCCACAGGCAATGGAGGTCAACCCTGCACAGGTTCCTGAAAATACTTCCAGTTGTGCCGAGCCACCCAGCCCGGAGCCATTCACGGCAATGGCTGATCCAATGCCCGACAATGTAACCGTTTGTGAAGGATACTGTGCTACGAAACTGTACCATACATCATCATCCGCAAAACCTCCACAAGTGGTAGCAATGCCTGAGTTCTGCGCATTCACAAGCGTTCCGGTAGTCTGACTCGTACCGTTAACACAGGTAGCGGCAGGAGTAAGTACGGTTGCTGAAAGACAGTTATCATTGGCTGGCGGATTGGGAACTGTTAAACATAAAGTGAAAGTACCTTGTCCCGACCCATTGCCCGAACTGAATACCCTTATATAATAGGTATTGCCATTAATCAAGTTTGAAACGGAACCTGATTCAGTACCGGTATTCTGGTTGTTATCGCAATAAACACTAGTGAGTGTACCGCCACAGGTTCCGCTAAAAATTTCATACGCAGGGTTCGTCATGGTTCCTGCCGTAACGGTAATGGAAAGCGTACCACCTTTTGCCACAAAAGTATACCAGACATCATCGTCGGGAGTACCTGTTCCGCAAGTAGTTGCTATGCCGGAATTGGTGGCGCCAACTGTAGTGCCTACCGAAGTAACTGTACAAGCTGCATTGTTCACAGTGGCTGCTGTTGCGCCGGCGCAGTTGTCAGCCTGTGCCATAGTCTGCAAACTGCAAACAGCCAGTAATATCGTAAGACCGATAGGAAGTGATTGTAGGAACTTCCTGGTTAGGGTAAAATTCATAGCATACCGGTTTGTTGGGTTTAGGTTCTACAGGATATCGGTACCTACTAAAACGTACAGGGTAATCTTTATTATTGTCCTATATCAATAAAAACAATATTAAAACCATCTGCACAAGGGTAAAACTAATACCCAGTCAACTGGGATGCAATCGTAGAACTACTAACAATACCCCTTATTCTTAGTAAAATCCACATTAACCACTATTATCGACTAAGTGTTATTTCCCCAAAAGAATAGGGGCAATACAATAATTTTTAACGCCTTATTGCCGTTTACGATTTTCCGGCAGACATTTATGTTCGTTGGCCGTATCCATGAAAGCCTACAAATCCTTTATGTCTATGACCCCCAAATCCTACAGGGAAACATTATGTTACTCCCTCTCCTACATGCCCAAAACAGGATGGTTCAGAATTTTGAGCCTTCTGCTGATTCTCGTTTTAGCCGAACAAAGAGCTCATTCACAAGCAGCAAACAATACCTGTGCTACTGCCACTACCCTTACAGTTGGTGGAACCTGCAGCGGCACCGCGGGTGATCTCTACAATGCAAACAACACCAGTCCAACGGGCGGTTGTGGAAACAGACCAGATGTGTGGTACAAGTTTACGGTGCCGGCAAACAGTACATTCGTAACTATCAACGTTTGGCTGACTTCGAACCCTTCTTCGCTCACAACTTCCAATACCTTCATTGAACTGTTCAATACAAATAACTGTACAACCAACGGTACCTCCACCGGCGGTTGTAACAATATCAGCTCTGCCCGCACCTACACGGGATTAACACCGGGCGGCACTTATTATTTCAGGATATATACAACCGGAACGCCGACGACCAACCCATCCCGCTGGGGGTTCAATGTATGTGTGACCAGCAATGACGACTGTGCGCAGGCAACCACTATCACTCCTGGCGGTACTGTTGACGGCGTGCTGTTTGGCGCGTCTGCCAGTCCGGGCATACCGGTAGGTTGTGCTATCGGCAACCCCGACGACGATGTGTGGTATAAGTTCACCGCGAATGAAACCTTTGCCACGATCACCATGAGTAACCTGGGTTCGAACCTTTATGCTTCCGGACCAAGGCTGCAGCTTTTCTCCGGCACCTGCGGTTCACTGACCTCCATGGCCTGTGGCGGTGGTATTTTAAATATTCCAAGCGGAACGCTGACCGTTGGCCAGACTTATTACGTGCGGGCCTATACGCACGGAACGGGGCAAAGCGGATTCAACCTGGCGGGTGGATCGTTCAAGATATCCGTCACTCCCTCCTCACCCAGCATCGTCAGCGCGGGCCGAATGAAAGAGGTTTATCAGCAAACGACTTTGTCGAGTGTAAATACATTAGATAATCCCTGGGAAGTAACTTATGGCCCGGATGGTAAACTGTGGATCACCGAATCCAAAGGCTATCGAGTTTTCAGGATGGATCCGGTAACAGGCGCCCGTGATACTTTACTGGATGTTTCACAAGGAAGCACCTTCCTGCCGCTGGCAGACCAGACATTCAACATGACCTATAATATTGGAACGAACAATCCACAGGGTGGCTTCGCGGGCATGGCGCTTCACCCCAAGCTGAT
This sequence comes from Chitinophagaceae bacterium, assembly GCA_044226045.1. Lineage (GTDB taxonomy): Bacteria > Bacteroidota > Bacteroidia > Chitinophagales > Chitinophagaceae > Endoryza. The sequence continues at coordinate 17,892 of JBGAHR010000062.1, forward strand.
GGCTCCATCTGGCGCCGTCAACTATGTCTACGTTTCCTACGTTTATTCCTATCAATCCAATTCAGACCCCAACGGAATTTTCTATACAAACAGATTGGTGAGATTCACTTACAACACCAGCACCGGAAAACTCGAGTCACCTGTATCCTTATGCGATACCTTGCCGGGTAGTAACGACCATAACTCCCAGCGGATGATCATCGCTCCGGTCGGATCAACCTATTACCTGTTTTATGCCGGTGGTGATATGGGAGCGGGTCAGTTTTCCAACCGGTTAAGACCTCAGAAAGCGCAAAACCCGGCTTCCTATGAAGGAAAGATTCTTCGCTTCAACCTCGTACCGGACGGTGACGCAGGAACACTGGATCAGTGGATTCCCAACGACAATCCTTATAATGCTACCCTCGGCGTACAAAGCGCTGTCTGGTCGATCGGTATCCGAAACAACCAGGGATTTGCCTATGATTCCGTTCTCAACATTCTCTACGGATCATCGCATGGGCCTTACAGTGATGACGAGATCAATATCATTCAGCCTGGTAAAAACTATGGTCACCCTTATGTTATCGGATATGCGGCTGATAATAACTATAATAATTCCACCGCAGGCGCTCCGGCCACTACCGCTTCCGGCGTTTCCAGTTGCCCCATGATTCTGGATGAAAAACACAATGCAGACTCATTGGGAGCAAACTATAAAGATCCCTTGTTCTCGGCTTATGGAGCTCCGCAAGCCACAGTAAACAATATCTGGAACACCAACCCCAACAATGGCGGATGGCCTTCCGAAGGATGGTCCGGCCTCGATTTGTACACGCATACGTTGGTACCGGGATGGTATAAATCGCTGGTGGCCGCCTCTCTGAAATGGGGAAGGCTGGTTAGAATGCGTCTTTATAATACCGGCGATTCGGTAGTGAAAACCGGCAGCACGGATACCATCAGCTATTTCGGCAGCACCAATCGTTTCCGTGACCTGGCGATTAACCCGGATGGTAAGGATTTCTATGTGATCATGGATAAATCCGCCACCACCTCGGGACCCAGTGCCGCCAACCCGGTTATTCCTGCCTGTGGTGGTTGTGTTCAGAAATACACTTTCATCGGCTATGCGGATGTTGCCGGAAAGAGCAGCATTCCTGATGAAATTTCGGTGACCGCCGGCAACATCAATACCTGCGCCAATGGCACTACGGTAACCATCAATTCTACGAACAGTAATTACTGGGTGCCCATTACCGGCCCCGATGGAAACATCATGGCAGAGATTTATGCAAACGGTCAAACCCTCGGAACAGTCACTTCCTCATTCTATGTTCATAATGGCTCCATCAGAAGAAAAGGAAATGCGCGTTACCTCGACCGAAATATCACCATCACCCCGCAATTCCAGCCGGTTTCACCGGTGCTGGTAAGATTCTACCTGACCAAAAATGAGTTCGACCTGCTGGATGCAGACCCGATGAGCCAGATCACAGGTATTGCTGATCTGAAAATACATAAGAACAGCGACCCCTGTTCAGGAGCAATCTCCGGTGTAACCACCCTGATCAATCCTTCGTCTTCGGATCCTTTCAATAGCAGCAATGCTTATGTGCTGCAGGCAAGTATACCGTCGTTCTCCAGTTTCTATTTCGCGGCGGCAAACCTGACACTGCCATTGACGCTGGTGAACTTTACAGGCGTATATAAAGACAATGCATCACTGCTGAACTGGGAAACCAGCCAGGAAATCAATACGGATCGTTTCGTGATTGAGCGCAGTATCGACAATACCAACTTTGAAGCGATCGGAGAAGTAAAAGCCAAAGGCAGCAGCTCACAAAAAACCGGTTATACTTTTACAGACGATAAAGCTTCTTCGCTGGGCGTAGCCTATGTATCGTATCGTCTGAAAATGTATGATCGAAATGGAGAATTCACTTACTCCAATATTGTTCGCATCAGCATTCCGGATATCCTGATCACCAGCGTGAATATTTATCCGAACCCGGCCCTGGAAGAAGCGGTTCTCTCCCTGCTCTCTCCGAGAGACCAGCGCGTGCACTGGCAACTGATCGATAATGCAGGACGCGTGGTGATGAACGAATGGCAGAATGTTCGTCGCGGAGACAACAAACTGAAGATCGATCTGAGAAAGATCCCTGCAGGACCTTATTTCCTGAAAGTAAGCGGTCCATTTGTCAGCACCATTCAGAAATTGCAAAAGCTGTAAATACATTTCCTTCACACATCCGGCAACTGCCTGTCTGTTTATTCAGACGGGCAGTTTGCTTTATAAGAATTGCCGCTTTGAATTACCTTCGCGCCCATGGAAAGGTTTCAATCGCTTCGAATTGTATTCATGGGCACACCCGAGTTTGCAGTGGCTTCCCTGGATGCCCTCTTGAAAGCAGGCTGCCAGGTGGTGGCCGTCGTAACCGCACCCGATAAACCGGCAGGCAGAGGCATGAAAATGACCGAAAGCGCGGTTAAAAAATTCGCAGTTGAGCACGACCTTCCGGTTCTTCAGCCTGAAAAATTGAAGAACCCCGAGTTCCTGGCCCAACTGCAATCCTATAAAGCCGACCTGCAAATTGTAGTGGCTTTCCGAATGCTGCCGGAAGTGGTTTGGAGTATGCCCCGGCTGGGAACGGTCAATCTGCACGGATCCCTTCTTCCCCAATACCGCGGTGCGGCGCCGATCAACTGGGCAGTGATCAATGGCGAAAAAGAAACAGGAGTGACCACCTTCCGCCTGCAACACGCAATTGATACCGGCAATATCCTGTTGCAGGAATCATTTGCCATTGGCGAAAATGAAACCGCCGGTGAGGTACACGATCGAATGAAAGAAATCGGGGCGCAACTGCTGGTAAAAACAATCCAGGGACTGGCAAATGATACGCTAAAAGAAATTCCTCAACCTGCTGAAGGAGACAGGATCGAACTGAAACACGCTCCGAAACTCTTTACCGAAAATGGAAAGATCAATTTCCATCTGTCCACCGAACAGGTACACAACCTCATCCGGGGGCTCTCTCCTTTTCCCGGCGCCTATACAACTTTGCAAGACAAGATGCTTAAAATATACCGAACAGAAAAAGTGATACCCGCCAATCCGCCCACCGAACCAATCGGCTCTTACCTGACTGATCACAAAAAATGGTTTCATTTTGTTTGCAGCGACGGCTACCTCTCCGTAAAAGAACTACAACTCGAAGGAAAAAAAAGAATGGACGTGGAAGATTTTTTGAAGGGGTTTAGGGGATGATTTCGTTTATCGTTTCACGTTTCATGTTTCACGTTAGCTTCAGCTGTAAATAATTTATAAGTAACGGTTGAGTCGCTATAAAACAATAAAGATGTGAAGCCATAAACGTGAAACGCGAAACCTGAAACGATAAAGGTCAATACTTCACCTCCACATAAAACTTATTCATACTAACGCCGAGTTCGGAGGCGGCGGCGTCACTGATGCGGATCGTCAGGCCCTGGCTCTCTTTCATTTCCGGCAGTTGTCCTAACACTTTGGCGTAAATGATTTTATTGGTGGAAGAAAAACTCACTTTTACAATAGTGCCAACAGGTACATTGTTCATTAATGCGTAGTATTTACCATCATTCCATCCGCTTGTACTGCGGAAGATGCCGGCATTACCGGTGGCAGCCATTCCGGTCTCTACATACAGTCTTTTGAAAGCGCCGCCCTTATGCATGGCCGGACTGGTATTGGAAACAGGTTGCACATCGGAGGGTTTGGAATCTTCTCTTACCTCCGGCTTCTGAACTTTGTTATCTGTCTCCGCTTTAGTATTGTCAGTCTTTGGAATGTCAGTTTTGGCGATATCTGAAGTCTTCACCTGCCCTTCTTTCGCTGCGGGCACTGTTGTTTCTTTCCTCGGTTCAGCCGGCTTGTTGTCGGTTTGTGCCACGGCAGGCGCCCCGGCGGCAACCGGGATTTTTGACGTACCCATTTTTGCCAGGGATGACTGGGATTGCTTCACTTTCAGAAAACCGATCACCAGTTGCATACCCGGTTTCAGTTGATCATTCTTTACATTATTCCATTTCTCAATCTGGGCCGGCGCCACTTTGTTGTAATTGGTGCTGATCCGGTACATCCACTCTTTTTCCTGCACCGTATGAAAAACCGGCACAAACACTTCGTCGGCCGCCCTTTCTCCATCCTGCGAAAAATTGGCGTTGGTAAGAGGTATTTTCAATTTCTGCCCGATAGCCAGCGGCTTATCGAGCGAACGTTGATTGAATGGCGCTATTTCTTTAGGGCTTTGATTGTATATGCGACCGATGCTATACCAATTCTCACCGGCAGCTACCGTATGTACAAGGTATAGATTGGGAGATGTACCCTCCACCTGCAGTTTGGCCTGCGCAAAAGCCGTACTCACCGACAATAACAACACAAATATGGACATCTTGATCTTTAACATAGGTGCGAGTTTGGAATATAGGCAAAGATGCTGATTTTTTTCCGGCCATAGCCGCTTATACTGGTAAAATTGGGTAGATGAGATGGATCGTTCGGATAAGATATTGGTAATACTTTCAGGCTTTTTTTAATATCCGCCATTCTTTCGGATAATAGTTGTTCAACCTGTTGGAAAGTAGTTTGACCCATCCAAGGTTGATGCCTTCATACCTGGCGAGTGCCCATCCTTTTGGTAAATCAGGAAAGGAATCGCCCTTGAATTGAACTTCATCCTTGCGCAAATATTGTATGGCCTGTTCGTACTTTAACGTTATGGCAACAAGTCCGGGGTGCGCCAGGCTACTCAATGCCAGGCTATGATCGGGTATCAGGTCTTTGCCTGCCAGTTTTCCCAACCGGCAGCCAGACATACGTATATACAACGATGCAGCCAATAGTGCCGCCAGCTCATTCTCCTGTTTGGCAGGAAGGGCGAAAAGAAGATCGGAGAGTTTAAAGATCTTGTGATGGGTTGCCGTATCGTTCAGCCAGGGCCGAATATATTCCTGTTCTTTCTGTCCGGCCGTTTCCAATCTGGCTTTTTTATTTCCGCTCCTGAATACAGCACCATCTGTCTTTCGAAATACACTGACAAAAAAACCTTCTCCCTTTACCCGATCGGGCCAGAAGCGATAACCATACCCTTTGCCTTCGGAAATGGTTTCCGTAATGCCCCAATCTTCTTCTAGTGTTAAACGTACCGGTTCTGCTTCGAGATTCTGCAGAATCCAGTCCATGATGTCTTCATCTTCTTCTTTCGAAAATGAACAGGTGGCATAGATCAATACGCCGCCCTGTTTCAGGCCGGGCCATGCATCCGCAAGTATTCTTTGCTGTCGCTGACTGCACAACAGTACATTGGCTTCGCTCCATTCTTTCACCGCCTCTTCATCTCTCCGGAATAACCCGCTTCCGCTGCAGGGTGCGTCAACCATCATCACATCGAAGAAGCCTTCCAGGCGGCTGAAATCTTTCGGATCGTTGTTGGTAACTATCACATTACTGCCACCCCATTTAATCAAATTCTCTTCGAGGATATTTGCCCGTTGCCGGATGACTTCATTGCTCACAAGTAAACTGCCTGGAGTAATCATTGATTGCAGCAGGGTGGACTTCCCTCCGGGAGCGGCGCAGAGATCCAGCACAGTCAGGTCCTGACTTAAATCAACCGACTGGGAAAGGGCCTGCCCGATAAACATGCTGGATGCTTCCTGCACGTAGTAAGCGCCCGCATGAAAGTAAGGATCGAAAGTAAAGGATGGCCGGCTGTTTAAATAATAACCATGGCGGCTCCAGGGCACCGGACCGGAAATGACCGGGATAAAATCATTTGATGCACCTTCAGGGTGCTCGCGATTCATCAACTGATCAATATTCGGCAGCTTACGGTCATTGATCCTTATCGATACCAAAGAAGAACCGGCCTCATGAGTCTGTACAAATGATTCTTCCTTAAATCCTGGTAATCCTCTCAACGATTGTATTAATGAGATAGGAAGCATAAAGTCGTTTGTGGTTTGCGGTTTGCGGTTGGCAGTTTGCGGTTTGCAGTTTGCGGTTTATCCGAAGATTCAGAAGTCTTCTAAAGTTTTCCGTAATTTACAAGGCTTAAAATGATTTTGACTTTTGACTTTTGACTTTTGACTTTTGACTTTTGACTTTTGACTTTTGACTTTTGACTTTTGACTTTTGACTTTTGACTTTTGACTTTTGACTTAACCGCAAACCGCAAAC
>JBGAHR010000063.1:0-23204 GCA_044226045.1 Chitinophagaceae bacterium
ATTTCCATCAACATATATTTATGTTGGCTGATTTCCTTGCCTTGTAGGAGGCTCTTAATATTTTCAGCTGTAACCTGCTGGTTGGTTTCAAGAAGCTGTTTGCGGATTTCATAAACTTTTCGTTGCAAAACATCCAGGTAGCCATTAAGTGATTTCGCAAAGTCGGTTTTTCCGTCAACCCTGCCTGCAGCAGCATTCCATTTGGTGGGGTGACATTTTCTTTTTGTGCTGATTTCAACAGAAAGGCCATTTACCGTTATGCGTAGGTAAACATGCACATCGCCGGTATCATACCCTTTGGGTTTTTTGAGATAAAATAATAGACCAAAACTCTTTTCCATATAACACACTTTTAAAGTTTTAAAATTACGCTGAAAGCGCAGGTTACAAATGAGGGTCAACTCCTATAAAGTGTTAATAAAGAAAGACTTGTGTAAAATTCAGTGAGTATTGGTAAAATGAGGTAATACTCCACGAATTACTCACTGAACTGTAGCCGTAAAGGGGGGTAAATGCTGGTTTGCTTAAAAAGCAAAAAGCCCGCAAACACTTGATTTTGCAGGCATTTTTAATTTTAATTTATCTTAAACAACCGATAAATGCGGAGAGAGAGGGATTCGAACCCCCGGACCTTTTGGGTCAACGGTTTTCAAGACCGCCGCATTCGACCGCTCTGCCATCTCTCCGCCGCAAAAATAGGTGCAAGCCAATTATTTACAAAATAGAAATTGATCTTTTTTATGCGGATAACGCGAATTTTGCGAATTATACGAATTAGGCGAATTGGGCTCCGCCAACCGCCAACCGCAAACTGCCAACCGCCAACCAAACGTGAAACGATAAACCTGAAACGATAAACGCATTCAACGCCAACCTACCCAATAATCTTGATCCTCATCACAGTCGCTATGCTCCTGGCTTTCTGGCGGGCGAGTTCGGCTATTTCGCCCTCGAATAATTCATCGACGGTGCTTAGAAAAAGCTCGAGCCAGCGGTCGAAATGTTTGGGTTCGAGCAGTACTTTCTGGTGGAGCCAGCGATGGCTTTGTATGGGATTGCCGGCATAGCTGCCGGTATAAAAAAGGGCGTTTTCCCAGAAGTCGAACATAACGGGGAAATGTCTTTCCCAGTTCACCTGTGCGAGGTCATTAAATATATAACCGATAACAGGATCGGCCTGGACCTTGGCATAAAATGCCCTGACCAATCGCTCAATATCCTGCCGGTTCTCTATATCTTTCTTCTCCATGAGTTGTTGTTAAAGGTCTTTTCGACTAAATCTTCGCAAAGAAAGCCAGAAACTGGTGCCGGCCCATAAAATCAACACAAAACCGGCGATCAACATACCGGGAACAGACCCAAAAAAATCACGAAAAATAGCCCCGGTCATGCCCATCAAAGCAGAAATATCCATTTGCAACAGAATAATGATCCTCGACAAATCGATTGGATTGAGGGCACTGGCGGCTATCATGAATTTCTCCAGCGGGTAGTCCTGGAATTGAAAAAGCAACATCAATATCAGTCCATCGAATATCAGGGTGAAAAACAACCAAAGAAAAATGGCGACACCGATTCCTTTTGCTTTGTCACGGGTATACACGGCAGCCAGCAAGGCAATACCGACAAATATCACGGTCAATGCCCAACCAACGAGCGTCATCACGAGCCCGGTTACAGAAGGGGCCATGATCAAAACAGGCAACCCCACTCCTATGCCAAAGGCCAGGCTGAGTGATCCGGCCAGGCCGACAAACAAACTGGCCCAGATATGCTTCCTGCGCAATGGCTGACTGACGAGCAACTCAATAAACTCCGCACTGTTGTATACATAGATGGTCGAGAATATGATCGAAACGAGGGGCACCAGTATCAATACCAGGTTCAATAAACTCAGCATCCCTTTGGCGCTGTTGTCTTCGAGGCTGAAAACACTCAATGAGATAATTAACAGCAAGGCGGTATACCCGAGGACAATTTTGTTACGGGCAATATCGGTAAACACATATTTAGTGATCTTCTTCATGATATTATTTATTCATGACCTGCGCAATGGCTTTGGATAATTTGTTTTCGCCGGTCTCTTCCTGCAGTTGAGTCCAGTCTTTGTGAAACAACAGGTTGCCGTCCTGCATGTAGGTTACCTGGGTAATAAGTTCATCCAGCTCACTCAGTATATGAGAAGTAATGAGTACCAGTTTCCCTTTCTGCTTCTGTTCGAGAATCTTTGATTTCAGGATCTCTGAGGCAAGCGGATCCAGACCCGCAGTGGGTTCATCCAGTATCAGCACGGCCGGATTGAACAGGAAGGCCAGGCTGGCGCTCACTTTCTGACGTGTACCACCGGAAAGCGTACTCATTCTTTTGTTCAAGATCTGATCGAGACCAAAAGAATGAAACAGGCTTTCATCAACCGGCTGACCCGAGCCACCCCGGATGTCTTTCATCATATTGATGACCTGGCCGATGGTCATATTATCGGGATAGCGGCCAATCTGTGGCATATAACCAATGGCATTGCGATAAGTCCAGTCGTGACGGATGTTCTTCCCGTTGAAGGTGATAAAGCCACTATCGGGTACCACCATGCCGAGAATGGATTTGATAAAAGTGGTCTTGCCGCTGCCATTAGGGCCAATCAGGGCGACGCATTCTCCCCGGTTAAAAGTGACAGAAAGGTTATTGAGCACTTTAAGCTTTCCAAACTGCTTGGATACATTAGTGGCGATGATCATAATGCAAGTGGTTTCATGATCGGAAAATTGTCTTTCAGGTTTTCAGGGGTAAGCGAAGGCAACACTTTCTCAGACTGATCCAGCAACGAACTCATCATGCTTCGGAACATCATCATCGCCGCGGGATTCTTTTCCACGATCATCGAGTACAGGCTCACGGGTCGATAAGGCACATCTCCTGTCTGATCACGGTTGAGGTCATATCCTTCATACTTGTCCCAGTAATTGTGATCGAAATTGTTCAGCACCAGTGTTCCATTGGTGCCGACGTCGAACGTGTTGGCGCGAAAATTATTTAGTGTGATCGTATTGTCCATACAGCTGGCTTGTATCTTCATAGCCCAGCCATTATCCAGGAAACTGTTTTTGTCGACCAGTATCCGGGTGGTGCTTTCCATATAGATGCCGCTGGTGTTTTTCTTGAAGTAATTACCATTGATGTGGCTATCCGCGATTTCCTTTAACAGCAGTCCGTAAGCAGCATCGCCCCAGTTGTCTTCAAAAAAATTGCGAAACATTTTAACGTGATGCGAATACATCACCGCCACGCCGGCTCCGTTCTGCTGGAAAATGTTGCTGATATAGGCATCATTATTGGAAAACATGAAGTGAAGCCCGTACCGTATATTCCGGTGTGAACGATTTCTCCAGATAACCGTATTCGTTACAAACTCAAAATAGATGCCATCGCGGTGACCGGTAATATCATTGGCGAGGATGCGCAGGCTGTCGCTCTTCCAGCAATGAATGCCGTTTCCGCTTTGCAATTCCTCGGTGCCATAGGAAACGATCCGGTTTCCTTCGATGGTACAGTTGATGCCAAACTCCGAATAGATACCGAAGAAGTTATCATCGAGGATATTGTTTCGGATGGTCACATCCCGCGATTGAATGATCTTGATGCCTGCCAGGTCTTCCAGGCTGGAATTGCCCGAATGCACCACTTTAAAACCCTCTATCACCACCCCATTGGCTTTAATGGAAATGATCTGATATCGGTGTTCGCCATCCAGTACAGGCCAGTCAAGACCCTTTAGCAGCAATCGTTTATTGATGACAATTTCCTTTTCCCGATAGATGCCGGATTTTACCAGGATGGTATCGCCCGGTTGAGCCTGCCGGATAGCATCCTTGATGCTTTTATGGGCCGATTCGGCGCTCACTATAATAGTGCCGCCAAACACCTGGCTGACGACCAAGGAAAGCAGCGATATGATTAAAATTCTTCTCATGGTTGTAAAAGCTCTTTCCAACTGGTTTGTTTTCCAGGATGCGATGCTGCCAGTTCTTTAAGACCGGTTGCTTCACTGAGTACCGCTACATTCCCACCCATTGGTGAGCGGAGATCATCACTTTGATAAAAAAGAGCCTTATCTGATTTAATGAGCGCATGTTGATCATCGAACGATGTAAAGTATACGCTGGCAGCCTGTTTGCCCTCCTCTCCTTTCATAAACGATAACAGGCAATGCATATCGTCGAACTTGAACACCTTACCCTTCTGCGAAATCACTTCGGCTCCAAATCGCAGATCGGTGATGGTCATCTTGCAGAAGTAGCAATTGTCTTTCCCGATTTTGATGGGCTGCGGGGCTGAATTGCAGGAAACCATCAACAGGCAGGTTCCGGTTACCAGGGCCATCACTGTCTTGCTGACCGGTTTTCTCTTCCCGATTCGTATTGTTCCACTGAGAAATAGCGTGGCAACCGCAATGACTCCAACTCCGATAAATATCCAACCTCCCCAATCAGGCATTGAATAGGCGCTGAAGTTCAGCAACTGTTTATATCCAATCAATGGTGGCTGATAACTCATACCGGGAACCTTGATAGCTGCTTCCGGATCGAGATGGTGACCGTATTCATATTCCCACTTCCAGAAATCAACCATGGCCACAATACCGAACAGGATAAAAAGGAATACGACTGACAGCAGTACTTTCTTCTTTCCCGCAATGGCTGCTACCAGGAACAAGAGGGCAAAGAAGGCGATCAGGTATGACAGCACCCTGAACTCGATAAAATCTTCCGTATGCAGGGTTTTCATACCGATGTAATGGTTCAGACCATTAATGATGTCTACATTGCCGGCAAGCTTGTTTCCATAAATCAGAAGATACAAGCCTTCCGGATATTGAGGAGCTACGAGGTCGATTCGCCAGATCGGTACAAATAAGACGATCACCAGGGCAATGGCCGCAACGGCGAGCAGGATCCGGGAGAGGTTTCCGATATTTTGTTTCATACACTGGATTTTCAGGCAGGTTATTTTTTCGCGGGTGGCAGGAGAACGGCATCAATCACATGTATTGTTCCGTTAGAAGCAGGAATGGAAGCAATGACGTGTGCAGTTCCATTAAGGGTAATCTTTCCGTCTTTTACAGAAACAGTGATATTGTCGCCATTGACCATGCCAAGTGTTTGTCCGTCTTTCAGGTCTTCGGCCTTTAAAGAAGACACCGTTACATGGTATTGAAGAATGTTTTGCAGATCTGCTTTCTTCTCCTCCTTCATCAGTCCTTCTACTGTTCCGGCAGGCAGTTTGTTGAAGGCTTCGTTCGTCGGGGCAAACACCGTGAATGGGCCGGCATTCGAAAGCGAGGTAACCAGATCAGCCTGTTTCAGGGCGGCCACCAGCGTAGTATGATCCTTTGAGCCAACGGCTACCTTGACGACGTCCTTGGCAGACTCATCATCTTTTACGGCTTCCTGCCCGCCTTGCGGAACAGATTCGGTGGAAGCGTTATTGGTGGGCGGTGTTTTGTCGGAAGGTGACTGACAACTGGTGAACACCATCAGAGTGCCGGTTGCCAGAATCAATATATACTTTTTCATATTGCGTTGTTTAGGGAGTCCCGTCCCGGTTGCCCGGGACGGGACGGTGATATTCTGTTAGCGGGTTCCGGTGCTGTCAGCAGCAGGCAGGTTCTTACCGGTGCTGAAGGTTAAGGGTACATTGCTACCGGCTGGTGAAACGCGTACATAGCCCTGCATTTCCTGGTGAAGGGCACTGCAGAAATCGGTACAATACATCGGGAACATTCCAACCCGATCCGGTACCCATTTCAGTGTGCAGGTTTCTCCGGGCATGATGAGCAATTCTGCGTTACTGGCTCCTTTCACGGCAAATCCGTGGGGAACATCCCAGTCCTGTTCCTGGTTGGTGACATGGAAATACACTTCATCCCCAAGTTTGACTCCTTCGATATTATCCGGAGAGAAATGGGAACGAATGGCAGTCATGTAAACATGGACTTTATTTCCTTCACGCACCACTTTGCTTTCCGGCTCCCCTTTGGTTACATAGGGATTGCTGTTTTCTTCAATCTTGAAAAACTTGACTGAATTCTTACTGATTTTTTCTGCCGGTACCGCTTGTGCGTAGTGCGGCTCGCCGATGGTCGGAAAATCGAGAATGAGTTTCATTTTGTCGCCGCTGATGTCATACAGTTGTGCGCTTTGTGAAAGTTCCGGACCGGTGGGGAGGAAACGGTCTTTGGTAATTTTATTGTAAGCAATTACATATTTACCGAAAGGTTTTTTGGAATCACCGCCGGGAACGCAGAGGTGACCAACGGAATAGTATGTAGGTACGCGATCCACTACTTTGAGATCCTTGATATTCCATTTTACCACTTCGCTGGATACAAAGAAAGAAGTGTAAGCATAACCGTTACCATCGAACTCGGTATGCAAAGGCCCGAGGCCTGGCTTCTGCACTTCTCCATAGAGGGCTGACTCATATTTAACCACCGGGATACCATCGTATTCACCTGCAAAATCTTTGGCAGCGATGGCTTTCTGCAGTTTATCGAAGCTGAATACCGGAATCAACGCGGCGAGCTTTCCGCTACCCACGATGTATTCGCCGGTTGGATCCACATCACATCCGTGCGGGGACTTCGGGCAGGGAATCATGTAGCAGATATCTTTCAGTTCTTTCGCGTCGAGTACAATCACTTCATTTTTTATTTCTGAAGTGGCCGAATGCGTTTTATCATTATAAGTATTGTGAGCATACTTGGCCGAGATCTTTTTGCCTTTGCCCTGCTTCAGATACTCTTCCGCTTTTTTCCAGTTTACAGCCATGATAAAATCCTTATCGCGCTGGGAGGCGTTCACTTCCAGTAAAGTATTGGCCTGTTCGGAATTGTAGCAGGAGAAGAAGAACCAGCCATGTGACTTTCCTTTGCCGGCATGGCTGAGGTCAAAGTTAACCGCAGGCGCCTGTATTTGAAAAGCTATATCCAGTTTGCCGGTGGTTTTATCCACGCTGATAAAGCTGATGTATCCTTTGAAATTCTTTTTATACGTATTGATGGGTACATCACCATTGGCATTGTCGGGTGGAACGCTGAAACGGGTGCCGGCCACTACATACTCGGTGTTTTCAGTGATGAAGGGCGAAGAGTGGTTACCTGCACTGTTGGGCAATTCAATAATTTCAGCGGTACGAAAAGTGGTAAGATCGATCCTGGCCACACGGGGGGTGTTGTTTCCATTGGCAAATACCCAGCGTCCGTCTACTTCACCATTGGTTTGCGACAGTTCGGTGTGGTGCAGATCATCCCAGGGCACAATACCATGCGAGGTGTTCAGCATCGGTTTGGTTTCTTCACTGTATCCATATCCTTTTTCCGGATCCACCGAATAAACCGGTATCACCCTTAGTAAACGACCGGAAGGCAGGCCATACACACTTAACTGGCCACTGAATCCACCCGAGACAAAATTGTAAAATTCATCGTATTTGCCCGGAGCAACATAGGCTTTGGAGGCGGCATCACCTCCAACGGCACTGCCGGCGTTGTTAGGTTTGCAGGCGTCTGTCAGAAATGCCAGCCCGCATAATCCTGAAAGTAATAAATAGGCGCTTTTACGTTTCATGTTAGTATAGTTGAGGGGTCTTGAATTATTTTATTCCGTCATTTTTGCGCATGAACTCATATACATCCCTTGCTTCCTGGTCGGACAAATTCTGATTGGGCATTCGTACCAGGCATATTTCCAGCATCGCCTGTGCCTCGGGATCCTTGCTCAGCATCTCTTCCGTATTGGTAGCGAAATTCATGATCCAGGCAGCAGTCCTTCTCTTGGTAACATCTTTCCAACCCGGCCCCACCAGTTTCTCTTCAGTCAGCTTGTGGCAGGATCCGCATTTCACTGAATACACTTTTTCACCCGCAGTAGCTTTGGCTACATCCAGTGTAGGACTTATATCAACATCTTTGAATTTGCCTTCTCCTCTTTTCGGGTCATAAGAAGGATTTCCATTGGCGGCAGGCGCCTGTTCAGTAGTAGCAGCAGCTGGCTTGCTGTTGTCGGAGCCTCCGCAGGAAACAGCCAGCAGAGCGATTACCGGGAGGAATAGTAGTTTGTTCATAAATAGATCAGTATTTGAATGCAAGATTACTGGCCTGTAAACCGGGCTTTTATGCGTTCAGTCATAAATATGCCGGCAGGGGTTGAACGAAAACCGGCAAATAGTTTTAAATTCGATTCATTATGAGGTAGTTGTTACAGGCTGGCGCTCATCAATATGACAAGGATCATGCTGCTGACTGGTGATAATCATGCCGGTCTGCACCCGTGGAAAATAGTTTTGAGTCACTTCTAAACAACTCTTCCCATGATGATACCTGAAGATACCTTGCTCGCCTGGGGAGCCGCTTACAAAAAAGTGGCTACCAATGAACCCATATTCCAGGAGGGTTGCGAAGGACATTTCTACTACCAGTTGGTGAGTGGGTCGGTCAGGTGGGTGAATATCACCGATGATGGTCGCGAATTCATACAAGCCATCATTGAACCCGGAGAATGTTTTGGCGAGCTGCCTTTGTTTGATGACCAACCGTACGCCGCTACGGCGATTGCCAATCGAGAGTCTGTCATCATCCGGCTGCACAAGAATACTTTCAAACAATTGTTGAGGGAAGAGCCGGAAATACATTTTTCATTTACCCGCATGATGGTCACTCGCATGCGATTCAAGTTTTTGCTGATCAAGGAACTGGCCTGCTTCGATCCGGAGCATAGCATCACCAGCCTTTTCACTTATTTTAAAAATACCCGCAAATACATCTGCCAGCAATGCAATCGCGTACAACTCACCCGACAGCAGATCGCGGATATGACCGGCCTGAGAGTGGAGACAGTTATTCGCACCATCAAAAACCTGGAATCAAAAGGATCGGTAACAATCGATAAGGGTAAAGTGTACTGCTGATATGCGCAGGATCATAAATGTTCAAAACTCCCCGGTATAATTTGCCAGCATGCGCAACAGTTCGGTTTACCTTGTCAGATGGTTTCGGTGTTCGGTGTTGAATCTGTGGATCGTGTCATTACTGGGCCTGCTCATGCGGTTTAAAATTCTTTTCCCGCTCCCCTGGTTCGATCAGCGAAATATTCTTCATGCACACTCCCATTTTGCCTTTGCCGGCTGGATTACGCAGGCGATTTTTTGCCTGATGATTGACCAGATGAGCCGTTTACAAACCATAGATGAAAGAAAATACAATCGCATTCTCTGGGCCAATCAATTGACGGCCCTCGGCATGTTGTTCAGTTTTCCCTTTACAGGGTATGGACCGGTAGCTATCATTTTTTCCACCCTATCGATCTTTGTCAGCTACTGGTTTGCCTGGGTTTATTGGAAAGATCTGCAACGATGTGCTGTTAAACCAGCGGCTGCCAACTGGTTTAAAGCCGCGCTTCTGTTCCTGGCCATCTCTTCTCTCGGACCTTTTTTCCTGGCTTATATGATGGCGACACACCAGGTTCAATCCAACGCTTATCTCGCGTCTGTCTATTATTACCTGCATTTTCAATACAACGGCTGGTTCTTTTTTGCCTGTATGGGTCTGATGGTTCAGAAACTGGTCGATTGGGGGGCATGGAAACAGCCGCCACAAAAAATTTTCCTGGCATTCGCCATTGCCTGCGTACCGGCTTATTTCCTGTCGGCTCTCTGGCTTCCCATTCCCTTTGCCATCTATTTGCTGGTAGTAGCGGCGGTTGTTATTCAAAATATTGGATGGGGTTACTGGCTGACAGGTATTTACCGTGAACGATCTATTATAGTAAAACATATCAGTCCATTGGAGCGATGGCTGTTTTTATTCGCCGCGCTGGCCTGCAGCATCAAACTGATCCTTCAATCGGGTTCCGTTATTCCTTCTCTCAGCAAACTGGCGTTCGGATTCAGGCCTATCGTGATCGGATACCTGCATCTCGTTCTGCTTGGAATCATCTCTATTTTTTTACTGGCTATGGGTTCAGTGAGCGGTTTACTTTACTCAACGACAGGAAGAAACCATGGCCTCCGTTTATTTGTCGGAGCGGTGATCTTCAATGAATTTTTGCTGATGTTACAGGGAGTGGCGGACATGAGTTACCGTCCCCTTCCCTGGATCAATCATCTTCTATTGTTGGCCGGTATCTTGTTGTTTGTTTCCATTGGATGGATCAATTTATCGGGAAATCCTGCCAACTATGCGCAGAAGCATAAAATACCAGCATAGGTTTTTTCAATTTTACAGAAATATTATTTTATGATTGAACTGGCTCAGCAAACCCTGGCGTCGATGGTCACCAACGATCATCGTACCGCCCGCATCCTTGAAAAATACCATCTCGATTTTTGTTGTAAAGGAAAAAGGACCCTTGAACAGGCCTGTGAAGACGGGAAACAGGCGCTATCAGAGGTACTCTCCGAATTGAATGCGTTGCCCCTTGAACAAAACTCCCGGAATGATAGCCGTTTCATCACCTTATCGGCGGATGTATTGATCGGGCACATCATTCTTCACCATCACCTGTATACCTGGCAAACCATGCCACAGATCGAACATCATCTGCAAAAGGTTGCTTTTAAACATGGAAGCCGTTTTCCTTATATGGTTGAAGTGTATGGTTTATTCAACCAGCTCCGTACGGAAATGAATGATCATCTCCTGAAAGAAGAAAAGCAATTATTCCCTGCGATCAAAAGACTGGAGCTGTATGTTCAGGATCCATCTGTAGGACCGGGTGATATGCAATTGATCGAGGAATGGATCAACGGACTGGAAGAAGAGCATGATGAGGCCGGCATATTGATGCACGCGATCCGCGAGCTAACCCGCAACTACCAGGTGCCGGAGGGAGCCTGTACTACTTTCAAACTGACTCTGGCAGAATTAAAGGAATTTGAAGAGAATCTGCATCAGCATGTGCATCTCGAAAATCATATCCTTTTCCCTAAAGTGCTGGGGTTAGCCAATCAGCTCGAAGGGAGATACAGTACTACCCGGACAACAGAATAGACGGGATCGGCCGGTTAAAGACTTTTGATAGATAAAACTATTGATTGTCAGCAGTGTTATCAACGCCGTAATCGAGTGTTTTTCATCATCAGGCAGGGATGTTTTGGCCTGGCCATGATCCGCAAAAAAAATATTGGCCCGGTGGTTTGAAAATTGTAATTTACTAATAACGATTGTTCACCAAAACTGCTAACATGAATAAAAAAGTTGCCGATATTCTTCTTCGAAAAGGAAGTCATATCACCTCCGTTACTCCTGGTTCTTCCGTACTGGATGCTTTAAGAATTATGGCCGATCAGAACATTGGTTCCGTTATGGTTATGGAAAATGGGAAATACCTTGGTATCATGTCTGAAAGGGATTATTCCCGTAAGATCGTGCTGCAGGGTCGTTCTTCTACAGATACCAAAGTTTCGGAGATCATGTCTTCCGATCTTCCAAGGGTAACGCCTTCCGATTCTGTTGACTATTGCATGCAACTGATGTCTGACAAGAACATTCGCTATCTGCCGGTATTTGATACAGAAACGATCATCGGAATAGTATCTATCAACGATGTGGTACGGGAAACGATCCTTTCGCAACAGGAAACGATCACCCAGCTAAAAGATTATTTACACTCCAGCTTATAAAAATGAAACCCGCCTACTGGCGGGTTTTTTCTTCTTCCATTTTTTCTTTAACGACGCTCAGATCAGACAGGTCGACTGTTATGGGCATTAAACCCACCTGTATAACGGCTTTCTTTCCACGTATTTCCTTTACTTCTCCAACCTGGTGATTCTTTTTCATCAGTACTTTTTTACCGATGGTGATATCTCCCCCGGTGACTTCATATTTACTGGTTACTTTCTTCTTCACTTTTTCAGTAGCCTGCTGCTGATGTTGTTTGAATAACAATGCCTGCAATTGCTTCATCAGCTCTTTTTTGTTATCCTCCTGTTCCGCTTTTCGCCAGTCGATCACGATCTGTTTGAGCTTTCGCTCCATATCTTTCAGGTAGGCGATCCTTTCTTCGCTTACCTTGTTCTGGTGTTTGAGCAGTTCAACCTGCTGACGGTGTTTTTCCTTATCCATCAGGGCTTCCATTTCTTTCTGCAGCTTTTCATTCTCCCTGATTTTTTTCTGCAGCTCCTTATCTTTCTTTTCAATCACCTGCAGATCCTGTTCGGTTCGGTTCAGCAGTTTGTCGAGCCGGAAATGGTCTTCATCCACCAATTGCCTTGCCCGATCAATCAGTCGTTTTTCGAGACCGATCCTTTCTGCAATGGAAAATGTATAGGAACTGC
Source organism: Chitinophagaceae bacterium (assembly GCA_044226045.1). GTDB lineage: Bacteria > Bacteroidota > Bacteroidia > Chitinophagales > Chitinophagaceae > Endoryza. The sequence continues at coordinate 12,331 of JBGAHR010000063.1, forward strand.
CGGGTTTGCCCACATTCAGTTTATACAACGGCAACAGGTTTTTTTCATCGAAAGCCATGGCGCCGTTGATGATACCCGGTGTTTTCCCGGCCATTACTTTCAGGTTCAGGTAATGGGTGGTTACAATTCCCATCGCGTGCTTTTTCACCAGTTCTTCGAGGATCACTTCCGCGAAAGCACCCCCGAGGTTGGGGTCACTGCCACTTCCCAGTTCATCGATAAAGAAAAGGGTGCGGCCGTTGGCATTTTCAATGAAATGCTTCATGTTCTTCAAATGCGAACTATAAGTACTCAATTCAAATTCCAGGCTCTGTGTATCCCCGATATGGATCATGATCTGTTTGAAAATGCCCAGTTCGGAATGACCATGAACAGGAATCAGCAAACCGCTTTGAGCCATCAGGGATAGCAAACCTACTGTTTTCAGGGTGACGGTTTTTCCACCGGCATTAGGCCCGGAAATCACCAGGATCCTGCTTTTTTCATCCAGCGTAATCTGGGTGGGAATGGTTTGTTTACCGGCTTTTTTATTGTAGATGTATAACAGCGGGTGATAGGCCTGGATCAGTTTTACCTGGGCCTTGTCCGATAACTGCGGAAGATTGCCGTTATAATCGATGGCCAGTTTAGCCTTGGCCCTGATAAAATCAAACTCACCCAGAATATCGTGGTATAAAGTAAGCAGGCTGGCATAGACAGACAGTCTGGCTGTTAATTCCCGGAGGATCCGATACACTTCACGTCTTTCATCATTTTCCAGTGTGAAAATATCGTTGTTTAATTCGATGGTCTCTTCCGGTTCAACAAAAGATGTTTTCCGCGTATCGCTTTCTCCCAATAAAATTCCCTTTACCTGTCGTTTGTGTTCGGCATATACGGCCACTACCCTTCTGCCATTCAGGAAGGCTTCTTCAATATCGGCCACATAACCCGCCTTGGCCCATTTCTGTACAACTTTATCGAATATTTTTCTCAGTTCGTTTCGCTTCCGATAGAGACTCATTCGTATCCTGGAGAGCTCTTCGGATGCGTTGTCTTTGACATGCCCGCTTTCATCGAGAATATCGTTGAGCAATTCCAGTATAACCTTTTCGTAATAGGTATCGTGGATTACCCGCGACAGAGCCGGGTATGCCTGCCGGCGATCGGCATCAAACCAGCGAAAAATATCTTTCAGACTTTCAGCGAGCTTGCGCACCTGGATAAACTGTTCTTCGGTCAGCACCGCACCCGGGATACCCAATAGTTTCAGTTCTCTGGAGATATTCAGCACATGATCATTCGGGAAGTACTGTCCACCCTGGATCAGCAGCCAGTATTCGTAGGATTGGCGCAGTTCCAGTTCGATATATTCCTTGCGGGTATGGATTCTAAGGTTTTCAGCCTTTGCCTTTCCGTACTGGGTCTTGCAATGTTCCTCCAGCAAGGCTTTAATCTTGTCGAATTCCAACTGCACCAGGGCTGATTCAGGAAAAAACTTCATATCGGGTGATAAAAATTGGTTAATGCCGGGCAAAGGTAAGACAGCTTGTCAAGACTGTAAACGGCCTTTCTTTTGCATTCTGTTAAGATATAATTCCTATCTTTTGCCGTATGTAGTGTTAACGGTTTTACAAACAATGCCCAATGTCGGCTGTTGGTCAAACAAAGTGCCCCCGGCAGCGGTTATTTTGTACGAACTTTGAAAAATAATGGTTCCCATGTTATCTATCAGCAAAAAAGGAAATTTGAAATGGATGCTGGCCAGCTTGTTTTTATCTGCAGGCGCCCTGGTATCCTGTGCACAAAGAGAAAATCCCAACAAGAGTATGAGTAATTCAACAACGGCCTTAACGGCAAACACAGACATCAACAACTTACCGGCCAAAACCGACACCGCCACCTTCGCCAATGGATGTTTTTGGTGTACGGAAGCCGTATTTCAGCAACTGGAAGGTGTGCTGAAAGTATCATCCGGCTACAGCGGAGGAACGGTGGTTAATCCAACCTATAAGGAGGTATGCACCGGCACCACCGGGCATGCTGAATGCATCCAGATAGTATATGATCCGTCGAAAATCAGTTTCGACGAATTACTGGAAGTGTTCTGGCAAACTCACGACCCAACCACCCTTAACCGCCAGGGAAATGATGTAGGCACCCAGTACAGAAGCGCTGTTTTCTATCACTCTCCTGAGCAAAAAGCAAAGGCTGAAAAATACAAGGCAGCCCTTGATAAAAGTGGTGCGTTCGACAAACCCATTGTAACGGAGATTTCGCCATTTACGGAATTTTATGTGGCCGAAAACTATCACCAGGATTACTACAACAATAATGGTTCACAGCCTTATTGTCAGTATGTGATCAGGCCGAAATTGGAGAAGTTTCAGAAAGTATTCAAAAGTAAGCTCAAACATTAGAGAATAGAAAGAAAAACCTGATAAAAAGTAAAACCCCTGCTACAGCTCTGGCAGGGGTTTTTTGTGGTACGGAGGCATTGCTTGTTACTAAACCAACTGTTGCTTATTGCTTATAGATTTTCTGACTGTAAACTTCGTTGTCGATTTTCAGCACCGCTACATAGTTCCCGCTGATCATACTGCTGAAATTATCTAACTGGATACTGTTGTTTCCTTCCTGAACAGTTATCTGTTTGCGTTGAAGAATTCTGCCCGCATAGTCTACCACTTCGATAGTAGCAGATCCGCCACGGGCTGCTTTGATATTTGCGGTGGCATTGGAACGGATGGCGGAAGGGAATACCTTGAAGGCGCCGGTATTCTGTTCAGTGCCGCGGAAGGAAAGAATATTGCTGTATTCAACCTTGCCATTTACATCAACCATCTTCAAACGATATAAGGTTAAGCCGGTAAGGGACTCTTTATCTGTAAACTGGAAAGACTGTTTGGCATTTCCATCTTCATACATCCACACCTGTCCGATCTGGCGGAAACCACCGGCTGTACTTTTTTCAATGATAACAGATTGGAGGCTGTTGTTCTTTTCTACCGTCCAGAACAGATCTACGTTTTTATTTTTTTCCAGGCCGCGGAAGGACTGTAAAGGTGATTTGGCGAGGTATGAGTTAGGGTAAGTAAATCTTTTAAAGTAAAAACTGCGCAATCTTTGTTGAGAACTGGTGGTGTTATTGATGGCGCCTGTTCTTACGGTGATTTGGGAAACATTTGAAGAAATAGTAGAAAACATCGCCTGTTTTGCGAGGGTGTCAACGCCCGGGTAATCAATTGAGGCGGTATTGGTACCGGTAACCCAGACTGGATCGAATGTTACCGCCAGCTCTCCGCCGAGCAGGTTAAAATCAACATACATTCCTGTTGTTTTTTTAACCTGGTCAAATTCATTTACTGCCAGACCGCTGAATAATTTACCATCCACATCGATGCAGGTAAGAGGAACCTCCAGCATGGTCATGGGAGAGACTGTTCCCACTTTGACAAAATTAATTGTCATTTCCGCATATCCGGTGGAGTTAGCCGGTACATTGATGACCGGTTGAAGCGCTTCAGCAAATCCGGAACCTCCATCAATACTGGTCAGGGTAAGCCCGCCGGTCAGGTTGGTGATGGTGACGATGGCATCCACACCCGGTTTTACGGTTGTGAAGCGATACTGTGCACCGATCTGTCTGTCGGATCCTGAAATCAATGACCCGTTGGTGAAGTCATATTCAGGCTGAGAGAATCCGCTGATAGTCAGAATCAGCAGGAAGAAGTACAGAAAAAAAGCAATAACAAAAATGCGTGTACCATTCGTTTTCATAAAGTACGTTTTCAGGGTGACGAATTACGAATGGTCTTTCTAAAGGTTTGGATAAGGTTATTTCAGGGATATTAGTTTATTGGTATTGAGCTGTGATAAGTGACATTGTTACCTGTTCGTAACCGAAATGAAGACTTGTTGTACCGGGGAAATGACAGTAGAAACGGAGGGCGAGGCTTCGCTGGAAATAATCTCCTGTAGCCATAAATAGTCGAGCAATGCGACTGTCAGCAGGAGACAGAAAAGGAAGAGTCGGGTACCATTCGATTTCATAACTTTCATTTCAAAGGGTTCAGATCGGTGCGAATGGTTTTTCGGGATATGTATTTTTACGGTCTTTTTCGATGGGATATCTGGACTGTTGTATTCGAGTACCAAAGTAGAGTGCTTTTGGCTAAAATGCAAGCCTGTAGTGAGTTCTGGCGCAGGCTAAGGGTATATCTTTACTGGAAATCAGGGCTTTGGCCCCTGAAATATTTTAGAAAAAAATCATAGGTTTTTTACGAAAATCACTATTTCCTAAAATACGGTGAATTATGAAGAGACTTCTATGGCAACTTTTATGGCTGTTTCCGGTTGTGGCATTTTCTCAACAAACAGACACCTGGAATGAGCAAAAGCGGGCGGCCCTGGTAGACGGGATCCTGGAAGAAAGACTTTCCACCCTGCTCCCCTCTTTGATGCGCCAGACTAATATAGATATGTGGATTGTAGTAAGCCGGGAATACAACGAGGATCCCGTCATTCGAACCCTGTTACCGGCTACCTGGTTCGCGGCCCGCCGCCGCACGATCCTGGTGTTTTATCAGCCTCCCGGCAATGCCCCGCTGGAAAAACTGGCCATTTCGCGTTATGACGTTGGCAATGGTATCAAAGCATCCTGGGATATGAATAAATTCCCAGAAGCCTATGACCAGCTGGTCGATATCATTCGCAGTAAAAATCCGTCGAAGATTGGCTTGAATTACTCCGAGAGCTTTGGTCATGCCGACGGGCTTGATCATACCGACTACCTCGAATTGACCAAAAGACTTCCGCCCGGCTTACTGTCGCGGCTTACCAGCGCGGAAGACCTGGCTGTCCGTTGGCTCGAAACCAGAACAGAAAGAGAAATGATGCTCTACCCCCGTTTGATCGGGATAACGCATCAAATTATACAGGAAGGATTTTCTTCCAACATCATCACCCCCGGTGTAACTACCACGGATGAAGTTGCCTGGTGGTTTCGGGATCGATTCAGGCAACTCGGACTGGACACCTGGTTTCATCCGACTGTCGACATTCAAAGAAACGATTCCGCGTATATTAATCCATTAATGGCCGCCTCGGTTATACGTCCCGGTGACCTGCTGCACGTAGATATCGGCATTACCCTGTTGCGGCTCAATACAGATGTACAGCAGCACGCCTATGTGTTGAGGCCCGGGGAAATGGAGGAGCCTGCTTCGATCCGGCAGGCAATGGCCAACGCCAACAAAGTGCAGGATATACTGGTGTCTGGTTTTGTGAAAGGAAAGACCGGCAACCAGATTTTAGCCACTGCCCTGAAATCCTGCCGCGACCAGGGTTTGCAAGCTACTATCTATACACATCCACTCGGGTATCATGGCCATGCCGCCGGACCTACCATCGGCATGTGGGATAACCAGGTGGCGATTAAAGGAAGCGGCGACTATCCTCTTCACGAAAGAACAGTCTACTCGATAGAATTGAACTGCAGCACCTTTATTCCCGAATGGAAAAAACCCATTCGGATCATGCTTGAAGAAGATGGTTATTTCGATGGCAACCATTTCCGGTTTATCAAAGGAAGGCAGGAGAAGGTGATTTTGATTGGAAAGGAATGAGTTGCGTTTATCGTTTATCGTTTATTGTTCCACGTTGTCTTATAAATTGACTCGCAAAAAGATTGGTTATAGCCAATTGTGCTGGCATTAATTGAAAAACCTGAAACCTGAAACGTTAAACGATAAACAACAGCTACTCCGGCTTTCTCCCGACACTCACCCTCCTCAGTTCCAGCAAATTCAGGCTGTTGGCTTCCATGTTTTGCACGTTGGTATTGACCAGGTGGATGGCCTGGTCGTACCAGAGCGGAACTACGGGAGCATCTTCTATGATCAGGCGATCCATTTGCTGATATAGCGCATAGCGCGCTTCATCGTCTTCCGTTTGCATGGCCTTCTCGTAGAGTTGATCAAACACCGGGTTCTTATAGCGGGTGTAATTGGGAGGTGCGGGGTTCTTGCCATAGAACACACTCAGATAGTTTTCCGCATCCGGATAATCGGCGATCCAGCTTGCCCGGAAAAACAGGGCCTGTGATTTGGCGGTTTGCTCCAGCAACAATCCTTTCGGGATCGCTTCAACCTGTACCCGTATGCCTGTTTCTTCCAGTTGACGAGCGATAAAGCTGGCCAGCTCAGCATACAGGGGAATCGTGAGTAATTTGATTTCGGGTAATGGGTGCCGTTCGTCAAACCCTGCCTGGGCTAGCAATTGTCGGGACAAGACCGGATTGTAATAATATCCTTTCACCAGGCTGTCGTTGAAAGAAGGCAATCCTTTGGGGACAAAGCCGCTTTCGGCTGCCGAGCCAATAGAATTCCTCAGGTACATCATCATTTTTCTCCGGTCAAATCCATAGTTGATCGCCTGGCGGATCGCTTTTAACCGAAGCGGAGATTTTTTCAATGCTTCCGAAGTTGAGTCGACCAAAATTCCCAGGTATTCGGTATTGAGGTAAGCGTGTTTATGCAACAGAATTTTTCCTTCCCATTCTTTTTTCAGCAAACCCGTCTTGCTCAGCATTTCGTCTTTGAAAGAGGCATCTATATCATTGATGAAGCTAAGCTGACCCTGGCGGAATAATAAAAACTCGGTGGCTTTGCTATCATAAAAACTTACTTTGATCGCATCGAGATAAGGCAACGAGTGTCCCTGGCTGTCTTTTTCAAAATAGCGCGGATTTTTCCAGAAGATCAGCGCCTCCCCTTCTTCCCAGGAATGAAATCGGAATGGACCGGTTCCGCAGGGATGACTTCTGAAATCCTTCCCGTATTTTTTTACCACTTCTTCCGGAACGATGCTGCAGTATTTGTTTGATAATACTCCCAGTATCGGACTGAAAGGTCTTTGCAATCTCAAAATAAAAGTGGAGTCGTCCGCTGCTTCAAATGCCTGTATGGAATCAACGCGGTTGTTGAAAATCCAGGCGCCCGGACTGGCGGTGGCCGGATCCATCAGCCGGCGAAAGCTGAACACTACATCCTTTGCGGTCATCTTCCTTCCCTTGCCGTTTTCGAAGACCGGGTTATCGTGGAAGTAAACATCATTTCTCAAATGAAAAGTATACATCAGGTGATCCGGACTGATCTCCCAATGAGTGGCGAGTGAGGGAACGACCCTTAACCCGGTATCCGTTTCCACCAGTGTATTGTAAAGCTGGTTTACCGCCCAGAGAATAGATTGGTTTTTAGCGAAGGCCGGATCCAATGAAGCGATACCGGTGGCTTCATTATAATAAAACACCTGCTTATTGGAAGTTGATTTTGATTGACAGGCTGCCAGCCCGATCATCAAACAGAAGGCCCCTATTTTTTTGGTAATATTTGTCAGACGGTACATTTATGTTCAGCCGTAAAGTTATATTAGCGAAGTAAAACCATACAATTATTTCATTCACATGATTCGATCCTTTTTTTTAACGCTTACAGCTTGTGCTTTGGTAATAACGTCCATGGCCCAGCCACTCAACCAGAAACCTGTTTTTACCCACCAGGACACCTTGCGCGGAAGCCTTAATGCGGAAAGAAGCTGGTGGGATGTATTGAACTACGCCATCAGTGTAGAACCCGATTATGAAAACAAGACCATCAAAGGATCAAATGACATCCATTTCAAAGTGCTGAAGCCGGGTAAGAACATGCAGATCGATCTGCAGTCGCCGATGGAACTAACCAGTGCCAGTTGGGGTAATCAGTCCGTCAGTTTCAGTCGGGAAGGAAATGTGTATCACCTGGTTTTTCCGAAAATCCTTCCTGCGAATACAGTACAGAAACTTCATCTCGAATTTGGCGGTCATCCCCGTGTAGCCGTTCGGCCACCCTGGGACGGAGGCTGGATATTTCAGAAAGATAAACAGGGCCGTCCCTGGATGAGCGTAGCCTGCCAGGGTTTGGGTGCGAGCGTATGGTATCCCTGCAAGGATCACCAGAGTGATGAACCGGACAAAGGCGCTTCCCTTACCATGATCGTTCCCGATACACTGGTGGCCATTGCCAACGGCAGAATGACCGACAGGAAAAGTGTGGGTAATGGATTAACCGCCTATACCTGGAAGGTCATCAATCCGATCAACAACTATAACATCATCCCTTACATTGGTAAATATGTGAGCTGGAAAGAAGTATTTGCCGGTGAAAAAGGCAAACTCGATTGTGAATACTGGGTACTCGATTACGAACTCGACAAAGCCAAAGAACAATTCAAACAGGTGCCCAGGATGCTTCAGAGTTTCGAATACTGGTTTGGCCCTTATCCTTTTTATGAAGATGGATATAAGCTGGTACAGGCGCCGCACCTGGGTATGGAACACCAGAGTGCGGTAGCTTATGGCAACCGTTTTCAAAATGGTTATCTCGGACGTGACCTCAGTGGCACCGGATGGGGAAATAAATGGGATTTTATTATTGTACATGAAAGTGGCCATGAATGGTTTGCCAACAACATTACCACAAAAGATATTGCTGATATGTGGGTGCATGAGGGCTTTACCAATTATTCAGAGACGCTTTTCACGACCAGTGAATTTGGCGTGGAAGCCGGAAACGACTATGTAATTGGCACCCGCAAACTGATCCAGAACGATATGCCCATTATCGGGCATTATGGCGTTAACCAGGAAGGCAGCGGCGATATGTATTACAAAGGCGGAAACCTTTTGCATACCATCCGGAACATCATCAACAATGATGAGAAATTCAGGACTATCCTGAGAGGGTTGAACAAGACCTATTATCATAAAACCGTTACCTCTGCCCAGGTAGAACAATACATCAGCAAAATGGCCGGAATTGATTTTTCAAAAATCTTCGATCAGTATCTGCGAACCACGCAGATCCCGGTTTTTGAATACAAGCTGGGGGAATTTGGCTTCCAGTATCGATTTACCAACTGTGTACCCGGATTTAAAATGCCGGTGAAAATTCATGCCGGAAAAGATATATGGGTAACCGGTACTACGCAGTGGCAGCAGTCGCCAACATATGCCGACTGGTTTAAGAAGGACAGTTTTGCCATTGACCGCAATTTTTATATCGCCAACCGCATGGAATAAATAACCTCTCTTCTTCCTTATCTTTACCGCTATGAGTAATATCAGGCGACAAAGTATCATTTCATCGGTGATTGTGTATGTCGGCTTTGCTCTTGGTTTTCTCAACACCTATCTTTTTACGCGGGAAGGAGGGTTTGCGCGGGAAGATTACGGGATGACTGGTGTTTTTATTTCTATTGCCAATGTGATGTATTCTTTGTCGAGCGTAGGCATGCAGGCTTATATCCTGAAGTTTTATCCCTTTTACAAATCGAACCTCGAGGAAAAAGAGAATGACATGATCAGCTGGGCCTTGCTCACGAGCCTGGTGGGTTTTGCGCTGGTTGTATGCGGAGGACTTATTTTTAAAGGCTGGGTATTGCAACAGTATGCCGTCAACTCTCCCAAACTGGTAAAATATTATTTCTGGTTGTTCCCGTTTGGACTGGGACTCACCTATTTTAGTTTACTGGAGGCATTTGCCTGGCACTTTCAAAAATCTATCCTGACCAATTTTCTGAGGGAAGTATTGTTCCGGTTGCTGACCACACTGCTCATTGTTCTTACTTTCCTGGGTATCATCAAAAGTTTTGACCTTTTCATAAAATTATTTGCTTGTACGTATTTATTCCTGGCGGGTATCCTGGCATTATTCCTTATTAAATCCGGGCATCTTCATTTCACTTTTACCATCAGCCGGGTTACCCGAAAATTTTACCGGAAGATTCGGTCGCTGGCTTTGTTTATCTGGTCGGCGAATTTTTCATTGACAATTTCCCAGTTTGTAGACTCGCTGTTAATTGCCCTTTTATTGAAAGATGGGCTGGCTTATGCTGCCATTTACACACTCGCACAGAATATTGCCAGCCTTATCCAGGCGCCACAGCGAGGTATCATTACCGCCTCCATCGCATCGGTTGCGCAGGCATGGAAAGAGAAAGACCTTCCCCGGATCGGCAGAATTTATCATCGGTCTTCTATCAACCAGATCATTTTCGCCGCAGCCATGTTTACACTGATCTGGATGAATTTTGCCGATGGGGTGTTCACCTTTCACCTGCAAAAAGAATTCCTGGATGCTAAAATGGTTTTCCTATACATCGGTCTGATGCGAATTGTAGACATGGGAACGGGTGTAAATTCTCAGATAATTGCCACTTCGAATTTCTGGCGGTTTGATTTTTTAACCGGTATCATCCTGATCGTCATAACACTTCCTCTCAACTATTTCCTGGTTAAACAACTGGGCGTAACAGGGCCGGCGATTGCCAACCTGATGTCGATGATCGTCTATAATGCGCTCAGGTATATTTTCCTGTATCGAAAGTTCGGTCTGCAACCTTTCAGTGTTGAGTCTTTATATCCTTTTCTGCTGGCTATAGCGGGGTACCTGATCTGTACCTGGCTGTTTGCTGATCAACAGGGTTTAGCCTGGATAATCCTTCGAAGCCTCGTATTTCTGGCTATTTATATACCTGCCATTTTATTACTTAATGTTTCTCCCGATATCATACCGGTGTACAGAACTGTTTTGAAAAGACTGGGATTAAGAAAGGATCAATAACTGGAGTTGGATGACACACTATTGCGGTAGCGGCCGCTGCCAACATAGCGTGTTCGGTAATAATCTTCGGAAAGATCGCTGATCATAACACCGGAAGAAGTAGAAGCATGTACAAACTTATTATTGCGAAGATAAATGCCTACATGAGAGACTCCCTTTTTCTTTTGTGTGCGGAAAAATACCAGGTCGCCTTCTTTCAAATCATTTTTTGAAATTCTTTCAGCGGAACTATAT
>JBGAHR010000064.1:0-22904 GCA_044226045.1 Chitinophagaceae bacterium
CTCAGACGAGTCTTATCCGCCGCAGGCGGAGGACTCGTCCCGGAGAAACTGCTATTACTCGGCGAGTGTGAGTTTATCGTTCCTCAGACGAGTCTTATCCGCCGCAGGCGGAGGACTCGTCCCGGAGAAACTGCTATTACTCGGCGAGTGTGAGTTTATCGTTCCTCAGACGAGTCTTATCCGCCGTAGGCGGAGGACTCGTCCCGGAGAAACTGCTATTACTCGGCGAGTGTGAGTTTATCGTTTCACGTTTCTCAGACGAGTCTTATCCGCCGTAGGCGGAGGACTCGTCCCGGAGAAACTGCTATTGCTCGGCGAGTGTGAGCTTATCGTTTCACGTCGGTTTAGGATCAATGGCTAATTGGTCAATTTCATCCGTCATCCGTTATCCGTCATCCGTCATCCGTCATCCGAAATCCGTAATCCTTAATAGCATTGGCAAATTGCATCCGTAATCCACGATTCTATAAATTGCAGCCATATCGTATGCAAATACCCTACTTCGTAGACCTGCTTGGCACGTTTGTATTCGCCATTTCCGGCGGATTGGCTGCTTTTGGCAAGAAGATGTACCAGGACATTTTCGGGGTGTCTTTTACAGCTTTCATTACGGCAACCGGAGGAGGTACCCTGCGCGATATTATCCTCGGTATTCATCCGCTGACCTGGGTAGCCGACAGCAATTACCTGCTGGCGATCTTAGCCGGCGTGATGCTGACAGTTCTTTTCAAAAAACACATCAAACGAATTCCCAGAACCCTTTTTCTGCTGGATACCGTTGGAGTAGCTCTTTATACAATATTGGGAGTACAAAAATCACTGGCCAATGAGGTGAATCCGATCGCGGCTGTAATATTGGGCATGGTGTCGGCAGTTTTTGGCGGCGTTTTACGAGACACACTCATCAACGAAATACCCCTCATCTTCAAAAAAGAAATCTACGCAACCGCCTGCCTGGCCGGAGCCTTTCTTTTTGTAGTTCTTAACTACTACGGTACAGACATCAACCTCAACTTCTTCTCCAGCGTAGGCCTGATCATCATCATCCGGATCATTTCGGTAAAATACAAAATCGCCCTGCCGAGAATCGACGACTGACGGATTCAGTGGTTTATCATTTTTTTAACCACTGGCCTATTGATTGCCGTTATGCTTACCGCTACATTTATATCCTAAACATTCCCCTTAACCATTATGGACAACGATGATGAAGGAGCTACGCAGGCTGCTTCACTACTCTCCAAAACAGTATTATTACTGCTGGCCCTTGCTGCCTGCAACAAACTAGACAAGGGTACTTCCATTTCACTCCATTACGAACCAGTAACCGACAGCACTCAAAAAGCCTCGGCGCCGGCGCCAAAGAAGAAAAAGAAGAAGAAAATCTACCTGACTTTCGATGATGGCCCCAATAAAGGCACTCGAAAAGTGTTGAACATCGTCCAACAGGAAGAGGTTCCGGTCACTTTTTTTCTAATCGGTGAGCATGTTTTTGCCAGCACCACCCAACGGGCCACTTTCGACAGTCTGAAAGCAGCCCGTTCGATTGAACTGTGCAATCACAGTTATTCTCATGCCCTGCACAACCGGTATGAGCGTTTTTACCAGGAGCCGGATACCGTAGTAGGCGATTTTGCCCGATGTCGGGATACCCTGGGCCTTGACAATAATATCAGCCGAACACCTGGTCGAAACATCTGGCGGGTGGATACCCTCCACTATACCGACCTGAAAAAAAGCGCGGCAGCGGCCGATTCTCTTCAAAGAGCCGGATTTGATATCATCGGCTGGGACCTGGAATGGCATTATGATCATAAATCCTTCACACTCAAAAGCACTTCGGACGAGATGATGGACCAGATCGACAGCCTGTTTACCCGAAACAAGACCAAAATACCCGAACACCTGGTGTTGTTGGCACATGACCAGGTGTATGATGACTCCAATGATTCGTCCGAACTCCACCAGTTTATCAGGAAGCTGAAAAAAAGAGAGGAATACGAACTGGTGATCGCCAGCCAGTACCCGGGAATCAGGCCACCGAAATAAGTATAAATTATTGCTTCAAAAGATACGTCCCGCCTTGGCGGGACGTTTTTATTATATCCTGATTAAACCAGTCCTTAAACACAATAAAATAACAGGCAATACATTTTTATAAGTTTGTAATTCGCAATAATTTAGACTTTTTACTAGACCATTATACCAATGAAAAACTTTACGCTGGCAATCGTGTCATTGCTTTTAACCGCCAACTGCTTTTCACAAACACTCCTGGTAGGAGGATCCACCGGTAATGGTGATTTCGAAAACGGAAACGCCGGCTGGACATTGGTAAACGGAACCCAGGCAAACAAATGGGTTGTTGGCACACAAGCTACTCCGGGATTCAGCGGTAGCCAGGCTGTTTATATCAGCTCCGACGGAACCACTCATGGTTATGATACCACTTCTTCTACTTATTCTTATTTCTACAAAGACATTGCGGTACCGGCCGGTACCAATACCCTTTGGGTAGTATTTGACTATATCTGCGCGGGTGAATCTGTGAGCTCCAATTTTGGCGTAGAGGCGCTCGACGCCTTTCGTATCTGGGCACGACCCACATCCGAGACGATAACACCCGGAGATGAATTGAACAATGTTTTCATCAGCGCCGGCGCGGGTTATTATAATCAGCCTGTCTGGAAAAGAAAAAAAGTAGCGTATCTCCCGGCAGCCACTTTTTCAGGCGGTACAATGCGACTCATTTTTCAATGGTTTAATAACGATTCAAAAGGCGCCCAGCCACCGGCGGCTATCGATAATATTGAAGTGTATTCGAGCTGCCAGGAATTCATCGCGCCATCCGCCGATAACAGCAGTATGACGGGCACGAGTGCCACCATTGTGTGGACAACCGTTGGCAATGCAACGGGCTATTTGCTTCGATACAAAAAGCCCGGAGAACCGAATTCAGTTTCTACGTATGCCAACCCGGTAACAATTGCCGGAGGCAATGTGTATTATTATACCATCAATGGACTTACCCCCGGTACGGATTATATCGCTGAAGTAAGTCCGATCGGACTGACCTGTACAGAATACAGTTCCCCGGCCGTTTTCAGAACACTCGATGCACCGGTGAATGATGACTGTTCGGGTGCCACGGCGCTTCCGGTATGGACATCTACTCAACCGGGCACGCTGGCGACTTTCCGGGGAGCTACTCCTTCGTCGGTTAGCGGCAGTTGCCCGAATACCGCCAATAATGATGTATGGTTCAAATTCGTTGCTACATCGGCCGAGCACACCATCATCACCAACGATCCCGATTTCGGAGAAAATACCTATGCGGCAAAAGACATCACCCTGTTTTCGGGCGATTGCAATTCTCTTACTCCCGTAGCCCTTCCCTGCGCAAGTGATACCATGTCGGTATACCAGGGTACAACGGTTACCAGGCTCCGCGCAAGCGGACTTACTCCGGGAACAACATACTATATCCGGGTGAACACCAATAACAATACCAGCTATGATGCATTTGCAATCAGTGTATATGGCCCTATGACGCCTCCGTCCTGTCCGCAGTTGATCAGACCGGCCTACGATACGGTACTGAACTACGGTTCGCCTTTCACTTTCCAATGGAGCAAGGCAGCGGGTGGCGATGCGTTCCGTTTAAGGATTTTCGATGATAATGGTGGTGTAACGGTTGTATTTACCAGGGATACCAGCTATACTTTCACACCGGCTGCAGGTCTCAACTACACCTGGATAGCCCAACCCTATAATGCGGTAAGCCAGACTACAGGATGTACCGCCGCTACGTTCAGCACCTGCCCCACCATTGCCAACCCGGTAACGCTGAGTGCGCCGAATGGTACCAGTAAATGTGCCAACGATTCAGTGCTCATTAAAGCCAGCAGCGGAACAAATATCCAATGGTTCCGTAACAGCATTGCCATTCCTGGCGCCACTGCCGATTCTTTATGGGTAATACAGGCCGGTAACTATACCGTAAGAGTTCTTGATGGCACTTGTTACAGCGATGCGTCCAATACAATCACCATAACATCGCTGGCTACCCCTGTGAAACCGACCCTGTCGGTTAGCGGACCCACCACATTCTGCGAAGGATCTTCGGTAACCCTTACTTCTTCGCTCGATCTGAACAACCAATGGTTCAATGGAACAAACGCCATCAGTGGCAGCACGGATGTCAGCTTTACTGCCAACACCTCCGGATCCTATTATGTAAGAGTGGAGAATTCAGTGACGGCCTGTCCGAATTATTCTGATACCGTAGAGGTAGTGGCAACAACCACCCCGCTGGCTCCCGTCATTTTTGCTCCTTCCACCACCTTGTGTACTGGCGACAGTATTCGTTTGTCCTCTTCCAATACCAGCAACAATCAGTGGTATAAAAACGGCGCGCCGATCAGTGGCGCAGTTGACAGTTTCTACTACGCTAAAGAAGCTGCTTCCTTTTCGGTAAAAATATCAAACGGTACCTGTCAGTCGGGTTTCAGCAATAACATTACCCTTACAACCACAACTCCACCGGCAGCCCCTGTGGTGACGCCCACCGGCGGACCCGCTTTCTGTGAAGGAGACAGCATCAAATTGACCGCTTCTACCGGAACAGAAACACGTTGGTACCAGGGTACAACTTTACAAAGTACAACGGGCTCTATTTTTTACGCCAAAACAGCCGGTAGCTATACCGCCAAAGTGATACAGGGAGGATGTACTTCACCGGCCAGCAACAGTGTGGCACTGACCACTAACCCGCTGCCCATTAAACCAGTGGTTAGCGCTACCGGATATATCCTTTCTGCACCGGCAGGATATGCTTCTTATCAATGGTACCTGAACAATACACTGCTTACGGGAGCCAATACCTCACAGGTTACCGTATTGCAGGCAGGAAATTATAAAGTGGAGGTTACCGATAACAAAGGATGTAAAAACATTTCTGATAATTTCAATGCAGTGGTCACCGGATTGAATGACGTAGAAGTACTGGGTTACAAGATATCCATCTTCCCCAACCCGGTAAAGGATGTGGTAACAATTGCTGTTAAACCCGGTAATTCAATTACCCGGAAATTCAGTGCCACGGTAACAGATATGTACGGAAGGACATTAATGGTTTCGGAATTGAAAGATGGACTGAACCGCATTTCACTGAATCAATACAGCCAGGGTCACTATTTTATCACCATTCGCTCCGGCAATAGTGTGAAAAGTATTAAAGTGATGAGAGGGCTTTAAGTCTTTACTATTCTTCCGGAAAAAAAGAGCAGTATCCTTTAACAGATACTGCTCTTTTTTTGATTGAAACTATTATAGAATTCGAGTGTTGTTATTTCTTCTGCTGAACCGGATGGCCATAGGATCTGGAAGCTCCCAGGGCATCGTAGATCGTTTCAAAGATCTTCCCTCTGACATTCATTCGAAGGAAGCGATTGGCATCGCCATTATTATTTACCCTGTTGGAAAGCATGATAAACACCAGGTGCTTTTCGGGATCCATCCAGATACAGGTACCCGTAAAGCCTGTATGACCGAATACTTTGGGTGAAGCAGATAAAGCGGGATAGGGTTCTTTACGGGTATCATTATCTTTCTCGGGCTTGTCAAAACCCAGTCCTCTCCTGCTGTCTGCATGATAGTCGGTGAAATAATCAATGGTTTCTTTTTTGAAGAAACGGTAACCATTCAATTCGCCACCATTCAATAATACTTCGGCAAGTACCGATAGATCATACGCATCACTGAATAATCCGGCATGTCCTGCCACGCCGCCGAACATGGCAGCGCCCGGATCGTGTACATCCCCATGTATCAATTGCTGTCTAAACCCGGGTTCTTCTTCCGTGGGGGCGATATAATTCAGCGGGAATCGATCCCTCGGTTTAAACCCGGTTGTGCGCATATTCAGCTTATCGTAGAACTGTTGTTTTACATAAGTATCGAGTGGCTGCCCCGTAACAGCTTCCACTATTTTTCCAAGGAATATAAAATCATTATCGCTGTAAACGTATTTACCCGCGGGGCTAAGGTCACTTTGCAGTATCCTGGCATACATGGTATCCACCCAGTCGTTCCGCAGGTACATGTTTTCGGCTACCCGAACACGATGCATACTGTCCTTTCTATAAGAATAATATTTGTAGATGGGGGTGTTTTGCAGGATCGTGTCTACCGTTTCCCTGTAAAAAGGGATCCAGGCCTTGAGGCCTGCCTGGTGCAGGATGATGTCCCAGAGCTTGAGATTCTCTTTATTGCTCCCTTTTACCCAGGGAAGATAATCACCCAGTGTTTTCTGTAAATCGATCCGGCCTTCATCATACAGTTTCATAACCGAAACAGTTGTAGCCATGATCTTGGTAACGGATGCCAGGTCGTAAATGGTTTCGGGATACACACATTCATCGCTGTTATAGCTGAGTTTACCGAAAGCTCTTTCATAAGCGATCTTTCCATCTTTGGCCACCAGCACCACACCGCCGGGAATAGCCTGCTTTTCGATGGCGTCATTTACAATTGAATCAATCTGGAGCAGTTTGACAGCATCAAATCCAAGATCGGTAGCAGGAGCCTTGTTCAGCAATCCTTTTGTTACCAGGCCCCATCCATAGGGAAAGTTATCACAAACTGTTACCGGCAGTTTACCCTTCGGTGTTAATCTGCCATACAGGATATCACCGGCCGTTTGCTGGGTAATGTTGTCATCTTCATAACAGGCCAGCAGAACTTTGCCATCGCAAAAATTCCTGATCGCATAGGGATTTCCGAATGCAAGTGTAACAGCGTGTGGAAGGGATTGCAGTTGCAGAATCAAACCACGGGCCGCGTCACTGATTCCAAAATTATTGGCCGGTCGCCTGCTGTAGGCATGCACGCCAATCACCACGATGTCGTATTGATCTTTCAGGTATTGAAAAAGCTGTCCCGCTCTTTCGGCTGTTTGTTTGTAATTGAAGTAATAGACATGCGCATTGAAGTCTTCCCTGACCTGCCGGGCGAATTCATTATCGGTATCTATTCCGATGCCTACATAAGCAATCCTTTTCCCTTTCACCAGCGGGAAAGCAAATCCGTCTTCACTACGCAACAGGGTGATGGCATTTTCAGCTACCAGCCTGGTGGTGGACTCAATGTCTTTGTTAAGGTCTTGTGTAAGGTGAAAATAGGGCGTCGGGTTAAGATTCGCGAGACCCAACCGATACTTGGCGTAGAGTAGTTTTTTCACATGCTCATCGATCGCGGCCCAGGTCAGCTTTTTCTTTTTGATGGCTTTTTTGATTTTTTCCATGCTGGCCGGAATATCACCGGGAAGGCAAAGCATGTCGTTTCCGGCGATCAGGGCTTGCACAGAAGCTTCTCCATCGGGAAAATACTTTTTCACTCCCTGCATTTCGAGCGCATCGGTAAAAGTCAACCCTTTGAAGCCAAGCTCTTCTCTCAGCAGTTTGGTTACATTGTTATAAGAAATGGAAGTTGGCTTGTTGGCTGTATGATCAATCGCATTCACCTGTAAATGCGCCACCATCATTCCAGGAAAACCGGCCTTAATGGCTTCACGGAATGGATATAATTCCAGCGAATCCAGCTCTGCCCTTGTTTTATTGATAACTGGCAGATCGTAGTGTGAGTCCACTGCAACGTCTCCATGTCCGGGAAAATGTTTGGCGGTT
The DNA here is from genome assembly GCA_044226045.1 of Chitinophagaceae bacterium. GTDB lineage: Bacteria > Bacteroidota > Bacteroidia > Chitinophagales > Chitinophagaceae > Endoryza. Next base: position 7,686 of record JBGAHR010000064.1, read on the forward strand.
CCCATAATATTCGCATCCATCATGCCGCGCATATACTGTATGCCATAGGCAGCCACTTTGTATTTATCTTCCCCGAAGGAACGATCATTGATCACCGGGTTATTGGGATTGTTGTTTACATCCATCACCGGCGCATAATTAACCTGGATGCCTGCGCGACGACATTGCTCCCCCACTACTTTTCCGTATTTGTAAACGATCGACGGATCCTGGACCGCACCGAGCATCATGGGTCTTGGAAGTGCTTGTACGCTGTCCATCCGCATGCCCAATCCCCATTCTCCGTCAATAGTAACCAGCAGGGGAACTTTGGAAATTTGCTGGAAGTAGTTGATGCGTTGAATATGCTGCTGGGGTCCGCCCTGGAAAAGGCAAAGAGCGCCCACGCGATACTTCTGTATGGCCTCTGTTACTTCCTTGTCATAAAAAGTGGCGCTGGGAGCGCCTGCCGCCGGAGGAGCACTGGTTCTTATAACAAAAAGCTGTGCAATCTTATCGTCTTTGGAAAGGGTCCTGAACACACTGTCGACCCATTGATCGGCGCCGAGGTTGCTGCTAAATTGGGCAAAAGAACTACTCAATAACATGAATCCCAGTACCAGGCAGATCAGTTTCTTCATCATGGAAAATATAAGTGGAAAATTAGGCGTACAAATTACGTATAAAGCATAAAAACCGGATCGCTATTTTTACCGGCGGACTAGGAAAAATGCGTTTCGCCAAAATCGGCAATCAGCTTACATTTGCTGTTCTCATTTTTCGAATAAAAGCCTTTTATACTTTGCCCGATATCATTCAATTATTACCTGATCACATTGCCAACCAGATTGCGGCCGGTGAGGTCATTCAACGACCAGCCAGTGCAGTAAAAGAGCTGCTGGAGAATGCCGTGGATGCTGGCGCGACAGAAATTCGCCTGATCGTTAATGAGGCGGGTAAATCGCTGATCCAGGTTATTGATAATGGCAAGGGAATGAGTGAAACCGATGCACGGCTCTGCTTTGAAAGGCATGCCACTTCCAAAATCGCAAAAATTGAAGACCTGTTCCGGATAAGGACCATGGGATTCCGAGGAGAAGCACTGGCATCGATCGCGGCGGTTGCACAGGTGGAGTTGAAAACCAAAAGAGCGGATGATGAAACGGGTACGTATATCGAAGTGGAGAACAGCCAGGTAAAAAAACAGGAACCGATTGCGGCCAATACCGGCACCAGCATCGCAATGAAGAATCTTTTCTTCAATGTGCCCGCCCGAAGAAATTTCCTGAAAAGCAATGCATCGGAAATGCGGCATATCATCGACGAATTCATTCGGGTCGCATTATCCTTTCCCAATATTCTCTTTTCGCTCACCCACAACGGGCAACAACAATTTTACCTCGAAAAGGGCAGTCTCAAACAACGGATCGTACAAATCCTGGGTTCACCGTACAATTCCAAACTGGTTACTGTACAGGAAAAAACAGACTACCTCAATATTTACGGATTTATCGGAAAACCCGAAACAGCCAAAAAAACAAGAGGAGACCAATACCTCTTTGTCAATAACCGGTTTATTCGCAGCGCTTATCTGCATCATGCCATCATGAGCGCTTACCAGGAAATGATTCCGGCAGACAGCTTTCCCCTGTATGTACTCTTCATAGATCTCGATCCGGCACAGGTGGATATAAACGTACATCCTACCAAACAGGAAATAAAGTTTGAAGATGAAAAAATTGTATACGCTTTTGTGCAGGCTGCGATCAAACATGCACTGGCCCAGTTCAGTGTAACCCCTACCCTGGAGTTTGACCTGGACCCGGGTATTCAACAGCTGGATGCCGTCAACAAACCATTTACCGAAGAAAAACAGGCCGCGGCGAAAGCTTCCGGCCTGTACCAGGACTTTACGCAGAAATTCCAGGCACATGTGGTAACCCCCACGGAAAAAAGCGGATTACAGCCCTGGAAAAAAAATACGGAAGACATTCCAACGAGAAGTGAAGGGTTTACTTCACTGCTCGATCAGCTGAAAGGCAGTGGTAGTGATCAGCCGGTAACAAACAATCCCGCAACATCGCTTCCATTGATTAATTCTGAAGCGATAATGATGCAGGTGCATAACAGTTATATCCTGGCACCTACAGACAGGGGAATGATTGTTGTGAATCAGCAGTCGGCACATGAAAGAATTCTGTATGAAAGATTCGCTCAGGCGATGCAGGGAAAGCAAATTCCTTCACAGAAAAGTCTGTTTCCGATCACCCTGGCCTTGTCGCCCGCAGACGCCATTCTATTGACGGACCTGGTTCCTGAGTTGCTGTCGCTGGGCTACCAGGTAGAGCCCTTTGGCAAAGACAGTTTTATTATCCAGGGTACACCTGCGGATATCGAGCCGGGTTATGAGAAATCCATCATAGAACAATTACTGGATCAGTTCAAACACTATAGCAGCGATCTGAAATTCTCCCGACGGGAAAAGCTGCTTCGATCACTCGCTTCACAACAATCCATCAAAGCGGGGAAAATATTGGGCAGAGAAGAAATGAAAGCGCTGGTGCAGGATCTCTTCGAATGTCAGCAACCCAATGCAACACCCACCGGCCACCCCACCTATATCGAACTCCGAAAGGATTATTTTGATAAGGTGTTCGGAAGATGAGTTCGTTTATGGTTTAGCGTTTATTTTTCACGTTGCATACAAGAATTAAAAAGTAAAAAGTCAAAAAAGGTCCTCATCGACCACTGTCTGGGTTTACTCTCACCATCTTATCTGCGTAAGATTCTTATTCGAAAAAAATAACGTTAACGGGGAACTGCAAACCGCAAACTGCAAACCGCAAACCAACTATAAACGCTAAACCATAAACGCCACCTCCTACTTTTTCCTGTTCTCCCAAATATTATACCTGAGATAAAACTGCAGCGTTTTGTTTCTTTCGCTGTAGGGTGGCAGGTTATTGTTGACCTGAATGTTTATGTAGCTGTTAACAGCCTGGTTGTAACGAAGGCCGACGGTAAATTTCTTCCAGTAATAATTGGCATCCAGTAATACCCGAACCTCATTGCCATTCAGCCTGGATGATAAAGTATCATTTCTGAATTTAAAATAGCGCTGACTGAAAACAGAGTCGCGCGACTGCGGGCCCATGGAATTGGATCCTCTGTCTTCCGCATAGCCTACGCCACTCATCAAAGAAGAAAACTGTAATCCGGATCCCAGGTAAAAGTTTTTGAACGGACTGTAATGCACTTCGAGGGGAAGATTGAAGTAATACAGCTTCCTGGCAAATACGGAGCTTGTCACAAACCGATAGTAATTGCCCGGTCCCAGTTCGTAGTGCTTGACCGATAACAACGCGGGTTCTATGAATTGCGGACTTGCAAATTGTACTTCTGCCTGGAAATAACTTTTCTGGCTGAAATGATACTGAATATTGGGCGCCGGTAAAAAATCCGAAATCGTATTGGCACGGGCATTGACATTATAAGCCAGCGCACGCTGATCGCTCAACGGGAATCCCAGCGGGAATGTAAGTCCTACCACCAGGTTTTTGTTCTCACCGGTTCCCACTACCCGGTTCTTCAGGTTTTTCACCCGATCGGTTTTCATTCTGAATCGGCTGCGTTCGTTGGTAACTGCTATGGAAGGGTAGTCCCTGCGAATGCTATCACCTGCCAGCAGAGAGGCCTTAATGGAAGCGCCGTTATCCGAACGATCACTATAGGATCGGTTGGATGCCTCCGGCGATGCTTCTTCATTGTCATTCTCACTGTCATTATCGGCGCCGCTGCTCTTAAAACTTTCCGATGAGCGGTGATTGGCCGGTTGCAGCTGACTTGTTCGTTTGACGAAAGATCCCGAGGAAGTTTCACCGGCATTTTTAGTAGTCGCTGTGTTATGGCCAGTCAGTTTTCGGGTATCGGTTTCTCTTACTCTTCTGCTTTTATTACTGATTATTGAAGCCGTGGCTTTTTCTTTGGGAACTACCGGCCTGTCGCTATTTCCGATGATGGCCGCAGCCGGCTTCCCGTCGGGAGTAACTGTTTTAGGAGAATTACTTTTGTAACGGTCAGCCTCTTTCACCAAACCGGGTTGTTCTATGCTTTCTGTTCTATTTGTATAATTCGGATTATTCGCGTAATTCGTGTCAGGTAAAGTTTTCTGTTCATCAATTTCGTTTAGGGAAGATTTTGATTGTTCGTCTGTGCCTGCCGGTTGTACTGTCTGCTGATGTCCATGATCCCCGCCTGGTGTCTTATTTTCCTCTTTATTTGGGGCTCCGTTAGCATCTGCAGATGTTGTTGCCTGCTGTGCAATGGGGGTATTATCGGTGCCCGAAGTGTACCGTAACAGGAATCCCGCCGTGATAACCACTGCGATGATAGAGCCGAACAGCCACCATTTGCCGCCACGGGGTGTACGTCCGGCTTCGGGCATATCCCGGTCGAGCAGGGCTTTCATGTGTGGCCAGTTCTTTTTCGCATCTCCCGGTGGCGGGAGCGATTGTAACTTGTCGGCCAGGTGTTTTTCGTATGCGTTTCTTTCGTTCATCGCACCTGCAATGTTTGTAAAAGTTTTTGCAATTGTCTTCTGGCTTCGCTCAGGTGCCATTTGCTGGTTCCTTCGCTGATGCCTATCAGGTTAGCTATTTCCCGGTGATTGTATCCTTCGATCACATAGAGATTGAAAACGGTTTGCGTAGCCGGCGACAATTGTTTTACCAATTGCAATAGTTCATGCGCCGACAATCGCTGTACCGCGTCTGCATCAATTCCAGGCTCTTCCGCTTTTTCCAGTTCAACTACAGAGAACCGGCTTCGCTGTCTGACGAAATCGATCGCCGAGTTCACCATTATCTTCCTGATCCATGTATAAAGGGATGCCTTGGTCTGGTCGTAGGTATGAATGTTTTTGAATACTTTCAAAAACCCGTTGTGGAGTACCTCAATGGCGTCTTCTTCGTTACGGGTGTACCGCAGGCAAAGCGATGACATTGCCCCGTAGTAGCGCTGGTATAACTGCTCCTGGGCCTTACGGCTGTTTTTTATACAGCCATCAATTAATTCTATATCGGCAGGCTGGTGCGTCAAATACGCTCCTTTTTTTCTGATTGTGAAAGTCCAACGCTTGGTTTCTTATCCTCGTTCTCCAACGGGCCCACCCATCGATTATTGCCCGGTAACCTTCACCTGCCAGGATTCTGTTAGCAATTGTTTTTTATCCTATTGTGACCAAAGGCTTCCTTTACAGGATCCTTCCACAGTTCCCTTTTCAAAATTTCCCCGCACTACAACACTTACCGCCTGAAACGACCACCGACTTTAAAATTATTAGTCTGATTTTCAGCGGATTAATTTCTTGAGACTGCTTTTTTTTAGCCTGCAAAAACGCCCGTCTTATCTTCATCCATACAGCCTAACAACTATACGTTATGGCAGGAGGAATGCGTTGGGGAAACGTTAAAAAAAGAGAGGAAATCTTAAACGACCCGGGAGGTTTTAATACTCATTTCTGATGGATTCCAGGAACTGCTCCACTTTTCGGCGGGCGGCAGTTCCTCCTCCGGTGTAGTTATTGATGAGCACGGAAAAGATCAACAGTTTGTTTTTCCGGGTGTAGAGAAATCCGCTCAGTGCAATCACGCCGCTGAGAGAACCGGTCTTGGCATAAATATATCCGCTGTCTTTCTTGTAGTAATTGGCAAGTGTTCCGGATCCGCCGCTTGGAAAAATATTCCGGATGCGATCCATTCCAAATTCATTTTTCATCTTCTGCAGCACAGCCACAAAATCGCGGGGAGAAAAAAGATTATACCGGCTCAGCCCGCTGCCGTCGGCCCATACCGGCTTTTGAGGCAGGTCTTTCAGGTCCGTTTTCACAAGCGTGTCGATGATCTTTTCGTCATTGAATACACCCAGTCGCTTGTTACTAACCATTAACAGTAGCTGCTCGGCAAAAAAATTGTCGCTGTGTTTCATTAATGGCTTCAATACCGAATCGAGGGGTTGCGAATAAATGGTCTTCAATACTGTCCCGGCCGGACTGTTCCTTTCGGTTTTATTGATATCCTTTCCTACCGTGTCTCGTAATAGCTCGATAGCCGATTCGAGACCATGGGTAATGAAGGGAACCCATTGAGATTTTTTCTTCTCTTTTCCTTCCGTAATCACAAAAAGATTTTCATCTTTTGCCCTTTCCACATAGAACTGCTTTTTAGTAGTATCAGGACTGAATCTCACTTTCCAGTTCACTTCCGGATTAGAGTACACCACCGCCGACGGCTCTGCTTCTTCATTGGAGATTTTGCTGCTGTCAAACTCCTGCACCCATTCGATCATGTTGCCGTATACCGGTAACGAACTTCGTTCGCTCATATACGGGAAATTGTAATCATCCCAGCTCCAGCCTGATCCAAAGGCGGTGGATTGCCATTGGTTATTATTGATGTATACGGGACCGGAAATATTTTTGAGCCAGTCGGCAACCGGTTGGCGGCTATACGAGGGGTGAAGAAAAGTGGGGTCGCCGGTTGGATAGAGCAGCCATCCGTTTGGCAGAGCCGCATACCTGATACCCGGCAGGCTATCGCCCAGGTATTTCATCGCAAAATAACAGGTGATGATTTTGATATTGGAGGCGGGCACAAAATAATTGCCGCCATTGTGCTCATAAAGATACTGTCCGCTGGCAGGGTCATACACTGAAATGCCCAGATGAGCAGATTGAAGACTGCTATCGTTCAGAACCGTATTCCGGGCAAACACCGCCGCAGGTCTGCGGGTGGCACAAGACGATAATATAACAACGAATAAGAACAGGGTTAGCCGGCAGGAGTTGGAAAAAGCAGTCATTCAACAAATGTAATAAATTGAATGATCGGCTGAATGGATTAACTCCGTTCCTGCGCCCTCAACCAACGTTCCGGAATTTCATTGCTGCTCGCGAGCAGGTAATCCTTGTATGAGCAGGCGATGAATTTTTTATCGGGCAACTGCATCCACCAGCGTCCTGTTTTCTTGCTTTGAAGGAAAGTGGTTGCTACTTCAGCAAAGGCAGTATGAAATTCATTGAAGGAATCTTTTTCATCCAGCCTGGCCTCCCGGCGGCCCCGGCTTCTGCCATCGATGAAATACCAGATCATCTGGCTGATCTGCCTGGCTGTTAGCTGATCCTTGTCGTGTTCCGGTATATACCCATATATTCCTACTGTAGATATATTGGGACTAAGACCACCATAACGCATCAGTATACAGGCTTCCTCACCATTAAATCCATTGGGAGAGATATTGATCGATGGAGCGAAAGCATGCGCGATGGCAGAGATATCGAAGCTGAGTAATTGACAATTCCGGATTACCGGTTCCATTTCATCGATATTCTCTTTCACACTACCCACCCGGTAACAATCGAAACGTAACTTGTCCATGGTTTCCAGCATCCGGGGATGAACGTAATAACTCTGGAAACCGATATGATTATAATGTCTTACGTAGTTGGGTTCGCCGGTGAGCATCTCCATCAGGAAGTTCTCACTGCGGTTTTGTGAATCCAGGTTCAGATCGATCAATGCATCGATACAAACCGCTTCAATCACTTTTTTCTGATCCGCGTAAGAATAGTATTGAGCCAGGGTAAGATCATGAGATCCTCCCAGTATGATCACTGTTTTGCCTGCTTCGGTCAATTCTGTGAGAACGGTTTTCAGGGCAGCATAGCTGTCCTGAAGTGACGCGCCTGCTTTTACGTTACCAACATCGGCGATACGGATATCGGTATGCCAGTAATAGGTGGAATAGAACTGGTGCCGGATTACATCGGCCGGGGACTGTTCGGTAAACAGCTGCCAGCTGCCCCTGGTTTCATTGCTCCCCACCAATACGATATCCGCCTCTTCCAGGTCTGGAAATTCCGCCTCATGGGCCAGTATTTTGGTACCCATCTGCCCGTCTTTGTACCCCTGATCGTTGGAAATCTGGTACAGGCTGATGGGGTCCAGGAAATCCAGTAAGGTGTGCCAGTCACTCATATATGCAAGATAATAGCCGTCAACCAAAATCACAGGCCCGATTTGTTCACGTATGTTTACAAGCCAGTCCTGCGGCCATTTTCCTATCTTTGCGGCATGGAAAAACTGGTGGAATTAATAGAGCAGTATAAGAAAGAAATCACAGAGTTAACGGCCAATGGAGCAGACTCGCTGGAGGCATTTCGCATTAAATTCCTGAGTTCAAAAGGCATCGTGAAAAACATGATGGCTGAAATGAAAAACGTGGCCGTTGACAAGAAAAAAGAGTTTGGTCAACTGCTCAATGATTTCAAACAACTGGCTGAATCCAAATACGAAGACTGGAAGCAGCAACTGGAAGCCGGCTCATCGGCAGAAGGACCCTCTATTGACCTCAGTCTTCCCGGTAATGAGCTTCCATTGGGCAGCCGTCACCCCATCAGCCTTATGAAGAACCATATCATCTCCATCTACCAGCGTTTGGGTTTTGCGGTTGCCGAAGGACCTGAGATCGAAGATGACTTCCATAACTTCACCGCCCTTAACCTGCCCCTGCATCACCCTGCGCGGGACATGCAGGACACTTTCTATATTCAGCAGAACCCCGACTGGCTGTTGCGTACGCATACCAGCAATATCCAGATCCGGGAAATGGAAAAAGGACAGTTACCGCTCAGGATCATCTGCCCCGGCCGCGTATACAGAAACGAAACTGTCAGCGCCCGTTCGCACTGCTTCTTCCACCAGGTAGAGGGGATTTATATCGACGAGAATGTTTCCTTCGCCGACCTGAAACAAACCCTGTATTACTTCGTGCAGGAGATGTATGGTAAGGATGTCAAAGTCCGTTTTCGCCCCTCCTATTTCCCGTTCACAGAACCCAGTGCGGAAATGGATATCAGCTGCCAGATTTGTGGTGGCAAGGGATGCAGCATGTGTAAAAAAACAGGCTGGCTGGAGATTCTCGGATGCGGCATGATTCATCCGAATGTAATGACCAACTGCGGAATCGATCCGAACAAGTACACCGGCTTTGCCTTCGGCATGGGAATCGAAAGACCCGCCCTGCTCAAGTATGGCATCAATGATATCCGGCTGTTCAGCGAGAACGATGTTCGCTTCCTGCGCCAGTTCACATCGGCAACCTGAAAATACCCATATACCGTTTTTAACAGTTTGCTTGCAACAAGTTTTTTGCATCAGCCGTTCATGGCGTAATTTCAAGCTGCCATGAAAATACTGACTGCAACAGGACTGCTCATTCTATTCACCGTCTTTATATATTCTTGTCAACAACCCGCTCCGGCTATCGACTATGCTGGTTTTGTATCTCATGAATTCAGATTGACCGGATTGGAAAACGGGAATGGTAAACCCGATACTATCGCCAAAATACTGGTTAAAATTCCAGCGAGATTGGACACCTTCCATCGCTGGCATGCCAATGGCGACTGTGCCACCTGCGGACAAATCAAATACCGCTTTTCAGACAAACATTATTCGCAACTCGAAGAGAGTGGCGCCAGTCTACAGGCGGCGGCTGATTCGGTATACCAGTTGACTTTTTTTCATAACCCGATTATTACTAAGAAAAAAAGAAAACTCGACCCCATCAAGGCAGGCGATACCACCAACCTCTCAAACTATCTCGCCAATTTCTCCACCGTCTGTGATGAATTCCATATCATCAGCCGCCAATATACCACTATCAACAATCGTCCTTTTATCCTTTGCACCTTCGATAGCCGCTGCAGCGCATTATTGCCCGGCAAACCAACTTTAATGGTTGGAGCCATCACATCCTTAAAAAATACCAGCCTGTTGATCCTCGCCGAAACCAATGCATCGGATACATCCGGTTTTGTAGGGCTGATTGAAAAAACCATTCGGTCGATGGAGATTATTGAGCCGTGAGGGGGGCGTTTATCGTTTCACGTTGGTTTGCGGTTTGCGGTTTCAGGTTGCATCGTTTGGGTTTCAGGTTTATGTTTCAGGTTCACGTTTCACGTTTCGTTGTCCCGACAACCTATCGACCAGTTTTTAGATTGATAAGAATGGGCTTTACTTTTTAATTTTTGAATTTTACTTTTGCATTTTGACTTTTGACTTTTGAATTTTGATTTTTGACTTTCTCCTTTGCGCCCTTTGCGGTTCTTTGTGCTCTTTGCGTTCCAGAACTGATTATCGTTTCGCGTTTACTTTTTTCAGGTTGTCCTATTTTACAGTTTTGAGATTGATAAGAATGGGCTTTACTTTTTTTTTTACTTTACATTTTGACTTTGACGCATTTTGACTTTTGATTTTTTTGACTTTGTGCTGCGCCTTTGCGGTTCTTTGTGCTCTTTGCGTTCCAGAACTGATTATCGTTTCGCGTTTCACGTTTCAGGTTTCAAGTTGCCCGATTGTTGACTTTTGACTTTACATTGATGAAAATGGCCTTTACACTTTTATTCTTACTTTTAATTTTTGAATTTTGACTTTTTGCATTTTGACTTTTGACTTACACCATGAACATTCAATCAGTTTGCGTTTGCGGTGCCGGAACCATGGGCAGTGGCATTGCCCAAGTATGTGCACAGTCAGGTTTAAGCGTGGTTTTATACGATTTGAACGATGCTGTATTAGCCAAGGGAAAGGAATCCATTGAAAAGAACCTGGACTACCTGGTCTCCAGGAACAAAATTACCGCAGAGGAAAAAGCAAGAATATATTCCCATATACAGTTTACCAGGCAGCTCAACGACTGTGTGGCCGACCTCGTTATTGAAGCCATCGTGGAGAAGGTCGAAACAAAAATCGCCTTGTTCAACCAGCTTGCCGAAGTCAATCACAGTGAAACCATTTTTGCCACCAATACTTCCTCCCTGTCTGTATCCGTCATTGCTGCCGGGGTGATGCATCCGCAAAGAGTAGTCGGTATGCACTTTTTCAACCCCGCCCCTCTGATGAAACTCGTGGAAGTTGTAAAAGGCTCACAGACATCAGACAGCGTAGTGAATACCATTATTGACCTTACCCGTACTCTCGGCAAGACCCCTGTGGTATGCAAGGACGCACCCGGTTTCATTGTGAATCATGTTGCGCGTCCTTACTATCTCGAATCTTTACGGATTCTTGAAATGGGTCATTCAGATGTCCAGACGATTGACACCCTGCTGGAAGCCACCGGATTTAAAATGGGACCGTTCCGCCTGATGGACCTTATTGGGAACGATGTCAATTATGCCGTCAGCAAAAGTGTGTATGAACAAATGGGAAAACCCGAACGACTCATGCCCTCTCCCATTCAACAACAAAAAGTGGAATCCGGCCAACTCGGAAAAAAAGCAGGGAAAGGATATTATGAATACTAGAATTCGTCAATTAGTCAATTAGTCAATGAGCCAATTTGATTACGGATTACGGATGACGGATTACGGATGACGGATGGAAGTGCAATTTGTCAATTGGTAAATTGGTCAATTCGCCAATTTGATTACGGATGAATAGAAAATGCAAAAGTTAAAAATCAAAAGTCAAAACTGGCTGCGATTGGAGATTTACAGAATGGGAATAAACGGCGCAAAATAAACCGTGAAACATGAAACGTTAAACGCGAAACGCATCAACTACCATTGCTTTCTCTATCTTTGTTCTTCTTTACCAACTAAACTTTCTACTTGGCCGATCAGATTTTTATTACGGGGGGAACAGGCTTTCTGGGTTCTTATATCATCCGGGAGCTGGTAACACGTGGTTATTCGGTAAAAGCGCTCCGACGTTCTTCTGCACTTCCGTTTTATATCGATCCTTCTGTCTGGGATAAAGTACAATGGATCGAAGGCGATGTACTGGATGTGGTGGCACTGGATGAGGCCATGAAAAATACAGACATCGTAATTCACTCCGCGGCGAAGGTGTCATTTCATAAAGCAGATCGCGGACTGATGTATAAGACCAATGTGGAAGGTACCGCCAATGTAGTCAATGCAGCTCTTGAGAACAATATTCGCCGGCTGGTTCATATCAGTTCGGTAGCCGCGATTGGAAGAAGCAGTTCCGGGGAAGAAGTGTCTGAATCCAGTGAATGGAAACGAACCAAAACAACCACACACTATGCCGTTACCAAATACCTTTCTGAAATGGAAGCCTGGAGGGGATTTGGGGAAGGGCTTGATACCGTAATTGCCAATCCATCCACCATCATCGGCTATGGCGACTGGAATACCACGAGCTGCGCGATTTTCAAAAATGTGTACAATGAATTTCCCTGGTATACCGAAGGATTGAATGGATTTGTGGAAGTCCAGGATGTCGCCCGGGCTGTAGCAGATCTGATGGAATCGGGAATTTCAGGGGAGCGATTCATCATCAATGGCGACAACTGGTCATTCCGAAACCTGTTTACTGCCATAGCGCAGGGCCTTGGTAAAAAACCTCCGTATAAAAAAGCAACCCCCTTCCTGGGTGAGATTGCCTGGCGCATCGAGAAGATCAAATCTCTGTTCACCGGTAAGCGTCCGTTATTAACCCGTGAAAGTGCCCGGGTGGCCCATAGTAAAACCAACTTCAGCAATCGTAAATTACGGGAAGCCCTCCCGGATTTTTCCTTTACCCCCCTGGAGCAAAGCATTGAAAATGCCTGCAAAAAATACTTAAACCCCGTTCAGCCCCTTTAACTGGCAAAATAGTTGTTAGATACTTTGAACGATTTCCATTCGTTTTATAAATACATATATCCCAATATGAAAAAGATCCCTTTGCTCCTGATTATCCTGATGGGCACCCTGGCCGGCCAATCCCAGCATTTTTCCATTATTGGAAGAGTGGTCGATTCCGCCACAAAAGTGCCCCTGACTGGCGCTTCGGCCTTTTGCCCCAACACAACCTATGGCAGCGTGTGTAATGCAGACGGCCTGTTTTATCTGAAATTACCGCAGGGGGGTTACGACCTGATGGTTTCATATACCGGTTATGAGAAGAAACTGATCAGGATCAGCGATGACATCAAACCAACCGATACCTTGCAGTTTGAATTGTCCAAGGAGCAAAAAACAATGGAAGAAGTAGCAGTGGTAGCCAGCAGCGAAGTGGCCGACGGCTGGAACAAATACGGCAATTTCTTTCTCACCAATTTTATCGGCACTTCTCCCAATGCGGAAAAATGCATACTTAAAAACCCGGAAGTACTTCACTTCTACTATACCAAGAAAAGAAACCGGTTAAAAGTAATGAGTAAGGAAGAACTGCTGGTGTACAATGAATCACTGGGCTATCTGATCAAATACCAGCTCGATTCATTTACCTATGACTACAACAATAACATCAGCCAGTTTACCGGGTTCCCCTTGTTTATTGAGATCGATACTACCGTTGAGATGAGAAAGCAATATGTCAAAAACCGGGCAAGAACCTATCTTGGTTCACGGATGCATTTCATGCGTTCGTTCTATAACGGCCAGGTAAACGAAGAAGGGTTCATTGTGGAGAAGCTGGACGACAACCCCCGAAGCACAGAATCGAAACTGATCTCTGATCTGTACAATCCGGAAACCTATGTTACTGACAGCGGTGATGTCGTCGTTGGTTGGGAAGGAAGGTATAAGATCAGTTATAAAAGTGTACTCCCCGATAAAAAATTCCTGGCAGAATTCAACTTGCCGGCCAACAGCCGATACCAGGTGACCATTCTGAATGTAAACGACAATTTCGTGATTGAAAGGAACGGCTATTTTTATGAACAGGCCGACCTGATCAGTAATGGTTACTGGGCCTGGAAAAAATTAAGCGAACTGCTGCCATACGATTATGTATACCAGTAATCCGGTTGACTGATCAGGAGTTTTCTTTCTCCATCAGCTTTTTCCACATTTCGGGTATGCGTTTGATCCAGACAATCTCGCGACGTTTCTCCCTGGCGTCTTCTGCGGGTGTACCGAAGTAGACTTTATTTCCTTCGAGAGAAGACGGAACACCGCTTTGGGCCAGCAATACGGCATTGTCTCCAATCGTGAGTGTTTTGCTCACGCCTACCTGCCCCCAGAGTATAACACCCTGGCCAATCTCCACCGCGCCGGCGATGCCTACCTGCGCAGCGATCAGGCAATTCTTTCCGATCACGGTATCATGGCCGATGTGTATCATGTTATCGAGCTTCGATCCTTTTCCGATAATGGTATCATGGGTTACTCCACGGTCGATAGTACAACCCGCACCAATCTCTACATCATCTTCCAGTATCACTCTTCCGCAACTTTCCATTCGCCGATACCACACTTCGCGGTCTTTTTTGGTATTGTAATAAAACGCGTCGGAGCCGATTACAGTCCCGGCCTGAACAACTACATTGTCGCCCAGTACGCAATAATCACCAATGGTAACGTTCGGATCAATGCGGCAGTTTTTCCCAATGACAGCCTTATGACCCACGTAGGCATTGGGTGCGAGATAGGTTCCTTCGCCAATAGTGGCGGTTTCACTGACCAGTCGTGTAGCCGGAATAAATGGCCTGAAATGCTTCACGATACGGAGGTATGCTTCGAAAGGCTGGTCAACAATCAATAATGCTTTTTCCTTCGGAAAATCCGTTTCCTTGTTGATGATGATAAAGCTGGCAGCCGACTGAATACACTTATCATAATACTTGGGATGATCTACAAATACAAGATCACCGGGTTCTACCTTGTGTATTTCATTGATGCCGGTGGCCATCGCGTCTTTATTGCCGATCAACCGGGCGCCGATCAGGTCGGCAATCCAGGAAAGGGCAACTGGAGAAGGAAACTTCATACTACTCGATTTATTGAAAGATTGAAAGAGTTTGTAAAGGTAAAAGACCGAATAGATATCTGGCGTGATTGCCCTGTTTAATATTATTTCATTGCCATTTCACTGTTGTCCGGGGAAAGTCACGGAGTTCCTGATGCTACGCTGAAATAATCATCTTTTTGCCGCATTTTGAGAAATGAGCCCCCTTCGTATTTTGGTATACCTCTTTAAGGGATTCAGTCATTGAAAGCAAGTCTCTGACGGGACTATTTTTGTTTCGCCAAAAAAAGTCCCACAAAAAAAGGCGACCAAGGCCGATATACAGCCCGGCTACTTTAGGGGAGCGGGAGTGAGAGCGGGAGCGACTAATTCAATTAGTTCTTCGGTGGTGAACAGCGATAGAATAAAGCCGGGCAATTGTTGTGATTCAGTTTGCAATTAATTGTTGGCCGTTTGCTGTTCATTGGCAAATTGGCTCATT
>JBGAHR010000065.1:0-22920 GCA_044226045.1 Chitinophagaceae bacterium
GTTGTCAAAGTCAAAACTCAAAATTCAAAAGTAAAAAATCAAAAAGTAAACCTTCTGTGATCCATTTTTTAATTTTTAATTTTGACTACCGAAATTCACAACCGCAAACGTGAAACGATAAACCTGAAACGATAAACGCGAAACCGCCAACCGCCAACTGCAAACGGCAAACTATTACCATATTCCGCAAATCCTTCTCCCCAACCATTCATCACGAAATTGACGGTGTGCTTCTTTCGTTCGGACATTTTTTTATCTTCACCCAAAATAGAAATATGAGAAAATCTTTAACGGTCATTTTACTCCTGGCGGGCATTCATGGTATGGCCCAAAAGGGGAAGGCTCCAAAAATTCCGGATCCTGTTCCATTTGCCAAAACTATCACCCCTGAAGATCTTAAGAAGCATCTGTACATCGTAGCCAGCGCAGAAATGCAGGGCCGCGAAACCGCCACAGAAGGACAACGCCGTGCGGCTGCCTATATTGAAAATCATTTTAAATCCCTGGGTCTGGCGCCCGGCAATAATGGCGAATACCAGCAATACTATCCTGTTTTCCAGGATTCTCTGGTAAGCTCCGGTTTGGAAGTGAATGGGAAAAAATTTGACATCAATAAAGATTATGCCGTTAACCTGGGAAGCAGCTATAGCGCCAGCCTTCTGGCCAGTGAAGTGGTATTTGTTGGATACGGAATCAGTGATTCCACGCGCGATGACTATAAAGGATTGAATACTCGAGGTAAAATTGTTCTGATCCTGGCAGGATCACCTCCCAGCAACAATGCCAACAACAACAATAACAATGGACGCACACGTGTTGGATTCAGTCCGTTTGCGCAACAGGACGCTGCTGCCAAAAACGGTGCCGCTGCCATACTCGTAGTTCAGGAAAATTTCCCCCGTCGTTCTGGACCTACCCGCGGTAATCAAACCGTAAACGGTTTTAAAAGAACCAACTATCCCAATAGTTTCGCCATCTCCGAACAGGTTGCCATGGCCATCATGGGAAATGATTATAACGACGCGAAAGCTGCTATGAAAGCCGGCAACCCGGTTGGTAAATCTTACCAGGCCAACGTTCAGCTGGAACTGGTTAAAACAGTCATCAAACTGCAAAGCAGTAATGTGATCGGTTTCCTCGAAGGAACTGATCTCAAGGACGAATACCTCGTAATCAGCGCGCACTATGATCACCTGGGCAAACGCGACAGCGTGATCTATTACGGAGCAGATGATGACGGATCCGGTACTACCGGCGTTCTGGACATTGCTGAAGCATTTGTAAAAGCCAAGGCTGCCGGTAAAGGTCCGCGACGCAGCATTATCTTCATTACGGTAAGCGGTGAAGAGAAAGGCCTCTGGGGTTCTGCCTACTACGGAGATCATCCCACCTTTCCACTGGATAAAACAACCGCTGACCTCAATATTGATATGATTGGCAGAATTGATCCGAAAAGAAAAAATGGCGATTCTACCAACTATGTTTATGTGGTAGGGGATGACAAACTCAGCTCAGACCTGAAACCCATCAGCGAATCCATCAACAAGAAGTACACTAAACTGGAACTGGATTACAAATACAACGATCCAAAAGATACAGAACGCATTTACTACCGCAGCGACCATTTCAATTTCGCTCGTAAAGGTGTTCCCATTATCTTTTATTTCAACGGTACCCATAACGACTATCATCGTCCGACCGATACACCGGACAAGATCGATTATGTGCAGATGGCCAAAAGAGCACAACTGGTATTTTATACAGCCTGGGAAATGGCCAATCGCAATGACATGCTGAAACGCGATATCCCCCTGGATGCGCAATTCAGATAATCAGTAATTACAATAATAGTTACAGTATACTTAAAAAGCGAAGAGGAATCTCTTCGCTTTTTTAATGCCTGCCACCATATATTTTACCGGATGATTTCAAAGCACCAGCGTTGCAGCTTTCCCTGGAAATCGAAAGGTGTGGTGGCTTTTGTAATGTCTTTTATAAATGAGGCCCTGATCTGATCCTGCTCGATCTCGAACTTTCGCATATTGGTGCTGAAGTAGATCCTGCCGCCCGGCCGAGTAGCTTCCAGCACCTTGTTTAACAAATCCACATGATCGCGCTGAATATCGAGAAAGTCTTTCATCATCTTACTGTTGCTGAATGTCGGCGGGTCCATAATTACCAGGTCGAAGTAACCGGCCGGTAATTCATCGAGATACTGCTTTACATCAGCCCTTATAAAATGATACCTGGCGCCTTTCAGGTTATTCAATTCGAAGTTCTCCCTGGCCCATTGAAGATAGGTATTGGAAAGATCCACGGAGTGTACTTCATCGGCTCCTCCCGCTGCCGCATACACGGAGAACGAACCGGTGTAACAAAACAGGTTCAATACCTTTTTACCTGCCGATTGATCCATTACCATTTTACGGGTGATGCGATGATCCAGGAACAGTCCTGTATCAAGGTAATCCGAGAGGTTGATCTTAAAGGAGAGACCGTTTTCTTTAACGACAGTAATATGCTGATCGGATGCATATTTCTGGTACTGCCCTTCCCTTCCCGTCTTCCGTTGCCGCTGTTTTACAAAAATGTGATCCGCGGGAACCTGCAGAACTTCTCCAATAGAAACCAGGCATTGCTCCAGCCACTGTTCATATTCCTCCTCCGTAAGCGAATGTTTGCTTCTGTATTCCGCAACATAAACATACTGATCGTAGATTTCGATGATCAAGGGAAACTCAGGAAGGTCTCTGTCATACAGGCGGAAGCAACTGATTCCCTGTTTCCGGGCCAGTTTATGCAAGTGCCGGTAAACTTTTACCAGCCGGTTTCTGAACATGACTTGTTTGGAATCTTCAGACATATCAGTCAATCTACATTATTCAAGTGATTTTCGATGAACGAACAGGTGTAGTCTTCCAAAGCCAAAGGCTGTCAGCAGCATCAGTATACCCATCGTCCACCACAAAGCGGTGTACCCTGCCTTTTCTGCCAGGAATGCGCCCACTACCGGACCTATTGTTTGCGCGCCCGCCCAGGCGACTGTATATAATGCCGCATACTGGCCCCTGTTGTGATTGGAACTACGGGAAATCCAAAATGAATTCATGAAAGGCATGGAGATGATCTCACCAATGGTCATCATCAGGATCATGACAATAGCGAGCCAGTGATTCACCTGGAAAACAGCAATCAGCAGATAGGAAAATCCACAGAGTACGGTTCCCCTCAAAATAAAATACGTATTGGCTCTCCTGCCTTCCAATTTAAAAATCAGCACCATTTCAATTACGGCAATCAGCAATCCGTTAACTGCGCCAATCAGCCCTATAAACCGCTCGGAAAATGACAATTCATTTCTATAGTAGGCAGGCATATTGGTGAACAGTTGAAAAAAGCAAACCGCGAACAGGAAGACCATCACGATAAACCATAAGTAGGTTTTGTCCTGGTAGGCCGTCTGCCCGTTGCCTGTATCTTCTTTTTTCTTTTCCATACGCCCATTGTTTGCCGGAGAGAGTAACCACCACATCAAAAATGCAGCAATGATGTTGGTGATCCCGTCGAACCAAAACAGCAATTCGTAATTGAAAGAAGCGATCACCCCTCCTATAGCATTTCCGACTGCCCAGCCGAGGTT
Source organism: Chitinophagaceae bacterium (assembly GCA_044226045.1). Classification (GTDB taxonomy): domain Bacteria; phylum Bacteroidota; class Bacteroidia; order Chitinophagales; family Chitinophagaceae; genus Endoryza. The sequence goes on from JBGAHR010000065.1 coordinate 3,641, forward strand.
AATGGCGAGCCGGTTTAAAGAGTAAGAACGGGTTCTGTTTTTTTCCTGACTGTAAAACGCGATCGCTGTTGAATTGGCCGGCCTGAAAGCTTCATTGACAAAACTGAGCAGGAAGGTAAAAAGACAGATCAACGGGTATGACTTCATCTGTCCCAGTAAAATAAAAAGTAAGCCGCCGCCAGCGAGTGTAACGATCTGTATGGGATAAAATCCAATCTTGTCGGTCAATCGCCCGCTGATATTTGCACCAACAACCGCTCCGAGTCCAAATAATCCCATAACTATGCCGGCCTGCCCAATGCTGTAACCCATTTTCGGACTGGTAAGATAAATGGTCATAAATGGGACAACCATGGTGCCACTCCTGTTGATCAGCATCACCAGCGACAACCACCAGGTTTCCGGCGAGAGTCCTTCATATGCATTTTTGTACAACCTGGCTGTTCTTCCTATCATAACCTTGGCAAAATTACCAAGCCGTCCTCAATTAACCGAACAGTTTGTTATGTGCATAAAAAAGCCCCGGGCCATAAAGCCCGGGACTCGCTGAACTATTATTTTAAAATTAATTGGCAAATACTTTCTTCAATACATCGGTAACCCGTGCTGCCGGATCTTTCCTGATTTTCTGTTCTTCCTGCGCTACCTGTACAAACAAACCAGACAAGGCTTTATCAGTAACATAGCCGGACAGGTCTGTGTTTACTTTTTTAAACGTGGTAGGAAGTTTATTGTAGGTTTCGAATACATCTTTCCAGTACCTGGTAGCATTGGTTTTTTCCAGGGCTGCATCTATGACCGGTTTGAATGCTGCCGTCAAAGCGGGTGTGGTTTTCCCTTTCAGGTAACTGGTTGCTGCCGTATCGGCTCCTTTTAAAATTCCCAATGCGTCCTGGAAGCTCATTTGCTTGATCGCATCGATAAAGATCGGTGCTGCTGACTTGGAAGCCTCCTCGGCGGCGCGGTTCATGGAAAGAATGGCTTTATCCACCATACTGCCCATTCCGGCTGTACGAAGGGCAGATTCCACTTTCTTCGCTTCATCCGGCATCAGGATCTTGATAGCTGCATTGGCAAAAAAACCATCCACGGCTGACAATTTTGAAGAGCTGTTGTTAGCGCCTACAGACAAGGCTTCTTTCAGACCTGCGATGATTTCGTCATTTGTCAGGTTGGAAGCGCCTCCGCCTTTTACCTTATTGACGATCCCCCCTGCCTTTTTAAGAAGGCCCCCTTTGGAATCTGAAGACTGCTGAGCGATTGTTTGCAAAGAGGCAAACGCCATTACGAGTAGTGCGATTCGTTTCATAGTATATTGTTAGATGACAAATAAACGTCCGAATGACTGAAAAATTTGTTAAGACTTTACTTATTTATCCACTCAAAATCGGCGCTCCGGGTCATGTCAACGAATACTTTCTGAACCATTTCGGGAGGTGTGGCCAGTTTTCTTCTGGCTGTATCGAGCCAGGCGCCGTCGACGGTAATTATAGCAGCCAGGGTATCCCCATCTTTAAACAGTTGATGGCGAATGGACCATCTTGAAAAATCCTCCCTTGATCGCAGCAGTTGCAGGTCAATTGTCAATGTATCCCCGAAGCGAATTTCTTTTCTGAAAACACATTCTTCGCGGAACAAAATAGGGCCGAACTGCAACTGCGTCATGACAGCCGGCGTGAGCCCTTTTTCATTCAGATAGTTGATTCTACTGTACGCCCCCCAGTCGTAATACACGGAATGCCTTACATGAAAATTTGGATCCAGGTCAGACCACCTGACTTCCACCGGTTTGATATAAGAATGCATGCTCATTTTATGCTAAAATAAAACAAAGAAGCGATCGTTTTTAGTCGGGCGCTTAGCATATTTCTACTTATTTTTAGCCCTTACAAATTTTTAATTATCATGCAAAAATTGTTGATCCTGTTATTGATGAGTGTATCCATCGGAACTGTTGCCCAGGGAACCCAGAAGAAACCTGCCACTGGCAAGACCGGTGTTAAATCTACCGGAACTGCTGTTAGCAAACCAGTGCTGAAAAATTCTTCCGATTCGTTCAGCTATGCCATTGGCGTTAGTATTGCCAATTTCTATAAAGAGCAGGGCATTACCAATATAAACAGTAACCTGATTACAAAAGGATTTTCCGATTGCAGTGCTGGTAAGGCCGGACTCAACGAATCTGAGGTGAACAATGTGATTATGGCCTATATGCAAAAAGTTAGAAGTGAAAAATCGGCCGGTGTGAGGAAAGCTGGTGAAGCTTTTCTGGCGGAAAACAAAAAGAAGCCGGGTGTTATTACAACCGCCAGCGGATTGCAATACATGATCATCAAAGAAGGTACCGGACCCAAACCACTGGCAACCGATAAAGTAAAGATTCATTACCACGGCACGCTGATCGACGGAACCGTTTTCGACAGTTCTGTAGAAAGAGGCGAACCTATTGAATATCTCTGCAGCAATTTCATTCCCGGTTGGGTGGAAGCGTTACAGATGATGCCGGTAGGCAGTAAATGGAAACTGTTCGTGCCGTCCAATCTGGCCTATGGTGATAATGATGCCGGACCTGCCATCAAAGCCGGCTCAACATTGATATTTGAGGTGGAGTTGCTGGATATTGTGAAGTAGTTTTTGGTTTATCGTTTATGGTTTATCGTTTCACGTTTGTCGCCAGGTTCTAAAGTCGGTAAATGTATAAAAAATGACCCGGTAACAAGTCAATAGCTAAACAACGTGAAACGAAAAACCATAAACGATAAACTAACCTAATCATCACTAATATTAATCTTCATCCGCTGGATTTGCTGGCGGGTGCCTAGTACGAGTACTTTCATTCCATCCTTAACCATAATGTCATCGGGGGGATTGATCAGGAATTTACCGTCTGCATCTTTGAGACCGATACAGTTCACACCCGTCTTCTTCCATGCCATGATTTCGCTGAGTGAACGATCCCGTATATTCTCCGGCAGCTGGTCGTAAGACACAGATTCGATATGTATGGCCTCTCCTTCTTCGCCGGACAAATAATCGATGAACTCAATTACATCAGGCTTTGATACCAGGGTAGCCATGTGCGTGCCTCCAATTTTATCTGGCATGATTACATTGTTGGCCCCTGCTTTTTTAAGTTTGGGGAAAGTGCTGCTTTCGGATGCGCGGCTGATGATATGAATAGTCGGATTCAGCGAGCGGGCAGACAATACGATGAATACATTGTTTGAATCAATGGGCAGCGCGCTGATCAGCGCCTTCGCTGAAAGTATGCCGGCCTTTCTCAAAACATCATCATCGGTGCTGTCTCCATGTATCATCAGCAAATCCGGGTTTTCGGCCTGTGCCATTTCAACCCTCTTGATGTCGCTTTCGATTACAACATATTCCTGGCCGTGATAGCCCAGGGTTTCGGCGGCTTGCTGGCCATTTCGACCGTAGCCACAGATAATTACATGATCCTTCAGTTTGGAAATTGAGTTCATAGTCCGGCGGGTTTTAAAATATTTATTGATCTCTCCGCTTATGATATATTGAGTGAGACGGGTGAGGGCAAAGGCAAAAAATCCCCAGCTAATGATCAGCAGGAAAACTGTAAACATCCTTCCCTCGCTGCTCAGCGGTCTTACTTCGGTAAAGCCAGCCGTTGTAACGGAGATGGTGGTCATATAGATTGCTTCCACGAGCGTGAATTGCTCAATGAGCATATATCCGATAACACCTACAACGGTTATACCGAACAAAATCAGAATGGGTTGCAATAATTTCCAGGCTGCCCGCGTCAATTTTTTGTATTTGGCTAAAATTAATCATTGCCCCCCAGAAATCATTGGCTGCAGCCAATAAAAAAGGAGGCCCGCAGGCCTCCTGTGTCATTCGACTTGTTAGTGTTTTAACTTTCTGAAGGTTTGTTTCCTTCGGTGTTGATTTTATTATTGAGCTGCTGCAACAATTGCATTCCTAATAATCCGCCAATGGCGCCATTTGCCGAATCTCCCTGTCCACCAATCAGCACATCTGGCATAATCTTTACTTTTTGTGTGGCGATGGCTTCCATCACCTTCCACTGAGTAAAATTATCTCCTCCCATAGCTTCTACAGAAAGTCTGTAAGATTCTGCGTTGGATTTACCAATGGCCAGGATCTTTTCGGCTTCAGCATTACCGGTCAGCGTAATTTTTTCCGCTTCCGCTTTCGCGAGCCACTCTGTTCTTTCCGCATCAGCTTTGGCCAGTTGTCTTACTTTCTCTGCTTCACCGGCAGCGAGTAATTTGAGGCGGTCTGATTCTGCGGTCGCCTGGATACGAACACCGTTGGCATCACCGGTTGCTTTTTTAACGGAGGCATCTGCGATACGTTCTGCAATCAATACGCCCTGGTCGGCTTTTACGATCTCCTTCTGGATTTCGGCGATCGCTGTTTCCTTCTCCAGCGTCTGCCTGGTTTCCTGTGCCTTCATCTGGGTTTCGTAAGTTACCTTTTGTTCTTCGGCCAGCTTACGATCTGTCAATGTCTTCATCAGGCTTTCCGGAGGAACGATGTCTCCAATCAATGTATCCACACCGAACACGTTGTATTGTTCGAGCACGCGGCCAATATGCATCCTGGCGGCTTCTTGTCTTTCCTTACGGCTTTTCAGGAAGTCGATCACTTCGGCATCCTGGGCCGAGTTACGGAAGTAGTTGCCGATGGTAGGTTCCAATACCTGTGTCACCAGGTTCGACATATTACCAAAACGGGCGATTACTTTCGGCGCTTCGGTTGTAGGAATATGAATGATCTGCGATACGTCGAGGCTGAATGTAAAACCATCCCGGCTTCGTACAGTGATGGTAGAAAGGTTCTTGTCCAACTGGTGCGATTCACTACGGGCACTGGCCCAGTTCAATACCAGGTTGGTAGTGGGAACCAGTTCCACTTTCATGATGTAAGGGTTGATGGGATATTTACCGGGTCCCAGCGGTTCGGCCCAAACACCTTTCTGTCCTCTTGAAACGATATTACCATGTTTGAATTCCACGCCACTGGTATCCACTCCTTCGGCTCCGACATAAGAAATAACCACCCCAACATGACCAATGGGTATTTCCGTCATGCGTACCATTTCAACTTTGGCAAACCAGGGGTTTAAGAAATAAGAACCTGCCAGCATCACCTGTTCCTGCAAACCTTTGTATCCGTTTTTAATCAGGAATGTGTCAACATCCTGGAACTTGTTGTGGCCTTCAATCAGCCGGCCGGCGATCTGACCTTCATCCAGTGGTTGACCTTCCAGCGTGGTTACAATACCTACCGCATTCTCCGGTATATTGGTCATATCCACCATTTCCAATTCAAAGAGAAAGGTGTTGATACGATAGGAACCGGGAGGAATGATCGCTGTCTGACGCCCTTTCCGTCCACCATTCCGAAGAAAGGCTTCCGCATCCTGAAAGCTGTCACAGTCCACTTTCCGGGCAAGGATCAAACCGGTTTGCAGTTCACCGCCATCTTTGGCCATGACAAGACCGATCTTGCCGGTGGGAACCACCAGGAAGGGTTGAAAGGATATTTCATATTGCCATATCCATTTCCAGAAATAAACACCCGGCGCCAGTGTTTGTGCCTGAAAGCCGGCCTCTCCGTTGGTGGCGATAATGCGACCTTCGGGCAGTTCCTGCTTGCCAAACAGTACAAACTTTTTAGTTACCAGGCCAATTCGGTCTTCCGGAACAATGACCAGTCCGAAAAACACTCTTAAAATAAACTTGTAGAACAACAGGCTGAACAATGGAATACCAATGATCAAAGCCCACTTGATGAGGGTTTCCTTTTCCATAAATAATAACAGGGATTATTGTGATAAATGATTTGAAAAAATAATGAACCATCCACGCAGTAGAATTTCTACTGATGATGCAAAAAGCAGCACACAGCAAGCGAATGCAAAAAGGTTTTCCTTTCAGCAGCTTTCCGTATTATTCCTTGATACCGGGTGGAGACGTATTGTAAATAGATACTTTAGGAAGATCTGAAAATGAGAAGCAACATCTATAAGGGTCACTTTCCATGATGGGGTTAAATTGAGAGGTAAAAGTATATAAAAAACAATTCCCCGTATGTTTTTTACGGGGAATTATTTTTAACGGTAACGTGGGTCCCAAATAAGCCTGATAATGAGCCAGAACGCAGGTTTGACAAACTGCCAGGCTGAAGGAATCGAATTAAAGATTTAATAATTTATCCTTGGGATATTTCACACTGTAACTGATCCGGTATTTCTTCACTTCTCCGGGATTCAGTTCGAGTTTCCAGCTAACCACTCCCACTTCATTGTTTACGGATCCGCCGGAGCTTTCCAGTAATTCTACTTCAATATCCTTGTTGTTGGAAACAGGGAACTGATCTTTCAGTATCATCTCCACCTTTTCCTTCTTGTTGTTCTTAACGGTCAGTTCATAGGTAAGCACCTGCTTTTTATTTGTTCCCAGGAACTTTACACTGCTGAAGTCTTTCAGTTTCTCTCTCTTCACCACTACTCTCTTATCGTGACCGAGTGTAAGATTCAACGTATCAAGCGTTGATTGCGGATCAATAAAGGTCTTACCCACATAAGTACCTTCGAACATGATATTCGCCTCACCGGGAAGCAGGTTCAACGATTCCCAGTCGGATACTTCGGCGAGAAGATAAGATTCCTGGTCCAGCTTGGGTGCTGAATAATATTTATAGAATGAGGGTATCGTCAAATCCTTCAAGGCAACCTGTTGTTCTTTACCATTGGAAGGCACATCGTAAGGAATATCGATGGCATAGGTAACATTCAGTTCGTTGTCGCTGACCGACACATAATCACCCAGGCTGTCTTTCAAGGTTACGATGACAACACCGTTGGCTGCTCTGGCGCCGTAAATGGCGGTTGCGCTGGCATCCTTCAGCACTTTAATCTCCTTTATGTTGCTTTTATTGATTTTACTGAAATCTTCCGCCGACATCACCTCACCATTTACAACATATAGCGGATCGGTACCATTTTTAATGCTGCCGTATCCTCTTATCCCCACTTCTTTCGATGCATCATCGCCCACAATCCTACCCTTGGCCATGGAAGGCACGGTATTCATCAGGGTGGACTCCATCCGCACAACAGGGTTCATATAATCAAGAAACCAGGTTTGAAACACCGGCGCCACTCCCTGCTGGCTGGGAGTGGAAGTAGCCAGTGTGAGTTTTACATTTTTCCAGTCGATGCCTGTGGTCTGTACAAGCTTTGCTTTGTAGGAAACGTTGATAGGTTTGTTGATGTTCTCCACTTTCAGATCGTATGCCGCATTCCAGAAAGCGGCGGGAGTTAAGTAAGAAATATTGAGATTGTATGTTCCCGCTACAGGAGCCATTACCTGTAATAACAGTTTACCGGCTGTTTTTGCATTTTTCTGATCTTCCTCCGCTATCTGGGAAGCAAGGCGGTTTGCCTGGTCCTGCAGTTTTGTTTCTTTTTCTCTGAACACTGTCAGTTCTTTCTCCAGTTCGAGGCTCTTTGCCTTATAATATTCCATCATCTTAACCAGTTCAGCCACACTGACACCATTTTGCGTTCCCCCAATATTGCGATTGGCTTTCAGCAAATCCAGCATTTCTTTATTCGTGGTGATCAATACCTGTACATTAACCAGGTCGCGTTTAACTGATTCGAGGGAATCCTGCAAACGGATAACGATGGGAGACTTTATGACCGGCCTGAGGTAGTCGGTTGAAAATTCCATCGACATAATGGTGAATTTTCCTTCTGTTCCGATCTGGATACTGCTGATATCAACGCGGTTACTGATGCCATCGATCACAATATCATTGTTCCCCTGGACAAAATTTACCCTTGCCGTGTGAAATAACTCCGCTCCGAGGCGATATACCGTTGCTTCTTTCAACGGAGCATTAAACACAGGTTTATCCGGTGCCGCAGCAACCATACCTGCCAGCAATAAAAAAAAGGCACTGATGACTGATCTTTTCATAATAAAAATTTAATCAGTCGATAGATGCCTTTTCCCGGATTATTACACAAGCCCGGGGTATTACAACATTTCTTTAAGAAATACCTTTAATTACTTGTACAACAGGTTGTAGTATTCATCTGCCATCCGGCCGGAATCAAAGCGGAACCGAACATCTCTCATTCCGTTTTTGGAGACCTGGCGCCAGGTGTCGTAGTTATCGTAATACAGCGGAAGTACTTCCTTCTCTAGGATATCGTATACTTTCTCGAGATCGTAGTCGTCCTGTTGCTGTACACTCATTCGAGCGTAGTCTGCTTTCGGCACCACAAATCCATTATTACCATGATTGACAAACTCCGGAATCCAGCCATCGTCGGTAGAGAAGTTAACAGCGCCGTTCATGGCAGCTGTCATACCACTGGTACCGGACGCTTCTCTCGGCACTCTCGGATTATTCAACCACAGATCAGCGGCCTGCTTAAGGCGCTTCGACAGTGTGAGTTCGTAGCCGATCAATACGGCCACATTCTTATAGTTTTTACTAAGGTGAACCAGGTTGTTGAATTCATTGATGGCCGGGTAGTCCATCGGATACGGTTTACCAGCCCAGATGATCTGTACCGGATATTTTTTGTTATTCAGCAAAGCTTCGAATCTTGCTTTATCACGGGTGATCAGTTCTGCTCTTTTGTATCCGGCAAAGCGTCTTGCCCAGACGATCGTGAACACATTGGGATCGTACAGTTTCCCTGTCTGATCTGCCACTATTTCAAAGGCTCTTCTTTTCAGGTATTTCTTACGATCATCCCACCAGGTATCATTCGACTCTTCACTGGCGCGATAGAGTTGTTTGTCGGCCCAATACCGCCAGTTTTGTGCATTGGTTATGGAAATGATCGGGCAGATATTGTCGTAGCGCGACCACATGTTACGCGAAACTTCGCCATGTAGTTGCGATACCCCATTGGCCAGGCGGGCAAATCTCAGGGCCACCAGGGAGTGATTGAACTGATCGTCTTTTAATCCGGTCAGCGTTCGTACTTCATCGATGCTCAATCCGCAGAAATAACTCATCTTCTGACAGAGGTGAATATCGTGTTTTTCATTCCCGGCTTCTTCCGGTGTATGCGTGGTAAATACAAGTCTTTTTCTCACATCTTCCACATTGCCGTATTTTTTATACAGGTAGAAAACGGATGATACTCCGTGTGCTTCGTTGAGGTGATAGAGATCTGCGTTGAAGCCGATTTCATCGACCAGCTTGGCGCCACCCACCCCCAACAAAATAAACTGGGCTACTTTGGTGGCCACATTGGCGTCGTATAAACGGTGGGTAATGGTCTGGGAGATATAGTCATTCTCGGGAAGATCGGTGCTTAACAGGAAAAGCGGTGCTGTTTTGAAAGTCTCCGGATTCAGGTACCACACTTTTACCCATACCGGGTGATCGTGTATCACAATCTGAAACTTGATGCCTGTATCCTCCAGGAAACTGTACTGCTTTTCCATCCAGGTAACCTGCAGGGTCTGATCCTGGTTGCGAGCCTGGTCGTAATAACCATACTTCCACAAGATACCGATGCCAATCATATTCTGCCTGAGCTCGTAGGCGCTGCGCAGATGTGATCCGGACAGGAATCCCAATCCACCACTATATATCTTCAGCGGCTGGTGGACTGCAAATTCCATGGAGAAGTAAGCTACTTTTTTGCCATAGCGTTCGTCGATCGAATAGGGCACTTTGAAATGAGTAAAGCTCATAAGCGAAAACAATTAAAATGTAGCAAGCAACACCTCAGATTTTTGCGTGTGTAATTTTTACGCAAATGAGGCCGCAATATAACGGTAAAATATCAAAAACGATTGTACTGTGAGGGCAGGTAATGGCTAAAAAGCTACCCGGATGGGCAAATTGGTTAATGAATTGTTTTTATTTCTTTCTTGCGGGCTTGGTCCTGGGTTCGGGTTTCTTTCTGAAACTGCCTTCAAAAAAACATTTAATGTCCCTGTATTTGCCGCAGCCCCCGGTCTCTTTCATCGTAACCGTATTACCTTCAAAATTGAATTCGAGGGAGCAGGGATTGCCGGAATCGGTGAATGTTGCGGTATTTCTCTGCCCTACCAGGGCGTTTCCCTTCAATTCGCCTTTGCAGGTTCCGTTGTCCTTTTCGAAGTGAACAAAAAACAACAGTTCCCCGTTTCTTTTCCCGTCGCGAAAACTGATGAAGTTCTTGGAATCCTTTACATAATCTCCTGCAAACTTCTGCTTGCGGGGCAGCGTATCGATCGGGTTGATCACTTTTTCAATCATTTCTTCATTGGGTTCTGTCATGATCAGCATGAACTGATTGGCGGCACTGTTGAAGATGTACACATTTCGTTTAAACCTGACATCATTCCCGCTTTTTTTCTCCCTGAATGTAGTAATCTGAAATTTTGAATCCAGCAATCCGTAAGTAGACGTTCCTGGATCCTGGTCCGTTTGCACCAGTGGCATCGCCTGCAGAAATTTCTGGTCTTTGCTGAAACAGGCCAAATAGCCCACCCGCCGGTTTCCATTGACAGCCTTTATAAAGAGATAGGTTTCTTTATTTTTCTCGGCTGTTTTTCCTAGTGGATAGAGTTTCGGTTTCACTCCCTTTCCGAATTCCTTGGACAACACGGAGTCCGGAATGAACTGGATGAATATCTTGTACCCAATTAATGAGCTGTCCGTTGATTTTTTCAACAGCGTCGTGTCGGCAATTTTAACCGGCATGGGTACATCGGGAAAGAAATCTATAAAATCGGCCACTGTTACAATGTCGTCATCCTGCAATACCTTTTTTTTCCCCTTGCAGGAAAACAATATAAATGGCAGTAACAGTATCAGTACCAACTTCTTCATACAGGTGTGTTAGCGCTTAAAAATAATCATTCACCCCCATACCCGGAAAAGTTTGTTGGAATTGAAAAAAAATATTTTTAGATTTGTCTAAATTTAATTTTAGGCTCATGAAATATTCAACCAGCCGCGAAAACTATCTGAAGGCCATCTTCCATTTGCAGGAAGAGGTAGGCGTGGTTAGTACCACCCGGTTGGCGGCTGCCCTGCAAACGAAACCGGCATCGGTAACAGATATGTTGAAAAAGCTGAAAACCCAGAAACTGCTTCAATATGAGAAATACAAGGGGTTTAAATTAAGCGCGGAGGGACGCAAGGTGGCCTTGCAGATCATCCGGAAACATCGGTTGTGGGAATATTTCCTGGTACATAAACTCGATTTTGGCTGGGATGAAGTACATGAAATTGCAGAAGAGCTTGAACACATCAGCAGTAAGAAACTGATCGATCGTCTGGATGCATATCTCGAGTTCCCGAAAGCAGATCCGCATGGGGATCCTATACCCGACAGCCAGGGAAAGATCACCAGCACCCGGCAGGTGGATCTGTTGCACCTGCCTTCCAACCTCGTTGCGGAAGTGAGTGGAATCGGCGACCAGTCGGGTGAAATGCTGGAGCTGTTGAACCATAAGAATATCCAGCTCGGCAGCCGGCTGGAAGTAAAAAAAATATTCTCCTTTGACAATTCCGTGGAAATTAAAATTAAAAATCAACCGCCCATGACCGTTAGTGAGCATGTGGCCAGAAATATATTTGTGAAATATGATGACTAAACTCCATCATGACAATTCCCTGAGCGATGTACATGGCTCAGTAGACATCAGCCAGAAAAAATCAGGCTGGAGAAAGGCTTTCGCTTTTTTCGGGCCGGCTTACCTCGTCAGTGTAGGATACATGGATCCCGGCAACTGGGCCACCGACCTGGCGGGAGGAAGTCAGTTTGGATATAAGCTGATCTGGGTGCTCCTGATGAGCAATCTCATGGCCTTACTGTTACAGGGGCTTTCCACCAGGCTCGGCATCGTGAGAGGCCGGGACCTGGCACAAGCGAATCGCGAGACCTATCCCCGGTTGGTGAATATTGCATTGTACATCCTCGCGGAAGTGGCTATTGCGGCCTGCGACCTGGCGGAAGTATTGGGTATGGCCATTGGTATTCATTTGCTGACCGGACTGCCATTGATCTGGGGAGTGGCCATTACTGTCTTCGATACCTTTCTTTTACTTTTTTTACAGCGGCTGGGCATGCGGAAGATGGAAGCCTTTATTCTCGGATTGGTGGCAATTGTTGGTATTAGTTTCCTGGTGGAAATAATACTGGCCAAACCCTCCCCGGGTGAGATGCTGACTGGTTTTATTCCTTCCATTCCCAATAATGAAGCGCTTTATATTGCAATCGGTATTATTGGCGCCACGGTGATGCCGCACAATTTATACCTCCATTCGGCACTCGTACAAACGAGGAAAATTCAACGGACCACTGCCGGTATCAAGCAGGCATTGAAATGGAATTTCCTGGACTCCGCCATCGCCCTGAATATTGCATTCCTCGTCAACGCGGCCATCCTTGTACTGGCGGCCACAGTATTTTTTAAATCGGGCAGAACAGATGTGGCAGAATTAAAGCAGGCGCATGAATTACTGAATCAGTTATTGGGTTCCAAACTGGCTCCCATTTTATTCGCGGTTGCCTTGATAGCGGCGGGACAGAGTTCGACGGTAACGGGAACACTCGCCGGTCAGATCGTGATGGAAGGGTATCTGAAACTTCGAATCAATCCCTGGATGCGGCGATTGCTGACCCGCCTGCTGGCCATTGTGCCCGCGGTAGTGCTGATCGCGATCTATGGCGACCAGGAAGTGGATAAGCTTCTTATCCTGAGCCAGGTGATCCTGAGTCTTCAATTGGGATTTGCCATCATTCCATTAATACACTTTGTAAGCGACAAGGAAAAGATGGGTGAGTTCGTTATCAAACCATACGTAAAGGCCATTGCCTGGTTGATCGCTGCCATCCTGGTTTATCTGAACATCAAAATGGTGGCGGGAGAAATTGTCGGCTACTTTGCACAGGCCGGTCATATTGGCTGGAAGATCGTTATTATCATTGGCTCGGTCTCATTGCTCGGCCTGCTCGTTTATATCAGCCTGTTTCCCTGGTTACCCAGGAAGAAACGGGGCAAGGATATCAATTTGCATCCTGCCGGAAAGAACCTTCTCTTTTCGGAGATCCCTTTTTATCGCAAGATTGCGGTGGCGCTGGACTTTAGTGAGAACGACGAAAAATTACTGGCTCATGCCGTGAGCCAGGGTAAACCCGACACCGGTTATGTGCTTATCCATGTGGTGGAAAGCGCCTCGTCGCGAATGCTGGGAAAAGAAAGTGATGATTACGAAACCCGGACGGATGAAGAAAGATTGCAACAATACATCCGGCTGTTAAATGAAAGTGGTTTGAAAGCAGAAGGAAAACTCGGGTTCAACAAGCGGGCGAAAGAAATTGCGCGATTGGTAAAAGAAAACGAAGCGGATCTGTTGATTATTGGAGCCCATGGACATTCGGGCATTAAAGACTGGTTGTATGGCGAAACCATTGAAGGAGTCCGTCATGAATTGAAGATTCCTATACTCGTCGTTAGTCTTTAAACAATCACTTCAACGCAAACGCCTGGCTATTTCAACTTCACCAGGTGCTTCAACCGGCTGAAAGTTTCCGGTTTGATGTTTAAATAAGAAGCCAGGTATTTCTGCGGCACCCGCTGCAGCATGTGCGGATGATTCTTCATGTATTCAAGAAAGCGCTCGCGGGTGGTTTGCTGCAACTGGTTATAGTGGCGTTCGTCTTTTTTTACAAACATCGCAGTAACCAGTAAGCGCCCGATCCGGTCTGCTCCGGGCATTTTTTCCAGGGCATCGAGATAATTGGCATATGACACCGAAATAAAAGTTGTGGGCTCAATGGTTTCCACCACTACGGGAGAAGGCACTCTTTTCAAAAATGAAATTTCCGAATGTATGATATGGCCTTCGGTAGCCAGCTGAAGGGTTATTTCGCTTTTACCTTTTCGTACATACTTTCTGGCCAGTCCGCTTACAACCATGTTGAGGTAATCTTCCACCCCACCCTCTTCCACCAATATGGTCTTCTTATCGATATAGCGCATTTCGCTATAGTTAAGCATCATGAGCGCCTGTTCCTGGGTTACCGGGAAAAAGCGCTGAAGTCTTTCCAGTACAAAATTGAAAACTACGGGGTCTGCTTTATTAATAACAGTCGTCATCTTCCGGGGTCAAAATTTGTTGCCATGAATCAGGATGCGTTATTGTTCTTCAGGAACATCAGGTGTTTCAGCCGGCTGAATGTTTCCGGTTTGATGTCGAGGTAAGACGCCAGGTACTTTTGCGGCACTCGTTGCAGCAGGTCCGGCTGTTCTTTCATGAATCGCAGGAACCTTTCCCTGGGTGTATACCGGATATGATCGAGCAGCCAGTACTCTTTCTCGATCAGGAAGTCGGTCATCAGCAGCCGACCGATTTTCTCCCATCTGCCGCCAGAAGCAAAAAGGATTTCGAGGTTATCGCAACTGATGGAGGTAACCACTGTGGGTTCGATGGTTTCTACAATGTAACGCGACGGTTGCCTGTTAAAAAAAGAAACGGAGGAAGCGAGAATGTTGCCTTCTTTGGTGATATGCTTGACCACCTGTTCCTTTCCCTTTATAAAAAATTTCCGAAGTAAGCCTCGTTCTACAAAGTTCATATATTGTTCCACTTCTCCTACATCTGTCAGCCGCACTTTCTTATCGAATGAACGTGTTTCCACTACCTGAGATAACTGCGCTATCTCATCACTAGTCAGCGCCACGTACCGGCCCAGATATTCCGCAAAATTTCTGGTCATGGGTGCAATTTAAACCTTTGCGCAGTGAATTGCCTCGAATTTAACCATTCATTCGACCAAAAAAAGTACGAACGGCAGACAGCATTTTGTCCAAACTTATTCAACTCATTGATAAAGAAAGGAGCGGCCCTTTGCCAAATAGCATCATTTCCTTAGGTTTGCACACCAATAAAACACTTAAAGACCCGAATATGGCAAAGAAAATAAAAGTAGCTAACCCCGTAGTGGAACTGGATGGTGACGAGATGACGCGGATCATTTGGAAATTCATCAAGGAGAAACTGATTCTGCCTTACGTGGATGTTGATATAAAATACTTCGACCTCGGTATTGAACACCGCGATGCCACCAACGACCAGGTTACCATTGATTCAGCGAACGCCATCAAACAGTACGGAGTAGGTATCAAATGCGCCACCATTACTCCCGACGAAGCCAGGGTAAAAGAATTCAACCTCAAACAAATGTGGAAGAGCCCGAACGGCACGATCCGCAATATCCTCGATGGCACCGTGTTTCGTGAACCGATAGTAATAAAAAACATCCCCAGACTGGTAACTAACTGGGACAGCCCGATCATTGTGGGTCGTCACGCATTTGGTGATCAGTATCGCGCAACTGATTTTGTGGTTCCGGGAAAAGGAAAACTGACGATCAAATTTGAAGGAGAAGATGGCCAGGTGATTGAACATGAAGTGTACCAGTTCAAGGGCGCCGGTGTGGCCCTTAGCATGTACAATACCGACGAGAGCATTATCGGTTTTGCCCGTAGCTGTTTCAACATGGCCCTGCAAAAAGGATGGCCGCTCTACATGAGCACCAAGAATACCATCCTCAAAAAATATGACGGAAGATTCAAAGATATCTTTCAGGATATCTATGAGAAGGAGTTCAAAACTGCGTTCGAAAAAGCCGGTATCACTTATGAACACCGCCTGATCGATGACATGGTTGCCAGCGCCCTGAAGTGGAATGGCAAGTTTGTATGGGCTTGTAAAAATTATGACGGAGATGTACAGAGTGATACGGTGGCGCAAGGTTTTGGGTCACTCGGACTGATGACTTCCGTGCTCGTTACACCCGACGGAAAGACCATGGAAGCCGAGGCTGCGCACGGTACCGTAACCCGTCACTACCGCGATCACCAAAAAGGCAAACCCACTTCTACCAACCCCATTGCTTCCATCTTTGCCTGGACAAGAGGATTGGCTTTCCGCGGCAAATTGGACAATAACAGCGAGCTGATTGATTTCTGCAATGCCCTGGAACAGGTTTGTATCGAAACCGTTGAGAGCGGTAAAATGACCAAGGACCTGGCCGTATGTATTCATGGAAACAAAGTAGAGCATGGCACCCACTTCCTTTACACAGAAGAATTCCTGGATGCCATCGATCAGAATCTGAAAAAGAAAACAGGTTTATAAAAAGATTTCATTGGAAGCACAACCCTGTATCTGACCGATACAGGGTTTTTTATTGTTCCTTTCCGGTAAATTTGAATCATGTATCTGCTAGCCCTGGCATTGGCCCCCTCCATTGCGATTATCTTTTTCATCTACAGCAAGGATAAATATGATCGGGAACCGATCAGGCATCTTTTTGTTTCATTCCTGCTGGGGGTTTTGAGTACCATTCCCGCATTGGTTTTTCAACTTTACTATGAACCTAAAGTGCTGCACTTCTTTCATACCAAGACAATCGGGTATTATGCTGTTTTCGCCTATGGCGTGGTTGGATTTGGCGAAGAAGCTTCCAAATTCATCATGTTGCGATGGTATGGCTACACCCGCAAAGCCTTTGATGAACCATTTGACGGAATCATCTATTCAGTAATGGTAAGTATGGGTTTTGCCACACTTGAAAATGTTGGCTACGTGTTGCAGCACGGATATACCACCGGATTACTGAGAATGTTTTTGTCGGTACCAGCCCATGCCTGTTTTGGTGTACTGATGGGTTATCATGCTGGTCTCGCCAAATTCGATTCGGAACATTCCCTGTCCTACCTGTGGCGTGGACTGTTGATTGCCGCGTTCTTCCACGGAACTTTTGACTTCTTTCTGTTCCTTCAAAACAGTGAAGAAGTAACCCGGTATGTATCGGCAAGTCTGTTGGTGATGGGCGCCCTGGTGTCTTATTATTTTGCGCTCAGGATGTCTCTCCGGTCCATCCGGCTGCACCAGGAACTTTCCAGGCAGGAATACAATAAGCGAAACAATATTGTCTGAAGCGCCGATCATGCGATTACGGATGACGGATTACAGGAGCGAGAGCGAGAGCGAGAGCGGGAGCGAGTGCGGGAGCGGGTGCGGGAGCGGGAGCGAGAGCGAGAGCGAGTGCGGGAGAGGGAATTTTGTTGTGCTTTTGAATTCTGCCTTTTCTCATTTTCAATTCGTCATCCGTAATCCGTCATCCGTCATCCGTAATTACATTGGCTCCTCGACAAATTGCGTTCTCAACGTTTTCCCATACAACAGTGAATCACTTATCCTTTAATCATGGCGGCTTCTTTCATCTGGGCAGCTTTTTCATGGCCCAGGTATCGCTCGATCCAGGCGTGTACCAGGTAGATGAGTGGCGTACAAAGTATGGCTACCGTGAACTTGTACAGGTATCCTGTGAAAGCAATTGCCGTAACCCTGGCGAAGGAGAAGTGCAGGGAGAAATAGAGGAACATATAGGAAACCACCAGTGTATCGATCAGTTGTGAGACCAGCGTGGACAGGGTTGCTCTCATCCAGATGTTTTTCTCCCCTGTTACTCTTTTGATTCTTTTGAAAACCGTTGCATCCGTCAACTGTCCAATGATGAAGGCCGTTAGGGAGGCGACAATGATGTTCATGCCCTGCCCGAGTATCTGCGTATAGGCATCCTGCATGTTTGGTACATTGTTTTTAGCCTGTGATCCGACCCAGAAATCGTCGGGTGTGGTTTTTATGGCAAGATAGAATATCAGGAAAGCGAATGCTATGAGGCCCGCCGTTAGTATCGACAGAAACCGGACTCCCTTTACACCATAATATTCATTGATGATATCGGTCATGATGAAAACTACCGGCCAGGGCAACACCCCCACGGTGAGTGAAAAACCCAGTCCCTTCTCTCCCATTAACTCCAGGTTGGCCGGAGTAAAGCCCAGCGTTTTTTCGAGAGAAAACAACTTAACGCCGATCACTTCTGCAATCAGCGCATTGGCAATAAAGAATCCGCCCAATATGATGAAAAGGCGTGTAGGCTTGTCTTTGATGATGTAATGAATCATTTAAGCAGGAGGTAAACTTGAAATATTAAAAAAAGGAAATTAGCCATAATTAACCAGCCCGGAAAATCAGCCGGCCATTTTTTGCGTAAAATCCGTATGAACACTAACACCAGGCTGAGAATAATGTTCAAAAAAATAGACAGCCCCACACCCAGTATCACTACTGTTGATTGAATAAAGCCCTCGGGAAGAAAGGATATATCCTTGCTAAGCCAGGCCAGCAGCAGGCAAATGTTGCAAATGAAGGCCACCCGCATTAAAAATAATAAGTTCTTCATAAGTCTGCGATCCTGTAAAATTGCATTATTTTGCCCATCATTTTTAACTGTTTACAGTATGAACAAGACGCTCTGGCAGAAACTGCAACCACATGTTCTGGCAATTGGTATTTTCCTGTTGATCTCGATATTTTATTGCTTGCCCGCGTTGCAGGGAAAAATCGTCAATCAGTCTGATGTAATCGGATGGAAGGGCATGGCTCAGTCGTCTTTCGAGTTCAAAGAAAAATATGGTCATTTCCCTTTATGGACCAACAGCCTTTTCAGTGGCATGCCCGCCTACCAGGTTGCCCTGGAGTCAAAATACAATATCACCCTTGCCTGGCTTCATTATCTTTTTACCGGTTTTCTGCCTACTCCGGCTGGTCTGTTTTTTCTGAGTTGCCTAGGATTTTATATTCTTTCGTTGGTTTTAAGTTTCAGGACCTGGATCGCCATTTTCGGATCATTGGGTTTTGCCTTTTGCAGTTACAGTCCGATACTGGCCGAAGTGGGCCATACAACCAAACTTGCGGCGATCGGCTATATGCCGGCAATCCTGGCCGGCTTCCTGTTGCTAACCCAACGTAAATATATACTCGGATTTCTGGCGCTCATGCTTTTCACCACGCTGCAACTTTATCAGAACCATATACAGATTACCTTTTACACCATACTATTACTGGGTTTTGCGGCGATCGTGTATGGCATCCGGAAACTGAAAGAAAAAGGATTTAAGGAAATAGGTATTACAGCAGGAATATCGGTTGTAGCCGGTCTTATTGCAGCCGGATCATATGCCGTAATGCTGATGCCATTGAACGAATATGCAAAAGAAACGATGAGAGGTGGCCGGTCTGAACTGACCTTAAACAAACCCAAAGAAGACAAAACAAAAGGTGGCCTGGATAAAGAATATGCTTTCAGATGGAGCTATGGAATTGATGAAAGCCTCACATTTATTTTAGCTTATGCAAATGGCGGGAGCTCCAATCCCAACGAA
>JBGAHR010000066.1:0-22723 GCA_044226045.1 Chitinophagaceae bacterium
AGCCTGAAAAGGGTGAAAGTTTTCAATGTGTCATTAAGGCTGGAAACTGGTTTGCCTCGCGCATCGCCGATGGCGGAGAATATGCCCTCTGCGGCTGTACGGTGGCACCCGGGTTTGACTTTCGCGATTTTGAATTGGCCGACAGCATAAAACTGGCCGGAGTTTATCCGCAACATGAAGCATTGATTCGGCAGCTAACCTATCAATAGTTGATCAACATTAAATGATGGTTGATCAATGATTGCCTGATGCAGTTTGATGAATTGGTATTGGTTGAGAGCGGATTGGTTACAAACGATTTTCAATTAGAAGCAAGGCTATTTGTTGTTAGCTGCCTTTACCAGTGATTTCAGTTCTTCTTCGCTTTTGCACCGGTTGTTATTTTTTCGCGCCCACTCTTCCAGTTTACCTTCTTTATCACCCAACGCAGATATTACCGAGGATCGGTCTTTTTTGATTTTTACAGGTACTCCTTCTCCCTGTACGATGAAATAAGAATCCAATTCTCCGAATTCCTTGGCCGGAGGCTGATTGAATTCTTTTTTATCCTTGATGAACTTTTTAGTCAGTTTCAGCAAAGTATAATTTCCCTGTTCCAATACCTGGTAAATGGTTGCAGGGGTGTTTTTTTCTACCGGCTGATAACCCTTTCTGAACAATAAGGGATTACCGTCAGTTGGTTTCAGGATGAATTCCTTTATGGCGTTTACCACTACCAGCTGCTGGCCGTCTTCCAGGTAAACCAGTTTATTACTGTACAGATCGAAGTTCAGGAGAAAATTTTCTTCCTTGTTGCCATTGAGCAGATACACAATGCCCGGTACGAATTGTGGAAACAACAGCGGGCTTCCCAGCACTTCTGAATTTTCCGGTTTGTAAAAAGTGCCGGGGCCGCCAGAAGATAAAGTACCCTGTGCGTGGATGGCTAATACCGAACATACAATTGCCAAAGACAACCCAATTTTTTTCATGTGTGTAAGGGATGTGTTATCCAAATATACTGTAATGACCAGGAGCCTGATCAGTTATTGGTAGGTTTATCATACTTTTTTCTAAAATACCAGTAAAATGGAATTCCGGCAGCTGTTAGCAAGAGTCCGAGTACTGAATTGATCACCGGCGCTTTCCCTGTGCGGTAATTATTGACGTCGTTGTAAATGGTCACAAAAAAATAGAATACAGTAAATAAAATGAAAATGATCGGTATCCACGGATAGCCTTTTACCTTGAAAGGGCGATTCACGTCGGGCATCTTTTTTCGAAGTACAAATATGCCATAGCCGGTAAATCCGTAAAAGATCCAGGTTACAAAAACAAACATGTCGGTCAGCATGTCGAAGGAACCACTGATCACGAACAGGCAACTCCAGATACAATGCAGCCAGAGTGCATTGGACGGCGTATGAAATTTTGGATGAACTTTTCCACACCAGGAAAAGAATCGCTTCTCTTCTCCCATGGCAAAAGTGATGCGGGCACAGGGAAATGCATTGCCATTTACTGCGCCGATGGTAGACACCATAACCAGCAAAGCGATAATGCCACCCCCGGTAGAGCCCATAAATTTTGACAGGGCATCGGAGGCCACCAGGCTGGAATGACTCATTTCATCAATATCCATCATGTAGATATAGGCGAGATTCGTTAATACGTACAGAAGTATGCATATTCCCAAACCAAAAAGCAATCCCCGGGTGATGTTCCGTTGGGGATTACGAATTTCCCCGGCCACCATGCCCAGGTTGTTCCATCCGTCGTAAGCCGCCAGGGCCCCGGAAGTGGCCGCCACCATGCCCCCGATCAGTGTCCAGCCCGATAAATGTATTTCTCTGGAGGGCTGCGTAAAATGGGCCGTATGTCCGGCTCCGGAGAAAAAGATCAGGAAAACCATTAAAAGTAAAACGGCCACTTTCAGCACCGTGAAGAAAACCTGGAAACTACCGCTTATGCTTAAACTAAAATGATTGATGACCGTTACTGCTATTATTACCAGGATGGCCAGCCCTTTTACACCTATATTTTCAAGTGGAAAGAGGTTGCCGACAAAGGGTATGTGCAGCACCCAGGACTGTTCGGTTGCCTGGCTGAACCGGGGCAGGTGAACAAAGAACTCGGCATATTGCGCGAAAACATAGGCAATGGCGGCAACGGCTGCCGTGTTAATGACAACGAACCCCGCCCATCCCGAAAGAAAGGCAAAGAAGTCGCCATACATGTTTCGAAAGTAAATGTACTGGCCGCCTGTTTGTGGTAATACCGATCCCACTTCCGCATTGATCATCGCCCCGAAAAGAGAGATGATGCCGGCGCCGATCCAGATGCCAATCAGGATCAATGGCGAACCGGTCTGAGCGGCCATGGTTGCCGGCTTCATAAATATGTTGCTGCCGATGACAGATCCTACGACAATGGCAATGCAGGCCCAGCTTCCGAGCTTTCGTTCGAGTTGAAGACTCATAATAGAGGGAAGATAAGAAAGACCGGCGCAGGAATACATAAATACTGTACTTTTAAAAAAAATCATTCAATGAAACGTTTGCTGTTACTGGTTGGCCTCCTGGTATTCGCCTGTCAGGGATTTGCTCAGAAAAAAATATTCAATGGAAAGGATCTTAAGGGATGGACCATTCATGGTACGGAAAAATGGTATGTGGAGAAAGGAGAACTGATCTGCGAAAGCGGACCCGATAAGCAGTACGGTTATCTGTCGACCAACAAGAGCTACAAAAATTTCATCCTGACGCTTCAGTTCAAGCAGGAAGCCAATGGTAACAGCGGTGTCTTCTTCCGTTCTTCAATTGAAGGAGTAAAGATCAGTGGATGGCAGGTGGAAGTAGCGCCGGAAAACCAGCATACGGGTGGTATCTATGAATCATACGGTCGTGGCTGGTTGATACAACCGAATGCGGAAGACGAGAAATACCTCAGAATGGGTGAATGGAATACCTTAAAAATTCAGGTTATCGGGGATGAAGTAACCACCTGGCTGAACGACCAGAAGATGATTTACATCAAAGACGAGAAAATCGGACAGGGAAATGGTTTTATCGCCCTTCAAATACATGATGGGGGTGGCATTAAAGTTCGCTGGAAGAATATTCGCATTCAACAACTCAAGTAGCACCGGCTATTTTGCGGTCAACAGGTTATTGTAATACCGGGCTAACTGCAGGAAATCGTCGGGTTCCCGGAATTTCAATTGCTTGTCGCTGATAAATTGCCTGATGTTAGCAGCATGATCACCAAAAGCATCTGCTATTAGTGTTCGGTCGTCGGGGAGTAACATCATTTTGTTGTCGAGGAAAATGAAATATCTGTTTTCATCCCGTATGTGCCGGCGGATTTCCTTGGCCACCAGTTGCTGTTCTTCCATCACTACTTTTACATAGAGATGCAATAACGCCAGTCTGTCCTGGAACACCAATTGATAAAAAGTTTCTTCATTAGCCAGGTCGTTGGCAGGATAGCCTTTTTTAAAGACCATGGAGTCGTTCTTGTTTCCTTTCGGGTAAAGGACAAATTCTTTCACTTTGCTTTCGGTAGAAAAGGCATTGCCGTTAAACTGAAGCAACAACTGGTTTTTAAGACAATCAAATTTCAACTTGAACTGGTTGGTAGCTCGTCCACTGGCGAATCGGATCCAGCCTTCATTCCAGTTGGTAAAAAGAAAGGGAGAACCGGAGGCATCAAAATAAGTCACCTGGCCCGGACCGGATACGGCATCAGTAGTCTGAGCCCTGGTTTGGTATCCTGCCAGCATCAGCATGATAAGCACGAGGTATTTCATGGCAAGAAATTTAGAATAAGTTACTGTTTTACGGCCGATTTGGCTGCAATATTTCTACCAACGACTATTTCCGATAGACGATCGTACAGCTATAAGGTTGCATCCGGATCTTGCCATTGGTGAGGAGGGTTCCGGGTTTCTGAATCTTGTTGTTGCTGGAGAAAACCTGCCAGTGACCATCGAGGGTCAACTCCTGGTCGTTACCCGAGCCGTTGAATACCACGGTAATCGATTTCCAGCTATCACCCACTGCCGATCCTTTTAATTGATAAACAACCAGGCCGGGGGGCGTATTTTCCAGGAAGCTGATGTTATGGGCGATATCCTCTGCACGGGTCATTCTGAAAGCCGGATGGGCTTTTCTCATGGCAATAAGTTCCCTGACGTAATCCACCACATCCTTGTTCCGGGTTTTCAGGTTCCAGTCAATGGCGTTGATGCTGTCGCCTGCATTGAATGAATTTTCCACGCCCTGTTTGGATCGCAGAAATTCGGTTCCGGCATGAAGAAAACTCATGCCCTGTGCAGTTAGCACGATCGATAAGGCCAGTTTATGCATTTGTCGTCTTTCGCTTTCTGTGGCGGTGGTTGCGGAGAGGGCGAGTTTGTCCCATAACACATGGTTGTCGTGGCATTCGCAATAGGAAACGGTATTGATCGGTTCAGCCGCATAAGGTGCTTTGGAATAGTTGACCTGGTTGTAATTCACCTGTGGATGCGGACAGGCGGCGGTCAATCCAAAACGGATGCTTTGTTCCATGCCCTCTTTTCCGCTTGCAAAACCCCGATCCCCGTGTTCAAACACACTTCCCTTGATTCCATCGCGCAGGTCATCACTGAAAACCGCGATGCGATCGAGCAGGTGCGCGTTCTTTTTTAATGCACGGACCGAATCCGGCAAGGGGCAGTTACCTGCTGTCCAGCCTTCGCCATACAGGATGATATCCGGTTTAATTTTATGCAATTCACGGGAAATAAGATTCATGGTCTCTATATCATGAACGCCCATCAGGTCGAACCGAAATCCATCAATATGGTATTCTTTCACCCAGTATAAAACCGATTCGAGCATGAACTTGCGCATCATGGCCCTGTCGCTGGCGGTTTCATTACCACAGGCAGTGGCATCTGAAAAACTGCCATCGGGCTTTTGCCGGTAATAATAACCGGGTACCAGTTGGTTCATGAACGACTGATCGGAGAACATGGTATGATTGTATACAACGTCCATCACTAACCGAAGGCCATTCTGGTGAAAGGATTGAACCAGTTTTTTCAGTTCCCTCACGCGCACCCGGCCATCGTAAGGATTGGTTGAGTAAGAACCTTCCGGCGCGTTATAGTTCATGGGGTCGTATCCCCAGTTGTATTGCGGTTTGTCGAGACGGGTTTCATCCACCGTGAAAAAATCGTAGAAGGGTAACAGGTGTACATGAGTTACGCCCATTTCACGGATATGGTCGATACCGGTGCTCAGGCCCGCCTTATTGCGGGTACCCTTTTCCGTTAAGCCGATGTATTTTCCTTTGTTGCGGATCCCTGAACTGGAATGAATGCTGGCATCCCGGATATGCAATTCATACACCACCGCATCGGTTTGCTGTCGGAAAGCTGGACTTTTATCCGACTCCCACCCTGCCGGGTTGGTGGATCTCAGGTCGGCGATCATGGCCCTTTTGCTGTTGACGCCGATCAGCTTTGCATAGGGATCGGGTACTTCATTACTCCATGTCCCGTCTATTAATACTTTAAAAGCGTAATACTGCCCCGCATGGTCGCCTTTCAGGTCGGCCGTCCAGGTTCCGGACACGGAAGACTGCATATCAATCACGGATAGTGGCTCGCCACCAATGGAAGTTTTATAAAGGACGATTTGTGCTTTGGAAGCGGGTGGTGACCAGATCCTGAAAAAGGAATGCGTGGGAGAATAGGTAAGTCCAAGATCCTTGCCGGAATAAACCGGGTAGGAAGCATAATCTTTTACCTGAGCCTGGCTGAAGCAATAACCGAAAATCAACAACAAAGACAGGAAATATCTCATCACAAGCAATTTTATGACTAAAAATACTTGTAATTATTGAAACCTGCCTAACTGACGAGGTTGCTTAGTTTTCGTTGGCAGTGAAGTAGAAGCCTTCTTCGTTCAGTACAACGGATGGCGTGATGAATTCAAAAAAAGAATTGCGGATGATTTGTTCAACAGATTCGAGGTAGTTGCGCCCGATTTCCGGCGTTTTCATCGCGAACTTCCAGCTTTGGATCTTGAGCATCGCGATTTTGCTGGCGCTGATGAGATGATTGTCGGCGATACGGAATTTTTCTGCCAGAAAATCCTGGTCGTTATTGGTATAGACTAAACGGGGTTTCATAGAGATTGATTTTTCTATCGAAAGGAATTGGATAGTCTTATAACGATGGGTTGCTGTTGAAAATTGTACGAAGGCTCTCCCATTTTTCCTTTTAGACAGGGGGTACAGGCTTAACTCACAGTTATTTATAAAATTTATCCCTATCTTTTACACAAATTCATTTTATGCAATTTCCCTTACGATTGCTTACAGGTGTTCTGTTGATTCTGGCAGTTTCAACGGCATCTGCCCAGGTACGATTACCTGCAATAATCGGCAACAATATGGTTTTGCAACAACAAACCCGGGCTGGTCTTTGGGGATGGGCCGGGCCCAACGAAAAGATCTATATCACCGCTTCCTGGAACAGGCAGACAGACAGTACGCAATCGAATGGAGATGGCAGATGGGCCACCAGCATACAAACGCCAAAAGCTGGCGGCCCCTACTCTATTACCTTCCGCGCCAGCAATACCGTAGTGGTCGATAATGTATTGATTGGTGAAGTATGGCTTTGTTCGGGTCAGTCCAACATGGAATGGAGCGCCATGAACAATAACAGGCAGGCGATGGAGGAAGCCCCCCGCGCCACCAATAAACAGATCCGGTTTTTTCACATACCCAGAACAACTTCCGATTACCCACAAGATGACTTGAAAGCTTCCTGGGTGGTGTGCAATCCCGAAGACATGAAGCGTTTCAGCGCCATCGGTTATTTTTTTGGTAAGAAATTGAATAGTGAATTGAATCTCCCCGTAGGCCTGATCAATTCCAGTTGGGGTGGTACCCCCGCAGAAGTGTGGACTCCCGCCCCGGTTATCAGTTCAGATCCGGTTCTGGCGGAAGCGGCCGCCAAACTGGGCCCTACACCCTGGGGACCTTACCAGCCCGGAAAGAACTACAATGCGATGATCTACCCTATCCGGCAATTCGCCATCGCCGGCGCCATCTGGTACCAGGGAGAGTCCAATGTAAGTACCGCTTACGGATATACGAAATTGCTCGAAGCGATGATCAGGAGCTGGCGCGCCGATTTTGACCGTGAATTTCCTTTTTATTATGTACAGATTGCTCCGTATGATTACGGCCAGGGAGATAATGGGGCGAGACTTAGAGAAGCACAGAGTAAACTACATCTCGATCGAACCGGCATGGTGGTCATCAGCGACCTGGTTGACAATATCAAAGACATCCACCCACAAAATAAACGGGATGTCGCTGACCGGCTGGCCAACAGGGCCCTGGCGGAAACTTATCAGCATCCCTCCGGCCCCTATCAGTCGCCGGTTTATCGCGAAATGAAAATCGAAAATGATAAAGTGAGGATAGTATTCGATCATGCGGAAAGCGGACTTCAAAGCCGGAACGGCCCTCCCTCCGATTTCATGATTTGCGGCGACGATAACATATATTATCCCGCCCAGGCAAAGATTGACGGCAGTACTGTAGTGGTTAGCGCCAAAGAAGTAAAAAAACCGGTTGCCGTGCGCTTCGGATTCAGCAATACGGCTATGCCCAATCTCTTCAGTAAAGAAGGGATGCCGGTAAATTTGTTCCGGACGGACGAGTAGGAGCGTTTTACGTTTCTCGTTTTGCGTTTTACGTTTCACGATTCATTTTATGGCCTCCAGCCTATTGAGCTGAATGTGAAAATTCTCTTCTATTAAGACAAGTGCTACCCGTTATAAACGAGAACCGAGAACCGAGAAACGAGAAACGTAAAACGTGAAACAAGAAACGTAAACCTATAACCTGCTTCTTCTCTCCATCACCTCTCTCCAGGTTGTTAAGATGATCTTTTGATCAGCCAGTGCTTTTTTGAAAGCGGGATCCATCATGGCCAGGAGGTCGCCGAAGCGGGTATTTCCGGATTCACTGATTTGTTTAAACACCACAGACGGGTTGGTGCAATGCATGATCATCATGGTGAGACCCGGCTTTATTTTTTTCAACGCATCGATGTAATGCTGTGTTTTATATTTTCTCAGATTGTCTGCTGTGGGTGATTGTCCGGCAGGTAATTCCCAGCCATAACTGTAGTTATGCAGATCGTCGAGCACCGGAAGCCCTGCATTCCAGAGCATCTTGCCTAATTGCCGGAGTCCATTCATTTGTTCGTCGGGGAATTTCATCTGATCCTGTATCAATGTGGCATGACCTGCCGGAAACATAACCGGAATTTTGTATTCGATTCCCATTTTCACATAACGCTGAAGAAAAGCCGGGGAAGCAAACAGGGTACCCATGTGGCTGTCGAAGTGCGTGGGTTTGATTCCCATTTTCAGTGCTCTTTCAATTTGCGCCCTGATCTCTGTTTCCACTTCATCGGCCGAAGCATGTTTAACCACCTCCTCCACAGTTGGCCATAATGCGCCTTGCTTGTCCACCAGACCGGGAACTGTTTTTACTCCACTCAGTGGTGCCCAGCGGTATTGTTCCCATTCGGAAGTAAGTGTCAGATGCAGGCCCGCATCGGTATTTGGATGGGCGGCCAGGTACTTTGCGAATCCGGGTACCCAGGGACAGGTCATCATGATGCTGCAGGAATTGGCGACTCCTTTGGACATTGCCAGGATGGCTCCTTCATTGGAATCCCAGCTCATGCCCACATCATCAACATGTATGATCAGCACTTTTGATCCTTTGGGATAACCCAGTTTTTCAGCAAAGGTGGAATCGCTGAGTTGCGGGAAGGCCACAGTGCTTGAATAAAGCAAGGCGGCCAGTAAAAATAATCTTCGCATGAGCAATCGTTTTGGCTGTAGAAAGATAGCTGGATTTGAAAGATTCAAGCATAAACAAACGAAGTAAATTATGCACAAACGTCAAAAACTAACGATTGATATTCCCAATACAAATACACAAACGATTGCTGTTTGCCACTCTTCCATCCTATGTTTGTCATATCGTCTTTATATTCTACATTTAGGTGCTCATTCATCTTCTAATCAATTTTTTAATGAACTAACGTTATGGGAGATTTTCAAATTAAAAAGAACCCCAAAAAGTATGATGCGGTGATCGTTGGATCCGGTGCGGGTGGTGGTATGGCGGCTTATGTATTGGCCAAGGCAGGACTGAAGGTATGTCTCATTGAAGCAGGTGCCATGTATGATCCGCAAAAGAACATTACGCAATTAAAAAATCCATGGGAATCGCCCCGTCGTGGCGCCAGTACCAAGTTTCGTCCATTCGGCGATTTTGATGCCTGTTACTGGGGTTGGGATATCGATGGCGAACCCTATACACATGCCGAGGGAACCAAGTGGGACTGGTGGCGTGCCCGTATGTTAGGGGGGCGTACCAATCACTGGGGCCGTATCTCGCTTCGTTTCGGACCAAAGGATTTCCGCCGTCGCAGCATCGATGGATTGGGAGATGACTGGCCGATCACTTATGATGATATCAAGCCTTATTATGACCGCATCGATAAAATGCTGGGTGTATTCGGAAGCAATGAAGGATTGGAAAACGACCCCGATGGTTTCTTCCTCCCTCCTCCCAAACCCAGGTTACATGAATTGATCATTAAAAAAGGCGCTACAGCCGCGGGCGTAAAGGTTATCCCGTCCCGATTGTCGATTCTTACCAAAGCGCTGCCTGATAATCCCGACAGACAGGAATGTAATTTTTGCGGACAGTGTGGTCGTAACTGCAGTTATTTCAAAGCCGACTTCTCTTCTTCTAACGTGCTGATCAAACCTGCGCTCGCCACCGGAAATATAGATGTGGTAGCCGATGCGATGGCCCGGGAAGTGATGACAGATAATGAAGGAAAGGCAACCGGTGTTTCCTATATCAATAAAACGGATATGATGGAATACCAGGTTACCGGACGGGTAGTCATACTCGCCGCTAGTGCCTGTGAATCGTCCAGGTTGCTGCTCAATTCCCGATCCAAGCGTCATGAAAACGGATTGGCCAACAGCAGTGATGTGGTGGGAAGATATCTTCACGACAGTACCGGAGCGGCCATGGGTGGCGTGCTGCCTCAACTCTTCGATCGTAAAAGATACAATGAAGATGGTGTGGGCGGTATGCATATTTATTCTCCCTGGTGGCTCGATAACAAGAAACTCGATTTCCCTCGTGGATATCATATCGAATACTGGGGTGGAATGGGCCAGCCCGCTTATGGTTTCGGATTTGGAATTGAAGGCATGAACGGCAAATTCGCGGTTCATGGTAAAACCAAGGAAGCCGGCGGTTATGGCAAGTCACTCAAAGAAGATGTGCGTTTCTTTTACGGAGCCGGTGTAGGTATGGCCGGTCGTGGAGAAGCGATTCCGAAATATGAAAACCGTTGCGAGATTGATCCGACCGTGGTAGATAAATACGGTATTCCGGTACTTCGATTCAATGTGAAATGGAGTGACTACGAAGTCAAGCAGGCCAAGCACATGAAAGAAACCTTCGCGGAGATCTTCCATCAAATGGGGGCTATTCCAACCTGGGGACATACCGACGGACCCGAGAACAACTACGGACTGGAGGCGCCGGGCAAGATCATTCACGAAGCCGGAACAGCCAGGATGGGTAACGATCCCAAATCATCTGCCTTTAATAAATACAACCAGGCACATGATTGTAAAAACCTGTTCTGCGTGGATGGAGCGCCCTTCGTAAGCCAGGCAGATAAAAACATCACCTGGACGATCCTGGCTCTTTCACTGCGCGCCAGTGAGTACATCATCGATGAAATGAAAAAGCAAAACCTGTAATCTTTCATCGGTCTGATTTAAAACCATTCATCATCTTTCAAAACGATATAACACATGGACAGAAGGAAATCACTAAAAGCCCTGGCACTCGGAACACTGTCTGCCGGTGCCTTACTGGAAGGCTGTAAACTCGATAAACACGAGGAAGCCAAACCGGCTGCTCCCGGCCAGGCTGATTTCACCATCGATCGCGCCAAAGAAGAACTCGAGCGTGATCGCGCCTTGATGAGTAAAAAATATTTCAGTGAACACGAGATGGCTACCATTACGGTGCTGGCCGATATTATCATCCCGGAAGATGAAGTGAGCAAAAGCGCTTCCGCTGCCGGAGTGCCCGCGTTTATCGACTTCATCGTGCAGGATATGCCCGACCACCAGGTGCCAATGTCCGGTGGCCTTCGCTGGCTCGACCTGGAGTCTTTCAAAAGATTCAACAAGAGTTTTGTTGACCTCACAGAGGCTGACCGATTGAAGATCGTAGACGATATCGCCTATCCCAACAGAAAGGATCTGAGCCCCGATTTGAAACGGGGAGCCGCTTTCTTTTCATTGATGCGCAATCTTACGGTAACCGGTTTTTACACCAGTGAAATAGGTGTAAAGGATGTTGGCTACGTGGGTAACATGCCTACCAAATGGAATGGAGTGCCGGATGATGTATTGAAACAGTATAATATAGCCTATTCCGAATGGGAGGCTAAAAACTGCGCCAGCTATCAATAACCATGAAGGATATCACAAAAAAATACAGCAATGGGGAAATCACCATCGTGTGGAAGCCCGCCATATGTATTCATTCCACTTTATGCTGGAAAGGTGCACATGGCTTGCTGGATGTTTTTAATCCCATGGAGAAACCCTGGATAAAACCGGCAGGCGCTGATTCAAGCAGAATCATTGAGCAGGTAAAGAAATGTCCCAGCGGTGCATTGAGTTTTTTTTATAACGCTGAGAACGCTGAAGACGCGGAAAACACAGAAGACGCTGAAAGCGCTGAGGATGCTGAGCGCAGCCAATTGTAGCTTTTGACTTTTGATTTTTAACTTTTGAATTTTTAATTCGTTATTCCATTGGCTTATTGACTAATTGACTAACTGACAAATTAAAAAGAGGCTGTCACATCGAAACGGACAGCCTCTTTTTTATGTTTGTTTTTAGTTGTGCTGTTACTTTTTCAGCATAATGGTTCCAAGCTCTGTATCCCTGTTTCGCTTTACCTGGATATTGGTGATGGTGGTGTCTTTGTATCCATTTATGCCATCAATGTAGAGGCTGTACGTTCCTTCCTGCAGACCTCTGATCTTGAATTCTCCTTCTTTTTCCCAGGGTCTTGCCCAGGCTGTATCGCTGTTGTTATAGGCCATAATGGTTCCAAAAGAATGAACGGGTCTTACTTTGCCTTCGATTTCTCCAAAACTTTTATGACTAAACGGACGGATAACGGGCTTCAGGTAATATTTTCCATTCCAGTACACAATTGATCTTGACAGGTCAAAATCAAGATAGAAGGAAAGGTTGTTATTGGCGGAATCCACATCGAGATGATGGCGGATCTTAACGTAAACAAAGTTCCAGTTATCTTTCAGTTGCAGCGGATAAGTAGTGCTGTCTACCACCACACTATTGTTGGTTCCCAGTACAAACTTGATCTTGGTGATACGTCCGTTGGGAATATATCCGGAGGCCAGCAAGGTGTCTACTCCGTTGCGCAGGGTCAGCAGATCATATACACCCGGATTGATGTTCAGCGTATCCCAAACTTCGCAATGGATATCCATGGTGTCGTGATGATCATCGCAATGACGGTCATCGTCGTGATCATCATCGTTGGATTTACAGGTGTCTACCTTTACCAGAATACCCTGGATATCGACCAGTACCTTTTGATAATCAGTGGGACCATCGGTCAGATAAACCGACAATTTTGATTGACCAGGAGGAATGTTTTCAAGATCACCCGCTACGTTCTTCTGACAGGAAACAATGACCAGGCTTGCCAATAGCACACAAGCCGTTCCTGCCAACAACCATTTGAATTGTTTCATAAAACAGATTTTGAATTAAGAATAGAAAACGTGTAGAGTTATTTCACCGGCAGTGGATTGCGGATAAGGCGTAATGAGCAAAGACAAAAACAGTGCCAGCAGAACCGATATCGGAAATTTACGAATCGGCTTTGCTGGCACTGTGGATAACCCTTATAGTCGGAAAATAAATCTGTAAGCTGTTGCTTTTCAATAATTCAAATTCGTTCACTGCCTTTGATTGTTTGTCGTTGGCTGTGGATAACTGTTTTATCAAAACTTGAAATTCCAGGTTACCGATGGAATGATCGGGAACAGGGAAACCTGTCTGGCATCCACTTTAAGACTGCCATCGTAGGGACTTCCTGTTTGGTCGAAATAGATGAAATAGGGATTTAACCTGCTGTAGGCATTGTAAATGCTGAAGACCCAGTAATGGGTGAATTTGGCGTTGGGCTTTATTTTAGGCGTCAGCGTGGCGGACAGATCCAGCCGGTGGTAAGCCGGTAACCTGTACTGGTTCACTTTGCTGTATTCCTGTGTTAATACACCATTGATAATGTAGAAACGTTCGGGTAAGGTGGTTGCGTTTCCGGTTCCGTACACAAAAACAGCGGAGAACTTCCAGCGTTTGTTAAGATCATACATGGCCACCACGCTCAGGTCATGACGCCGGTCGTACTTGGCCGGGTATTTCTCTCCGCCATTGAGTTCCGGGAATTTTCGCCAGGTCCAGCTTAAAGTATACCCGATCCATCCGGTGAATTTGCCACGCGCTTTGTTTACATACCATTCCGCGCCATAGCTCCACCCCTTTCCGAAAATGAATTCCTTTTCGGGGTCTTTGAGGCTTTGTGTATAGCCCTCGCGGTATTCGATCTGGTTACGCATGTCTTTGTAATACACTTCCACCGAAGTTTCGTACATATTGTCCTTGAAATTCTTGAAGAAGCCGGCGGCATACATCCAGCTTTTTTGCGGTTGTACAAGATAGGTACTCGGTACCCACAGGTCTGTCGGCAATGTAGAACCGGCATTGCTTACCAGGTGAATGTATTGCAGGTTCCGGGTAACAGATGCTTTGATGGAGCTTTCGTCGTCGATGGCATATCGAAGCGTAAATCTTGGTTCCAGTCCTCCATAGGTTTTGATCGCCTGACCCCTTGAATAGCGAGTGCTGTCGAGTTTGTTGCCATCTGCATCTTCCACATATTTGGTATAAGGCCCCATTTGAGTGAAAGTGGAAAAGCGAAGACCACTGCTCAATTTCCATTTTTCATTCACATCCCAGTCATGCTGCACATAAATACCCGATTCACCTGCATATTTAACTCCTTCGTTATTCGGTTTGAATTCCGTACTGCCCTGGCTGCCACTCACCACATTGGGTGTAAACTTGTGATAGGTGTACAATCCGCCGAATTTGATTTTATGATTGGGCGCCACATAGTAGTCGAAGTCTGTTTTTGCCGTTGCATCCCTGATGCCGGAGTTCAGGCCTATGGAAAAATCGTTCTGGCTTCCATTAAAAGAAAAATAATAATCGTTGTAGACCAGGGAGGTGTTTGAAAACAGTTTTTTACTGAAAACGTGATTCCAGCGCAAGGTGCCGGTGGCATTGCCCCAGGGAATCTTTGCCTTGAATGAACGATTGGCGTTATTAAAGGCAAATACATCTCTTCCAAAATAACCGCTCAGGTAGAGCCTGTCCTTCTCCGAGATTTTGAAGTTGACCTTGGTATTGAGATCATAGAAATAATAACCCGATCCGTAAAAGGCATTGTCTTTTCCGAGGAATGGTTTGATCAGCACATCGATATAAGTTCTCCTGGCAGAAATAATGAAAGAAGCCTTGTCTTTTTTGATCGGCCCCTGGATGGACAGTCGGGAGGATATCGCACCGATCCCTCCTTCCACCTCAAATTTTTTCATGTTGCCGTCTTTCATGGCCACGTCCAGCACCGACGACAAACGGCCGCCATATTGAGCCGGCATGCCTCCTTTGATAAGGGAGGTATTTTTGATCGCGTCGGAGTTGAAAATGGAAAAGAAACCAAAGAGGTGGCCTGTGTTGTACACAATGGCATCGTCCAGCATGATCAGGTTTTGATCGGGACCGCCCCCTCTCACATACAACCCGGTGTTCCCTTCACCCGCATTCCTGACGCCGGGTAATAACTGAAGGGTTTTGAGAATATCCACTTCTCCAAAAATGACCGGTACCGATTTGATCTGGGACATCGTCAGGTCAAATTTGCCCATTTGGGCATTACGAACGTTTCCGTCGCGTCGCTTTGAATAGACAATCACTTCTTCCAGCACCGATTTTTGGAGAAGGAGAATGTCCTGCTGGCGGGTAGAATCCAGGGTTATGTCGAGCGCTCTGGGTACATATCCGGCAAAGGAAACGATCAGGGTATATTTCCCTTTTGGCAAGGTGATGGAAAAAAATCCATATTGGTTGCTGAGAACAGATTTTCCATTGATGGAGATGGTCGCTCCGATCAGGGTTTCAGCAGACAGGGAATCCTTGATAAAACCACTCAGGGTGAATTTGCTTTGTGCCTGCACGAGTTGAACACCAAGGACACAACAAAGAACTAACCATACAATCTTCTTCATGTAATTAACTTCAGCTTTTGATTCTTAATTCCGTAATGCGTTTTATGGTCTATTTCAGCGAATAATCCAATGAGTCCTGTGTGTTTCCACAGTTGGGCATCTTGCTGCCGAAGTAAGGATTTCTGATGGCTGCATTGTTACTGAGCCAGTAGGCGCCTTTGTTACTAAAAGCCATGGGACAAAACTGGTAATACACTTTTTGGTTGGTGTATTTAACTGTTCTGATCAGATCCCAAAGGGCGCTGGTGATCAGTTCGAGTTCTTTTCTTTTTCCTTCCACCTCTTTTTCTCCGAGAATGCCGGAAGAAGAACCGGAAATGGTGAGAGCATAGTCTTTGGCAGTGGCTTTTAGCGCACCGGTTGAATCGCCCTGGATGTCGTCTGTATGCAGGCTGTCTGCAGCGAGCTTCAGGTTGCCGGCTGCCTGGTTAATTTTAACAGAATCTTCCGAAAAAAAAGCGGTGGTGAGGTCGAAATAGGCGGTCAGCAGGGTATCAAATGAGTGCTTGAAGCCGGTTGTGTTCTCTTTAATGGCCAGTGGTTTATCTTTTTCGTGTTCAACTTTTTGTTGCTTCCGAAATACCAAAAAATACAAACCAATTGCGATGACCGCCAGTGCGAGGATTGCCAGGAACTTTCTTTTCATAGAACCATTATTTGCGCTAAGTTATGATATGCTTTTAAGAATAGTAATACCCTATTTTTGCGTGCTGATTGAAAACTGTTACGAAAACACATTGAAGTAATTTTTGTTTATGCTGGCTGGATTAACAAACGTCACATTTGAATTTGGTGCAAGAGCAATTGTAGAAGAGGCTACCTGGCATATCCAGCCGGGAGAGCGGATCGGATTGATCGGATACAATGGTACCGGCAAGTCTACCCTGCTCAAGCTACTGGTGGGCGAATACCTGCCATCTGCGGGTACGGTAGAAAGAAGCCGCAGTACCACGGTGGGATACCTTCACCAGGACCTGCTGAGTTTTGACACCAACAGTTCCATCCTCGAAGTGGCGCTGAGCGCCTTTGAAAGGGTTTTGCAACTGGAGAAAGAAATCGAGGAAATCGGAAAAGAACTGGAAAAAACGGGTGACGAAAAGACCCTCCTGGAATACACCGATCGCCTGCATGAAATGGAAACGCTGGGTGGTTACAATATTCATCACAAAACAGAAGAAGTACTCCAGGGTCTTGGTTTTTCAAACCAGGATTTGGGCCGGCCCTACCGCGAATTCAGCGGTGGATGGCGTATGCGGGTATTGCTGGCCAAGATGATCCTGCAACAGCCCGACCTGCTCCTGCTCGATGAACCGACCAACCACCTCGATCTTCCTTCCATCGAATGGCTGGAGAAATACCTGGTACACTACCAGGGATCGGTGGTGATCGTCAGTCACGATAAGTATTTTCTGAATCGGATGGTGACCAAGATTGTGGAGTTATACCAGCAACAGCTCCATATCTATAATGGCAATTACGATTTCTATGAGTCGGAAAAGGCCATACGGATTGAATTGCAGCAAAAGGCTTTTGATAACCAGCAGGATTATATCCGTCAGCAGGAAAGATTTATCGAGCGTTTTAAAGCAAAGGCCAGCAAAGCGGCCCAGGCACAAAGTATACAGAAGAGACTGGATAAGCTGGAGAGAATTGAAGATGTTGAACTGGAGCGACCTAATATCCGGATCAATTTCCGGGTAGATAAAATGCCTGGGAAAGTGCTGGTGGAGCTGAAGCATGTTACCAAGTCATTCGGAAATAATCACATCGTGACCGATACCAGTGCGGAGATCAATCGTGGCGACAAGATCGCCCTGATCGGTGCGAACGGAAAAGGTAAATCAACCCTGCTCCGAATCATTGCCGGGACCGAACAGATCTCCGGTGACCGCAAGTGGGGACATAATGTAGAAGAAAGCTTTTACGCCCAGCACCAGCTGGAATCGCTAAACCTGAACAATACCATTCTGGATGAAATGAAAGGATGCGGCAGTCAGATGACAGAACAGGAACTCAGAAATCTCCTCGGCTGTTTTCTGTTCGGAGGCGATGACACCGATAAAAAGATCCGCGTTTTAAGTGGAGGTGAAAAGGCCCGGGTGGCGCTCGCGAAAACCATTGTGAGCCGTGCGAACTTCCTGTTGCTCGACGAACCGACCAACCACCTCGATATGCATTCGGTAGAATTGCTCGCCGACGCGCTGATGAAATATGAAGGGACTTACATATTTGTAAGCCATGACCGTTATTTTATTTCAAAGGCGGCCAACAAGATCTGGGAGATTGAAGATGGTCAGATCAAAGAATTTGCCGGCGGATATGAAGAATGGGTAGCCTGGAAAAACAGGATGGCGACTGCCGGCAGCCAGGCTAAAAATGCCAAGGCCAGCCCCTCACCCGGCATGGCCCCTGCTCCCAAAAGCGCTCCCACTCCCACTCCCGCTCCCACTCCCGCTCCCGCTCCTTCTTCCGCTCCCGCTCTCGCTCCCGCTCCCGCTCCCAAAAGCGTTCCCATCAACAAGGAGCAGAAGAAAGAATTGCAGAAGCAGCAGAAAATATTTCAACAACTCGAAGAACAGATCGCCCGGTTGAACAGCCGGCAATCTGAATTACAGCAGCAATTACAATCTCCCGAAATCTATGCCGATCATAAGAAGTTTCAGGCAACCGAAGCAGAGTTGAAAAAAGTATCGATGGAACTGCAGACCCTGAATGCCGATTATGAAAAGGTTTTTGAAAAAATCATGGAACTGGAATCGGCACAGGACAGTTAACAAAAGGTAATCTTTTTGGTATAAGGACGCTGATTGACGCTATTTCGGCAGTTTTGCCGTTATTTAGTAATATTATTACAGCCATTCATTTCGAAGTGCATAAATCAAAGGAGTTAATTTATTAATGCGTGCAGGCTTACTTATACTGATCAACCTTTTTATTTGTTTTTCCGCCATTGCCCAGGATAAGGGGCGACCGAAGATAGGACTCACGTTAAGCGGTGGAGGCGCCAAGGGGCTTGCGCATATCGGCATCTTAAAAGCCATCGATTCAGCCGGATTGAAAATCGACTATATAACAGGAACCAGTATGGGTAGTATTGTTGGTTCCCTGTACGCCGTCGGTTATTCAGGAAGCCAGATAGAAAAGATCGCCCGAAACATCAATTGGGATATCCTGCTCAGTAATGGTTCTTCCCTGCGGGCGCTGGTAATGGAGGAAAAGGATGAATACGACAAGTATGCAATAGAACTTCCCTGGATCAATCACCGGTTCAAGTTGCCAACCGGTTTTCTTGAAAGTGAAGAGTTGTGGCTGAAGTTTTCAGAGTTGTACTTTCCTGTTTACAATATCAAGGATTTCTCACAGTTTTCCATTCCTTTCAAATGTGTGGCAGCCGATGTGGCCACCGGGCAGGGCGTAGTGCTCGATAAGGGAGAAATTGTAACCGCCATCCGTGCGAGCATGGCTATTCCTACTGTTTTCACTGCCGTGGAAAGCGATGACCGCAAACTGATCGATGGTGGCGTGGTTCGTAATTTCCCGGTTTCCGATGTACGCGAAATGGGTGCCGGTTTTGTTATTGGCAGTAACGTGGCCACAGGCCTCTTACCCAAAGAAAAGGTTAACAATGCCCTCCAGGTGCTGCTGCAGATCGCATTTTTTAAAGAATCGGAAGACTCCCGCAAGGAAAAAGAGCTCTGTGATATTTACATCCCGATGCCGGTAGAAAACTACAATACGGCTTCCTTCAACAGGGCCGCTGAATTGCTCGAATTGGGTATTGAAGAAGGGCGAAAACTATATCCTCGTTTCAAAAGACTGGCGGATTCACTAAACCAGTTATATGGTACTGTAGAACCCGCCAAAGATCGTCTCGCCAAAGTGGATTCCATCTTCATCAGGGACATAGAAATCCATGGATTGAGAAATACAACGGATGGCTTCTTCAAGCATATGATGGGTTTTTATGGCGATCGTTATTATACTTCCGCACGCCTCGCGGAAATGGTTCGCAAAGTTTTCGGCACCCGGTATTATTCCCGCATTTTATACAGCCTGTTGCCCCAGGAAGATGGCTCTGTCAGGATTGTGTTTTCCGTGCAGGAAAACCCGAGAAGCTTTGCCAAACTGGGATTGCATTATAATAAGTTTACCGGTATTGGCATAGTTGCCAATCTCACCACCCGCAATTTCCTGTCGCCTCATTCGCGCAGCCTTTTCACCGTAAATATTGGCGAGAAATTCAGGTTCAGGTCAGAGCACATGCAGTACCTGGGAAGGAGTAAAAATGTGGCGGCCATTGGCGGTTTGCAATATGAGTTTCTCGGTATTCCCACCTTTACCGATTTTAGAAAAGACGGTGAATACAAGCAGAGCTATTTCAAGAGTGATTTACGAATGCAGTATTCTGCCAACCGGGTGTTTACCGTGGGAACGGGCATTCGTTTCGAATGGATCAAGTACAAACCAACCATCCAGACTAGTTTTGAAATCAAAGGCAAGAATGATTTTGTAACCAGCTTTGCCTATTGGGGAGTCAATACCCTTGACCGGGCTGTTTTGCCAAGGAAGGGAGTTCGAATCGATGGAGAAGCAGGATTGGTTTTTAATCAAACGCCCTATGTAAAAGTCTTTTCGGGGGGAACGGAAATACCTGCCGATTCATTGGGTATCCGGTATAACGACTACCAACGGGCATGGATGAATGTAGAAACCTATTCACCCCTGGGTTCCCGCGTGACCCTGTCTACCCTCACCCAGTTGGGTGTGAATTTCAATTATGATCAGAATGTGTTCAACGATTTTGTTATTGGAGGCCTCACCCGGATGTTCAGGAACCAGGTTGTTTTTGCGGGATTGGAAGAAGGTAGTTTTTTTACCACCAGTGTAGCATCCTTTCAGCTTGGTTTGCGTTTCAACATTACCAACAATCTATATGTGACCGGGCGCACCAACGGACTGATGAATAATTTCATCAGTACAGACAACAGACTTCAAACTCCGAGATATCTTTCAGGACATTCCTTTACGTTAGGATATAACTTCGCCATGGGGCCGCTGGAAGTGAGCACCATGTATTGTGACCAGTCGAAACGGGTCGTTTCCTACATTAATATTGGAATTCCATTTTAATCAGCCTTTGTGGGCTTTTACAAAATCGGAGACCAGGTAGCTGATCAGCTTGCCGGTCGTTTCCTGTCTCCTGCCGTCGAGCAATTGCGTGGCGCCTTCGCAAATATGTACATAGGCTGTTTTGGTATCGAGCGCCGTAAAATTCATGTACTGCCGGGCATGGCTGGATTGTATACCGGAGGGTGTCTGTGCGCTGGACAAAACTCCTTCAATGGCATCGAGATCCAGTTCAACACCGGTATAATTGTCTTCTGTAAAAGAAGTGGCATGGGCGATAGCCTGTATGAAATGTCTTTTTTCATGAATAAAAATATCTTCGTAGGTAATCAGGTCCATGAATGGATTATTGACGATATCCATCCAGACATTCTGGGGAATATAGTTTTCGTGAATACCTACCACGCAGTATTT
Organism: Chitinophagaceae bacterium; assembly: GCA_044226045.1. Classification (GTDB taxonomy): domain Bacteria; phylum Bacteroidota; class Bacteroidia; order Chitinophagales; family Chitinophagaceae; genus Endoryza. Next base: position 21,044 of record JBGAHR010000066.1, read on the forward strand.
CTGTAAATAGCCATCTTCTTCTGCATATCGAAATCCATTGCCGCTGTGCCGTCCTTCCGAAGGCCGGAAATCGGAATGCGCATCCAGGTTGATGGCATTGATCTGGGCCAGCGGAATCAGCCCGGCTTTATGCAGCCCCTTGGCAGCTCCTTTGATCAATGGATAGGCGTTGTTATGTCCGCCGCCGATTGCGATGGGAATCTTGCCATGGGCGCAGATCGTTTTCACAATGTTTTCCACTTCTTCATCGATTGTTACGACTGCATGTCTGTACGCGTCCAGCTTTTCTTCTTCACCATGTGCATTCTGTTCAATCAGGTATTTGAGATCCCCGAAATCGAAATGACCCAGCAACAAAATGTCTTCACCGGTTAGAAAGTCATTACTCTGGATATTGAGAAAAGCGCTCAAAAAAGGGATCCAGCAGGATTCTGCTCCTCCTACTCCATGATTGGCCCTTACCCCGATGTCTTCCGGTATTCCAAAGAGTACATAACGGATATCTTTCGACGACAATGCCTGCTCCAGTTTTGATGCTGAACCAGGCACCTGAAGCCTTTCGCCCAGCTTGGTTTCAAAACGCCTGATTCGTGTCAGGTAGAGCAGATCTTCTTTTGTATAAAATTTGAAGTGTTGCATGAAGGGCTTTGATCTTCAATATAACAAAAGAATACTATTCAGAAATCAATCTTTTGCGAGGACGGACAAAGTCAAGCGGATTTTTGCGGAAATAGCGCCAGAGTATCCGAATGAATTCGGGGTACTCCCGGAGCTGGATGCCTCTTGATTTCACGGCTACCATAAAGGCCAGGCTGAAGCTGACGAGGAAATTTAAAAAACCGATTCCCAGCACGCCAAAGAAAACCGTGATCAGGTAACCTGGGTTGATATTTCGAATACCCAGCTGTTCTACCGCGATCGCGCAATTGCCGGCTGAGATGGTAATATGCCGGATATCGAACGGGATGCCGAATATTTTACCGAGAATACCGGCCATACCCAGGAAAAAGCCCAGGGCAATATTTCCGATAATGGAGCCCGCATTCTTCTCAATAAAATCGGAAAGCCGGGAGAGCTGTCCCGAAGAAAAGGACACCCTTAACCAGGGATGCATTTCCAGTCGCTGTCCGATCCTTCCATACTGGATCTTGTTTTGAACATATCCTGCAATGATTCCACTGACGAACAGGAATACGCCCGTAAAGCAGGCATACAAAAGAGCCGGGCTCTTCCAGGGGTGCTGATCCGCCAGCAGTTTTTCAGCATGTTCATTGTCTGCCACAGGTGTGCCGGTTAAGGCATAATACCCCCAGGCCAACAGGAAAGTCAGGGGGAATACAATAATCAGGTTGCCCAGGAAGGAGGCGGTCTGGCTCCTCGATATTTTCGCCACTGTTACCGCCAGGTTATACAGGTTGGGCTGACTACCTGTTTTTCGAACGTCGAGCGAACTGGCCACCGCACTCGCCGTAAAGGCGGGTTGTTTGGTAGCCAGGGTGGAATGTGTCTGTTCAATGACCAGGAAGCCTACACTGTAATTAATGCTGTAAAAAAAGCCCTGCCAGAAGGGAGCCAGTACCAGCTTACCGAGGAGGTTTTTGAATATGGCGATAAAGGAAATAATGAATCCACCCCACATCGCCGTACCGACCATCTTCCAGTATTCCAGCCGGGTATTGG
>JBGAHR010000067.1:0-22949 GCA_044226045.1 Chitinophagaceae bacterium
GATGTATATGCCAGGTACCGGCCATCCTATCCAGACGAACTGTATCATTATGTTCTTTCTTTTGTAACAGATCGCGACAGGGCCTGGGATTGTGCCACCGGTAACGGGCAAGCCGCACTGGCGCTTTCCGGTTATTTCCGGGAAGTGATAGCCACCGATCACAGTCAGAAGCAACTCGACCAGGCTGTAAAGGCCGAAAACATTCGGTATTTGTGTTGCAAAGCGGAGCAGACCCCTTTTGAAACCGGCAGTTTTTCCCTGATCACCGTAGCCCAGTCTTATCATTGGTTCGATTTTGCCGCGTTCAGGAAAGAGGTGGAAAGAGTGGGTAAACCCGGAGCTGTACTGGCTGTATGGGGTTACAATATTCCACAGGGTGATGATGAAAAGCTGAATGAATGTATCCGGTTTTTTTATAAGGAAATTGCCGGACCGTATTGGGATCCGGAAAGAAAATACATTGATGAGGCTTATCAAACAATAGGATTTGACTTTGACAATGAATTGCCTGCCAGGGATTTTTATATCAGGGTTGAGTGGACAAAAGAAGATTTGCTGGGATATTTCAGCACCTGGAGCAGTGTGCAGCATTACCGGAAAGAAAGGGGAACAGACCCTGTGGAAGCTTACCGCGAAAAGGTTGACGAATGCTGGCCCGGAAAGGAGGTAGTACCTTTGAAGTTCCCTGTATTTCTAAGGCTGGCCCGTTTGGGGAAAGCAGGTGAATAAAGCCTTAAAAATCAAAACCCCTGAGGGGAGAATAACAGTTTCAAAATTGGGTTTTACCCCTTATCTTTGCCCCCGCCTCCGAAATAGCCCGGAGCGCATTTACATTCAAATCTTAAGATAGTGGCCACACGTTTTTCAAAAGAAACTTATCTGTACTGGTACGAATTAATGTACCTGATCCGTCAGTTCGAACTGATGGCCGAAGAGAAGTATAAGATGGAAGGAAAGATCCGTGGATTTTTCCATGCTTATGTTGGACAGGAAGCTATTGCGGCCGGCTGTATGACCGCCACCCGCCTGGAAGATCCTTTTGTAACAGCCTATCGTGATCACGGTCTGGCGCTGGCAAAAGGGGTTAGTCCTGATTCCTGTATGGCCGAGCTGTATGGTAAAGCAACCGGCTGTGCGAAAGGAAAGGGGGGAAGCATGCACTTCTTTGGAAAGGATGTTTTCTTCTTCGGTGGTCATGGTATTGTGGGCGCACAGATTGGAACCGGTGCCGGTCTGGCTTTTGCCGAGAAATACAAGGGTACAGACAATTGCGCACTGACCTTTTTCGGAGATGGCGCTGCCCGCCAGGGTATGCTCCATGAAGTATTCAATATGGCGATGACCTGGAAACTCCCGGTGATCTTTATCTGCGAAAACAACAATTACGCCATGGGTACCTCCGTAGAGCGTACTTCCAATGTCCGTGATATATACAAACTCGCCGATGCCTATGAAATGCCTGCCGATTCTGTCGATGGCATGAGCCCGGAAGCGGTGCACGATGCCGTTGCCCGTGCGGTAAAACGTGCAAGGGAAGGAGATGGTCCTACACTGCTCGAATTCAAAACTTACCGTTATAAAGGTCACTCCATTTCTGATCCCCAGAAGTACAGAACCAAAGAGGAAGTGGAAGAATACAAAGGCCGCGATCCGATTCAGCAGGTGCTGAATACCATCCTGGCTAATCAATTCGCCACCCAGGAACAGATCGATGAGATCAATAAAAGAGTGAATGATGTAGTAACCAACTCAGTGAAATTCGCCGAAGAAAGCCCCTGGCCTTCTGAAGATGAGGTACTGAAAGATATCGTTACCGAACCCAACTATCCATTCATTGTGGATTAATGGCAATCTCTAAACAACCAACAAACAAAAAGTATAGTTAATCATGGCAACTGATGCGAAGCAACCTGAAGTGCAGTCACCCTCCGGTGAAGATCGTCTGATTCAGCGCTCACAGGATTTCTGGAGCAAGAATAGTAAATGGATACTGATCGCCCTCGCCGTTATAGTAGTGGCAATCGGCGGCACTTATGCTTATCGGAATTTCGTTAAACTGCCCGCAGAGGCTTCAGCAGATGAAGCGATCTGGAGAGCGCAGGATAACTTCAAAAAAGACTCTTTTCAACTGGCACTTACCGGAAATAACACCAAAGCCAATCCGGGTTTCCTGAAAGTGATCAAGAACAATAGCGGAACCAAGGCCGGTAACCTGGCTAAGATGTATGCCGGTCTCTGCTACCTGCAACTCGGCGATTTTAACAACGCGATCAAATACCTCGAAGATTTTTCAACATCCGACAAGGAATTGAAACTGCTGAAATCAGGCGCCCTGGGTGATGCGTATGCAGAAGCAGGCAAGTTCGACAAGGCGATCGAAAACTACAAAGCGGCATCGACTATGAACGAAAGCGATGAATTTGCTTCAGCGGAGAACCTGTACAAACTCGGATCTTTGTACGATAAAACCGGTAAATCAAAAGAAGCGATTGAAGCGTTTACCAATCTCAGGGAAAAATATCCCACCAGCCGTTATTCATTTGAAGTAGTGAAATATCTTGGCAAACTGGGAGAAACAAAATAATAAATGGCGCAGGTAACCGACAGTAAATTATTAAATACAGAGGCGGGCATTCTTCAAAAGAATGCCCGTGTCGTTATTGTACGAACCGAGTGGAATGAAAAAATTGTGAATGAACTGGAAGCCGGGGCGGTTCGAAAATTAAAGGAACTGGGGATAAACCACATTAAAGTAATCGTGGTTCCGGGTGCCTTTGAAATTCCATTTGGCATTCGCAACGACTGGGAGCAATCCCGCAAAAAAGACCGCCCATCTTCTTATATAGCCCTTGGATGCGTATTGCGCGGTGACACACCACACTTTGACTATGTTTGCAAGGCAGTAACGGATGGTGTTCTTCATCTGAACCTGCACTTGCCGGTACCCACCATTTTCGGCGTGCTTACCGTTGACACGCAGTTACAGGCAGAAGAAAGAATCGGAGGAGTCCATGGTCATAAAGGAGAAGAAGCCGCGATCACTGCTGTGAAGATGATGCAATTGCAGGCATCTTCCCGGTCAGCCAAAAAATAGTACTCACATGTCTGCTACGGATTCTCAACATACCAGCAACAGGCCGCCGGTGATCCCGGCCGAAACAACCGTATCGGTATTTGTTCCCTGTTTTGTGGATCAGTTGTATCCACAGGTTGCTTTTAATATGATACGCGTACTGGAGAAACTGGGATGCGGAATTGTATATAATGAAAACCAAACCTGTTGTGGTCAACCTGCATTTAATGCAGGATTCTGGGATGACGCAAAGGATGTGTGTACCAAATTCGTGAAGGATTTCAGGGAGGCAGAATATGTAGTGGCTCCCAGCGCCTCCTGCGTTGGATTCGTCAGAAATTATTATTCGAAACTTTTTGATAATTCTTCCCTGCACAACGAAGTGAAGGATCTGCAGAAGAAAACATTTGAATTCAGTGAATTCCTGGTAAATGTGCTGCAAATGGACAATATCGGTGCCCAGTTCAATGGCCGGGCCACTTACCACGACAGTTGCGCGGGTTTAAGGGAATGCCGGATCAAAACAGAACCGAGGCGCTTACTCCAACACGTGAGAGGTCTTGAACTGGTTGAGATGAACGATGTTGAAACCTGCTGTGGTTTCGGTGGTACATTCGCTGTGAAATTCGAAGCGATCTCAGCAGGAATGGCCGATCAAAAAGTAAACAATGCACTGGCGACAGGGGCTGATTGCATTATCTCCACCGATATCTCCTGTCTCATGCACCTCGATGGCTATATCAAAAGCAAAGGACTCCCGCTGCAAACCATGCACCTGGCCGATGTGCTGGCCGCCGGATGGTAAGTCAGCTATCAACACTCATCAAAAGAAAAATGCGCATTTGATCCTGGGGAAGAAGGGTACACCGGGCGTAAAGTGAATTTCACTTACCGGATCTGTTTCCCAGCGAAGTCTTGAAGTGGTTTCAAACTGTGTCTCATTCCACTTCGAATTGAAAAGGTTTTCAATGAGCAAACCGATTTCAAATTTTTTCCGGGTATAGTTCACGGATAAATCCGCAATGGTGTATCCTTTTGCGATCATCGACTTATCCTCATTGGCTGCCCGGTCGGCCATGTGCCTGTATCTCAAACTTCCATTCCAGCCATTTTTCATTTGCCAGCTGATGCCTCCGGTGCTGGTAAACACCGGCGCCAGGGGTATGTAATCTTCTCCTTTCGGTTCGTCGATGCTCCTCGGGCGAGCCCCGTTCAGGTTGACATCCGCAAACAGCCATTTGTTGAACTGGTATCGGGCAGAAACATCGATGCCGGTGCGACGGGTTTTTCCGGATGCTTCAACAATTCCTTCGTCACCCACATACACAAACTCCTGTTCGAGGTACAGGTACCAGGCCGCGATGTTTACAATCATATTTCGACCAGGTTTCCACACCAGGCCGAGATCTGATCCCCAGGCAGCGGGAAGCATCTGCTTTCCCCTGTTCTGTACCACCACCCTGGAATCATTGCTGTGAAATCCTTTACCGGCTTTCAGATATATCTGTGATTTATCGTTGATGGTGTACTGTATATTTAGTTTGGGACTCAGGATCGCCCTGGATTCCCTGGATAATTGATGGTTGTTTAATTGATCCTTGTAGGAGAACTGAAATTGATCCAGCCGCAGCCCGAGGTTAAACAACCAGGCATCTTTGCTGATGGTGGATTCCGTGTAAGCAAATGCATTCAGCTCCCGGATATCACCGAGCTGGGCATAGGACAATACCGTATTTCGGTTAATGGTATGAGATAGCTCGCTCCCGAAAGTCTGGTCGAAACGGAAACCGGCGCCATAGTTCATTTTTACAGACAAAAAGGAATTGTCGATCAACTGGGTAAACCGGCTATGGTAGCCATAAATATTCCTGGCTTCTCTCTGCCGGATCTGATCCCCATTGACCGGGTCATTGAGAAAGAAAGTGAAATTTGAATGCAGGTTGAAATGATAGCGCGAATAATAAGCCTGGTTTTCCCAGGAATTGCCATTGGAATAATAGGTGGACAGTTTGCTGTTGACATTTATTCGGCTGGTATAGCCGCCTTCGCTACTGTCGATATAACCGAAGCGGTCGATAAGACCGGCTTTTACAGCCCGTTCGGGTATCTGTCCGGATGCATCCCAATCGCTGCTCAGGGTAGAAGCCGACAGCGAAAGTTTTGATCTTTTGCCAAGATTCGTATTGAACTTTCCAAACAGGTTGAAGCGATTAAAGTGTTGGGGAGCTGCAAACGGGCCATCGGAATACAACAATTCGGAAGCGATGTAGGCATTCGTTCCTTTAGCCTTTTGAGTGGCTGACAACAAATCCACCATGGCGAGCGCACGAAACGTATTAAATCGTCCGGCTTCCAGTTTCACAGTGTTTTTGTCGAGCGCATTCAGCGTATTCATGCTTACATATCCGGCGGTTCCCAGGTTGCCATAGGCTGTATAATAAGGGCCTTTGCCATAATCTACCTGGCTGGTCAGTTCGGGAATCAGAAAATGAAGGTCTGCATATCCCTGCCCATGCGCATGAGATACCATATTGACAGGCATTCCATCCACGCTAACATTGACATCTGTGCCATGATCGATATCAAACCCACGCAAAAAAATCTGTTCTGCCTTTCCACCACCCTGGTGTTGTCCGATGAAAAGACCCGGTACGGTTCTTAATATATCCTGTGCAGATCTTACCGGCTGTAGATTCAGATCGATCTTGCTGATATGCTGAAAGGGACTGGCCGACTGCCGTTGAATGGTTACCTCCTGCAGGTTTACTGATCCCTTCTCCATTTCTATGATCATGGGTTGACTGAAAGAAACCGGTACCCGCAGTGTCTGGTATCCGATAAAGGTGATGGTCAGGTACAAGGAACTGTCTGAAGCCTGGTTAACCATTAAACTAAACTGACCATTTTTGTCCGTGACGGCGTTTTTATTGCCAGTTGAAGTATTGACAGAAGCCCATTCCAGCGGTTCTTTTGTCTGACGGTCAATGACACGCCCCGTAATAACGGACTGTGCTTCAGCCGTAAATTGGGATAGATAGAAGATAGCACATAAAACGACTGTTCTCATAACTGTTGCAGTGTTTTTAAAATTGCTTTTTGTTCATTGGGTCCGAGTTCAATACTTCCGAGATTAGCCTCGCGAAGATACTTTTTTGCTTTTTCCCTGTCACCGGATGCCAGGTAAATATATCCCAGGTAACAAAGCGCATCGGGTTCAAAGCACTTGTTCTCTACAAATCTTTTGGCGGTCTCAACGGCCTTGCCGGTTTGTCCGGCCTTGTAATAGGCCCAGGCCAGCCAGCTGTATGCTTCGGCGGTAGGGCGGTTACCGGTTTCCTTTTGTGCCAGTGCCAGGGCCGCCGGCGCATCTGCCAGCTTATCAGCGATCAATTTAAAACGATATTTGTTATACATATCACCATACATCACATTTGATGTTTTTGTCAGGAAGGAATCTATGTATGACTCCCGGTCGGTATTGTTCCCTTCAAAATCGGCTATCTGGGATAATACCAGGTCATAGTCGGGAACCGGATGAATACTTTTTAATGCCAGCAGAATTCTTTTTGCTTCCGCGGTCTGATGGTCGTGTGAAAAAGCCAGCCAGGCGATGCCTTTCCAGGCGTGATAATATTCAGGATTGGTTTTTACAACCTCCAGGTACGATTTGTAGGCTTTTTCGAAGGAACCCTGGTGGCTGTACAGGTCGCCGAGGTTGGACTGCGCCCACAATACCAACTCGGGTTGTTTGTATTCTTTTGCTTTGGCGAGCGCTTTTTCCATCAGCAATACGGCCTCATCGAGGTTTCCCTCCACATGATCTTTGTACTTGGCTTCGCGAATCAGGTAATCGAACCCGTTTTTGTCGCCGAGTTTATACAAAGCGGAAATGGCCCTGTCTTTGGATCCTAACTCCATGGCCACATCGAATTCCATTAACAGGCTAAGGTATTTATCATCTCCCAGCGCCAGTGCCGAGTCGATGTAAGCCTGCGCTCTTTTGAATTGATGTTGGGTGATGCATCCCGCAGCCAATGATCGGAATGTTCCGGAAGAATGTGTTCTGTTGAGTTGATTGACCAGTTGATAAAGACTGTCTGAGGTCTTCACGTCCATAATATTACCCGAATAAGCAAATCGCCTGGCATGCAAACCGGCAATCTTTGTTCGTGCTACGATATCATCTTCTGTTTGAAGGAAACGTTTTGACCAGAATGCAATCTCTGCGTCTATGCTGTCGAGGTGATGGTGTCCGGTCATATTGGTAAACAGCGATGCATAATCGCCCGGAGATACCAAAGCTTTTTGTTTGCAGGCCGACAGGATGGGTATCAGCATCAGGCAATAAAAGAGAATCTTTTTCATATGAGATAATATGAATGTTGGGAAGAACAGGAAGTTTCCGAAAGTGAGACGGGCTCACTTCCGGAAACCATTGGTTTGCTTAATGAGGAGAAGCGAGGTAAGGAAAGCTGGTGAGGAACGGCTTGTCGTTACTGCTGACGTTATCGCTGGTGAGCCCCGGGTTGGCTGAGCCGGCAGGTCCACCAAAGATCAGTGTCAGTTCCACATCGATCACATCATCATCCAGCTTTCTTCCGGTAAGTACGTTGGTACCGTCGTAGAAAGTAGTTGGAGCCGTAGTAGAAACATTCAGCACGTCTGTTGCCAGCACACCTGTAAAAGCAGTGGCATCCAATCCAAGCAGGTTGGTCGTATATCCCGCATTCAGGGCCAGTAGTTTCGTTTTGAATTTGGATGCAAAGGCAGCACCCATCGTAGCGGGAGTCGTGGTGTTAAAGGCGTCTTTTTCCGCCGCATCCACAAAAACCGTGTTGATGGCTGGTCGCGCCATCTGATCCATTGTCTGATAATAATCGGTCACCTTGTTATCGTCGTTCTTGTTGCAGGCCATCAGGCTGGTTGCCAGCATCGCTCCCCATGCCAGGGAAGCAGGTAAGTTTATTTTCATGATTTTAGTTTTACTTGACTTAAGCAGGATTGTTATATTTTCTTTTTTGTTTCGAGCCAGACATTGAGTTTTCCATCCGTCGCGTTCAGCAGGGTCTTGGGTACTTCTACCACAAAACTCAGTACATTGGTTCCTTTGAAACTGTCGTCACCGGGTTTATTGAAGCTGCCGGCCATGCCACCAATGATTTTCTTGTACTGGTTGAGATCAAAAAAGAAGGGATCGTCACGCGGTCCGGCAAAGGCTTTAATACCTGAAGCGGAAGTGGCGATCGTTGGAGCAGCCCCATAAGGAGTAACAGCTACCTCCAGCGTTGCGTTACCTTCCAGTTTACTTCTGTTGCCTGTTTCGGAAGGTTTGATGGGGCCGTAGATTTTCATTTTGCCATTGGAGTAGATCCCCTGGATCACCAGGTCTTCCACATTGTCGCCATTGTTGTCGATATTGAATTCAAGCAACGTGTTTTCATTGAATGCTGCTGCGGCAGTCGAGGCAGGAGAAAGTAAGCCCTGCGTATTGGCTACAAATACCAGGTTGCTGCTGTTTTCGCCCCGGAATACATAGAGATCGGTAATGTCTGTTGCCTGGTTGGTAACTGATGGTGAATCGATATGATCCGCAGCAAACAGCAGGCCTGCTGAAATCGTTCCGATAGCAACCAGTCCAATGGCCGCCCATTTTTTTTGTTTCATAAAAAGTTAAGTTGAAATGATTGATAAAAATGACAAGTGATGTACGTTGTATTAAACATATCGGATTGATTTGTTAAAAAATATTTTATAATAACATAAACGGCTAAACGAAAATAGAAGAGATTATTTCTTGCCGACAATGATAGAAAAGAAAAGGGCTGCCTACTTGTGAGACAGCCCTGCTGGAAAGGTTGACAAGAAAAGAAGGCCCCTTAAAAAGGGCCCTCGAAAGAGCCTTTAGCTCTTGGGTAACACCACATGATCTATGACGTGAATCACGCCATTACTTTGATATACGTCTTTAATGGTTACGGTAGACAGGCCGCCGTTTTCATCTTTCAATACCACTTTGTTTCCTTTTACCATCAGGTATAATTTACCTCCGGCAACAGTGGTCAGCTCCGCGGTGCCATTGCCTGCTTTGATTTTTTCTGCCAGTGTTTTTGAGTCCAGTTTACCGGCTACTACATGATAGGTAAGAATGCCGGTTAACTTGCTCTTGTTTTCCGGTTTGAGCAATGTTTCCACCGTGCCCTTGGGCAATTTGTTGAATGCTTCATTGGTTGGCGCAAATACGGTGAATGGACCGGCGCTTTGTAAAGTTTCTACCAATCCGGCAGCTTTTACTGCAGCTACCAGGGTGGTATGATCTTTCGAATTGACGGCATTCTCTACAATATTTTTTGAAGGGTACATGGGCGCGCCACCTACTTCAACGGTTTTTTCAGACTGGGCCAGCGCAGACTGTACACTAAATAATGCAGCGAACAATACGACTCCTGAGAATAGGCGTTTCATAATTATACTTTTATTTTTTTGATGAGTTAAAGAGATATCGGATCAGCTGATTCGGAAAAAACATACGAGGGTCTGAATAAACCGGATTTATAATGACGAAATTTTTTTGGAATGCCGGCAGTTACTAATTTCGGCTGTATAAATTCTTACACATGGCCTACTGGCTCGTAAAATCGGAACCGTTTAAGTATAGTTGGGAGCAATTTGAAAAGGATAAACAGACATTTTGGGATGGTGTGAGAAACTACGCAGCCCGGAATCATCTCCGATCCATGAAAAAAGGAGACCTGGTTTTGTTTTATCACAGCAATGAAGGGCTGGAAATAGTAGGCATTGCCAAAGTAGTGAAAGAATCATACCAGGATCCCACCACCGACGAAGACGCCTGGGTAGTGGTGGACCTACAGGCCCATAAAAAGTTAAAGAAACCGGTATCTCTGGCCGATATGAAAAAAGATAAAAGACTATCTAATATGGCCCTCATCAGAATTGGACGGCTCAGCGTTCAGCCTGTTACCGACGAAGAATGGAAAGTGATTATGGAGATGGCAGGAGAATAGGGGAGCGGGAGAGAGAGCGGGAGCGTTTATCGTTTATCGTTTATCGTTGGTTTGCGGTTAACTGTTTGCGGTTTGCGGTTGTAGGATCGTTTATAGCTGGTATTTAAGTTTAAGGCAATCTAATTCAAATTGTAAACCGCAAACCGCAAACTGCCAACCGCAAACTGCAAACCGCCAACCGCAAACTGCAAACCGCCAACCGCCAACCGCAAACCGCAAACCAATAAACCCAATTTAACGTTTCTTCCCGGGTTACCTCCTTTCAGTTTGGTGTATCAATCTCTGAATCGATTCAACTGTGAACCGCAAACGAAATACTGCCAGCCGGTTTATGTATTTTTTGCGTCACAGCATCTCAATCTTACTCATTACTTAAACACCAACACATGAAAGCGATTAAATGGCTGCTATCGGCCCTGCCGATACTGGTGATATTGTCTTGCCATGACGGTACTTCACCGAACTCAACTTCTTCAAATAATAAGAATCATGAAGTCATTCTGGATGCGCCTGTTTCAAGCAATGCCCCTCCATCTGAAGTGAAAACCGAGGATATACAATCAAGCACTATTGATATGCAGTCAGCAGAGGGGATCGCTTCTCCAACGGATTCGGCGTCTTCAGCACCTTCTGTGTCCTCTGCGTATCCCTTAAACCGGGAAGAATATGAAAACATTGTGGAGAACGATTTTGTCAGCCCGCGGCAGGATCCTTTATCTACTTTTTCCATTGATGTCGATGAAGCTTCCTATGCAAATGTCAGAAGAATGATACTGGATGGGATGCTTCCTCCTCCCGGCGCTGTTCGGATAGAAGAAATGATCAACTATTTCGATTATCAGTATCCTCAACCGGAGAGTAACAAACCTTTTTCTGTTACCGCTGAAATGGCTATCTGTCCATGGAACCCCGAACATCGGCTGGTGCATATAGGTCTGCAGGGCAAAACAATCCCCACAGAGAATCTTCCGCCTTCCAATTTTGTTTTCCTGGTGGATGTATCGGGTTCGATGCAGGAACCTGATAAACTGCCGCTGGTACAAAGCGCCCTGAATATGCTAACAGACAGATTGCGGGAATCGGACAGGGTAGCCATGGTAGTTTATGCCGGAAATGCCGGACTGGTATTACCCTCAACGGCAGGGAATAAAAAGCAAACGATTCACCAGGCCATCAATGAACTGGAGGCTGGTGGTTCTACAGCTGGTGGCGAAGGGATTCGCCTGGCTTATGAAATCGCTCGCAAGAATTTCATCAAAAATGGCAATAACAGGGTGATCCTGGCTACGGATGGCGATTTCAATGTTGGTGTAAGCAGCGAGGATGAACTGGTGAATTTGATAACCCGTGAACGTGAATCCGGTATTTATCTTTCGGTACTTGGATTTGGCAGGGGCAATTACCAGGATCACAAGATGCAGGAACTGGCCGACAGAGGCAACGGAAATCATTCCTATATCGATGGGATCAACGAAGCCAGAAAAGTACTGATACAGGAATTTGGAAGCACGCTTTTCACCATAGCGAAGGACGTGAAGATACAGGTGGAGTTCAATCCTTCCAAAGTAGCAGCTTATCGACTGGTCGGATACGAAAACAGAATGCTGGCAGCGCAGGATTTCAATGACGATAAAAAGGATGCCGGAGAACTGGGATCGGGTCACACAGTAACCGCCCTTTACGAAGTCATTCCTGCCGGCGTGAAGAGTGAATTCATCAAATCTGTAGATCCCTTGAAATACCAGGTCGGTGGTAATAAAACAGTCTCAAATAGTCCCGAACTGATGACGATTAAACTCCGGTATAAAAATCCCGGGGAAGACGTCAGTAACCTGATAGAACAGCCTGTGCCGGACAAACAATTGTCCATTGAGAACAGCAGTGATAATTTCCGGTTTTCGAGTTCGGTGGCCGAGTTTGGCCTTTTGTTAAGGAGCTCTGCCTATAAACAGTCTTCCAGCTTCGAGCAGGTTTTGACATTGGCAAAGTCTGCAACGGGTGAAGACAAAGAAGGGTACAGGAGTGAGTTTATCACGCTTGTCCACCGGGCAAAAAATCTCTTTGCAAAAGGAAAACCTTAAAGTTCTGATGTGATGGAGACTCCTGCGTGAAGTATGTTTGTATCATGAAAAAGCTGGTTGTTTTAACAGGTGCGGGAATTAGCGCAGAAAGCGGATTGAGAACATTTCGCGACAGCGACGGACTTTGGGAGGGTTATAATATCGAGGATGTGGCAACCCCGCGGGCCTGGAAGCGCGACCCGGCACTGGTTCTGGAGTTTTACAATCAAAGACGAAGAAATGTATTGGAGGCGAATCCGAATGAAGCACATTTTGGATTGGCTGCCCTCGAAAAAAATTATGATGTAACCATCATTACCCAGAATATTGATGATTTACACGAAAGGGCAGGCAGTTCCAATGTGCTTCATTTACACGGCCAGATATTCAAGATGAGAAGTGAATGGGATGAAGAGCTGATCTATGACATCAAAGAAGATATCAGGCTGGGAGACAAAGCCGAGGACGGTGCTCAATTACGTCCGCATATCGTCTGGTTCGAGGAGCCGGTACCCATGATTGAAAAGGCCATTCCCATCGTTCAGCAGGCGGATCTGTTTGTGGTGATTGGAACCTCGCTGGTAGTGTATCCCGCTGCGGGATTGGTAAACTTCGCCCGAACCCACATTCCCAAGTTTATCATAGATAAAAAAATCCCTTATTCAGCGGCCTTGCCCAATCTTATATCTATTGAAATGCCCGCCACGGAAGGAGTGAAGGAACTGGTGAAGCAATTGGGCAGTTAAATAATTAGTCAATTCGTCAATTAGTCAATGAGCCAATGGGAGAACAAATAACGGATGGCGAATGACGGATTACGGATGGAAGAAGCAATGGACTAATGTGCCAATTTGTGAATCACTGTTGTCCGGGGAAACTGTAGAAGTCCATGCTATTAAGCTGAAAAAATCATCTTTTTGCCACTCTTTGAGAAATGAGCCCCCTTTAGGGGAGCGGGAGCGAGAGCGGGAGTGAGAACGGGAGCGAGTGCGAATACAGTTATCGCATTGGCAAATTGGCCCATTGGCTCATTGACGAATCAGTGTTGTCCGGGAAAGTGTCGAAGTCCAACCTATTAAGCTGAAATAATCATCTTTTTGCCACTTTTTGAGAAATGAAGCCCCTTTAGGGGAGAGAGCGGGAGTGAGAACAGGGAGCCGAGGTCTATACGAGAGAGGCTCATTGACGAACTTTTGGAAAATTTTCCCCGTAATCCGTCCGATATGCATTGCCTCATTGACCAATCGCCCGCTTTCGGTTTTCTTCGGTGGTGAACAGCGGTAATCCCGATATACATTGACCCGGCTATTGTTTCCTATTCAGTTTGCTGTTCATTGGCAAATTGGCATTGCCTCATTGACGAATTGACGAATTTCAAATTGCATTTCCACAAATATTGTTTGCATTTCCATCCGTAATCCGTAATTGCATTGGCTCATTGACCAATTGACGAATTGACAAATTGCATTTCCATCCGTCATTCGTAATCCGTAATCCGTAATTGAATTGCCTCATTGACCAATTGAGGAATTGACAAATTGCATTTCCGGGCCATAAAATATTACCCAGGTAGCGAAGTCTTCTGTGAAGTTTTCAAATTTGTGTTTTACGCCAGCCGGCACAAACAGCACGTCTCCGCTCATGCAGTTTACTTTTTCATCTCCCCTGATAAATACCGCATGACCGGCGATGATCACATAAAGTTCATCCTGTGTGTGGGGTGTTTGCAGATCCTTCAGTTTGGGGGCATAGTACTCAACTGACATCGAATTGTGTTTCATTACAACGGTGAAGCGTTGAATGGTCTCCAGTCCAAGCTGGGCCTTCGCTTCTTCGAGTCCTACTTTGAAAGGGAGGCTGTTCATGAGGTTGTTTTTTCGGTGAAAACAATACCATGGTTTTCCAGTTCTGCCAATACCGGTTCATAGATTTCGGGACTGACAGGTATCTGCAGGCCGACGAGTTTGATTTTTCCGGAAAGGATCAGTTTGGCGGCAATTCCCAATGGAAGTCCCACTGTTTGCGCCATCGCTGTTCGAAGCGCATCCTTTCCTTTTACCACCAGGCAACTATCGGTTTTATACAACCTGCCATCGATCTGGTATTCCAGTTCGTGTAACATCACAATCATATCCCTGTCACCTGGTTTCAGCAATAATTTTTGCTCAATAGCGAATTGAAGCACATCGAGCGCGCTGCACATGCCTTTATTGATGATCGTCTGATCGTCGTCCATTCCCAGGAAAAAAAGCTGCTTCATCGACAGATTTGCTTCGTGCATCTGGCCTGCCACGGTTGCCGCTGCCTTTGTTTTTACAGCACTCAGGTTAATATCCATAAGTGTGCCATCGGCATCGATAACCATGAAATCCTGCAACTCTTTTCTGCCGGCTTCATCAACGCCTTCTTCGGCCTTTAACAGTTCCTGTAATTTTTCCAGCAGTTGTTTGGTCTTTACGAATCGCTCCGTTAATTGCTGGTCGATCCAGCCGGATAATCCATGCTTCAGGAAATGTTGCTGGAAAAACTGTTGTAGCGACATTCCATCCGTATTGTAGGCAACGGTCTCATCTGTGAGTTTCAGATCGATGACATTCTTCCATCCAAAGCAAAATTCAGGGTACCGCAGGGTAGTCCTGACAAAAGTCTTCGCTTCTTCCAAATGATAGAGTGGTATATAACTTAAAGAATCCCTGTTGGGATACCAGGCCAGCCATCCCAGGTTATCCACTTCCACCACTCGTTTTGGATCGAATAATTCCTGGTAAGCCATTTTCTTTATTTCGCCATTTTCCCGAAAGGAGGCGCCAGCCATGCCAGCCTGTACCACATTGCGGGGGTTCCAGCTTATTTTATAATGCCAGGGGTTATCATCACTTTCCGGCGCCACGAGACCGCCGCAATGGGATCGAAATGCGGAAATGGTCCCTTTGCGATTTCTGATGTCGTGAATGAGTTTCATCGCACTCATGTGATCGATACCCGGATCCAGTCCCATTTCGCAGAGGAACAACAATCCTTTTGCATTAATATCTTTTTCAAGCTGCCTCATCGAATCATCTGCATAGGAGGCCGTCAATAGATTTTTTCCTAATGCCACACAGTCACGGGCAACCAGGATATGCAAGTGAGGGGGGAGGAGAGAGATGACTATGTCGGCCTCGGCCACCAGGGATTGTCTTTCTTTTTCCAGTTCCACATTTACCTGAACGGCTTTTGCGCGCTGATGTGTTCCCACTTTTGAAGCGGCCAGGGCCAGGTTGCCATCAGCCACCACCAGCGACCAGGATTGTTCATCAATAACAGTCAATAAATATTCTATAAGACAAGTGGCGGATTTTCCAGCTCCAAAAACCAGGATCGATTTCATGTGCAAACAAATAAGGGTTGCAAGTTAATTATTAGGCCGCGTAATTACAGACAACAAAAAAGCGGCCGGAATTGCCGACCGCTTTACATCCTGGAACCGTCCTCTATAATGAGATTGAATTATTGCTGCAATTTGATTTCGCCTACATCGGTGATCTGACCTTCCTTCACTTCCACTCGCTCCAGTATCGCGTCTTTATAGGGATCGTTGGCATCAATGATCACCTTCCAGGCCCCGGACTTTGCCGGTAACACAAAGCTTCCCCTGACCGTAGCGGCCTTTATCGTATCTGTACCACTGATCCCCCAAACCCAGTTGGCACCGTCGGCGGGCATTACCATTCCCTTTATTCCCGATGTTTGACGAAGAACATAAAAGGACATCAGTGAGAAAATGCCGAGTATTATTAATAAAACTGATAACATAGTCTTTTTCATAGTAGATGATTTACTATTGAGAAAATATAATTCGTTCCACTCGCCAGCCTGAGAATTCTCGTAATAGTGTGGCATCTCGAATAGAAAATCAACTACTATGCCAGCCCGAAATTTTGTGGATAACAGGCTGCGCCAAGTTTTGCACCTTTTTTATTTGGGGAAATTAAAACCCTGAATGGGCAAGTCCCAGTACTTTCGAATTGATACGGCTCACTGCATAAGATACCGAAACTCCTCTCTTGCTTTTGGGAACCGGTACCATTTTCTGTTCGCCAGCTGCGATATCTGAGATAATGACTGTTTCTTTTCGCACAATTCTTTTCTCAGGACCATGATAATTAACGGTCACTTCAACCTGGTCGAGAGGATAGGAGCTGTTATTGGAAACAGTCAGCTCGAGGTGAGAGATTCCGCCCAGTACGCCGACTTTGTACTGGCTTCCTTCTACAGATACCAGGTCATATATTTTTTGACGTGCTTTCTCGATGGCGGCGGTATTAATTGGTTCGGCCGGTTTTTCGGATATCCTGATGGCTGAACCATCTTCTGTTGTTTTGGATGGATTATTTTCCTGCACGGTATTGATCACACGGGTTGCGGCTGGAGAAGAATGGTTGATGACCGGGTTTTCCTTTTTATCTTTTGCCGCTACCTGTTGAATGATGGATGATTCCTTGTTTTCAACGGGCTTGTTGTCTGGCCCCAGTGTTTTCTCACCCGGTTCGCTGGTTGCCGGCGTTTCAGTCGCTTTTTTTACTTCAGGATCAGTTATCGTGTTGGAAGAGGAAGGTCTGGCTTCTTTTCGTTCTTTTATTTTTTGCTGTACGTAATTACTGAGCTGTTCCTGTTCTGCCGACTGGCGGCTATTACTGATAGCCAAACCAATAACCACACCTCCCAGTATCAGGCAGGCGGCAATGGCGGCCACCATTCCATTGCTCATGCGCAAACGCTGGTCGGCAAGCGGGCGAATAATTGGCTGTTCTTCCTTTTTGAAAGCTGTAGGCTGATTGGTAGAATGGGTTTGTTTTAGTGAAGGGTTGTCAATAGCCGGCCTGTAGGCAAGATCAGCAGCCGGTCTGCTTGCCGCCAGTGCCCTTTTTCTTATTTCATCTGCTTTCGACTCCAGTGATTTCACTTCCGGTGAAATAGCCGCCGACAGGATGGGTTCGGGAAATGCCACTGTTGGTTCAGGAGCAGCAACAGGGGTGGATGCTTGAACCAGGTCCGCGTTTGCTGGCAGCGTGATCGCTATTTTGCGGGGTTTCATCACCACCACCCGTGATTTCCGGGGCTCTTCTTCTTCCCTTATTGTTTCTATTTTTCTTTCTCGTTCCCGCTCCTGCGCTCTTTCCCGTTCCCTTTCTGTTTCTCTTTCCCTTTCTCTTTCCCTTTCCCTCATCCGCTCCCGCTCTCGTTCCCGCTCCTGCGCTCTTTCTCTTTCCCTTTCTGTTTCTGTTTCTCTTTCCCTTTCTCTTTCCCTTTCCCTTTCCCTCATCCGCTCCTGTGCTCTTTCCCGTTCCCTTTCTGTTTCTGTTTCCCTTTCCCTTTCTCTCATCCGCTCCCGCTCTCGCTCCCGCTCTCGCTCTCGCTCCATCTCTCCGGGTTTCTTAAAAAAGCGGTCAAACGGCTGTTCTTCTACCGCAGGGGCATAGCGGGCCAGTTCCGGCAATTCGCTTGGATATCGCCAGCCGGCGCTTTTACCTTCCGCCCAGATGAGGTCATAGGGCTTGAAACCCTTTTCAATCAGTTCCTCAAAGGAATAAGGTCCTGTTTGCTTATTATCTCGCAACAATAAATACCCACTCATAAGATTACTTTCTTTAGACAGCTAACTCAGGCAGCAGGAGGTTCGATCAGCAGGGTTTGGATTGGATAGGGGATATTGAACTATGGGATTTTCAGAGGTGAAGGCTAAGTTAGCGATAAGCCTTTACTACTACCAAAAAACGGGCCGTATTTGTTGGAAAGAAGCCGTTAAAATTTAATACGGAATCCCGGCCGGGAAGGGTTGGTAATCTTTTCACATGGGTGGAAAAATGGGGGCAAAAAACAACCTGTTTTGGCGGGTAATACGGCTTGAAAACTATAGATTTGCAAGCCCTCCGGTATTGGAGAAAATACCTCTGTAAAAGAGGGAGGCAGCGTTCAAAATTGATGCTTTAAAAACGTATGGAAGAGAATCTTACACCACAGGAAACAAACGATCAAAACCGAATCATACCCGTTAATATTGAAGAGCAGATGAAAACCGCCTACATTGACTATTCCATGTCAGTGATAGTGGGTCGTGCATTGCCTGATGTAAGGGATGGTCTCAAACCGGTTCATCGCCGCGTTCTTTTCGCGATGAATGATTTAGGAATTAATTACAACAAGCCTTATAAAAAATCTGCCCGTATCGTAGGGGAAGTGTTGGGTAAATACCACCCGCATGGCGATTCCTCTGTGTATGATGCCATGGTTAGGATGGCGCAGGACTGGAGCATGCGATACACGCTTATCGATGGCCAGGGAAACTTCGGTAACCAGGATGGTGACGGACCGGCGGCCATGCGTTATACAGAAGCAAGGCTGGAAAGACTGGCTGAGCATATGCTGGATGATATCGAAAAAGATACGGTGGATTTCCAGCTCAACTTCGATGATTCCGAAAAGGAACCAACAGTACTGCCTACACGCTTACCTCAATTGCTGATCAATGGTTCCAGCGGTATAGCCGTGGGGATGGCTACCAACATGATGCCCCATAATCTCTCCGAATGTATTGACGGATGTGTGGCCTATATAGACGCCTATATGGAGAAAAGAGAGATCACGGTTGACGAGCTGATGCAATATGTGAAAGCCCCCGATTTTCCGACGGGAGGAGTTATATACGGAATGGAAGGGGTGAAAGCGGCCATGCACTTCGGAAGAGGAAGGGTAGTGGTTCGCGGCAAACTCCAGGTAGATACAAAAGCCAGCGGACGCGAGCAGGTGATCATTACCGAAGTGCCTTACCAGGTAAACAGGGATGCGTTGACCAACCGTATCGGCGAACTGGTTAATGAGAAGATCATTGAAGGCATTGCGCATGTCAACAATGAATCCAATGAAAAAGAAGGTACGCGCATTGTGATCGACCTGAAGCGCGACGCCATCGCCAATGTAATCATCAACCAGCTTTTCAAGCTGACCGATCTGCAGACTTCCTATGGTATCAACAACGTAGCGATTGTAAAAGGTCGCCCGAGAACTTTAAACCTTCGTGACCTCATCGGCGAATTCGTGGAATTCCGTCATGAAGTGGTGGTTCGCCGGACCCGGTTCGAACTGAAAGAAGCTGAAAAAAGAGCGCATATCCTGCAAGGCTACCTGATCGCGCTGGATCACCTCGATGAAGTGATTGCATTGATCCGGAACTCAGCAACGCCTGAAATCGCGAAAGATAACCTGATCAATGCCGGCTGGGGCCTCGATGAAATCCAGGCCAAAGCCATCCTTGAACTGCGTTTGCAGCGACTGACCGGCATGGAAAGAGAGAAAATCAAAGAGGAATACGACGAGCTCATGAAGCTGATCGCCTACCTCAATGAACTGCTTTCCAATGAAGGCATGCGTTATGATGTTATAAAAAAGGAACTCATCGAAATCAAGGATAAATTCGGCGATGAACGCAAAACGGAAATCACTTACCTTGATAACGAAGTAAGGATAAAAGACCTCATCAAGGAAGAAGATGTAGTGATCACCATTTCTCACCTGGGTTATATCAAAAGAACCCCGGCAGAAGAATACCGTGCGCAAAGAAGGGGAGGAAGAGGTGTACTGGGAGGCCGTACCAGGGAAGAAGATTATATCGAACATCTTTTCGTAGCTTCCAGTCACCACACCATGCTGTTCTTTACCGATAAAGGAAGGTGTTACTGGCTTAATGTATACGAAATTCCGGAAGGAGAGAAGACCAGCAAAGGAAGGGCCATTCAGAACCTTATCCAGTTGCAGCCGGATGACAAGATCAGGGCCATCATCGATGTGAAAGACCTGAAAGACGAAGCTTTTGTACAATCTCACAATATCGTTCTCTGTACCAAGAAAGGGGTGATCAAAAAAACGGAACTGGCAGACTTCAGCAGACCACGTCAAACCGGTGTGAATGCCATTACCATCATAGATGGAGATGAATTGCTGGAAGCCAGGCTTACCGATGGTCAGTCGGAGATACTGATGGCCGTGAAAAGCGGACGAGCTATCCGGTTCCCCGAAGACAAAGTACGTCCCACCGGTCGTGGCGCTATTGGTGTAGCCGGTATTGAAGCAGATAACGAAGGAGATGAAGTGATAGGCATGATTTGTGTAAATCAGGAAGAGCGTTCATCCAAGACGGTGCTGGTGGTGAGTGAAAAAGGATTCGGAAAACGCACTCCGATCGAAGAATACCGGATTACCAACCGGGGAGGTAAGGGGGTGAAGACCATCAATATCACCGATAAGACCGGACCGCTGGTAGGAATACTGGATGTATCGGAGAAAGAAGATCTGATGATCACCTGCAAAAGCGGTGTTACCATCCGTATGGGAGTTGCCGGTATCAGTGAACAAGGCCGTGCCACACAGGGGGTTAAGCTGATTCGCCTGGATGAAAGAGATGAGATCGCCGCGATCACGAAAATGGATGAGCATGCTGCCAACGGAAATCATTCCAATAATGGCGGAGCATCGGAAACAACCGGATCGGCTGAATCAGAAGGAGGTATAAATCCCGCTGATGAAGCAACCAATGAAGGGCCGGAAACATCTGAAGAAGGAGCAAATGATCAACAATAAATAGTGGTAAAACAACTAAAAACAATAAACTCAGATGAAAAAACTACTTCTGATTGTAACGATTGCGGTTACAGCGCTTCATCTCCAGGCCCAAAAGCTGGATAAGGCCAAGGATTATTTGAAGAATAACAAGCTGGAACAGGCCAAAACGGAGATTGATAATTTTGTAAACGTTGAAAAAAATAAGACCAACTCGGATGCCTGGTACACAAAGGCAAAGGTATATCTCGCGATTGCCGGTGATGCAGCGATGAAAGCAAACGTGCCGGAGGCCAAAAACATCGCATTCGAGTCACTGAAGACTTATATCGATCTTGAATCACAGAAAAAGGATTCGGCCACCCGTAACGTGCAACTGACTTTGGAAGGTAATGCACCTTTTGGGGACCTGTACAAAGGATTTTCTGCGGATGCCGCCACATTCTATAATGCCGGAAATTTTGCAGACGCGTATACCAATTTCGCCAAGAGCCTCGATGTATTCGATTATATCGTTGCCAAAAAACTGATTGCAGCAGCTTTTGATACCAATACCTGCCTGTACACCGGTATCTCTGCCGAGAAAGCCAATAAGCCGGATGAAGCGGCTCAATATTATGGACGAATCGCTGAGCGTAAAATCAAATCAGAAGGGTTTATTGAAATCTATAAATGGCTCGCCGACCATTACGGTAAAAAAGGCGACATCACCAACGCTTACAAGTACACCGCACTTGGCCGTGAAGTATATCCCGGCGATCAGTTCTGGGATGCGTATGATATCGACCTCGTAAAGGAAAAAGGTACCAAAGAAGATCTTTTCAAGAAATATGAATCAGTGATTGCTGCCAATCCGAACAATCACATTTTCCCGTTCAACTATGCCGTTGAATTGTTCCAGGCAGGGTATGACCCGGATATTACCAAACGTCCGGCCAATTCCAAGGAACTCCTGGCTAAGTCCGTGGATAACCTGAAAAAGTCCCTGGCTATCAAAGCCGATTATGCCAATGCGAACTTTCTGCTCGGACAGATCATTTACAACGAAGGGGTAGACCTGGTAAACGAAAACAAGAAGATTCGTCCTCCGCAGGGTGGCAAACTGAAGCCGGAAGAACTGAAGAAGAAAGACGATTACCGCAAGCAGATCGCTGCGAAATTCGCCGAGGCCCTGCCATATTTCGAGAAAGTTGAACAGGCCTATGGTTCACAAGGTAAATTGAAAATGGAAGAGAAGCAGACGCTTAAAGACGCCTATGACCTGATCATCACCATCTATGAAAATTCAGATAACAAAGACAAAGTGAACGAGTATACCGACAAGTTCAATAGTGTAGACAAGAAACACTAGAAGTAATTGGCCAATTGGCTAATTAGTGAATTTGTCAATGCAATAACGTTTGCATATCCCGAATAAAGAATTGAAGGTTGTAACAGCCCCCGCGGATGCGGGGGCTGTTTTTTTTTCTGCGTTCTTCAGCGTTACTTCTGCGTTCTTCAGCGTTAGTTCAGCGTTCTTCTGCGTACAAAAAAAGCCCGGTCTGTTAGAACCGGGCCGACTAGACTAGAGATTTTCTCAATGAGGTTCTAAGGTAGGGAAGATTTATGGATATAAGATTCGCAGAACGGTACTCCCTGCGGGTTCGTCTTACAATGTTTGCCAGGCCGATGCAGGTTTCAAATAAAAAGTAGCTGGAAGAAGATGGTTAATTCAACATGAGTAGGAGAAGTATATAAGGCAGTTATTGGAGTTAAAAAAGCGGCCGATGCCGCTTTAAAAATTATATAACTGTGCCTCCGTCTATTCTCATAATGCTGGATTTTTATTTTACTAATCTTGATAAGAACAGTCCCGATCTTAATTCTGGATGCCATTCTTCTGCTAAATTAGTAAATTAATAAACATTGGATTTAAACTTACCCGATAGTCCGGATTCACGAGGTAAGCTACTGAATACATGTTTAGCGATCAGAAAGTGTAGGCTTTTTCCTATGCTTTTTTCTTTAGGAACATGAATGTAGCCATTTTAGTGTTCGAAATGAAGAGAATACCGCACAGCTTCGTAGAGTTTCGAGTATAATGGTATATTATGTTTTTCGCATTACGTTGTGGTTGGGCTTCCGTAAGTTATTAAGAACGGGAGACCAACGGATGGCACAGGTTGAGGCACGGGCAACTTCCTCATTATAAATCAAGAA